>JAZJXZ010000027.1:0-224158 GCA_040390605.1 Pseudomonadota bacterium
CCTCGACCCAGGCCGGCAAGTGGGAGAAGAACCGCTTCATGGGCGTCGAGCTGACCTGCAAGACGCTCGGCCTGATCGGCGCCGGCAATATCGGCTCGATCGTCGCCGACCGCGCGCGCGGCCTGAAGATGAAGGTGATCGCCTATGATCCCTTCCTGACCCCCGAGCGTGCGATCGAGATGGGCGTGGAGAAGGTCTCGCTCGACGACCTGCTCGCCCGCGCCGACTTCATCACGCTGCACACGCCGCTGACCGACCAGACCCGCAACATCCTCTCCGCCGAGAACCTGGCCAAGACCAAGAAGGGCGTGCGCATCATCAACTGCGCGCGCGGCGGGCTGATCGACGAGGCGGCGCTCAAGGCGGGTCTCGACTCGGGCCATATCGGCGGTGCCGCGCTCGACGTGTTCGTCACCGAACCGGCGACCGACTCGCCCTTGTTCAACACGCCCAACTTCGTCTCCACCCCGCATCTCGGCGCGTCGACGTCGGAAGCGCAGGTCAATGTCGCGATCCAGGTCGCCGAGCAGATGGCCGACTTCCTCGTCTCGGGCGGCGTGACCAACGCGCTCAACGTGCCGAGTCTGTCGGCCGAGGAAGCGCCTAAGCTGAAGCCGTACATGGCGCTGGCCGAGAAGCTCGGCTCGCTGGTCGGCCAGCTGGCGCATGGCGCGCTGTCGGGCATCGCGATCGAGGTCGAGGGTGCAGCCGCGGCGCTCAACCAGAAGCCGATCACCAGCGCGGTGCTCGCCGGGCTGATGCGCGTCCACAGCGACACGGTGAACATGGTCAACGCCCCGTTCCTCGCCAAGGAGCGCGGCATCGACGTGCGCGAGGTGCGCCATGACCGCGAAGGCGATTACCACACGCTGCTGCGCGTCACGGTCAAGACCGAGGCCGGCGACCGCTCGGTCGCGGGCACCTTGTTCGGCGACGCCGCGCCGCGGCTGGTCGAACTGTTCGGCATCAAGGTCGAGGCCGATCTGGTCGGCCACATGCTCTACGTCGTCAACGAGGACGCACCCGGCTTCATCGGCCGGCTCGGCTCGCTGCTCGGCGAGGCCGGCGTCAATATCGGCACCTTCCACCTCGGCCGCCGCTCGGCGGGCGGCGAGGCAGTGCTGCTGCTGTCGCTCGACGAGAAGGTGACACCCGAGCTCATTGCGAAGGTGCGTGGGCTGACCGGCGTGAAAACCGTGATGGGCCTGGCGTTCTGAACTACTTCTCCCTCTCCCCCTCAGGGGGAGAGGGCCGGGGAGAGGGGGCGTGCCGCAAACGCCGAAAAAGTTGCTGGAACACGCCAGGGACCTCAGGCGGGAAATGACGCCCGCCGAGGCGCGTCTCTGGTACCATCTGCGCGCCAAACGCTTCGACGACGTGAAGTTCATCCGTCAGAATCCCCGCGCAGGCGCCATCGTCGATTTCGTCGCCCGCTCCCGCAAATTGATTATCGAGGTTGACGGCGACACACATGGCAGCAACGAGGCCATCGCAAATGACGCGCGGCGCACAGCGCGCCTCGAGATTCAGGGATATCACGTGATCCGGTTCACGAACGCCGAGGTTATGGGGAATATGGAGGCCGTCCTCGCCGCCATCGGCGACGCGCTTGCCGCACGCCCCCCTCTCCCCGACCCTCTCCCCCCTGAGGGGGGCGAGGGAGAAACGCGATGACCAACGCCCTTCTCCCGAACGGTTTCCAGGACCGGCTGCCGCCGCATGCCGATGCGGCGGCACGTCTCGAGGAGGCGATGCTCGGCGCGGCGCACGCACATGGCTATGAGCGCGCCGACCCTGCGCTGGCCGAATTCGAGGAAGGGCTCGCCGCGCGGCTCAAGGCCGGCAGCGCACGCGATGCGGTGCGCTTCGTCGATCCCGTCAGCCAGCGTACCCTTGCCATCCGGCCCGACATCACCGCGCAGATCGGCCGCATCGCTGCGACCCGCATGGGCCACCATCCGCGCCCGATTCGCCTTTCCTATGCCGGTACCGTGCTCAAGCTGCGCGCCTCGCAACTCTCGCCGGCGCGCGAGCTGCGCCAGATCGGCTGCGAGCTGATCGGCCTCGATACCGTGGCCGCCGCGCGCGAGATCGTCGGAGTCGCGGTTGAGGCGTTGCAGGCGGCCGGCGTCACCGGCATCTCGATCGACTTCACCCTGCCGGACCTCGTCGCGACCCTCGCCGCCGGCCCGCTGCCGATCGACGCGAACAAGATCGAAACGCTCAAGGACCGGCTCGATGCCAAGGATGCCGGCGCCGTGGCCGAAATCGCCCCCGCCTACCTTCCGCTGATCGAGGCCGCCGGCCGCTTCGCCGAAGCCCATGACCGGCTGTGCCAGTTCGATGTCGGCGGCGCGCTGACCTCGCGCCTCGACGGCCTGTGGGCGGTGGCGGAAGGACTGACCGGCGTGTCGCTGACCCTCGACCCGACCGAACGCCACGGCTTCGAATATCAGACCTGGCTCGGCTTCTCGCTGTTCGCCGAAGGCGCACGCGGCGAGATCGGCCGCGGCGGCAGCTACACCATCGTCCATGAGGACGGCAGCGAAGAGGCGGCTATCGGCTTCTCGCTCTATCTCGACCCGATCCTCGCCGCCGGGCTGATCGAGGCCGATCGGCGGCGGCTGTTCATCCCCTTCGGCACCGACTCCGCCGCCGCGGCGAGGATGCGCGCGGCCGGCTGGGTCACCGTCGCCGCGCTCGAAGCCGGCGACACGCCCGAGGCGCAACTCTGCAGCCATATCCTCGCCGATGGCGAGGTGCGGGCACTATAGCGCCGTTCAGTGCTTCGGCACGACGGTGATCTGATAGGGAATGTAGAGGAACACGTCGGTCAGCCCGGCGCGCGACCATTCGACCTGACGATCGATACCCCGCGCCTCGACCCCATAACCGGCGCCGAACCGCTGCGACATCTTGTTCGCATCATCGGCGACCAGGCCGACGATCTGGTCGCGATACTGATCCGGCTTGACCACCGACAGAGTGAGGTCGCCGGTCGGCTCCATCAACGCGCGGCCGACCGCCGGCACCGCCTTCACGAAGCTGTCGATCCGGTCGAGCGCGGTCTTGGAATCGACCCCGTCGCCAAGCGGCGTCTTAACCAGGAAGGTCACCCGCTCCGCATCCGGCCGGCTGTCCTTGGTCAAGGTGAGGCTGCGATAATTTGCCAATGTCAGCGGCTCGATCACCGTGTCGCCGATCGCCAGCTGGACGCCGCGCTTCCCGGCCAGCTCGATCGCGCCGCGGATCATCGCGAACATCTCGTTGTGGCGCGCGGTCGAATCGCGCGTGTCCCCGGTGATCGCTACTTCCCGGACCGCGAAATCGGCGCGGCGGCGCAGGCCGATCAGCGGGATCTTTTCGTCATAGCCATCGGATTCGCGCCGCGAGGCGGTGACCACGACCTCGCCCTGCCCGACATCGTCCTGCGCCAGCGCGGGCGTGGGCAGCAACAGGAGGAAGGCGGTAACGAGCGCACGCCACATGATTTTTCTCCCGGTTTTGCGGGAGCTTCGGCACCGGACCGGCCCGAGTCAAGCATTAGACGTGGACCCCGGGCGACACCGCGACTAGGGCTGCGCCGTCCAACAACATCGACGGAACGACTGTGGCCAACGTAGCGGTGATCGGCGCCCAATGGGGCGATGAGGGCAAGGGCAAGATCGTCGACTGGCTCGCCGAGCGCGCCGATGTCGTGGTGCGTTTCCAGGGCGGTCACAATGCCGGCCATACGCTGGTCGTCGGCGAGAAGGTCTACAAGCTCTCGCTGCTGCCCTCGGGGATCGTGCGCGGCACGCCGTCGGTGATCGGCAATGGCGTGGTGCTCGACCCCTGGGCGCTCAAGGCCGAGGTCGAAAAACTGCGCGGCCAGGGCATCGACATCACGCCCGACACGCTCAAGATCGCCGACAATTGCGCGCTGATCCTGCCCTTCCACCGCGATCTCGACTCCTTACGCGAAGATGCCTCGGGCGCCGGCAAGATCGGCACCACAAGGCGTGGCATCGGCCCGGCCTATGAGGACAAGGTCGGCCGGCGGGCGATCCGGGTGTGCGATCTCGCCCATCTCGATGCGCTCGACGCGCAGCTCGACCGGCTGACCGCGCATCACGACGCACTGCGCGCCGGCTTCGGCGAGCCGCCGATCGACCGCGCCGCGCTGGTCGCCGAACTGCGCGAGATCGCCGGCTTCGTGTTGCAATTCGCAACGCCGGCATGGCGCATGCTCAACGAGGCACGTTCGCGCGGGCGGCGCATCCTGTTCGAGGGTGCGCAGGGCGTGCTGCTCGATGTCGACCACGGCACCTATCCGTTCGTCACTTCGTCCAACACCGTGTCGGGCACGGCGGCGGCCGGCTCGGGCCTTGGCCCGAGCGCGGTCGGCTTCGTGCTGGGTATCGCCAAGGCCTATACGACGCGGGTCGGCTCCGGCCCCTTTCCGACCGAACTCGAGGATGAAATCGGCGAGGGTCTGGGCGCACGGGGGCATGAATTCGGCACCGTCACGGGGCGCAAGCGCCGCTGCGGCTGGTTCGATTCCGTGCTGGTGCGGCAATCGGCCGCGGTCGGCGGCATCACCGGCATCGCCCTCACCAAGATCGACGTGCTCGACGGCATGGAGGAGGTGCGCATCTGCACCGGCTACAAGCTGCGCGGCGAGACGATCGACTATTTCCCGTCGCACGCGGCGGACCAGGAAGCGGTCGAGCCGGTCTATGAAACGATGCCCGGCTGGTCCGAATCGACCGCCGGCGCACGCAGCTGGGCCGATCTGCCGGCCCAGGCGATCAAATATATCCGCCGCATCGAGGAACTGATCCGCTGCCCGGTCGCACTGGTTTCGACCAGCCCGGAGCGCGAGGACACCATCCTCGTGCGGGATCCTTTTGCCGACTGACGTGGCGAAAGCCATTCGCCGGCTGACGCCCTAGAGGGGCTAGGCGTCAGCCGGCGCGGGCGCCGCTTTATTGCGGCGTCGTGCTGGGTTTCTTGCCCTTCTTCTTCTTGCCGGGCGTCGGGCCATCGGTTGCCGGGCTGGTCGTATCCGGCGCCGGCGTGGCATCGGGAGCCGGGGCGGGCGCCGGGGTTGCCTCCGGGGTGGTGCTCGGCATAGCCGCCGGCTCCGATGCCGGAATTGGCGTGGTCTGGACCGGCGTGCCCGGTGCCGTCTGTTGCGGGGTCGTCTGTGACAGTGCCGCGCCGGATATGCCGAGCAGCGCCGTGCCGATGGTGCCGACGATCATGTGTTTCAACTTCACTTATACTCTCCCACTCACCTGACGACGCCAGGCTTCGGCGGGCCAACACATTAGCGATGCGTTTGGGAGCACGGCTTATCGCGCGTTTTGAACGGCTTCCGGTAGGCCGCCCGGATTCGGCGACGTTCCGTCCACGATCAGACGGATGCGGTGAATTCCCGCGCCAGCGCCACGACGCGCGCATGGTCATCGCCTGAAACCGCGGTACCGGCGAGACCGACCGCATGATTCATGCGCACCACGACCTGCGCCCGCGAACAGCCTTTGCCGTGCAGCAACGCGGCGATATCGGCCCGCGTAACCTCATCCCGACCGGCGGCGATCGAAATGAGCATCGAGGCCAGATGATGCTGGTCGCGATCCTGATCCAGCCGCGCGTTGCGGGCATGGAAGAAATTGGGGATCAGGCCGCGGAAGAACATCTCGTCACCCGCATTGCGCCCGGTGCAGCAAGGCCTGGTCGGCCAGCACCAAGGCGACCATCGCCTCGACCACCGGCGCGCCGCGAATGCCGACACAGGGATCGTGGCGCCCCTTGGTCATGATCTCGGTCGCCGCGCCGCCGCGCGTGATCGTCTCGACCGGCGTCAGGATCGAACTGGTCGGTTTGAACGCCACCCGCACGCGGATCGGCTGCCCCGTCGCGATCCCGCCGGCGATCCCGCCGGCATGGTTGGCGAGGAATTCAGGGCCATCGGCACCGGGTCGCATCGCATCGGCATTGTCCTCGCCGCGCAGCCGCGCCGCCTCGAAACCGTCGCCGATCTCGACGCCCTTCACCGCATTGATGCTCATGCAGGCGCTGGCCAGCTCCGCGTCGAGCTTGGCGTAGAGCGGCGCCCCCCACCCCGCCGGCACCCCCGTTGCCTCGCAGGCGATCACCGCGCCGAGCGACGAGCCCGCCTTGCGCGCGCCGTCGACCAACGCCTCCCAGCGTGCCGCTGCCGCGGCATCGGGACAGAAAAAGGGATTGGCATCGATCTGATCGGCATCGAAATTGGCCGGGTCGATCGCATCCCCGCCGATCGCCTCGACCCACGCCCGGATCTTGACCTGCGGAATAACCAGCCGTGCCACCGCCCCGGCGGCAACGCGCGAGGCGGTTTCGCGTGCCGAGGAACGCCCGCCACCGCGATAATCGCGAAAGCCGTATTTGGCGTCATAGGCATAGTCGGCATGGCCCGGGCGATAGGCCAGCGCGACCTCGGAATAATCCTTCGAGCGCTGGTCGACATTCTCGATCATCAGGCTGATCGGCGTGCCGGTGGTTTTCCCTTCAAAGACCCCTGACAAAATTCGGACCTGATCCGGCTCCTGGCGCTGCGTGGTGAAGCGTGAGGTGCCCGGGCGGCGCTTGTCGAGCAACGGCTGGATATCCGCCTCGCTGATCGCCAGCCCCGGCGGGCACCCATCGACCACCGCCCCGATCGCGGGACCGTGCGACTCACCCCAGGTGGTGAAGCGGAAGACGTGGCCGAAGCTGTTGAGGCTCATGATCGCTCTCTTCCCGCCGCACGGGTATTTGTCCAGCCATGCATTGCCCCCGCTCCCGCGACCGGGGCCAGCCCGTTAGGTATTATTCCCGAGGCGCAGGGAAGGTCGCCGCGGGTCTTTTCTTAACCGTTTCCGGCGACGATCCGTGCCTGATGAAAGGCGCCTGCACGTGAACCAGGGAAAAGGGCATCTGCCCGAAGGCACCTATATCGAGCTGGTCGCCAGCCTGTTCTCGACGCTGCTGCCGACCATGATCATGACCGTGTCGTTCGCCGGCGTCGGATTTCTCGTCGCCCGTGACGCGCAGGATCTTGGGCTTCTGGCCATCACCATCATCGGTTCGATTGCCGCGCTGTGCCGGCTCGCCGTGCTGCTCCTCCATCGCGGGCGCGCCGCCGACGACAGGCTCACGCTCGCCGACGCACGGCGTTTCGAGCGGCGCTATGCGGTTGCCTATATCGCTTTCGCACTGGTGCTCGGCAGCTTTGGCGCGCGCGGGTTTCTCGTTGCTGGCCCTTCCGCGCACATGCTGATCGTCGGCCTGCTGTTCGGCTATGGCGCGGGCGTCGCCGCGGGCCTGTCGCTCAGGCCGTGGATCAGCGTGCCCAGCGTCCTGCTTGCGATCGTGCCCACCGCCATCGTCGCCTTATGTTATGCCGACCCGATCTATCGGGCCGCGGGCATCCTGCTCGCCTTGTTCCTCGGCGGTGGCGTGCAGAGCATGATCGCGCGCTATCGCTCGACCGCGCGGCAGGTGACGATGCGTCGGCTGTTCGGGACGCTTGCCCGATCGGATCATCTGACCAGCCTCCCCAACCGCCTGTCGTTGCGCGAGCGTTTCGACGAGGTCGCCCGGCCCGGCACTGCGCCGGGCATGATCGCGGTCCATTGCCTCGATCTCGATCGCTTCAAGCCGGTCAACGACCGTTACGGCCACCCGACCGGCGACGCGCTGCTCAAGGCGGTGTCGGAGCGGCTGCAGAGCCTGTTGCGACGCAACGATTTCGCTGCGCGGATCGGCGGGGACGAGTTCGTCGTCGTCCAGACCAGCCTGGCCCATGCCGGCGAGGCGGAGATGCTAGCACGCCGCATCGCGCGCGCCATCGTCCAGCCTTATGCGATCGATGGCCATGAGATCGTGATCGGCACGAGCATCGGCTATGCGCTGTCCACTACCGGCGGCAACGATCTCGACCGGCTGATGACGCAGGCCGACCAGGCGCTGTGCGCGATCAAGCGTAGCGGCGGCGGCATCGCGCCTTATCGCGACACCCTGCCCGAGGAAGAAATGCGGCTCAGCGCCTAGCCTCGCCATACCGGCGAAGCGGACGGTAGCGGTGTGACAAAATTCGCCACATCGCCTCGCCCCCGAAGCGGGCCTTCTGCGAGCGCCGCGACGGGTCCGCATATGAAAGTCTGCCGGATAATTTTGTCAGTGGTCCAGGGCGCGGTGCCGACGATGGTTAGCGCGATTTTAACCATCATATGCCGATACCCGGCAGCGACGACGGCCGGGAGGGTTTGCCGATCATCGCCGTCGCGGATCGGGAGGCCATGCACGTCCTTTTCTACCTGCCGGTGGTGACGCCGTGGTGGTTCGACAACATCGTCGCGCCGATCATCCGCGCCGCCGCGCGCGACGCGCAGGTCAGCGTGCTGGTCCCACCCTTGTGGCGCGGCACCGGCATCGGCCCGGCGCAGCTTGCCGGCTGTGCCGATCTCGACACGGTCGACTGGTACATCCTCGACGGCGACGACCATCCGCGCCTGCGCGTTTCCGCGGCGGGCGAGGACGAGCTGTTCGCGCTGATCGACCGCATCAACCCCGACGTCACGTTGTGCCGTAGCGCCGATCTCGACAGCGCCGCGCGTTTGCCCGGTCTGGTGCGCTTCATCATGGAGGGCGCCGCACCGCCCTTCGCTACCGATCCGACGGCGGCCTGGCTCGCCGAGACGCTGTTCGACCACGCGATAATGCCGCCTCTCGCGCCGGCCACCCGCGCCCGCCTCGACGCGGCGTTCCGGCCGCAATGGGACGACGCCCATGCGCGCTTCGCCGCGATCGACCGTGACGACTTCCTCGCCGCCACGGGCCTGCCACGCGACAAGCGCCTGATCGCCCTGCCGCTCGAATATGAGCATCCCGAGATGTTCTTCGGCCGGCACAATGTTTTCGCCAGCAATATCGACCTGCTGAACCATGTCGCGGGGCAGCTCGACGACGACAGCGTGCTGGCGGTGACCAACCATCCACTCAACGACAGGCATTGCGACAATGGTCCCTTGCTGGAGACGATCGCCACGCATGGCGGCAAGGTCCGCCTCGTCCGCGCCACCGGCGCGCCCGGCGACGCGACGATGCTGCTGGCGAAACATTGCGCCGGCATGGTTGTCGGCAATTCGAAGAGCTTCGGCGGCTGCGCCTTTTTCGGCACGCCGATGCTGCGCCTGTCGCGCTTCCGCACCGGCGACTGGATGCAGGCCTACGACTCCTTCGCGCCCTTCGCCGCGGCGCTGCGCGACGGCACCGCCCGCGCCGCCGACCCGGCCGATGCGCTGAGCTGGTTCGCCTTCCATCTGCTCGACCGTGTGTTCGACCCCGCCGACCCCGACCTCAACGCCGCCACCCTCGCCGAGCGCATCGCGCGCCACACCACGCCCGAACTCGCGGCCGCCGCATGACCCATCGCCGCAACCATGGAGCCACTCGCCATGTATGATCTCGCCGTCATCGTGCCGGTCAGGCGCGGCAGTTCGCGCATCGTCAACAAGTCCATGCTGCCGTTCGGCGATGCCAATTCGCTGATCGAATGGAAGCTCGCCCAGCTGGTCAAGGTGATCGACCCGGCGCGCATCTATCTCAGCTCGGAGGATGACGAGTTCCTCGCGCTCGCCGATCGCTTCGGCGTGTCGCGCCACAAGCGCGCGATGCGGCTCGCCCGCGACCATGTCGCGCCGTTCCGCGACGTCATCACCGGCATCGTCCGCGACATCCCGCATACGCATATCGCCTGGTGCACCGTGGTCTGCCCGCTGATGTCGCCGCAGGAATATCTCGACGCCTTCCGCGCCTATCATGAGCAGGTGATCTGCGGCGATCACGACTCGCTGGTCGGCGTGAACCTGCTCAAGGAATATTTCTGGGCCGAAGGGCGCTCGCTCAATTACCGCGCGACGCGCGACCACACCATCTCGCAGGAACTGCCCGACTGGTTCAAGGTTACCAACAGCGTCTATATGTGCGCCAAGCGCGAGATCCTGCGCCGCGAATATTTCCTCGGCGACAGCCCGGTCATGGCGCAGCTCTCCAAGCTGGCCGGCGTCGATATCGACTATATCGAGGATTACCGCATCGCCCGCGCCTTGCACGCCGTCTATGCCGAGGACGGCCTCGACGCGGTCGACCCCGCCACCCTGATCGACTGGAGCCGCGATGCGCACCCTCTCCCCATCGCGATATGACGGCGTCTTCTTCGATTTCGACGGAGTGATCGCCGATTCCGTCGACGCCAAGATCATGGCGTTCGGCGAGCTTTACCGCGAGTTCGGGCCCGACGTCCGCGCCGCGGTGATGGCCTATCAGCGTGCCGTCCCGGGCGAGACGCGCTTCGACAAGATCCCGAAATTCCACCGCGAACTGCTCGGCATCGAACTGTCGTCCGACGAGATCACCCACTGGTGCGACCGCCTGTCCGACATCGTGCTCGACGAGGTGGTGGCGAGCCCGCTGCTGCCCGACGTGCCCGAGGTCCTCACGCTGCTGCGCGACCGGGGCGTCCCGGCGCATATCGTCTCGGGCACGCCGCATGACGAGTTGCAGCTGATCGTCGACCGCAAGGACCTGCGCCCGTTCTTCGCGTCGGCGCGCGGCGCGCCGCAGAAGAAGCATGTCATCGTCGAGGACATCCTCGCCACGACCGGCCTCAAGCGCGAACGCTGCCTGTTCGTCGGCGACGCAATGACCGATTACGACTGCGCGCAGGCGTGCCGGCTGGACTTTCTCGGCCGCGCCGAACCGAGGGAGAGTCCGTTTCCCGCCGGCACCCATGTCGTCGCGCGGCTCGGCGAAGCCTTTCTCACACCGCGCGAGGCGCGCCGCGCCGCGTGATCACACGAAGCTATCGGCGTCGGCTACTACCCCTCTCCCCTTTGGGGGAGAGGGAGGGGCCCGCTCGGCGAAGCCGAGTGGGAGGGTGAGGGCCTGAGGGCCTCGGCAATCACTTGCACGACGCCGTCGAGATTTCGCATCACCTCGTCGTTGGAAAAACGGATTACCCTGAACCCCTCCGCCGCGAGCCACACGGTGCGACGTTCATCATAACCTTGCTGATGCGCGTGGCCGTCGCCGTCGATCTCGACGACCAATTTCGCCTCTGCGCAAAGGAAGTCGACCAGGAAAGGCCCGAGCCAGCTTTGCTTGCGGAATTTGGCGTTGCCGATCTGGCGATTGCGGACGACGTGCCACAAGCGCTTTTCCGGTTCGGTCATGTTGCGACGCATGTCGCGCTGGAATTTCAGCGCTTCTGTGCCGGGTGGCCGTTTCATTCCCTCACCCTCCCATGCTGCGCATGGGCCCCTCCCTCTCCCCTTCAGGGAGAGGGGTATTCAGACCAAAGCGATATCCGGCGCGTCCTCGGCCTTCATGCCGATGACGTTGTAGCCGGCGTCGACATGGTGCGTCTCGCCGGTCACGCCGCTCGCCAGGTCGCTGAGCAGATAGAGGCCGGCGCCGCCGACATCCTCGATCGTCACGTTGCGCTTCAAGGGCGAGTTGAGCTCGTTCCACTTCAGGATCAGGCGGAAGTCGCCGATCCCCGAGGCGGCCAAGGTCTTGATCGGCCCCGCAGAGATCGCGTTGACGCGGATATTGTCGCGGCCGAGATCGACCGCGAGATATTGCACGCTGGTCTCGAGCGCCGCCTTGGCCACGCCCATCACGTTATAATGCGGGATGACCTTCTCGGCGCCGTAATAGCTGAGCGTCAGCAGCGAGCCGCCATCCGGCATCATCGCCGCGGCGCGCTTGCACACCGCGACGAACGAATAGACCGAGATGTTCATCGTCATCAGGAAGTTTTCGAGGCTGGTGTCGACATAGCCGCCGCGCAGCTCGTTCTTGTCGGAAAAGCCGATCGCGTGGACGACGAAGTCGATCGTCGGCCATTCCTTGGCAAGGTTCGCGAAGGTCGCGTCGAGCGCGTCCATGTCCGACACGTCGCAATCGAACAGTCGCGCGACACCCAGTTCCTCGGCAAGCGGGCGCACCCGCTTTTCCATCGCCTCGCCCTGGTAACTGAACGCCAGTTCGGCGCCCGCCTCGGACAACTTCTTCGCGATCCCCCAGGCGAGCGATCGATCATTGGCGAGGCCCATGATCAGCCCACGCTTTCCCGTCATCAAACCCGTCACGCCGTCGTCCCTTGCAGCTTGTTGCGCCCCTCTACCCTGTCCGGGTCGCCTTCCGCCAGTGCCGCGTTGAGTTCGGCGCCGATCGTGATGCCCAGGCCGATGATGTAGAAGAACAACAACGCGACGATTACCCCGGCGAGCGAACCATAGGTCAGGTCGTAACGTCCCACCCGCGACAGCAGCATCGGCAGCAGGGCCGTGGCGCCGACCCACCACAAGGTGGTGAACAGCGCACCCGGCCATTTGCGGCAGCGGCTGTAGCGATATTTGGACGGGGTGACCGAATAGAACAGCGCATAGAGCGCACCGAACATCACCACGCCGGGCACCAGCCGCGACAGGCCGATCCAGCCCGCCACGTCGGACGCGCCGGGCAGCAGGCGGTAGATGAACTCCTGCACCCCGAGCAGCACGCCCTGCAGCAGCAGCGAGATCAGGGCGAGGACCACCGACAGCACGATTACCAGCATCGAGCTCAGCCGATAATGCCAGAAGGGCCGGGTGAAGGTGACGCCATAAGCGCGGCGGAAGATATCGCGCAGCGTCTCGACGAAGCTGCCGACCGTCCACAGGCCGACCAGTCCGCCGAACCACAACAGCCCACCGGTCCGTGCGGCGAGGACGTCGGCGATCGGCTTGCGCAGCAGGTTCGCGACATCGTTCGGCAGCGCGCGGAGAAAGGCGGTGACCGCCTGGGCCGCCTCGCCGTGCTGGCCGAACAGCGAGGCGATCGCCGCCGCAAGGATGAAGAAGGGAAACACCGTCAGCAACGCGAGATAGGCGAGGTTGCCGGCATACATGAAGCCGTCGTTGAACACGCCGATCGCGACGCGGCGGATCACCGCCCAGGCGATGCTCGCCGGCGCCATCCAGCCGGTCGGATGCGCCGGCACCGCCGCCGTCTCCGGGTGTTTCGCCCGCTCCTCGGGGGACTGGGGCGAAACGTCCTGCATTATGAGAACTATACCCCCAGATTGGCGCGCGGGTTCCCTTTGTCGCGACCCGGCCAGTGCTGCACGAACTCACTCAGCGCCGCGTCGTCGGCCGGCAGGTCGACCATCAGCGTGACGAGCTGGTCGCCGCGCGTGCCGTCCTTCTTGTGGAAACCCCGCCCGCGCAGCCGGAACACCTTGCCCGAGCTGGTGCCCTTGGGGATGGTCAGCATCACCGCGCCCTCGACCGTCGGGACCTTGACGCTGGCACCGAGCACGGCCTCGGACAGCGACACGGGCAGATCGAGCCGCACGTCATCGCCTTCGCGCGTGAAGAAGCGGTGCGGCTGGATGTTGATCGTGACGATCCCGTCGCCCGCGCCGCCCGGCCCGGGCTGGCCCTTGCCGGCGAGCCGCATCTGCGCGCCGTTCTCGAGATTGGCCGGCAGCTTGAGGTCGATCGTCTTGCCGTCAGCCAGCGTGATGCGCTGCGCTTTCAACGTCGCCGCGTCGACGAACGGCACGGTCAGGCGATAACCGACATTGGCGCCCTTGGGCTGGGCCTGCTTGCGACCGAACCCGCCGAACCCGCTGGAAAAACCACCGCCGCGCCCGCCGGAGAACAACCCCTCGAACACGTCGCCGAGATCGGGCGCGCCGTCGAAATCGAACCCGCCACCGCCGGGCTGCGGCCGGAAGCCGGCGGTCCCACCGCCGAAACCGCCTTGCCCGCCGCCAAAGCCGAACGGCGAGGCCGGGTTGCCGTCGCCATCGATCTCGCCGCGATCGAAGCGCGCGCGCTTGTCCTTGTCGGTCAGCAGGTCATAGGCGTTGGTGACCTGACTGAACTTCTCGGACGCCTTGGGATTGTCCTTGTTCTTGTCCGGGTGCAGCTCCTTGGCGAGCTTGCGATACGCCTTTTTGATGTCCGCCTCGCTCGCGGTGCGCGTCACGCCCAGAATCTGATACGGATCGGCCATTCTTGCCCCGGTTGAAAAGTTTCGCCGCTATGTGGGGGATAGTGGGTGCGAGTGCAAACCCCGCGGCGCATCCAGCGCACTTGAAGCTGCGTCCGGCGCGGCTAAGCTGGCATCGCCCGACAAGCGGGCCAGGCGGATCGGGGAATACAGCGTGCATCAGATGGTTTCGCGAATCGCTCTGGCGCTCGCCCTCGCCACGCCGTCATTGGCGTTGGGAAAGGTGCCGGCAGGCGCGCCCGTCGCGGCTGCGAGCAGCGAGATACTGCTACCCGTCCAGGCCGATGCGAAGGACAACAAGGTATTGCTGACCTTGCCGCCGCCCGGCGCGGACGGCGTGGCGGTGCGCTTGCTCTACACCGTGGCGCTCCGCACCGGCCTTGGTGCGGCGCCGACCTTTCTCGATCGCGGGCGGATCGGCACGACGCAGATCATCGCCTTCCGTCGCATCGGCAGGAAGCTGGCCATCCAGTTCGAGAATCCGCGCTTTCGCGCGCAGGGGTCAGCGCTGTCCGACCCGGCCGGCAGCGGCGATTTCGCGATCTCGACCGCCTGGCTGGGCGACATTGTCGAAACGCGCGCCGATGGCAGCATGGTGGTCGACATTGCCGGCTTCCTCGCCTCCGATACGCTCGGCATTGCCGAATCGCTCGACCAGCGCGGCGACACCTTCGGTACCGGTGACGCGCAGGGGCAGGGCAAGGGTTTCAAGCTCGCCGACAAATTGAGCGCGGTCGACGCCGGCTCGCTGAGAGTGTTCCCCGACAATATCGAGGTCGACGCGGTACAGACCTATGTCTCGGACCAGCCCGGCGCCGAGGTCGAGAATATCGCGCCCGACCCGCGCCAGATCAGCTTCACCGTCCATCACAGTTTCGTGCGCCTGCCCGCTACGGGTTTCGTGACGCGGGCCTTCGATCAGCGCATCGGTGGCTTTGCCACGCAGAGCCTGGCGTTCGGCGCGCCGCTCGGCGAGGATGTCGTGCGCGACTTCGCCAATCGCTTCCGGCTGGAAAAGCTCGATCCGACTGCGGCGCGCTCGCGTGTTCGCAAGCCGATCATCTTCTATGTCGACAATCGCGCGCCCGAACCGATCCGCGCCGCGCTGCTCGACGGCGTCGGCTGGTGGGCGAAGGCGTTCGAGGCGGCGGGTTATATCGACGCCTTCGAGGCCAGGGTGCTGCCGGCGGATGTCGACCCGCTCGACGTGCGCTACAACATCGTCAACTGGGACGATCGCGCGACGCGCGGCTGGTCCTATGGCCAGGCGATCGTCGACCCACGCACCGGCGAGATCGTCAAGGGCATGGTCGTGCTCGGCTCGCTGCGCGCGCGGCAGGATATCCAGATCTTCACCGGTCTGGTCGGTGCCGACAAGCTCAACACCGGCGGGCCCAACGACCCGGTACGCGTGGCGCTCGCCCGGCTGCGTCAGCTCGCCGCACACGAGGTCGGCCATTCGCTCGGCTTCGCGCATAATTTTGCCGCCAGCACGCAAGGCCGCGCCTCGGTGATGGATTATCCCGCGCCGCGCATCGGGCTGGTCGACGGCAAGCCCGATCTGTCGGACGCGTACGGCGTCGGGCTCGGTGCCTGGGACATGGCAACGACAGACTGGCTGTATGGCGAACCGGCAGCGGCCACCGACCGTCAGGCCGCCGCCGATGCCAAGGCACGCGCCGTGGTCGCCGCCGGCATGCGTTATGTCGAGGACGACAATGCCCGCTCGCCGGATACCGCGCAGCCATGGGGCGGATTATGGGACGATGGCGCCGACCCCACCGCCGAGCTGCGCCGCATGCTCGATGTGCGCGCCGCCGCGATCGCACAGTTCGGCCTCGGTGCGCTCGCGCCGGGCGAGCCGGTCGCCAATCTGCGGCGGCGCTTCGTGCCGATCTGGCTGCTGCACCGTTATGAAGTGGTCGCCACGGCCAAGGCGATCGGCGGTGCCGCGTTCACCTATGCCGTCAACGGTGACGGCCATGAGGCCGCGCCGCCGGTCGCGCCCGCCGCGCAGCGTGCCGCGCTCGACGCGCTGCTGCAGACCGTGACGCCTGCGGCGCTGCGCGTGCCCGACCGCTTGATCCCCTTATTGTCCGCCGCAGCCAATGGCAGCGGCAACCGCCAGTTCGATATCGAGATCTTTGCCGGTCACGCCAGCCCGATCTTCGACCCGCTGGTCGCCGCCGATGCCGCGGTCGAGATCACGCTCGACGCGCTGCTGTCTCCGGCACGGCTGGCGCGGGTCGCGGCGCAGCACGGCACCGATCCGCAGGCGCTCGGCATCGAGGAACTGCTCGACGCGGTGATCGCGCATGACGTGCCGGCGCGGACGGACGCGCTGAGCCGGCGCATCGCCGAGCGCACCATCGTCAAGCTGGCACAGGTCGCGGCGAACAAGGCGACCACGCCCGAGGTCGCGGCGCTGATCGACGCGCGGCTGCAACGCCTCGGCACGGCCTTGGCACAGCGGGCCGGCGACGCCGCCGATCGCGATTGGGCGGCCAGCCTGTCACGCCGCCTGCTCGACCCGCGCCAGCGCGGCACCATGGCCAGCGACCTGCCCCGCGTAACGCCGATCCCGCCGGCCGATCCGATCGGTGGCGAGGGGGAGTGGATGGATTTGCGCTAGATCTGGGATGTTGTCGGCGCGTTCAAGCCGCCACTTCCTCCAGCGGTGCCACGTCCACCGACACCTTCATCTTCTGTGCGCCCGCGCCGAGGATCACGCCGTCGATCGGCGCGATCTCGCCATAGTCGCGGCCGATCGCCATGATGATATGATCACCGGCCATCCAGATGCCGTTGGTCGGGTCGACACCGACCCAGCCGCGGTCCGGCCCGCACCACAGCAGCACCCAGGCATGGGTCGCGTCGGCCCCGACCAGCCGCGCCTTGCCGGGCGGCGGAATGGTGCGGATATAGCCCGATGCATAAGCGGCGGGCAGGCCGGCGGCGCGCAGGCCGGTGATCATGATCTGCGCGAAATCCTGGCACACGCCCCCGCGCTTCATGAACGCCTCGTGCGGCGGCGTATCGACCAACGTCGCATCGGCATCGAAGGTGAATTCGTCCTGGATACGCCGCGCCAGCGCAATCGCCGCCTCGAGGCTTGGCCGGTCGGGGTCGAGCTCCTGCGCACACCATGCGGCGATGTCGCGGTCGAGCGGGATAAGCGGCGAGGGAAACAGGTAATTGGCCGGACTGGCCGGCGACGGGTCGCGGCTTGCACGCGCCGCGGCAGCGACCTCGGCCAGCGTCGGATCGTCCGGCAACGGCACGGGCACGAGCCGGTCGACCACCACGCGCGACACGCTCTCGATGGTCAGCTGGCGCACCGGCTCCTCAATCACCAGCCTTGTGACGTTGGCGAGTCCGGCCTCGGCGCGCGCCGGATAGGTGCGGCCCGACGGCGCGATGGTCAGCCGGTAGCTTTCCAGCGTCTGGCCCGACCAGATGATCGGCTTCAGCCGCAGGTTGCAGCGCGCGAACTTGACCGCGCCGCCATAGTCGAACCGTGTGACGTGGCGGATGTCGTAGATCACGGGCGCTTGCTCATGCCAGCGTAAGCCCGCCGGCGCGAAGAGGTTCCGCACCCTGCAGGAAATAACGATGCGCGATGGCATCGGACAAAGCGTAGAGCTTGCGTTCGATATCGCCGAGCAGGTTCTCGTCGAGCGCCTGCGCGCTGGTCGCGGCGAGTTGCGCCGCCAGCGCCGCCGCCTGGGCCTGTTGCGGCTCGTCCATGCCGTCGTCGCCCAACACCGGCAACGCGGCGAGATGGTCGCGAATGCGCTCGACCTGGAAGGCCATCGAGCGCGGATTGCCCGGATCGAGCGCGAGCAGGTCGATCACCGGGACGCGCGCGATGCCGGTCAGATAGCGCTGGCGGTAGCTGATCTGGCTGTCGGCGAGATCGAGCAGGGTCGACAGATCGTCCCCGCTCGCATGCACCATGCCAAAACCGCGCAGCTTGCGCGCCATGGTCGCGGCGCGCTCGACGCGGCGGCCGAGGTCCATGAAGCGCCATGCCGCGGTGCGGCTCATATGCTCGGCCGACAGCCCGGCCAGCGCGGCATAGCGCCGCTGCAGCGTGCCGGTACGATCGAGCAACCCGCCGCGCGTCGGGAAGGGCGCGTCGAGCAGATGCACCATGTCGGCGGCAAGCCGGTCGCGCGACCCCTCGCCGATGCCGCGCGCGATGCGGTTGATCGCGCGCACGCTCTGGCTGTCCTCGCCCTCCAGCGCGATGCGCGCGAAGGTGGCGAGATCGGCGCGGCGCAGCGACGGTGGGTGCGGCGCGGCGCCGACGGCGACGATCAGCCCGACCAGCCGCCCGACCGTCTCCGGCGCGAGCGCCGCGCCGGCATCGACGTCGATCGAGTTGCCCAGCATCACGCGGATCACGCCGAGCAGAGCCTCGCCGCGTTCGAGATAGCGGCCGAGCCAGAAGAAATTGTCGGCGACGCGGCTCGGCAGCGTGCCCGGGTTGCGCCGCACGTGCAGCGTGTCGGGCGGCGGCAGCAGCGAGACCTGGTCGACAGAGGCGCCGCCATGGATCGCGACATCGGCCGACCAGCTGCCCTCGCCCATGAAGGCGGCGCGATCGTCGACATGCTCGCCAATGCGCGCGAGCCCGCCGGGCAGCACCGTCCAGCCGCCATCGGCACCGCGCGCCGCGAACACGCGCAGGGTGAAGGGGCGTGCGGCGAGCTGATCCCCGGCGACCACGGGCATGGTCGACAGGCGGACGATTTCCTGTCCGACATAGTCCTGCGGGCGCCGCGCCATGTCTTCCAGCAAGACCGCCCGTGCCGCGCCGGTAATCTCGGCGCCGTGTACCGCCGCATTGCCCGGCAGGCCGAGCGGCGCGACGCCGAATGCCGGGCCGATCAGCATATTGTCGAAATCCTCCTCGACAAAGGCACGCTCTTTCTCGCCGCCGCACCACCAGGTGGCGATGTTGGGGAGCAGCAGGTCGGCGCCAAGCAGCCGTGTCGCGAGGCCCGGCAGGAAAGCGCCGAACGCCGGCGATTCGAGCACGCCGACGCCGGGCATATTGGCGACCGCGACATTGCCGGCGGCAACCGCGTCGATCAGCCCGGGCACGCCGATGCCCGAATGCGAATCCAGCGCCAGCGGATCGAGCAGGCGCGGATCGAGCCGGTTCCACAGCGCATCGATACGCTTCAGCCCGCCGATCGTGCGGACATAGACCTTGTCCTCCAGTGCGGCGAGATCGGCGCCCTCGACCAGCAGTAGCCCGAGATAGCGCGCGAGGTGCGCCTGTTCGGCATAGCTCGGATTAAGCCGGCCGGGCGTCAGCAGGCCGATGCGCGGGTCGGACCGGCGACATGCCGCGGCGAGCCCGGCGCGGAAGGCGGCGAAGAACGGCGCCTGGCGCTCGATGTTGAGCCGCCCCTGCAGGCTGCCCAGCGCGCGCGAAATGGCGAGGCGGTTCTCCAGCGCATAACCAGCGCCCGCGGGCGCGCGCAGATGATCGGCCAGCACGCGCCACTCACCGGTCGGCCCGCGGCCGAGATCGACCGCGATGAAATGCAGGTGATGCCCGCCGGGCGGCACCAGTCCGCCGAGCGGCCGCAGATAAAAAGGACTGCCCCCCAGCAATGCCGCGGGGATATGCCCGCGCCGCACCAGATTGGCGTCGCCATAGAGATCGGCGAGGATCGTCTCGAGCAGCTCGGCGCGCTGGCGGATGCCGGCAGCGATGCCGGACCATTCCGCGCTGTCGATCAGCAGCGGGACGGGCGAGAGCGGCCAGGGGCGCTCCTCATTCTCGCCGATGATGCGGAAACCGGTGCCGATATCGGCGGCATGGCGCTGCACGCGCTCGCGGGCGTTACCGAGATCGTCGCCGGCGATCGCGACGATTTCCTCGAACACCGCCGCCCAGGCCGGATCGTCGCGACCGGCGCACAGCACGTCGCCGCGTTGTTCCCGCGCGCAATAATCGGCGATCCAGCGCGCGGCATGGGTCGCGGGGTCGAGCAAGGAAGGCGCGGCAACGGTGGCCATCGGCTTTTCGGTTCTCCCCTTTGGGGCACCGTCTCGACCACAAACCCTTCGCGGGTGCAACAAAGGATTGGTCGCTTACGCGTCGGCTCGGGTGAGACGCCTTCCCAATAACTGTCATGCTGAACTTGTTTCAGCATCCATGCGCGGTCATCCAAACCTGGAGCGACGCTCCTGTGAGTCCTGACCGCGCATGGACCCTGAAACAAGTTCAGGGTGACGAAGTGGTTTGATGAACGCCCCTACAAATCCGGCAAAACCTGATCCGCCACACCCCAACCCTGCAGCCCGCGCGCATTGGCGTGCTCGACCAGCTTGGTCAGGTCCCGCACCCCCCAGGGATGCGCGCTGTCGAGATCGCGCAACTCGGTCCATGACACCGGCACCGCCACCGGCGCGCCGGCCCGTGCGCGCGCCGAATAGGGCATGATCGCGGTCGCGCCGCGCTGGTTGCGCAACCAGTCGATGAAGATGCGGCCGGTGCGCTTGGCCTTGGACATGGTGGCGACGAAACGATCCGGCTCGGCCGCGGCCAGTGCCCGGGCGAAGCGGTCGGCGAAATCCTTGACCGCCGGCCATTCGGCATCGGGCTTCAATGGCACGATGACATGTACGCCCTTGCCGCCGGTCAGCATCGGGAAGCTGGTCAGCCCGATCTCGGCAAGATGGTTCTTGAGATCGTCCGCCGCCTTCTTCACCGCCGCGAAATCGAGCCCGACATCGGGGTCGAGGTCGAACACCAGCCGATCAGGCTTCTCCAGTGCCGCGATGGTCGAGCCCCAGCCGTGGAATTCGATCGTGCCCATCTGGACGCAGGCGACCAGCCCGTCGGCGCTGTCGACATAGAGATATTGCTCGGTCGATCCGTCCTTTTCCTTGATCGGCACGTGATGGACATATTCGCCAAACGTCCCGGCATCATGCTTCTGGAAGAAGCACGCCTTGCCGCGCCCCTGGGGGCAGCGCACCAGGCTGATCGGCCGGTTAGCCGTCCAGGGCAGCATCAGCGGCGCCATCGCCGCGTAATAGTCGGCGAGTTCACCCTTGGTGACGTCGCTCTCGGGAAAGACCTCGCGGTCGCGGCTGCTGACTTTCACATGGACCTCCGGCGCGCCCGGCGCTGGCTCGGGTTTCTCGGCCACCACCTCGCTCGCCGCCTTGTCGCCGCGCAGCCCGAGAAAGCTGGGGTGGCGCAGCACGCCGTCGGGCGTGGTCTCGGTGAAGGCGATCTCGGCGACCAACGTCGGGCTGACCCAATGCGCCCCGCGCACCGCCGCGCGCGGCGCCTTGACCGTCGGCGTCTTGCGCTCGATCCGCGCCATCCTGGCCTGCAGGTCGTGCATCGTGTCGACGTCGAAGCCGGTGCCGACCTTGCCGGCATAGATCACGCCGTCGGGGCCGTTGACGCCGAGCAGCAGCGAACGGAAGCCGCGCGACTTGTCGCTCGGCGTCCAGCCGACGATGATGAACTCCTGCCGCCGCGTGCATTTGGTCTTGAGCCATGCCTTGGTGCGCCGCCCGCGATAGGGCGCATCGGCGAGCTTCGACACCACGCCTTCATAACCCTCCTTGCACATCGTCTCGAACAGCGTCTCCCCCTGCCCGACGATATGCTCGGAAAATTGCAGGCGCGCGTCGGCGCCGGTGAGTAGCGGGCGCAGCCGTTCCTTGCGCACGACGTTGGGCAGCTCGGTCAGATCCTCACCATCGATCGCCAGCAGGTCGAAGGCGAACAACGTCATATCGCCGCCATTGGCGATCGCATCCTGCAGCGTGGAGAAGTCGGGTTTGCCATCCCTGAAGGCGACGACCTCGCCATCGATCAGGGCAGTATCGACCGGCAGCTTCGCCGCCGCCTCGGCAATGCCCGGGAACTTGTCGGTCCAGTCGAGGCCCGACCGGGTGAAGATTTTCGCCTCGCCTCCGGAGACGACGATCAGCGCCCGGTAGCCGTCATATTTCACTTCGTGCAGCCAGCTCGTGCCGCTCGGCACATGGTCGACCAAGGTGCACAGCTGCAGGTCGCGAAAACCGATCTTTGCCTTGCCCGGCGCTTTCGCAGCGACCGCAGTCTTCGGCTTCGGTTTTGCCCCGCGCTTCGGTTTCTTTCCCTCGGCGATCTCCAGCATCGTGCGCCCGGTCGTGACGCTGGTCAGGCCCGTCTCCACCAGGCTGTCGGTACCGTCGGCCTCTGCATCGTCGATCTTGCGCAGCAGCCAGTTCTCGCCCTTTTCCTTGCCGCGCGGTTTCAATCGGATGAGCAGCCACTCGCCCTTCATACGCTGCCCATCGAGCACAAAATGGAGATGGCCCTTTTCGAGGTCCCTGGCGCTCTTGCCCTTGATCGGCGCCCAGGTGCCCTGATCCCACAGCATCACCGTGCCGCCGCCATATTCGCCTTGCGGGATGGTGCCCTCGAAATCGGCATAGGACAAAGGATGGTCCTCGGTGCGCACCGCAAGCCGCTTTTCATTGGGGTCGAGGCTGGGGCCGCGCGTCACCGCCCAGCTCTTGAGCACGCCGTCGATCTCCAGCCGGAAATCCCAGTGCAGCCGCGACGCGTCGTGCTTTTGGACCAGGAAGCGGTTGCCATGCCCCGGCGCAAGCGTGCCGGCCGGCTCCGCGGTACGGGTGAAGTCGCGCTTGGCATTATAGCGCGCGAGGGGGTCGGTCGTCGTGGCCATCTACCGACATCCCTCACCAACCACGTCATCCCGGCGAAAGCCGGGATCTCCCGGTAACGAAGCGTGCGCGCGCCACACGAGATCCCAGCTTTCGCTGGGATGACGGGAGCAGGGACGGCGCGCCTCAGGCACGCTTCTTCGCCGGCGCGGCTTTCTTGGCCGCAGCCTTCTTTGCCGGCGCGGCCTTCTTCGCCGGCGCCGCGCCGCCCATCGACTTCTTCAGCGCCGCCATCAGGTCGACCACGTTGGAGGCGCTGTGCCCGGCCGGCTCGTCGCTGTCGTCCTCGATGATCTTGCGCCCCTTGGCCTTGCGCTTGCGCTCGACCAGATCCTTCAGCGCATCGACATAGCGGTCGTGGAATTCGGCCGGATCGAACGAACCGCTCTTCTTCTCGATCAGCGCCTCGGCCAGGTCGAGCAGGTCCTCGTCGGGCTTGGCATCGCCGATGTCGCGGAAATAGCCCTGCGCCTTGTTGACCTCATCGGCGTAGCGCAGCGTTTCCAGCACCATGCCGCGGCCGCAAGGTTTCAGGCTGACGACATATTCGCGGCCGCGCATCGCCAGCTGGCCGAGCCCGACCTTCTTCGTCCGCTTGAGCGCCTCGCGCAGCACGATGAACGCCTCTTCGGCCAGATCGTCGGCCGGCACGACGAAATAGGGCTTCTCGTAATAGAGCACATCGATCTCGCTCGCGTCGACGAACTGGGTGAGTTCCAGCGTCTTCTTCGATTCGAGCTTCACCGCGTCGATCTCGTCCTGTTCGAGCAGCACGAAATGATCCTTCGAATATTCGAAGCCCTTCATGATCTCGTCGGTATCGACCGGGCCGATGCCGGTGACGACCTTCTCGTAATGGATCGGCTTGCCGGTCGGTTCATGGATCTGCTTGAAGCTGATCTGCGCACCCGATTTGGTCGCGCTGTAGATCTCGACCGGGATCGAAACGAGCGCCAGCCTGATCTGCCCCTGCCAATAGGCCCTTGCCGCCATGAATTGCGCTCCTTCGTTGCGAGGCCGATTCAATCCCTGGGCGACGGAGTCGTTCCGTTTCTCGACTTACGCCGGGTGTAATCGTAAAGCGCGCGCCATGTCCGATGATCCCTTCGCCCTGTTCGACACCTGGTACGCCGAGGCGCGCCAGTCGGAAATCAACGACTCGAACGCGATGGCGCTGGCCACCGCCGACGCATCGGGTCAGCCGTCCGTGCGGATGGTGCTGCTCAAGGGGCACGACCCGCGCGGTTTCGTGTTCTACACCAATGGCGAAAGCCGGAAGGCGGGCCAGCTGGCGGAGAACGCCCGGGCCGCGCTCCTTTTCCACTGGAAGTCGCTGCGCCGCCAGATCCGCATCGAGGGCGCGGTAACACGCGCGAGCATCGCGGAGAGCGATGCCTATTTCGCCTCGCGCGCGCGGGATTCGCAGCTCGGCGCCTGGGCGTCGGACCAGTCGCGACCGCTCGATTCGCGGGCGACGTTCGAGGCGCGCTTCGCCGAAACCGAGGCGCGGTTCGCCGGCGGCGAGGTGCCACGCCCGCCGCATTGGGGCGGCTATCGCGTCGTGCCCGATCGGATCGAATTCTGGCAGGATCGTGCCCACCGGCTCCATGAGCGCCGCTTGTTCGTTCGTCACGGCGACACATGGCAGGAAGGCTTGCTCTACCCATGACCGAGGAACAGCGCCGCGCCTTCTCCCCCGTGGTGCGCGCTGCGCTGGCCAGCGTGGCGATGGCGGTGTCGCTGCTGGCGCTCAAGACCTATGCCGCCTGGGCGACCAATTCGGTGGCGATGCTCGCCTCGCTCGCCGATACCGGGCTCGACCTGCTGGCCAGCCTCGTCACCCTGTATGGTGTGCGGCTCGCCGCGACGCCGGCCGACCACGACCACCGCTTCGGCCACGGCAAGGCCGAGGCACTGGCCGCCTTGTTCCAGGTGATGCTGATCACCGCCTCCGCCGCCGGGATCGGCTGGCGCGCGGTGCAGGCCCTGGGCTCCTCGGCCGCGACGCAGCACGGCGACCTCGGCATCGGCGTGTCGATCGCGGCAATCCTCGCGACGATCGTGCTGCTCGCCTATCAGCGCCACGTGATCCGCCAGACCGGATCGGTCGCGATCCGTGCCGACAATGTCCACTATCAGTCCGATGTGCTGCTCAACGGGTCCGTGATCGCCGCGCTCGTGCTCGACCAGCGCCTCGGGCTGCGCGGCGCCGACGCGGTGTTCGGGATCGCGATCGCCTTGTGGCTGGCCTTCGGCGCATTCCGCGCCTCGTCGGAGGCGATCGACCAGCTGATGGACAAGGAATGGCCGGAGGAGCAGCGCAAGCGCTTCCTCGACGTTGCCGCCTGTCACCCCGAGTTGCGCGGCATCCACGACTTCCGCACCCGACGCTCGGGCGCGCACGATTTCGCCCAGTTCCACATGTATGTCGCGCCCGACATGACCATCGCGGAGGCGCACAAGGTGATGGAGACGGTCGAGAACGAACTGCGTGTCGCCTTTCCCAAGGTCGAGGTGCTGATCCATCTCGACCCCGAAGGTCAGGTCGACACCGACAATCCACTGATCGAGGCGGACGTCACCCCTCATTGGTTCGGGAAGCGGCTATGAGGATTCCGTTCGTCCAGGTCGACGCCTTCGCGCAACAGGCCTTTGCGGGCAACCCGGCGGCAGTAATGCCACTCGGCGCCTGGCTGGACGACGAGGTGCTCCAGCGGATCGCGGCGGAGAATAATCTCAGCGAGACCGCCTTCCTCGTGCCGATCACGGGCAGCGACGACGATGGCGGCGCGGGGCCGGACTTCGAATTGCGCTGGTTCACGCCGGCATCCGAGGTGGTGCTGTGCGGCCATGCGACGCTGGCCAGCGGGCATTTCGTGCTGTCGTCCGACCCGGAGCGCCAGCGTGTTCGCTTCCTGACGCGCAAGGCCGGCGAACTGTCCGTCGAGCGCGCCGCTGACGGCTACGAGCTGGCGCTGCCGGCCTGGGCGCCGAGCCCGAAGCCGCTGCCGGCGATCATCGCCGGGCTGGGCGTGTCGTCGGTGGTCGAGACGCTGTGGCATCCGCATCGCTATGCGCTGGTCGTGCTGGAGAACGCCGCGGCGATCCGCGCGCTCGCGCCCGACTTCCGCGCGCTCGCCGCCGAGGGCGATGTGCTGACCATCGTCACCGCGCCCGGTGACGACACCGACATCATCAGCCGCGCCTTTGCGCCCGGCGCCGGGATAAATGAGGATCCGGTGACGGGCTCCGCGCATGCCGTGATGGTGCCCTATTGGGCGAAGCGGCTCGGCCGTGAGCGCTTCACCGCCTACCAGGCCAGCGCGCGGGGCGGGCACCTGACCTGCCGGCTGGACGGCGACCGCGTCGTGCTGGGCGGTCACTGCGTGACGGTGATCGAGGGGACGTTCTTCCTGTAAGTCAGGCCGCGTCGGCCATCGCCCAGCGTTCCGTGGTTTCGATCCAGCCGCCGCCGAGCACGCGGTCGCCGGCGTAGAGCACCGCCGCCTGGCCGGGGGAGACGCCATATTCCGGGGCGTCGAACAGGACGCGGTCGCCGTCGAGATGCGCCGGGGCGGGTTTGGCCAGCGAGCGGACCTTGGCGGTGATCGGGCCGCGATGGTCGCCGCCGATCCAGTTGATCCCCGACAGGCTCGCCGCGCCGACCGCCAGCGCGGTACGCGGGCCGACCACGACGCGGCGCGTCTCCGGTTCGAGCCGCACGACATAGAGCGGCTCGGGCGTGCCGCCGATCTCGAGGCCGCGGCGCTGGCCAACGGTGAAGTGGATCAGCCCGCGATGCTGGCCCAGCACCCTGCCCGCTTCGTCGACGATCTCGCCGCCGGCATCGGCCTCGGGGCGCAGCTTCTTGACCAGCGAGGCATAATCGCCGTCGGGCACGAAGCAGATATCCTGGCTGTCGGGCTTGGCCGCGACGCCCAGCCCTAGCTCCGCCGCCAGCTCGCGCACGCGCGGCTTGGGCAGATCGCCCAGCGGGAACCGCAGATAGTCGAGCTGCGCCTGGGTGGTGGCGAACAGGAAATAGCTCTGGTCGCGCGCGGGATCGGCGGCGCGGTGCAGCTCGGCCCCGTCGCGCCCGAGCACGCGGCGGACATAATGGCCGGTGGCCAGCGCATCGGCGCCAAGCTCGCGCGCCATGCCGAACAGGTCGGTGAACTTCGGCCCCATATTGCAGCGGACGCAGGGGATCGGCGTGCGGCCGGCGAGATATTCGTCGGCAAAATCGTCGATCACCTGGTCGCGGAAGCTGCTTTCGTGATCGAACACATAATGCGCGATGCCGAGCCGGTCGCACACCGCGCGCGCGTCACGGATATCGCGGCCGGCGCAGCATGAGCCGGCACGGCCCACCGCCTCGCCATGATCGTAGAGCTGGAGCGTGATGCCGATCGTCTCCGCGCCCGAACGCGCGGCGAGCGCCGCCACCACCGAGCTGTCGACGCCGCCCGACATGGCGACGACGATGCGCTTGCCGGCAAGGCTGCCCAACTGGAAATCGACCTGGTCCATGATGTCGCGCCCTTAGCGTGGGTGCCCCGAAGAGTAAAATTTACCCGTCTTACCAAGGCATTTCACCGAGCTTTACCGGACCTTCACCCCGTCTCGCTAGAACCGACCTGTGATCGAGTCTCTGACGCTTCGGGAAGGGCGCATGTGGATCTGAGTTATCTCCGTTTCGAACCCGACGCGCGGGTCACCGCGCTGCCGCCGGACCTGGCGGTCATGCTCGTCGGGGTCGTGGCGCGCCAGGCGGCGAGTCCGACGGCGATGCTCCATGCCCGCCTTTCCCCTGCTGCGGAGACACCCTGGTTCGCGCCCGCGCACGGCGCTTTCAATCTCGCAATGGCACAGTTGCTAACGGCGTGGAAACAGGAATGAACTTGTCGTTTACCGCGCCGCTTTAGCCGGCGTTCAAGTCCGGGCCTTATTGGCCGTTACTGGAATGTGAGGGGGCCCCCCGCCCCGATCGAGGTTGAGAATGATCGAGAACCAGAAGATTCGACCCGCAAAAGTCATCGGCCCGCTCGGCGAGCCGCTGACCCTCGAGAGTCTGCCGCCGCCCGAAACGACGCGCTGGGTGGTGCGCCGCAAGGCCGAAGTGGTGGCCGCGGTCAATGGCGGGCTGCTCTCGGTCGACGAGGTGTGCGACCGTTATAACCTGACGGTCGAGGAATTCGCCGGCTGGCAGCGGGCGATCGACCGTTCGGGCATGCCGGGGTTGCGCGTGACGCGCATCCAGCATTATCGCTCGCTCTACGAGCGCCAGCAGAAATACTGACCTAACGCGCCGTTTCTTGGCGCGCACGGATCGACACCAGAAGTCGAAAATCGGGCCGGCGCATCGGACAGTGCGCCGGCCTGATTGGGTTTTGGGTGCGCCGCCAGCCACCTGTTTCACCTGTTCTTGCAGGTGATATTTTTTGAGCAGGGGTGTGTTGGATGCCGATGGCGCGTTTTTCGCTGTGCTGCAACGACTTGTGGGGGAGATATGTTGGGCTCAGATCTCCAACTTATCAGGTGCGGAGCAGGTGGGTCAGGTCCTGCTAGCAGGACCTGATCGCGCATGTAGCAGGTGGCGGTCGCGCGACCCACGAAAGGCGCGCTTACCTTATATTTTGAACGACGATGAGAAACAGCGGCGCGGTGAGCGAGGACGCACCATCGCATGATCTGGCGTCAGTTGAATCAACCCGGGGACGACGCCGCGGGGTGACCCGTCAGCGGGAATTCAATCCTGGTGACAGTGCATTTATCACGATGCCTTGAACTTCGGCCCGGGCCGGCCGCGCTTGAACGTCCTGCCGCTGACACCCTCCAGTTCGTCCAGAAAGCGCGCATCGCCAACGGGTCGCCCGATTTGCTCGGCCTTGCGTAATCGTTGCGATGGCTCCTCGTCCTTGCCCGCCGCGAGCAACGCGGGAAAATCCGGATAACGCGACAGCACCGGCCGGGTCGCGGGGATCCCGTCATCGAGATTGTCGACCAGTGCCGCCGTGCTCGACCATGGCCAGTCGATCACCCGCGCGGCCAGCCGGGCGCGCACCGGAATGCGGGCACCGCGCGAAGGAACCATTTGGCGCCGCCGCGAGTCTTACCTTCGTACCCGTAACGATGGGTAAGTAACGGAGGGAAGAAAATGGTCGGTCTTATCGTCTGGCTCGTCGTCGGCGGCGTTTGCGGCTGGCTCGCAAGTATGGTCATGCGCACGGATGGCCAGCAGGGCGTCATCCTCAACATCGTCGTCGGCATCATTGGCGCGGTAATCGCGTCGTTCATCTTCGGCGTCGGAATCAATCAGGCCATTACGGTCATGACATTCGTCTATTCACTGATCGGGGCGATTATCCTGCTCGCGATCGTCAATCTGGTGCGTCGCGGCTCGGTTCGCTGAACCGCCAGTAACGCGTAAGGAAAAGGGCCGTCCGGGCGACCGGGCGGCCCTTTTTCTCGTGCTCTTTTGGTCGCATCGTGAAAAGCTGAAAGCCGGTTCCCACTTTTTAGCACGCTACTCCTATTTCAGCAGGAAGCGTACCGAGATCGTGACCGTGACGTCGGCCTCGCCGGCGGCGATATGCGTCGGCGTGACACTATCGCGTGCCGCCATCGCGAAAACGCGCGGCGGCGGAGAGCCGCCGTCATTCTGCCCCGCTTCGGAGATCGACACGATGCGCGCGACGGTGAGTCCGGCGGCGCGGGCATAGAGCTCGGCACGGGCGCGGGCACGTTTCACGGCGTCGGCACGCGCCTCGTCGAGTGCCGCATCGGGCTGGTCGATCGAGAGATTGGGCCCGTCGATCTGGTTGGCGCCCTCCGCCACGAGCGCATCGAGGATGGT
The DNA here is from genome assembly GCA_040390605.1 of Pseudomonadota bacterium. Classification (GTDB taxonomy): domain Bacteria; phylum Pseudomonadota; class Alphaproteobacteria; order Sphingomonadales; family Sphingomonadaceae; genus Sphingomonas. The sequence continues at coordinate 29,645 of JAZJXZ010000027.1, forward strand.
GCCCGAACGGGCGATGTCGCGAAACCGGATCGCGACCGAATTGTTCGCCTGATAGCCGGTGATTTCGGGGGCCTTGCCGTCGGCATAACGGTATTGCGGGCTGAGCGAGACATTGGCGGTCTGCACATCGCGTGGCTGAACGCCGGCGCGTTTCACTGCCGCCAGCACGCGCGCCATACGCGCGGCATTGTCGGCCAGCGCCGCCGCGGCCGTCGCGCCTTGCGACACCACGCCCGAGCGAATCGTCGCGATGTCGGGCACGCGCGTCGTGCGGCCCTCCGCCGAGACGTCGAGCAACGTCCCGTCAGGCAGGATCGGCGACACCGTTTGCGCGACAACGGGCCCCGCCATGGGCAGGGTAGCCAGCGCCATAACCATCAATATCGAACGCATCTCGTCACTCCCGGTTGATCTGGAAAGAGCCAATGACGCCTCCCCGATCAACCGGAGATGAACGGCGCTATCTCACGCGGCGCGACGTGACGATGCGATAGAGCGCGAGCAGCACGACCGCGCCGACCGTCGCGGCGCCATAGCTTTGCCAGCCGCGGTCGTAATGCAGCCCGAGATAGGGTGCGACGAAACCCGCCAGCAATGCACCGGCGATGCCGATCAGGATCGTTACGATGATCCCGCCCGGGTCCCTGCCGGGCATGATGATCTTGCCGAGTATTCCTGCAACCAGGCCGATCAGGATCCAACCGAGAAACGAATGTTCTGCCATCATCGCCGCTCTCCAGCATTGCCGCCCCCCGTGTGGCCGGCGCGCCACACCATGCCCGGGGCGAAAACAATTGCAACCGTTTCTGCAGTGAAACGCCCGGCAATCCTTGCGAAATGACCCAAAACCGGCCATGGCCGCCCGTCGACCCACGGGGCCCCTTGAGCTCGGTGATGTATTCATCTAATACAGCTGTGAGTTGAGGCGCGGCGGTCGGCCGGGACGGGGAAGTGACGCACATGAATTATGATACGCCGACATGGGGCAAGGACGATCATCTGGCATTGTCGGATGAAAGCCCACGCTCGCGTCGCGGGCTGATCATCGGCGTCGCCGTCGCGGTGGTGCTCGCACTGGTCGTCGCCTTTTTCCTGTTCCACAAGACGCCCGTCCAAATCAAGCCGGTCGAGCAGATCCCCAACGTCTCGGTGGCGACACCGGGCCGTCAGACGGTCGCACGGGTGATCTCGGCAACGGGATCGCTCGCTGCGCAGATCGACATGCCGGTCGGCGTGGCCGGCGAGGGCGGTCGCGTGACGCAGGTGCTGGTGCAGCCCGGCCAGTGGGTCGGCGCGGGTCAGGTGCTCGCGACCGTAGACCGGTCGGTGCAGAGCCAGACCGCCGCATCGCTCGCCGCGCAGGTCGCAGTGGCGCAGGCCGATGCCAAGCTCGCCCAGGCCAATGTCGATCGTGCCCAGGCGCTGGTCGGCAAGGGCTTCATCTCGCGCGCCGACCTCGACACCAAGATCGCGACGCGCGACGCGGCGATGGCGCGCGTGCGCGTGGCGCAGGCGACACTGGCGCAGCAACGCGCCTCAAACGGACGGCTCGACATCCGCGCGCCCGCGGCCGGGCTGGTGCTGATGCGCGGCGTCGAGCCGGGCCAGATCGTCAGCGCCGGTTCGGGCATGTTGTTCCGCATGGCCAAGGGCGGGCAGCTCGAAATGCGCGCGCTGCTCAGCGAGGCCGATCTGGCGTCCGTCAAGATCGGCGACAGCGCCGATGTCACGCCGGTCGGCGGGACGGAGCGTTTCGCCGGCCATGTCTGGCAGGTGTCGCCGGTGATCGACCCGCAGACCCGCCAGGGCGTCGCCAAGATCGCGCTTTCCTATAATGCGGCGCTGCGCCCGGGCGGTTTCGCCTCGGCGTCGATCCGCAGCGGCACCAGCGATGCGCCGCAATTGCCCAACTCCGCGATCCAGAGCGACGAGAAGGGCAATTTCGTGTATATCGTCGGCGCCGGCGACAAGGTCGAGCGTCGCGCCATCACCATCGGCGAGGTGTCGGACAGCGGCGTCTCGATCACCAGCGGCCTCACCGGCAGCGAACGCGTCGTGCTGTCGGCAGGCGCGTTCCTCAACCCGGGGCAGAAGGTGAAACCGCTCCTGCAGAACACACGAGGCTGATGCGATGAACTTCCGCAACATCTCCGCCTGGTCGATCCGGAACCCGGTTCCGTCGATCGTGCTGTTCTGCATGCTGACCGTGGCCGGCCTGATGTCGTTCCACAACATGCAGATCAACAACGATCCGGACATCGATTTCCCGGTCGTGATCGTGTCGGTCAACCAGCCCGGCGCCGCGCCGAGCGAACTCGAGACGCAGGTCACGCAGAAGATCGAGTCGGCGGTGCGCAGCCTGCAGGGCATCGACGAAATCGATTCGACCGTGACCGAGGGCCAGTCGACCACCGTCGTCCAGCTCGCCATCGGAACGCCGATCGACCGCGCGGTCGAAGACGTGCGCGGCGCGATACAGCAAGTGCGGAGCGACCTGCCCGACGGCATTCTCGAACCGCAGGTCGAGCGCGCCAACACCACCGGGCGCGACCTCGCCAGCTATGCCGCGATCAGCACCGACATGACGATCGAGCAGCTCAGCTGGTACATCGACAACACCGTCGCCAAGGAACTGCTCGCGGTGCCCGGCATGGCCAATGTCGACCGCAACGGCGGTGTGAGCCGCGAGATTCGCGTCATTCTCGATCCCGTGAAGTTGCAGTCGCAGGGGCTTACGGCGAGCCAGGTCAACCAGCAGCTGCGCCAGGTCAACCTCAACGCGGCCGGTGGCCGCGCCGAGATCGCCGGATCCGAGCAATCCGTGCGCGTGCTGGGCAATGCCCGCACCGCCTATGACCTCGGCCAGCAGCAGATTGCGGTCGGCGGCGGGCGGACGGTCAAGCTGAGCGACATAGCGGCGGTGCGCGACCTTTACGCCGAACAGCGTTCTGCCTCGGCGCTCAACGGCCGTCAGGTACTCAGCTTCGACTTCCAGCGTTCCAAGGGCGGGTCCGACGTGACCGTCTATCACGGCGCCGAGGAGAAGCTGGCCGCGCTCGAGAAGCGCAACCCCAAGGTCCATTTCCAGCTGATCAAGAACGACGTCAAATATACCGAGGCGCAATATCACTCGGCGATCGACGCGATGATCGAGGGCGCGGTCCTCGCCGTGCTGGTCGTGCTGCTGTTCCTGCGCGACTGGCGCTCGACCATCATCTCGTCGCTGGCCATCCCGCTGTCGGCGATCCCGACCTTCTGGTTCATGAGCCTGATGGGCTTCAACCTCAACCAGTTGACCCTGCTCGCGCTGAGCCTGGTGGCCGGTGTGCTGGTCGACGACGCGATCGTCGAGATCGAGAACATCGTCCGCCACATGCGCATGGGCAAGACCGCCTATCAGGCGGCGATCGACGCCGCCGACGAGATCGGTCTCGCGGTGCTCGCCACCACCATGTCGATCGTCGCGGTGTTCCTGCCGGTCGGCCTGATGCCGGGCGTCTCGGGCCAGTTCTTCAAGAATTTCGGCCTGACCGTCGTCGTCTCGGTGCTGATGAGCCTTGCCGTGGCGCGTCTGCTGACGCCGATGATCGCGGCCTATTTCCTCAAGTCCAAAGGCCATCAATCGCACGGCGAAGGCCGCATGATGGACGCCTATATGGCGACGCTGAAATGGACGCTGCGGCACCGCTGGTCGGCGGTGGTCGGCGGTGTCGTCGCGATGGCGCTGACCGTGGTGTGCATCATGTTCCTGCCGATGACCTTCCAGCCCGACCAGGACCAGGACACGACCACCGCCTCGATCGAGATGGTGCCGGGCACGACGCTTGCCCAGACCGAGGATGTGGTGAACCGCGTGGCCGAGCTGTTGCGCAAGCAACCCGATGTCGACACGACCTATCAGCGTTCGTTCGTCGGCAGCGGCCGGGTGACGGCGATCTTCAAGACCAAGAAGTCGCAGACCAGCAACGAGTTCGAGCGCAGCCTTGCGCCGCAACTGGCGCAGATCGCCGATGCGCGGGTGTCGTTCCGGTCGAACAATGGCTGGGGCAGCAGCGGGCGCGACCTGACCATCACACTGGGCGGTGACGATCCCAAGGTGCTGACGCAGACCGCGATCACGCTGGTCGACCAGATGTCGCACCTCTCGTCGGTGAGCGCGCCGCGCATTTCGGGCGACTTGAAGCGTCCGGAAATCGTCATCAAGCCGCGTATGGACCTGGCGGCCAATCTCGGCGTGACGACGGCCGCTCTGTCCAGCGCGATCCGTATCGCGACGCTCGGCGACATCGACCAGAACAGCGCCAAATTCTCGCTGTCGGATCGTCAGGTACCGATCCGCGTCGCGCTCGACCAGAATGCGCGGCAGCGACTGTCGACGATCCAGAACCTGCCGGTCCAGACCTCGACCGGCGGCTCGGTGCCGTTGAGCCTGATCGCCGATATCGGGTTCGGCGCCGGCCCGACCAAGATCGAGCGTGTCGCACAGCAGCGCCAGATCACTGTCGGCGCCGACCGTGCGCCGGGCGTGGTCAGCGGCACGGCGATGCAGCAGATCAACAACCTGCCGATCATGAAGAACCTGCCTGTCGGCGTGTCGCAGCTGACGCTCGGCCAGCAGAAGTGGCAGGCGGAGATGATCAACAACTTCCTCGTCGCGGTGGCGGCGGGCATCTTCCTCGTGTTCGCGGTGCTGGTGCTGCTTTATCGCCGCTTCCTGGCGCCGTTCGTCAACATGGGCTCGCTGCTGCTGGCCCCGCTGGGCGGCCTGGTCGCACTGCTGATCACCGGCAACCCGTTGTCGATGCCGGTGTTCATCGGGCTGCTGATGCTGCTCGGCATCGTCGCCAAGAACTCGATCCTGCTGATCGATTTCGCGCTGGAGGAGATGTCGAAAGGCGTCGATCCGTTCGTCGCGATCATCGATGCCGGGCACAAGCGCGCCCAGCCGATCGTCATGACCACGGTGGCGATGGTCGCCGGCATGGTGCCGACGGCGCTGTCGCTCGGCGGCGACGGATCGTGGCGCGCGCCGATGGGCATCACCGTGATCGGCGGCCTGATCCTGTCGACCGTGCTGACGCTGCTGATCGTGCCCGCAAGCTTCAGCCTGGCGATCGGTATCGAGGGCTGGATGGGGCCCTGGCTGCGCCGCAACCTGCTGACCTATCGCCCCGGCGACGATGGCGGCCCGCTGATCGAGAACGATCCGGCGCCGGGTCGGATCGCCGGACGCCCCGGTGCGATCGGCTATCATGGCGAAGGTCCGCAGCCGGCGGAGTGAGTGCGACGGGCAGACGCAAAGTGGCCCGGGCATGACGAACGCTTGAACATTCCCGGTTTTCGGGGATTGTAACGGCAATGAACCTGTTTCGCCGCCCCAGTCCCGCCGCAGAGGCCCCGCCGGCCGGCCTGCAGCGGATGCGTTGGGTGGCGACGGGCATGCTCGTCGCGATGGCGGCGACCTATCTGGTGTCGCGCGCACTCGACGATCGCCACCCCGCCTTCGGCTTCGTGCGCGCCTTTGCCGAGGCGGCGATGGTCGGCGGGCTGGCCGACTGGTTCGCGGTAACCGCGCTGTTCCGCCACCCGCTCGGGCTGCCGATCCCCCACACCGCGATCATCCCGCGCAACAAGGATCGCATCGGCACCACGCTGGCGGCGTTCCTGCGTGACAATTTCCTGATCCCGGCCGTGGTGGCGCGGCGCATGCGCGGCGTCGATGTCGCCGGTGCCGCGGGGCGCTGGCTGGCCGGCCCGGGCGGCGGCCAGGGCCGGCTGCGGCTGGGCGCCGCGCGGCTCGCCGCCGACGTGCTCGCCTCGCTCGACCAGAAGCGGCTCGGCGGGATGGTGCGCGGGGCGATGGGGCAAAGGCTGCGCGCGCTCGACGTGGCGCCGCTGCTCGGCCAGGCACTGAGCGCGGCGATGGCGGAAGGGCGGCATCTACCGCTGCTCGACGGCATCATCCGCTGGGCGGCCAAGATCCTCGCCGCCAATGACCATCTGATCCGCGCCATGGTGCACGAGCGCGCCGGATCGGTGATGCGTTGGACCGGGCTCGACGAGACGCTGTCGAACAAGATCATCGACGGGCTCGACAATCTGCTGTTCGAAATGGCGAGCGACCCCGACCACCCGTTGCGCGAAAAGGCCGAGGAAGGGCTGAGCACGCTGGCCGACGACCTGCAGCACAGCCCGGAGATGCAGGCGCGCGTCGAGCGGGTAAAGGCCGAGATCATCGACAATCCGGCGATGCAGAACTGGCTCGACGGGGTGTGGGAACAGGCCCGCGCGGCGATGCTGCGCATGGCGCGCGACCCCGATGCGGCACTGGCCGGGCAGTTCGGCGAGGCGCTGGGGCAGCTTGGCGAGACGCTGCAGAAGGACCCGCTGCTCGGCGCGACGATCAACCGCTTCGTGCGGCGCGCCGTGGTCGGCATGGCGGCCGATTATGGCGACGGCATCGTCCGGCTGGTGTCGGAAACGGTGCGCGGCTGGGATGCGGGCACGATCACGCGGCGGCTGGAAAATGCGGTGGGCCGCGACCTGCAATATATCCGCATCAACGGCACCCTGGTCGGCGGGCTGGTCGGACTGGCGATCCATGCGGTGGATGTGCTGTTGTGAGCGACCGACCGGCCGGCCCAATCGCCCAGAACGAAGAAAATTGGTTCGCGCAGAGGTGGTTGCGCCTGGCCGCGCCCGCGGCGAACTGTCAGGCACGCGCCACCAGGAGTGGGCGTCGTTTGAGAAGCACTGCGCGTGCCATCTCCGCTCTCTGCGCCTCTGCGCCTCTGCGCGAACCTCTTATGACTTCGTTCTGGCATCGACCGCCAAGCGATCGGGGTCGTCCGTCAGCGTTCCCAATCCTCGATCCGCCAGCCTTTCGCCCGTGCCAGCGTACGCAGCGGGCCGTGCGCGTTGACCGCCACCGCTTCGTCCGCCCAGGCGAAGGTCGGCGCATCCGAGACATGATCGGAATAGAAACGCACATGCACCTGATCGCGCGCCAGGCCCTCGCGCGCCATCCACGCCTCGATCATGCGGAGCTTGGCCGGTCCGTAGCAATTCTCGCCCTCGATCCTGGCCATCAGGCGGCCATCGGCATGGCGACGCACGCCGGTCGCAACGACGGCATCGAAGCCGAGGCGTTCGGCGATGGCCTCGGCATAGAAGCCGTAGGAGGCCGTCGCCATGACCAGCCGGCACCCTTCGGCCTTGTCGGCGGCGATCTGCGCCCGCGCGCCGGCGAATATGCCCGAGGCGACGACATGGTCGGCAAAGCGCGCCGCAGCGTCGCGCGCCGCCGCGACATCCATCGCGTGGCCGAGGATCAATCGCTGGGTCCATTGCTTCAACCGCGCGCGGTCGATCAGCCGGACCGCATAGGCGCCCGTCGCCAGGCCGGCGAGCGGCAGAAGCGCAAGACGCCAAGGCGCGCGACCCCGCGCGGTAGCGACAAGGAAGCCGGTCCAGGTCGGCGCGTGGGTGATGGTCTTGTCCATGTCGTAGATGGCGAGTTTGAGCATCGAATGACCCTGGACCATATTTTCGGCGATGGCGAACCACTCCCCCACCTACCCTTCAATCGGATGAGGTCGGGCGGAAAATGGGCTGATAGCGGCGTTTCCGCCATGCTGAAATACGTCGTACATACGGGGCGGCTTGCCGATGCCGCGGCTTTGCACCAAGGTCGTGCCCTATGACCGCAGCCGCCGACTTTACGCACGAGCGCGATACAGGCGGTGACGTGCTGCGATTCAGTGGCGTGCTGGCGCTGGCCCAGCTCGGCGACCTGCCCGAGCGGCTGCGCGCGTTCGACGGCCCGATCGCCAAAATCGACCTGAGCGGGATCGAGCATATCGACACGATCGGGGCGTGGATCGTTCACCGTTTCGCCGCCGAAAAGGGCGCGACGATCGAAGGACTCGACCCGGACGGCGAACATCTGCTGTCGCAGGTCGAGCAGGCAGACCAGCCCGTGGCGATGCGGCCGGCGCATATCGGCAGCGTCGAGCGCATCGTCGGCGAGATCGGCGACGCGACGGTCACCGCGGCGCGGACGATGATCGGCCTGCTGGCCTTTCTCGGCGCCACGACCATGGCGTTCGGCAACGTCATCCGCCACCCGTCGAAATTCCGCTTCAACGCCACGGTGCGGCGCTTCGAGGTGGTTGGCGTCACGGCACTCGGCATCATCGGCCTGATGAGCTTCCTGATCGGCATCGTCATCGCGCAGCAGGGCGCGGTGCAGCTCGCCCAGTTCGGTGCGCAGGTGCTGACGATCAATCTGGTCGGGCGGATCACGCTGCGCGAGCTCGGCGTGCTGATGACCGCGATCATGGTCGCCGGACGATCCGGCTCGTCCTTCGCGGCGCAGATCGGCACGATGAAGCTGACCGAGGAAATCGACGCCATGCGCATCATCGGGGTGTCGCCGATGGAGGCGCTGGTGCTGCCGCGCGTCATTGCCGCGGTGACGATGATGCCGCTGCTCGGTTTCTATTCCGCGCTGGTCGGGATCATGGGCGGCGGCGTGATGTGCTGGGCGGTGCTCGGCATTCCGCCGATCACCTATGTCCAGCGCATCCGCGAAGTCGTGCCGATCACCGATGTGTGGGTCGGGCTGATCAAGGCGCCGGTGTTCGGCGCGATCATCGCCATGGCCGGCTGCTTCCAGGGCATGCAGGTCGAGGGCGATGCCGAGCAGGTCGGCACGCGGACTACCGCCGCGGTGGTGCAGGCGATCTTCCTGGTAATCGTGCTCGACGCCTTCTTCGCGGTATTCTTCAGCTCGGTGGGCTGGGGATGAAAAGACGGACCGGCAAGGACGAAATCGTCATCCGCGTGCGGGGGCTGAGAAACAGCTTCGGCGAGCAGCTGGTGCACGAGAATCTCGATCTCGACGTGCGCCGCGGCGAGATCATCGGCGTGGTCGGCGGATCGGGCACCGGCAAGTCGGTGCTGATGCGCTCGATCATCGGCCTGCAGACGCCCGATGCCGGCGAGGTCGAGGTGTTCGGCGAGTCGACCGTCGGCGGTGGCGACATGGAGTCGGAGACTCTCAGGCGACGCTGGGGCGTATTGTTCCAGGGCGGCGCGCTGTTCTCCACGCTGACCGTGGCGGAAAACGTCCAGGTGCCGCTGCAGGAATTCTACGCCCAGCTCGACCCCGCCCTGCTCGACGAGATCGCCGCCTACAAGGTGGTGATGACCGGCCTGCCGCCCGATGCCGGGCCGAAATACCCGTCCGAACTGTCGGGCGGGATGCGCAAGCGTGCCGGCCTGGCCCGCGCGCTGGCGCTCGACCCCGAATTGCTGTTCCTCGACGAGCCGACCGCCGGCCTCGACCCGATCGGCGCGGCGGCGTTCGACGAGCTGACCAAATCGCTGCAGAAGACGCTCGGGCTGACCGTCTTCCTGATCACCCACGATCTCGACAGCCTGTACGCGATCTGTGACCGCGTCGCGGTGCTCGCCGACAAGAAGGTGATCGCGGTCGGCACGATCGACGAACTGATCGCCCTCGACCATCCGTGGATCGAGGAATATTTCAAGGGACCGCGCGGCCGCGCGGCAATCGCGACGCTCGACCGGGCGAAAGCGAAACTGGCAAAGGCTGACGACTGATGGAAACCCGTTCCAACCATGTCCTTGTCGGCAGCGTCGTGCTGATCCTGCTCGCCGTGCTCGCGCTGTTCGTGGTGTGGATTACGCGTTTCGGGGCAACCGACGAGAAGGAGTATGACATCTTCTTCAAACAGTCGGTCGATGGCCTGGCCAAGGGTTCCGCGGTGACTTTCTCCGGCGTGCCGTCGGGGCAGGTCAAGGAGATCGCGCTGTTCAAGGACGATCCCGAATTCGTCCGCGTGCGCATCACCGTGCGCGACGAGACGCCGGTGCTGGAAGGCACCACGGCGACGATGCAGGGTAGCTTCACCGGCACCAGCACGATCCAGCTCGACGGCGCGACCAAGGGCGCGCGGCCTTTGGCCTGCCCTGCCGACAATCCCAAGAGCAGCTGCCCGTTCGGCGTGCCGGTGATCCCACCGCGGGCCGGCGGGCTGGGCGCGCTGCTCAGCTCCGCGCCAAAGCTGCTCGAGCGCATCTCCACGCTGACCGAGCGGCTGACCGAAATGCTGTCGGACAAGAACCAGAAATCGATCACCGGCATTCTCGCCAATACCGACCGGCTGACTCGCGCGCTGGCCGATCGCGGGCCGGAGATCGCCGCGACGCTCGCCGAGACGCGCCAGACGATTGCCAAGGCCGGCGTCGCCGCCGAGCAGATCGGCCAACTCGCCCAGACCACCAACGGCGTGCTGACCGACGATGTGCGGCCGGCGATGGCCAATCTCAACGCGGCGATCAAATCCGCGCGGGCCAGCGCGGATTCGCTCAACGCGGCGATCACCGAGGCGCGGCCGGGCATCCAGGCTTTCTCCAAGGATACCATGCCCGAGGTCGGGCAGCTGGTGCACGACCTGCGCCAGATGACCCAGGCGCTGAGCACGGTGGCGGAGAAGATCGACCAGCAAGGTGCCGGCTCGATCCTCGGCGCGCCGCGCCTGCCCGACTATAAGCCAAGCAAGTGAGGCCAAGCCAATGAGCACATCGATGCGCCCTGCCCCGCTCAAAACCGCACTCGCGCTGGCTACGCTCATGCCGCTGTCGGCCTGTATCAGCTTCGGCGCCAAGCCGCCGGCGTCGTTGCTGACGCTGACCTCGGCCAGCGCCGTGCCGGTCGGCCAGACGCAGTCCTCCGCGACCAGTCCGACGATCACCGTGATGGTGCCGGCGGTCGGTGGCGCGCTGGCAACGCAGCGCGTGCCGGTGTCGCAGGGCGAGACCGCGATCGCTTATGTAAAGGATGCGCTGTGGGTCGAACCGCCATCGCGGCTGTTCGCGCGGCTGATGGCGGATACCGTCGCGGCGAAGACCGGGCGCGTCGTGCTGTCGACGTCGCAATCCTTTGCCGACCCCGGCGCGCGGCTGTCGGGCGAGCTGCGCCAGTTCGGTGTCGATGCCGGCAGCAACCAGGCGATCGTCGTTTACGACGCGTCACTGATGCGCAGCCCGGGCCATGTCATCGAGAAGCGCCGCTTCATGGCGACCGCGCCGCTACCCAAGGTCGACGCCGTCAATGTCGGCATCGGCCTCAACCAGGCCGCGAACCAGGTGGCGAGCGACGTGGCCGACTGGGTCGGTAAATAGGGACTATTTGATTGTCTTGATTGTCGCATCGTGAAGAGCTGAAAACCGGTACCCACTTTTCAGCACGATGCTTCGCTATTTGGCGCCCACCCGGCGCGCGGCCAGCGGCACATCGCACACGTCGATACCGCCGAGCGCGACCAGCCCCTTGGGATGGAGCCTGAGGTCGAGCATCGCGGCGAAGCGCGCATTGTCCGCCGCGCGATATTCGAAATGCGGGCGCTCGGTCGCGGGGATATCGCTGGCGAGGCGCACCGAAACGATCGGCGTGCGCTCCGCCGCCGTGGCATACACGCCGAGCGGCGCGTCACTGCGGGTCAGCGCGGAGAGATATTTCATGCCCTCGATGACGCGCCCGACGATGGTGTAGTTGCGATCGAGCCGTCGCGCGGCCTGGCCGATCGGCGTGAACAGCTCCGAGCCGCTACCGGTATCGGGCGAACTGTCGCGCGCCACGCCGACCGTGCCATAGCAATGGGTGACCCAGCTCGCCGTGCCGTCGGTTGCCACCGGCCAGCCATCGGCGGTGATGCCCGATGCGGTCGAATAGGCGTCCGCACGGGTCAGGCGCTGTGCCGGGGCGAAGGTCGCGATATCGTATTCGGCGGCCGGCACCTTGACGACGCCTGCAGGCAGCGGCTTGCGTTTGGAAGGCTTGCCGGGCTCGTCATCGTTCGGGTCGCCCCATTGCGCGACCCAGCCTTCCTGCACGCGGTAGGCGCTCTCGCCGTCCCACCATTTTGCCTGGGCAAGACGGCGGACATTGGCGACATGCTCGGGCGCCGAACGCGGCGCGAGGCGGATCACCACGGTGCGGTCGCCGGCCAGCGTCATGACCAGCAGTTCATCGTCGGGGATCGGCCGCCAGTCGCCGGCGATCGGGTCTGACAGCAGTGGCGCGGCGGGAGGCGCGGTGGGTGCAGCCTGGGCGGCGGCGAGCAAGGCAAGGAGCGACATGATCATGCCGACCTTGTGGCACGCCGGCCGCGGCTTCCGCAATCGCGCGATGCTTGCGCGGCGACGATCCACCCTCTAGGGCCACGCTTCCGTCACGACATGCGGAGCGGTGGCCGAGTGGTCGAAGGCGCTCGCCTGGAAAGTGAGTATACGCCAAAAGCGTATCGAGGGTTCGAATCCCTCCCGCTCCGCCATGTCGTCTGCATAGTCAGAGAACCTCACGACCCAAGTCGCGAAAACCGCGCATTCCCGCGCCATTCAGCCCGCTAAACCGTACTACGGAGACCGTCAGATCGCTGTTTGAGTAGCGATTTTGGCGCGCTTTCTCCGCGCCCTCACCCGCCACTACGCTTTCAAAATCGTGCCCATTTCGGCACCTACTTTCCCACAAGTTGTGGGAAAGTAGTGGGAAGATCCGCCCATTTGGCCCGTTTGACGGCTCTCGCTGGTCAAAATTCATTTCGATTTCAACCGTAAGCCGGCGCGTTTCCCATATCGAAAACTACTGCGAAAATTTGCTGCGTCCGTGGGTAACGCACGCGCGCTCAGTGCTCGGATGCGCCACGTCCCCCTTGCCCTCGCGATCGCTGTTCGGTAAAAAGGAGGCAAGCAGCGGTCACTTCCAGTGACATGCGACCCCGACCAACGGGGCGTCTGCCACCACCCAGAAACCACCGCTCGTTCGCGAGCTTTTTTGGGAGTTGGTAGTTTGACGCACATTGATCCCAATCCGTTGAAGGTTATCTATCGCTCGGTAGCGTCGCTGCGGGCGTATGAGGGCAATGCCCGCCTGCACTCGAAAGCCCAGCTCAAGAAGCTGGAAAAAAGCTTCGAGGAGTTCGGCTTTACCAATCCGATCATCATCGAAGAGACCGGGCTCGTGCTGTGCGGCGCGGGCCGCCTGCAGGTCGCGATCGCGCGTGGCATGAAGGAAGTGCCGACCATCGAATTGGCGCACATGAGCGAAGCGCAGAAGCGGGCATACATCCTCTTCGACAACAAGATCGCCGAGCAGAGCACTTGGTCGCGCCGGCTGCTCCGTCAGGAACTGAGCGGCCTCATCGAGCTCGGCTATGAGGTCGAACTGACCGGCTTCAGCACGCTCGAAATCGATACGGTGATCTCCATCGGTGATGACGAGCCGCCGATCGACGACGGTGTCCACCTTCCCGATTGCAGGGTACCGGTGTGCCGCCTGGGCGACAAATGGCACATTGGCAATCACCGTCTCGTGGTCGGCGATGCGCGTGATCCGCGCGCGTACGAACGGCTGCTCGACGGCGAGCGCGCGCAGCTGATTTTTACCGACCCGCCCTATGGCTGCAAGATCGAGAACAACGTCTCCGGCCTAGGCCGGGTCAAGCACAAGAATTTCCTCGTTGGCGCGGGCGAGACCTCGCTCCCGGAGTTTGGGGCCATCCTGTTGCGGCCGGCTTTTCGCTGCATGGCGGCGAATGTCTTACCCGGCGCAATTGCGTTTATCTGTTCGGACTGGCGAGCAGCGCCCTACGTCCACGATGCCGCGCAGGGCGTATTCCTAGAGCAGAAGAACCTGATCGTTTGGTCCAAGACCAACGCCGGGATGGGTACATTCTACAGGTCAGGCCACGAACTCATTCACGCTTTCAAGGTGTCCGCGGGACAGCATGTAAATACCTTCGGGCTCGGCGAAGGCGGCCGCCATCGCACCAATGTCTGGGTTTATCCGGGCGCCAATGTTTTCCGCAAAGGTCGCCAGCAGGATCTGGAAGATCACTCGACGGTGAAGCCGAAGAAGATGGTCGCCGACGCCATCCTCGATTGCTCCACCCGCAATAGCATCGTGCTGGACCCATTCGCAGGATCCGGCACGTCGCTCGCCGCGGCGGAAATGGTGGGACGGCGAGGCTTCGGCATCGAGCTCGATCCGCAATATGCCGACGTGATCCTGCGTCGGGTGTCGGAAGCCGTCGGATCGCCGGCACTGCTCGATGGCATGCAACCCTTCGACGAAGTGGCCGCGGCTCGCGCTGCGGCATTTGCCGAGGGATCGCAGTGATGGCGGGCCAGCAAGATAACGGCGATGGCGATGGCCACGACGACTCTGGGGTACGCCGGGATCGCAAGTCTGGACATCGCAAGGACGGCAAACCCTACAAGGAGGGCAACACCCGAGACGACGGCACCTATGATATCGGCCGTGCTCGCCCACCCGAAGCTGGAAAATTTCGGGAGGGCGACGGCCGCAGACGGGGTCGGCGCAAAAAAGGCACGGCCAACTTCGAGACAATTTTCAACGCCGAAGCAAACCGCCCGTTCGAGGTCAGGATCGACGGTAAAAAGCAAAAACTTACGGCGATGGAGAGCACAGTGATGTTCGCCTTCTATATGGCCAACAAAAAGCAGGACATGCGTGCCATCGCGCTGTTGATGGCTCATTCGAGCCGCCTGCACGACAAAGCGGAACGCAAGCCTGTGATCTCCCGTCAGACCGATGCAGAGATTCTCGCCGATTGGCTATCCCAGCTGGCGGCCGAAACCGAGCAGCCGGGCGCGATCACCGACGACCACGATATCACGTCATCGGGATGATGAAAGCTGAGCCTGACGAAAGTGTCATCAACGCCGCCATCCGCGAGCGCTTCGATGCATTTTTGCGGTTCGCCTTCGCAGAACTTGAAGGGGGCAAGGCGTATCAACACAACTGGCATATCGATGCGATCCAGTATGAGCTGGAGCGTATCCGGCTGGGGCATAATCGGCGACTTATTGTCACCGTGCCGCCGCGGCACCTAAAGTCGGTGACCATTTCCGTAGCGTGGGTCGCCTGGATGCTGGGTCGCGATCCGTCGTTGCGCTTCATCTGCGCGAGCTATGGTTCGGACCTGGCCGAAGGCTTCGGGCGCGATTGCCTGCGCATCATGCAGAGTGAATGGTATGGCCGCGCCTTCCCCAGCCTCAAGTTTAGCCGGCGTACGGTGTACGACTTCAGGACGACGGCGGGTGGCGGACGGTTGTCGACGTCGGTTGAAGGCGTGGTTACCGGGCTCGGGGCTAATATCGTCATTGTCGACGACCCGCTCAAAGCCAATGCTGCAACCTCGGAAGCCGAACGCACCGCCACCAAAGACTGGTTCGATAACTCGCTCCGCTCCCGCTTGGAAAACCAGGCGAAAGGCAGTTTTATCGTCGTGGCCCAACGGTTGCACGAGGACGACCTGCCCGGTGCGCTGTTACGGGACGGCGGGTGGACCGAGCTCAAACTCTCCGCCATCGCGACGCACGACGAACTTATTCCGCTCACGCACGGCCGGTATCATCAGCGCCGTGCGGGGCATGCGCTGCACGAATCGCGACTTCCACTCGCAGAACTTGAGCGCCTCCGCGCGGAGAATCCCTTCGTCTTCAGCCCCCAGTGGCAGCAGGAACCGCTCGCCCGCATCGGAGCTTTCGTTCAACCAGAGTCGTTTGGGCGATATGACGACCGGCCAACCTCCGGCATCATCATTCAAAGCTGGGATACCGCGGTCAAAACGACCGTCCGGAACGACTGGTCGGTGGGTATCACCGCGTGCTTCTACCAAAGCCGGTTCTACATTCTGGACGTCTTCCGCAAGCGCGTCGAATTTTCGCAGCTAGAGGCGTCGCTCCACAACCTGTGTCGATCTCACGGCGTCGGTCGATTACTTATTGAGGACGCATCGAGCGGCCAGCAATTGATCCAGCGACTGCGCGAGGGGCCGCCCCAAGGTGTCCCGCTCCCGATCGCGATCAAATCGAGCACGGACAAGATCAGCCGCTTCGAGGCGCAGGCGAGCAAGATCCAGGCGGGCACCGTCGTTCTCCCTCGCACCGCCCCGTGGATCGCGGACTTTCTGAACGAGGTGTGTGGATTTCCCAACGCCCGTCACGACGATCAGGCTGACGCGCTAGCCCAGATGCTGGCCAATCCGCCGCTGCAACTGAGCACGCCGAATGCCGGACCGGAGCTCGTCGAAATTTCTGATTACGAACCAGCGTGGGATGAGCCAGAACAGGATTGGCCTGAGGCAGAACTCGATCCCTGGGCCTAGCTGCGACATCTGAAGTTGGCCGAGAGCGGTCTGGCTGCGTTCGGATAAAGTAGGCTCATTGCTGCCATCGGTAACGGTCGTTTCCCGGCGCGTCCGTAGCGCCACCCCGGCAAGTGCCGACAAACAGATAGTCGGTGTAAGCAGAATACTGGCATTTCGCTCGGATACCCTTGTGTCACAGCGCGCGAACTGGATACTCTACCAATTGATCACTGCGACGCTCGCACTCGAATTGGGAATTTGAGGAGCCATGATGTCGATGCGGAGGGGACAATGCAGGATTACGAAGATGCGCGCCCCCCGGCGGACGCGCTGTCGGAGTCTCTTCGTGGCTTTGGCTATTCAGTCGAAACCGCGCTGGCGGACATCATCGACAACAGCATTACCGCTCGGGCGAAAAATGTATGGGTCACCCTCGCTCTAAGCGGTCACAAGCCATTCGTCCGGGTATTCGACGACGGTCAGGGCATGGACGAGCAAACGCTGCGCGATGCCATGCGGCTGGGATCCCAGAACCCCCTGACACCCCGTGACCGTGGCGACCTTGGTCGTTTCGGTCTCGGCATGAAAACCGCGTCCTTTTCTCAGGCGCGCAGTCTGACGGTGGCCTCGAAAAGAAAGAAGGGCAGCATCGCCGTGCGTCGGTGGGACCTAGATTACTTGGCAAGCATCGATGGCGAGTGGCGACTGCTGACCACAGCACCCGAAGATGCCGTTTCTCACCTCGACGAGCTCGAGCAGGCTTCCCACGGCACGATCGTCCTTTGGAACAAGCTCGACCGGGTTCGGCCGCGAGCTGGCCATTCAGTTGAAGGCAGTTCTCACATCTTGATGGAACAGATCGAAATCCATCTCGCCATGGTTTTCCATCGTTACCTTGAAGGCTCGCAACCAAAGCTGAAACTCTATGTCAACGGCGCGCGCATCGAGCCGTGGGACCCATTTCTCAGCACACACAAGGCGTGCCGCCCAACTCCCGAAGAGACTCTGGGCGCCGGTGAAAACCGCATACGCGTGAAGGGCTTCGTTCTGCCTGCGAAGGACATGATCGGCGCTGAGGCGGAATTCGAAAAGGCAGGCGGTAACGGCGGATGGATTATCCATCAGGGGTTTTATATCTATCGCAATGATCGGTTGCTCGTTGCCGGAGGCTGGCTTGGCCTTGGAGTTACAAGACCATGGGTGCGTGACGAGACCCACAAGCTGGCGCGAATTCGGATAGATTTGCCGAACTCGGCCGACGCCGCGTGGCAGATTGACGTCAAGAAGTCGGATGCCAGTCCGCCCGAGAATCTGCGCAATCGGCTTCGTGATCTGGCGATGCGCGTTCGGTCCGATGCTCGTTCGGTCTTCGTCCATAGGGGAGAATACGGCAAGCGAGCTGCTGCGCCGAACCTTGCAAGGCCATGGAGGGCTATCAGGATCGGCGGACAGTCGGCGTACAGGATCGATCGATCGCACCCGTTGGCGTCCTACCTTCTTCAGCAGCTCGACGATGACCACAAATCCGTCGAGACGTACTTCAGGCTACTTGAAGAAACGGTTCCGATCGAACGTATCTGGATCGATACCGTCGAGCAGGGCGAACTCCCCGCGCCGGCATTTTCCGGCGAGACGCGCGAGCAGATCAGACAACTTGCGCGCGATCTGCTGGCCAGCCTCGTGAATGGCAGCGGCATGACGGTCGAGAAGGCGAGAGCACATCTGCGCAGAATGTCGCCGTTCGACCAGCGCACAGAGATTCTGGACGAGATTTGAGGGAGAAATGATGTCCGACGCGTTCTCATCGAAAATCAGGGGCCAGGTCATGGGTATTCTGGAAGAAATCCGGAAAACCGAGGCCATCACCGCGGATCGCATTGCGCAAATCCTCGATGGCGTCTGTCTGATGTTCCCCTCGCTTCCTGCCGACTTCAATCGCCAAGTTATGCTGGATTCGATTGCGGGAAAGATCAGCATATGGATCGGGGAGGAGCGCGAACTCGTAAACGACGAAGGGCATGTCGAGTGGCTTGCCGCCCGCAAACCCGACATCGGCTGGAACTACTGGGATCGCTATCGCACCCTGATGTTGCCGCAGATCGGACTTGATCCGATCACCAGACTCGACAGCATCACGGATCGCATACTTTCTCATCTTGAGGACCCGACGCGCGATGGCTCATGGGATCGGCGCGGCCTAGTCGTTGGCCATGTACAGTCTGGCAAAACCGCCAACTACATCGGGCTTGTCACGAAAGCCGTCGATGCGGGCTACAAGATCATCATTGTCTTGGCAGGGATTCACAAGAATCTCCGCTCGCAGACGCAAATCCGGATCGAGGAGGGCTTCCTCGGCTACGACAATGACCGGACTGACAGCGAGGGCTTTCGTCCAGTTGGCGTGGGCGTGATCGATCCGGATCCCAAGCTGCGACCTGACTCTGTCACGAACCGCGCGGACGATGGAGATTTCAACACAAATCGAGCTCAGACATTTGCGATCAATCCCGGAGGCCGGCCGCTGGTATTCGTGATCAAGAAGCAGGCTACCGTTCTCACCAACCTGATCAACTGGGTCAAATGGGCGCACACCGCGATCGACAGGGAGACAGGCCAGAAACTTGTGACGGGGATCCCGTTGCTGATGATCGACGACGAAGCGGACCACGCATCGGTCGATACAAGCGAGGGGGCCTTTGACGAAGATGGCAACCCGGAGCCTGAACATAATCCGTCCACCATCAACAAGCTCATTCGGCAGTTGCTGACGTTGTTCGAGCAGAAGGCCTACGTCGGCTACACCGCAACGCCCTTTGCCAACATCTTCATCCACGAGAAGGCCGAAACCAGGAAGGAAGGGCCCGACCTTTTCCCGAGCAGCTTCATTCTGAGCCTTCCCGCGCCATCGGACTATTTTGGCCCGGTCCACGTCTTTGGTTCGGAAGTCGATGACGACGCGACTGTAGAGACATCCGAGCATCGCTATGTACGCGAGATCAAGGATCATGCAGATTCGCTCGAGCTCGACGAAAAACTTGGCTGGGTCCCACCAAAGCACCGCAATGGGCATGTGGCGCGCTACATGGGCGAGCTGGCGCTGCCACCCTCGCTCCAGACTGCCATCCAGTCGTTCATACTGGCAACGGCGATCCGGCGTGCACGCGGTCAGGTGAACGACCACAACACGATGCTTGTTCACGTCTCGCGCTTCACGAGCGTCCAGAACCTGGTAAAGGAGCAGGTCGAGGCCGAAGTGCATGTGATACAGCGCGAGTTTCGTTACGGTGAGCTGGAAGACGAACGATCAGTTCGACGGGAGCTGGCGTCGCTCTTCAAAGAGGATTTCGAGCCGGGCCTGAACCCAGCCTACGCTCCGGACGGCGTGACGCTCAACTGGAAGAGCATCGAAAAGCAGGTCACGATCGTCGTCAAGCAGCTTGAAGTACGCGAAATAAACGGATCGGCCGGCGACATCCTTGATCAGGAAAAGGCCGGCTCGGGACATGTTGCAACGATTGCCGTGGGTGGTGACAAGCTAAGCCGAGGCCTGACGCTGAAGGGCCTCACGACGAGCTACTTCCTGCGAGCTTCGCGCATGTACGACACACTCATGCAGATGGGTCGGTGGTTCGGCTATCGTCGCGGCTACGAGGACGTCTGTCGCCTGTTCATGACGGCCGATCTTCGAGAATGGTTCGAGAAGATCACTGCCGCCTCGGAAGAGCTGCGGAGCGAATTCGACCATATGGCAGCAGTGGGCGGCACGCCGCGGAAATATGGCCTTCGGGTTCGTTCCCATCCCGCCCTGCTGATCACGTCGCGTGTGAAGATGCGTTCGGGCACCGCCATGAAATTGAGTTTCGCGGGCACCATATCAGAAACAATTACGTTCCAGACGTCCGAAAAGGCAATTGAGGACAACCGGGACGCTGTAAATGCGTTGTTGCGCGCAGCGGGCGCACCAACCGAGCCCGACCCGAAGCGAGAACGGCCGGATGGGGTCGAGCAGCGCTGGTTAGGATCCTACTTCTGGCATGATGTCGACGCGGCCAGCATTCTTTCCTTCCTAGCGAGCTATTCGACGCACGAAGACTCCGTGAAGGCGAACAGCAATTTCCTTCGACAATATGTCGAAAAACAAGTCGCGAAGGGCGATCTGGAACATTGGGACATCGCGCTTCTTGCCGGCCGCTCCGGGGACAAGGCGACGCTGGCCGGGCTCGACGTTCCCATGGTTCAGCGAACTGCTCTGGAGCGAAATACCGCAATTCAGGAGCAGAAGGACGCCGGCAAGTACGTGATCGGACGGCTGGTCTCGCCGCGAGACGAAGCAATTGATCTCTCCGAGACCGAATATGCGCGGGCACTGGATCAAACGCGCAAGGCGTGGGTGCAGGACACCGGACGGAAGCGCAAGAGGAACGAAATGCCCGACGAGCCGGACGGCATTGCGATGCGTGACGTCCGAGCTCAGGGCCGGGGTCTTTTGCTGCTTTATCCGCTGGATCCGAACAATGGCGTCACCGATGGAGGGAGCATCCCGATCATGGCGATGGCAATGAGCTTCCCCACCAGCAGCAACGCTACGGCGATCGACTATGTCGTGAACAACGTGTTCGCCCGATCGGAGCGCGAGCTGTGACACTGGACAGGGTCGAAGTTACGTGGAGCGCCATTGAGGCTGAAGGGCGAACTGAACGAGGCTGGCACGTTCGCAAGGTCTCCGACGGCCCCATCCATGAGCTGCAGGCCGGACGCCGCATGCCATCCGGATCCGTGGGTCTGTTATACGAACTCGACGCATCGGCCGTCCCCAGCGGAACCGAATGGCCCGATGGCAAGGGTTTCCGGACAAATGTCGAGACGATTGCGCCCGGACCAACGGGTCAAATTCGCGTCTCGCTGGAACTGATCGTGCCACAGTACCGAGATGTCTTTGGAGCACTTTGCAGCGACATTTCGGGCGTCGTGATGGCCACGAGCACATCTCGGGCCGGTTTTTCAGCGTTTCTGCGTCGCCTGCATGCTTGGCAGAAATTCATGCAGATCCACGCGGATCGCGGGCTGTCAAACGAGAAGATCCGAGGCCTGTTCGCAGAGTTGCACGTGATCGAGGCGCTGCTGATGCCGATGCTGGGCGAAGCTGAAGCGATCAGCGCCTGGCAGGGCCCACATGCGCTTCACGACTTTGATCGAAACGGCCATGCCCTCGAAATCAAGAGTGGCGCCGCGACCGGTGATCCGGTTCTTCATGTCTCCCGTCTCGACCAGCTCGATGAAACCACGTTGCGCAGCCTGCACCTTGCGTTCGTGCCTCTCACTGAAGTCACGAGCAATGGATCGAGCCTGCCCGAAATCGTGACCAGATTGCGCACGCGAGTGAAGTCGTACCCCGGTGCAGAACAGCGTCTTGAGGATTTGCTGGTCGGGTCGGGCTATCACGAATCCCAAGCGTCTCTGCTCGCCGAACCCCGGCTCGTTGCCAAGGACATATTGCTTCATCGGATTGAGGGCGATTTTCCCCGACTTCGTCGAGATTCGGTCGCCGCCGGTATCGTTTCTGGCCGATATGCAGTGAGGGTAGCAACGTGCTCGGACTGGCTGGCTGACACGGACGATCTGGCAAAGACTTTTGGAGAAAACTTCAATGGCGTCGCCTGATCGAGAACTCGGTGCCTTTCGCGAGGGCCTTCTGGCGGAAATCAGGGATAATCGCGGTGGCTCAGCAGAGTTGCCCGAATTTTCAGAAAACGTGTTCACGGCCATTTGTCTGGAATGGCTTGAAGATGTCGGCCTTACCGAGAACTCCGAAGTCTGCCACTTCGAGCGCAGCTTCGGTAATCGAACCGCGCGCGCCAACGGGTATGCGGTGGATGACGACGAGGCTGTCGCTGATGTCTTCATCGCTTGTTTCGATGGTGGAGATGACCTTGGCATGCTTCCGCCGGATGACATTCGACGAGCCGCGAGACAGGCCAAGACATTCTGCGAAAAGATCTCGACCGAACTCTTGTCCACTCTTGACCCCTCGGGTCGGGATTACGGTATGGTCGAGCGATTTGGCGATGTTGCCCCAAAGGCGAGCAAGTTTCGGATCTTCGTGATCACAGACCAGGCCTGCTCGCTTTCGTCCATCGACGTGGAAGACCTGAACGGCAGAGAACTGGTTTACGAAATTGTGGATATCGGACGCCTGTACCGGCTTGTTCAGGCCGGCTTGCCACGTGACGAAATAATCATCGACTTCACGCAGCACGCTGCCGGAGGACTGCCCTGTCTGCATGCGCCGGAAATCTCCGGTGACTACGACGCTTACCTAGCACTCATCCCCGGGGAGATGCTGTATCAGCTCTACGACCTGTATGGTCCACGCCTGCTCGAACGTAACGTTCGATCCTTTCTTCAAGCACGGGGGAAAATAAATCGGGGGATTCGCGATACGCTTCGCAAACAGCCCGACCGTTTTCTCGCCTACAACAACGGCATCGTGGCAACCGTTGACGAGATCCAGGTTCGGCATGATCAGGCCACGGGGTCACGACATATCACGTCGGTTCGCGGGCTGCAGATAGTCAACGGAGGACAGACGACCGCTTCAATCCACAGGGCCAGGCGCGACGACAAGGTCGATCTGTCGTCGGTGTATGTGCCGGCTAAGATCTCGCTCATCAGCGAAGGCAGGATTGAGGAGATGGTCCCAGCGATCTCTCTTTACGCCAATTCGCAGAACAACATTCAGATGGCCGATTTCTCGGCCAACGATCCCTATCACGTTCGCATGGCGCAACTCTCCGGACAGATATGGTGCCCAGGTGAGCAGGGCCGCTGGTTCTACGAACGCACGCGCGGCGAGTATGAGGTCGAAAAGATCCGTACCGCCAAGACACCCGCGCAGCTTCGACGGTTCAATGAGCGAACGCCTCGCCAGCGCAAGTTTGACAAGGTCGAACTCGCCAAGTTTTTGCTTTCATGGGAGCAACGGCCCGACAAGGTCAGTCTGGGCGGTCAAAAATGCTTCGCCTCCTTCATGCAGGACTTGTCGGAAACCCATTCAAGGGACTGGCTACCCGACGAGGGCGACTATCGGCGGGCGATCGCCAAGGGGATTTTGTATCGATCGGCACTCGCGATAACGCGCCAAGAGGATTTTCCAGCCTATCGGGCCCAGGTTGCAACTTACCTGGTAGCCTTTCTTTCCCATCGCACCGGCAGGCAGATCAATCTGGAACGCATCTGGAATGAGCAGGGGCTTTCGAGCGAACTCGTCTCGCTGCTGCGGAGCTGGGCGCATGGAGTTCGCGATGCCATCGTGACTTCATCGGGCGGTCGAAACGTAACGGAATGGTGCAAGAAGGACGCCTGCTGGAAAGCGCTGCGTTCCGTCGATCTTCCACTCCCTGATGAACTCCCGCCGGAAATTGGCGGAGCATTGTCTTCCTCCGGTGGCACCAGCGATGTTCCTGATCGTACTCCAGCCGAGCTAGACGCAATCCACCATTGCCAGAAAGTCTCCGCTGAAGACTGGATCAGGATAAGCAAGTGGGGGTCCGAGACCGGTTTGCTCAAGGACTGGCAAACCGGAATTGCGGGAACGCTGGGTACTTATGCGGCGCGTGACTGGTCCAAACCCCCGTCGCCGAAACAGGCGAAGCGCGGTCTAGAAATCCTGCTGATCGCAAGGGAAGACGGCGGGCCACTCGCGACCAGCGTACCTGACGGCTAGGTCGGCATTGGCAACTCGATATCCTGAAGGTCCGATTTCAGCCAGGCAACAATGTCGGCAAGCAGTTCGTCGATATTGTTTGCCCGGAGCGCGCATTCCCAGACGATCGCCACGCGCCAACCGGCATCGCCCAGAAGCGTCGCGTTTCGGCGATCTCGATCCACGTTCGAGCAGAACTTGGCCTCCCAGAACTCGGGCCGCGTCGCCGGCGACGTCGTGAAGCGGCACCCTTCGTGCCGATGCCAGAAACAGCCTCGCACCTCGATGACGGCTCGCCAGCGCGGCAGAACAATATCGGGCCTGCCGGGAAGTGAACGGTCATGAAGCCTGAACCGGAGGCCTTTCGCGTGGAGCGCCCGGCGCAACCGCAGCTCGGGTTTCGTGTTTGCCGACCGGATACCCGACATCATCCTCGAACGCGCGGCACTGTCTACGACGTCGACCATGTTTTTCCCTGGATGAACCAGCCGTACCTGGTAATGCCTGGTGTCATGGTCTGGGTCCCTCAACGTTGATGTTCAAGGTAGTTGATCTTTTTGCTGGCCCCGGGGGGCTCGCCGAGGGATTCTCGGCGGTTCGCGACGCGGACGGCAAGCGGGTGTTCGACATCGCACTATCGGTCGAGAAGGAGCCCTCGGCATTCTCAACGCTGAGGATGCGAAGCTTCTTCCGGCAGTTCGATCGACCGCCGGAAGATTATTACGATTATGTCCGCGGCAATGTTACCCGCGAACAACTGGTGGCTGCCCATCCAGCAGAATGGAGCATTGCCTGTGCCGAGACACTGCAGCTCGAACTCGGGACACCGGATGCCGCCGCGCAGATCGATCCGCTCATCGACCGGATCGCGGCGGACGCGAGCGATCGATGCATTCTGGTCGGCGGGCCGCCCTGTCAGGCCTATTCACTTGTCGGCCGCGCGCGAAACCGTGGCAATTCCGACTATGTCGCGAGCGAAGACCATCGGCATTTCCTGTACCGCGAGTACATCCGCATACTGGCGCGCCTCAAGCCCGTCGCGTTCGTGATGGAGAACGTGAAGGGGTTTCTGTCAGCGAGTATCGACGGCGAGAACATCTTTGCGAAGGTGATGGCCGACCTCGTGGAAGCTGGCGGGTTCAGGGACAGCTACTCGATCCAGCCGCT
This sequence comes from Pseudomonadota bacterium, assembly GCA_040390605.1. Lineage (GTDB taxonomy): Bacteria > Pseudomonadota > Alphaproteobacteria > Sphingomonadales > Sphingomonadaceae > Sphingomonas. The sequence continues at coordinate 54,716 of JAZJXZ010000027.1, forward strand.
GGTGGTCAGCACTGCCCGCGGCGGAGCGGCCTATATCCTGAAGGCCGAGGATCACGGAGTGCCGCAGAGGCGGCACCGGGTCATCCTGTTCGGCGTACGACACGACTTTGCTTCCCGGTTGTCGGTGCTGCAATCTATGAAAGACCATCTCCAGCCCCGTGACGGTTCGCCCGTTGTTCGAGATGTTCTGGGTGAAATGCCAGCGCTGCGAAGTCGGCTGAGCAAGGTTGAAGACAGCGCACCCGCCTGGCGCGACACCGTAATCGAAGCGTTCGGGGTCTCCGCCCGGGCGGCCTTTGAAGATGAAGACGAGCAATTTGACGAGATTGCCGGGCAACTGCTTGCCCATGCTGAACGCATCACCGGCTTCAATGACATTTACCCGGCAAGCTCGGCAGCCCCGGCAGGCGTTGCCGACCATGAGCTCGCCGACTGGCTGCTCGATCCCCGACTGAAACATCTGCCCAATCACGAGGCCCGCGGACACATGGAGGGCGATCTTGCGCGCTATGCATTTGCGGCGACATTCGCCGAGCTGAACCACCGCTCGCCAAAGGCTTCGGAATTTCCCGCCGGACTGGCGCCGGCTCATCTGAACTGGACTTCGGGCAAGTTCAACGACCGCTTCCGTGTGCAGTGCTGGGACCAGCCATCGACGACTGTCACCAGCCACATCGCCAAGGACGGGCACTACTTCATTCACCCCGATCCGCTTCAGTGTCGGAGCCTTACGGTGCGCGAGGCAGCCCGATTGCAAACCTTCCCGGACAATTACCTGTTCGAGGGTAACCGTACCCAGCAATACACTCAGGTTGGCAATGCCGTACCGCCGTTCCTTGCATATCAGATCGCCAGAGTGGTGAACCGCGTTCTGTCATAGGCGGCGCGCGCGGCGGCTGGGTTGCTCAAGGTAGAACCCGCGGCCGATTGTCAGGATTGAGGATGTTCAATTCCGGCTGACTTCAACCGGGCCGATGCAGCATCGAGCACCGTGCTGTCGAACCGGTCGGGATGCTGGAGGGCCACATGCTCGAAGGTCAGTGCGGGCATGTCGCGCTCGATCAGCATGAAGAAGCCATCCGACGCCTTCGAACTCAGTACGAGATCTCGCACGGTTGCGAGCTCACCAACGTTCTTGATCTTCTGACGCGTGCGCGCGAGCCGTGTCGTCTTGCTGCGCTCGTTCGATAGCGTCCCCTCGAGCGCATGAATGCTCTGCCAGACGTCGTATTCGAGCGTGCCTGGAGCCTCCGACGGCAGGATTGCATAAAGCCGCAGATCTGCTGCTCGAGCGACAGCCTGTTCGCCCTTCTCGCGAGCGTTGATCGCGATCTGACGCAGTTTCTTCGCGTCAGTGCTTCCTTCAATGGTCTTCATGATGCGTGCGATGGTGTCGGTCATGGTTTGCCCCTTCATAGCTGCAGATGAGATTGCGCGTGCGGACGAGATCGAGGGACTACATCTCGAGCGGCGTGTAGCTCTGAATGATTGCCCCCTGAACCTTCAGGTTGAGTGCCTTGCCGTCGGGCTTAGTCTGACTCCGTGCGCCGACGGCCTTCTTGATGAAGTGGCCGAGATTCTGATTGATGGTCTGCTTGCGTGGGTTGCCGCTCTTGTACGGGTTGTCGCGAACCAGTTTTTCGTAGTCCGACAACCAGTCCCGATCGGCGGAAACCGCCTGAATTGCATCGAACGTGATGGAGCTTGAAAAGCCCTTGGCCGCGACCAGCGCCATCGCCTGCTCCACGGCGCGCTCGATCAGGCTTCGGCCGAGCAGGACGTCGCGCTTCGCGGCGTCACTGACGAGACCATCCTGGGCCAGGAGGTAGTCCTCGATTATGCGGACGGCATGGATATTGGGTTCCAGACCTGCTTTCTGCGCGCTTGCAATCAGTGCAGAATGAATGTCGTCGGCGATCCCGAGCGTGATATTCATGGCCATTCTCCTTAACAACGGATGTGTATATAAACTACATCCGCTGTTGTGTCAATACGTCTCGTCATCATGCTATTTTTCCTGTAATCTCAGCCGTATCTATCGAAACCTGGGCTCGAAAGGCGTAGCGCCCCGCTTTCCTATTTGACGCCCCAGTGCCATCTTTTGTCGATGAAGCTCGGATCGTTTCTCTCCGAACGCCCGCTGGTGGATAACGACTGCGACCTATCCCCCAGGCCTCACTTCAACCGTTGATGGCATCCTGCATCTCAACATACGCCCACTCGTCGACGGTGAGCGGCTCAGGCTTTAGCAGCAGCGCGACCAGCCGTTCATTGAACGGCCTCACAAGTGTCTCGACCGGAGCGATGTCCGCTCATCGAATGGATCCAAGGGCGTGTGAATCTAGACGTTCAGGAGCGGGGGCTTTCCTTGCGAAAGCGGCGAAATGCCGCTCCCACTGCCCATAGGGCCGACGGTCGCATGCCGGGCCTGCGTTGCCCGCGATTCAGGGCGACTCAACAAGGATGGCGTTGTTCTGGTGCGCTTCGAAGTCGAATGTTTTGTGCAGCGTCTTTGCGCCCTGCGAGCTCCCCTCAGCACCGTCGTTTTGCCGTACCCTATCCTGCAGTTCGCCGCCGCTGGAAGGAACTATAAGACTTACAATCCGACCTGTGACGGATCATCGAATACTTCCGCACTGCTCACGCCTTCTCTCTCTATTTAAGCTTTATCTACGCTATTTCAGCACCACGCGAATGAAGTTGACCAATCTTGCCAAAGGACCTTGATGATACAACGCACTTTCATTAATCAGATTTCAGGGAACATCACGCCAAAAGGATAGTGTGACATGCAATGGATTTACGACAAGATCGCCAAATATGCCGGTGTGGTTGATCCGGTAGAGCTCAATGAGATCTATGGGATCATGGCCGATAACGTCCGCGCGTTTGGTAGCCTGTCTCCAGAACAGTTTCGCAGGGAGGTCCGAGAAGCGATGGCGGTCAACGATTACCTCAAGACGGACCTCGGCAAGGCGTATGTTGAACAGCTTGAACGGGAAATGTTGGCAACCGCATGACGCGTGCTCACCGATCGCGTTGTAGTGGTTGGTCAGTCGTGTGCATCGTCGGATATCGTTCGATTGCAGGATCATCGAGGCAGCAATGCAGCTTTACAGCGATGTGTAGACATCCGTCGCTGATCAGGCTGCGGCAACACCGTCTACACTGACCAACCCATCAGCGACCAAGGTCCCGACAACTTGGACCCGCTTCTCGACGTGATCGACCGGCACACGGTTGAGTTCGAGCGAATACCGACCACCGCTATCGCGCCTGAGAAAGAACCCGCCGCCCTCGCGGATCAGCGTCCCGGTCTCGTCAATGCGGCTCCCAATCCCCGGCATACAAGAGCGATAGCCACGTCACCCACGCCGACGCAACCCACGCGCCGACACCCAACATGGATCATCGCACCACCGGCCTTGGCAGCAAGTCCCGCCCCTGCTCAGCCCATCGCAACCTTACGGCATCAGTCGCAACCAGCGCCGCCGCATCGACCCCAGCGCGAACCTTCCCCGCCAATATGCCGTCAACGACCAGGGGCGCCAGAAACGCCAGCCGCAGCACCCGCGTCATGTAGGAGTCATTCACCCCCTCGCGCGCGGCCAGCATCGTCACGTCGAGCTCGCCCTGGCGCAGGATCTCCCACCACCGCCGCGCTTTGAGCAGCAACTTGGTCGACGACGCATCGGTCTTGGTTGTAGTCACCATGCCATCTTCCTGGACCAGCCGGACGGCTCGACCAGTGCGCGTCAGCCGGACATTGGCGGCGATCGTCACTGCAGTGTTCGTGTCAGCGCCGAGCGAGAGCTGCAGATGGTCGGCGATGACGTGCGCTGCGAGATCGATCTCGATCCGCCGGTCTTGTACACGCACCTGCGATATCAGTGCCCGCGCCACGTCGCGGTCCCTGGTTTTCACGAGGCCGGCTAGCCGTCCTGCGCGGTCCGCTATCCCGTTGATGCTGGCGACCTCCAGCGCGAGGTCCGCCTGAGCGGCCAGTGCGAGCGGATCATCCAGCGCCTCGACAATGGCGTGCAACACCCCCGCCTCTATCTCAGCCGCGGGGATGCGGAGTCCGGCATCGCTCACACCGTGATGGATGTCGTGACTGACATAATAGCGATAGCGAACATTGCCCTTGCAGGCATGGGTTGCGATCAGCGGCGCGCCGCCCGCATCGACGATCAGTCCGGCAAGCAGGCTCGGGCTGGTAGCGCGCACGGCGCGGCGTTCGCCCTGCACATTGTCGGCGAGGCGGCGCTGTACCTCGTCCCAGGTGGCGCGGTCGATGATCGGCTGGTGCTGCCCGGCATGGACGGCTTTGCCGTGCGCGATGTCGCCGACATAGATCGGATTCTTGAGGATAGCGTAGAGCTGGCCCCGCGAGAACGGCAGCCCGCCAAATTCTGCGCCGCTGATCCTGGCGCGGCGGGGCGACAGCCGCCCTTCCCTGTCCAGTTGCTGTTCGATGGTCCGGACATTGCCGAGGTCAAGATAGCGCCGGTAGATGTCGCGGATGATCTCGGCATGCTCCTCGACAATGGCGAGGCTGCGACCATCGGGTCGGTAACCGAGCGGCGGCGTGCCGCCCATCCACATGCCCTTGGCCTTGGAGGCCGCGATCTTGTCGCGAATGCGCTCGGCGGTGACCTCGCGTTCGAACTGGGCGAACGACAGCAGCATGTTGAGGGTGAGCCTGCCCATGCTGGTCGTGGTGTTGAACGACTGGGTGATCGACACAAAGGATGTGCCTGCCTTGTCGAACGCCTCGACCAGCTTGGCGAAGTCGAGAAGTGAGCGGGTCAGCCGATCGACCTTGTAGACGACGATGATGTCGATGCGACCAGCTGCAATATCGGCCAGCAGGCGCTGGAGCGCCGGGCGCTCCAGCGTGCCACCGGACAGGCCGCCGTCATCATAGATATCGGGGACCTGCGACCAGCCTTCGCTAGCCTGGCTGAGGATATAGGCGGCACATGCCTCACGCTGGGCGTCGAGTGAGTTGAACCCCTGCTCCAGCCCCTCCTCGCTCGACTTGCGGGTATAGATGGCACAGCGGACCTTGTTCATGCCGCAGCCTTTCGTTTGAGGCCGAAGAAGGCAGGCCCCGACCAGCGCGTGCCGGTGATCGCGCGGGCGACCTCACTCAGCGAGCGCCATTCGCGATCGTTCCAGTTGATCACCCCGCCCTCTCCGATGGTCACGATATGGACGGTGCCGTTCCACTCCCGCACCAGCCGTGTGCCGACACGCGCGGGGCTGGTGACGGTCTTCGCCGTGGCCAGTTGCGCGAGGCGTTGCTGGGTGGCCCGTGACAGGCCACCCAGCGCCCGCGCCTGCAGCTCATAACCCAGTGCGAGGCGCATCATCGCAGGGCTGATTCTGGGCACGACCCCGCCGGTCAATCGCTGCCATTTCTCGCGCAGCTACGCTGACGACATTGTCGCCAGCGTAGCCAGTTCATCTTCCAGCGTCGCCATGATCAGGCGACGGTCGCGATGCGGTAGCAGGTCGCGTCATCGCGTTTGGTCTTGTCGATGACGTGTCCTTTCTTGCGCAGACCCGTGAGCGCGGCGCGGGTCGTGTGCGGGAGCCAGCTGGTGGCCTCGATCAGCTCGGGTAGCGTCGCGCCCTGCTCGCGCTGCAGCAGCGCGATCACCGCTGCCGACTTCGAGGTCGCGCGCGGCTGGGTGACCTGCGGTGCCTTATCGTCTTCGGTCGCGGGTTCGGGTTTGCCCTCACCCAAGCCGATTGCAACCCGGCCCTTGTCGTTGATGATCAGCGCGAAGCGGTCGTCGCCGTCCTCACGCCAGGCCCCCATCTTTGCCGCGCCCGCCGCCTCATCGACCAGCTTGTGTTTGAGCAGCTCTGGGAGCGCCTGAGCGATGCGATCCTGCTGGTCGGCGATGCTGTCGGCGACGGGCAGCACATTGCCATCCTCGCGCTGCGAAGCGGTCGAAAGCAGGACGAGGTGAAGGTCGTCGAGTTTGAACTTGCGTGCCATGTGTGGTCTCCTGATGGGCAAGCGGCACCGCGCCGCTCCCACCACCCACAGCCCCGTCAGTCGCGCTGATCGAGGTAGCAGCCGGGCATCCGCCGGCTGCGATTCACAACGTCACCAATGCTCGGTTCAACAGCGAAGTCGAATGGAATCTGTTGAAACCGGATGGGTATGCCCGCCACATTTCGCGTACCGTCTGTTCCCCAAGTGCTGCCTGACTATTTCCCCTATCGACTGCCCTGACACGACTGCGCAGCAGCGGCGTCTCCTAAATCTGGAAAGGCAATTGACTAGCTTGCCGACTATCGCGAAACACCTCACCATTGATTAACTTCATCGGGCGGGAGGGGGAAATGAGTAACGGTTCCACCGAAGAGGTTCGCGCACGCTTGCAGGATGAGCTGCGAAAGCTGCTGATCAGCGCCATCGAGTCGAATGGGCAGGCGACCGACACACTGGTGGCGAAGATCGTATCGCAACTTCAGCCACAATTGCAGCAGCATCTTGCAGTTTCCCTCGACGAACAGCAGGTTCAGCAACTTGCCAAGTCAATCGCAGAGGCAACTCCCAAAGATAAGAAAACGAACGAAAAACCCGGCTTGCTGCCACAATTCGGGCAACTCGGCGGCCTGATTAATGCGGTATTGATGGCGCTCGGCATTGCGATGCTGGTGATCGGCACGACCCTTTCAATCGGCGGGTCCCGCAAGGACCCTAGCGTCGACACCCACCAGGCGGCACCGGCGGACAATGTCGCCCGGGACGAGACGCGCGAGCCGAACGAGCTGGTCTGGCGGAAGACCGTCAGTCGCCTCGTCGAGGATCACAACGCATTCTATCGGCAGCATTCGACCCTGATCTGCGGCGCCAACAGGCCAGTGCTGGACTGTCAGGATTATGCGGCTGCACAAGGGAAATGGGCGGCCATCACCGGCGACAAGCTCACCGAGCTAAAACTCCTGCAGGAGACAATCACCGCTGCCAGAGAGTGCTCACCACTCAACATCGCGGCCGCAATCACACCGACGGCTTCCGATTATGTGGTAGCAATCGACAATTGCCTGATGCCGCCTCAGGCCGCCAACTAGATGATATTGACGCTTCCGATGGCAGTTTTCGGCCCGCTCGCCAATGGCGCGGACGTGCAATTGCTCGCCCGGCCGATCGCCGGCGAACTGACACCGTCGGCGCTGGATGAATTCAGCCGGTTCTATTATTCCGGATGGCGCGGGTCCGCCGAGCGCGAGACGCCCTACTGGGCTTTCTTCCGGCTCGACGACGATTATTGGGGCCTGGTGAAATCGGGTGTGATCGCCAAGCGATCGATGGGCGTGGTGTTCGTAAGCTGGCTGGCGTTGTTGAGCGAGGCACAGCTTCACGAGATCGGCTGGCGCACGCATCGCCTCTGGTCCGCTCTTCCCGACCCTTTGCAGCTGCCCGAACCCGGAACACGCCTCGATCCTATTGCGGCAACGCCACGCGAAACACACAGGTCGTCCGGCGAATCCGCGCTCGCGGACCATCTTGCCTGTTCCATCGATCGCGGTTGGGAGCGCGGTGAGCAGGTCTATCTTCCGCCGTTTCCCGCGCTCGGTGCGACGCCGGAAGCGGTGCTCAACGCCGCATGGGACCGGATGGGGACACTCGTTGCCGGACACAGTTACGCGACCTGGGGCGGGATCGAAGATCATGGCTTTGCCCCGCGGGAAGGCCCTTTCGATCTGCTGACCGGCGGGAACCCACGCGCCGAAGGCGGGCGTGTCGCCGCAACCCTGGAAGAACAGCTGAGTGCGGCGTGGGTGGATCGCCGCCGCCGCGAGGGCGGCATAGACCCCGATCTGGAAGTCGAGCTGACCGAAGAAGATGTGGAGCAAATCGCCGAAGCTCGATTCACCGAGCTGCGCCATCGGCTTGTCACCTTGCTGGACTTTTCCGCGTTCGGAGAGATTGCGCGGTCCAATCCCGCCAACTCGGTGGCCGCGCCGCAGGTCCTCACGCGGACAATCCAGTCCCTGCCGGAGCGCGACGCCGCGAAAGCGATCGACGTCTTCGTGGCCGACGCACTCGACAAGGTAGGGACCCATGATCGTATCGGCGATCCACGTGACGAAATCGCCTTTGAGGCGATCTCGCGCGGCCTGGTCTTCAGACTCGATCCCGCCACGATCGAAAAACTGGCCGACGTGTTGTTCGGATCGGACCGGCGGGTCGGGCTGACGTCGCAGTTGATCGACGCGCTCGACAGGCAACTGGAAAAGGCCGGGCCATTCGACTGGGCAACCCCATCGGCGATTGAGACGATGATCAGCAAGTTGGCGCCGGGCGATGCCCAGGGCCAGCTTCGGGACAAGCTGCTCGCCGTGCTGGGCATTCACGAACGGGCAGCAGTCGGGCTGATCGAAGTTTATCTGCGTAGCGCGCCCGGGTTCGTTGAAGCCGATGCGAATTATCGCCGGATTCGCGACGAACTCAGCGCCCATCTGCGCCCGCGCTGGGTGACGCGGATGTTCGGCGTGTGGGCAGAGCGGGCGCTTGCGGCGATCACCGGGGGTGAGACCGAGACACAGGGCCTGGCGGCAGCGCTCGCCATTCTCACCGACATGCGTGAGGAGCAAGCCGCGTTGCCGGGGGGGCTGGCAAGATGAGCGTACACGACCTTTTCACGAAGAATTCCGCGCGACTGTTCGGCGCCCACGACTTCGTCGTGTTTCGCGAGCTTGCCAATTCGATGATCATCGCGGGAGACGAGGCAGCCGAGACGAATGCGGGGCAGCTAGAATTGTTGTTGTCAATGACGGTATCGGCCCTGGCTGCAGATCCCGCGAGCCGCGAGTTCGCAGCGCGCGCGATCGACGCCTATGTCGCCGATGTCTGGCCAGTCCGGCGCGCGGCGGGCCTGGACGCCGGCGGTGCGGCCAGGCTGGCAGCCGACGCCGGCGTCCGCAATATCGTTCAGCCGGGCACCAATTTCGCCTTACGCAGTTCAGAGCGGCCGTCCGCATCTGCGCCGGGCAGGATCGCCATGCGCGCGCCGTCGGCTGCCGCGCCCGCGGCCACGACGACGGCTACGAACACGACCTCAAATGAAGGGCCCGGCAACGGGCAATCGCCATCACAACCCCTGCAGGCGTCCGACAGGAAAATACGCCGGGGAGGCCAAGCGGCGACGCCCGACCTGGAAACTGACAGCACGGCCGCGCCGCCGCAGTCGTCCGGTGAAGAGCCGGCGCCGCCACCCACGCCCCCGCCGCCGACGCCCCCACCAACGCCCACCCCGACCCCTCCCAGGCGCAAGGCGAACGACCAGCAGTTTGGGCATCGACCGATCACCTACGATCAGGTGTGCGAGGTGCTGATCAACAAGCGCGACAGGGGTCGGTTCCGGGCAGTGGTCCTGGGCCTCGCGACCGCGGGAAAGACCTTTTTTGTGCAGCGTCTGGCAAGGAGCCTGGGGGGCAATTACACGCTGCTCGATTATTGGGGCGCGGCGCCGGTTGGCGGTTCCAAGACGGATCGAACCCAGGGCGTCGTCTACTATGAGTTGCGCAGCAACCATAAGGCCTGGCCCTCGATCGACCTGTTCGACGTACCGGGCGAGGCGTTTCGGGGACTCGCGTCGGGAAACCGACCCGATGACATAGGCGGCGGCGTATCGCCGGAACTGCCGAGCCTTTATGCGGTGATGGCAGCCACCGATCTTGCGATCTTCATCGAGCCCGCGTTCGAGGTGCTGGCCCCCGATCAGTACCGCAACTACGGCGACGATTTCGAACCGCACCGGCGCGAAGACTTCGTCCAGGCGATACGCAGCACCACCCCCGCGATCTCGGACGAGGATCTGGCGGTGCAAGTGGAAGAGGCATTGGTGCGGTTCCGCATCAACCATCTCAATCTGGCCGAGCATTTCCACAACAACTTCGAGGTGATGCGCGCCAGAACCGCGCACCTGCGCGACCTCGTAACCGACGTGGTGGCAAGGAAGGATCTGGAAGGATTCAAGTCACATATCGCAGATTTCATCGCGCTCGACTTCGCGATGCTCGACCCCAGGCACCGCGCATTGTCGATTCCTGGACTCTATCTGCTTTCGAAGGCCGATGAGTTCGAAAAGCGTGCCGGCGGCAACAATCCGGCTTTCGATCGCGACCCGGCGCTCACGCTCGCGCAATTCGCGCGTGATCGCTTCAAGGTATATTCGCGTGGGTTCGAGCTGTTCGGGGTCGACTTCATCACGTCCGAACCGCGCGCCGACGAAGATGCCACCGTCCGGGAATTCGTCGGGGAGGAAGGCTCCGCCGGGTTCGAAGGGCTGATCACCCATTGGATAAGGCCCGCGGTTCGCCTGACCCGGCCCGCAAAATGGTGGGAAGTCTGGAAAATCGGCAAGCGCTGGGCACGCTCCCCTGAACGCGCGCTTGCGATCCGGCGATGGGTTGACCCGCTGTTTCGTCGATGGTGGAACCAGAGGCTCGGCGCATGACGATAGCTGCGGCGGAAGCGACGGGACTGAAGGAGCGTCGCGCGGCGCGACATGCCGTGCTCGCATTGCTTGGCAGATGGCGCATCCGTCACGCGCGCCTGACGTTCGCGACCATGGCGACGATTCTGTTGCTGCCGGCCGCGCTCTATCTCGCGACTGCCTGGGTCCATACCGGGTTCGTGGACGGTGCAAGAGCGCCGAACTCCAGTTTGAATCTTATCGCGCCCGACAGGCCTTCCCTGGACATCCTGACACGCGAGATCGACGCGGCGACAGATGCGGAGCGGGAGCGTATCGCCACGCTCGCGCTGGTCATCGATCCATTTCCCTATTCGATGCCGCTGCAAGGCGCGACGATTCCGCCCGATCAGACCTTTGCCGGCTCGGACACCGCCGCTCGCACGCAAACCTACGAAGCCATTGCCCGGTCGCTGCATGCGTCAGGATGCGCGGACGAAGCGGGGCAGATCGAGGTAGGTCGCGTAAGTGATCCTGCGGCGCTGCAGCAGGCCGAAAACGCGCTCATCCCGATGCAGACCGGCGCGCAGGCGCTCAACCTCACGCGCTATTTCTACAACATGGGCCTGCTGCAACTTTGCAAGAACGACATGCAGCAAGCGTATAATGCGTTCCATTCGGCGCGCCAGACAGCCGAAGCGGGCGCTGGCACCACGACTACCGAAAACGCGGCCGGCCAATATCGATTCCTGAGCGCGGCTGGTGAGCGGCTGGCGGCGGCCAAGATCGCGGTCAGCAGCGACGCCATCGTGCTGCCCGACCTTCCGAAGGTACCGGCGGCGTTCGGTCAGTCGCTATGTCAGGCCGGCAGCTATGCGGACGGGTGTGCGCTTTTCATCTGGCCGCCGCGACGCACGGCGCTGGTCCAGTTACATGCCTTCCTGCTCGATCCCACGGCGCGACGGGAAAACTATGCCCAAGCGCTCGCCGACGCGCGCAACGGTTTCGGGACGTTGAGTGCTCGCAACTATGCCAACGTGATCGTCGCCCATGCCAAGGCGGGCGATTTCGAGAATATCGGCTCCCTGCTGCGTCAGCTCGACCGCTTTACCGTTGAGAAAGATTGCGACGCGCTGGGCCGGATAGCGAATATCGGGTGGATCACCGGTCAACAGAGCGAGGACGCCAAGAGTTTTGCCTGTTCGCCCGATCTGCCCACAACGGACGGAGCGCAAGGCAATGACGTGCAGCGACTCAAGGTCTGGCGCGAGGTTCATGGATATCGGAATGCGCTGAAGGCCGGCAACTTTCAGGCACTGATCGCCCGAATGACCGCGACTGACAAAGCTCCCCCCGACACGCGCGCCTTTCTCGAGCAGGTGCGCAGCGAACTTCTAGGTAGACTCAGCACGAGATTGCTCGCACGCGCCCAAGTGCTTCGCAAGCAGGGAGCGAGCGGCGACTCGCCGCGCGAGGCGCTGCTCAAGCTGCTGCGTTCCGAGCCTTTTTCCTGGTCCACCCGGATGGCCGCCGCGATTGCGCTCGAATGGGGCTCGTTCTGGTCGAGCGTCTGGTGGCCGCTGGGGATCACTATCTTGCTGCTGTTCGTCATGCGGCTGCTGTGGAACATACTGGCGGGATATGGACTGATGTTCACCCAGCGGCATCATCTCGAGAAGGCGAGGAATGCCGCGTGACGTTCACGCTGTTGTTCGGCGGCATGCTGTGGTTCGGCCTCGCCTGCCGGCTCGTCTGGGGGACCGGCGCTACTGAGAAGCGCACCCGGGTGGCGGGATTTCTGCTTGCCGCGCTCGGCCCGATCGTCGGCATCTTAATGATCCACTTCGCGCTCGCCGAGGGCGCGGCGACGGCAACCGCTCCCGATACCGCCGGCCGGCTCGCCGGCCAGACGCGGCTCGCACTGCTCGAGGCGACCATCGACCGCACCGACGCGTCACGCGGGTTGACGATCGGCGGCGACCCCGCCGTGGACGATATCGTGGTTGCGGACTTTCCGGCGGGGGCGGTGGCGCTGACCGAGGTCGAGGGAGCCACACGCGTCGCGCTCACGGCACGCCCGAACGAGCAGGTCCGTCCCGAACTGTTCGTCAACGGGACGCGTGTCGCGGCGGGGAGCTATCGTGACGCCGCAGGCGCCGCCGCGATCACTGTCGCACTAATGTCGCCTCGCGACGCGATACCAGCCTCGGTCAAGAACCTCCCGGAACGCAGCGTTAGGCTAACCGTCACGCGAACCCAACGCGCCTGGCACACGGCGTTTGCGCTGCCCGAGATCAAGGTCGCGTCCGGCGGCAATGTGCAACCCGCCAGCGCTGACCTGGAGAACCAGCCGCGCGAGGGCGACAACGTCATCGCCTTCCAGACGCTGGGTGGGACCTTCGCGCCCCTGCTGGAGCAGGTCGAACTCGTGTTGCCGCAGGTGGCGGGCCTGAACACCTATGTCAGCGGTGCCAATCCGGGCTATCAGGACAACCAGCGCGTGGTCATTGGCGGAGCAGGGCTCGAGGTCGTGCTGCGTGTCGATCCGCTGAACCTGACCTCGGGGTTGCGCGGCTATGCAGGGCTGGTCGCATCGTTGGTGCTGCTCGCGTCGATGGTCGTCCATTGGCGTATCCGACGCGATTCGCCGCTCGTTGCGATGCTGCTCGGCATCGCCGAGGTGTTGTTGGTATTGCGCATCATCATCGCGCTCGAAGGTGGGATGGTGGAGGAGACCTTGCGTTCGCGCAACGCACTGGGTGACGCGCTCGTAGCACTGCCGCTGGGACTGCTGGCGCTCGGTGCCACGATCGGGCCATTGCGGAGACTGCCGATACAGGTGCTGGCGCTCGGCGGATCGGCGGCCTGCTTGATGGGCCTGATCGGCGCCGTCAGCCACGGAATCCCCAGAACAAGTTGGCAGGTGGCCTTCGCGCTGACATTGCTGACCGCTGTGGGAGCGACATTGACGCAGTCCTTGCCATGGATCCTGCGGAATGCCGGCGAGGTCGAAGAACGGCTGGCGGTCCTGTCGAGCCGCGCGGCGTCGGCGATGGCACCGCTACGGTCCCGCGCGCTGCAAGGCGCCGGACAAATCGGGAGACAGCTGCATGCGCTCGTAGCGCGATGGCAGCCGCCGGCGTGGGCGCAGCGAGAATGGCTCTTCCCGATCCTGCTGTCCTTTGGTGGAGGCCTGCTGATCCTGCTCGCACGCATGCTGCTCGTAGGGTTCAAGGTCGAAGAACGTTTTCTGGGCGACAGTGGCAGTGGCGGCGCGCTGAGCATCGGTTTCGTCCCGCTGACGCTGTTGGCAGCGACGCCGCTTTTGCGCCAGCTTACGCGCTGTGAGAACGGTGCGCAGTTTCTGTCGGGTGGCATCGCCTACCTGACCTTCCTGATCCTGTTCGCCGTACTGCCCAACGCCATCGCAAACGATATGGGCCTTGCAGTCGTTCTCGTACTCGGCCTGGCTCTGGCGGCGGCCGGTGGACGGCTCGTGCAGGCGATGCCGGTTGGCTGGCGAACCTGGCTCACCGTGGCGGCGGGCGGAATGGCGGCCGCACTCGGGCTCGCCGGGTGGGTGGCCGACAATGCGAACTGGTGGTTGGTTCCGCTGATGCTGCTGGGCTTGGCACTTGCGTTGCAGCTCTGGGCACGATCGGCGGAAGCCCTGGGCACATCGCTGTGGCTCGGTCCGGCTGCGGCGTTGATCGCGGTTGTGTTCCTTACCGCGGTGCCGCAACTCCGCCCCGGCATGAATGCGGCCCCGCGCGATGCGGGTGCGATGCTAGTGAAGTCGACTGCGCAGTTGCGCCTGATCGCCGCCCTCGCGCCTGAACGCCTCGATTTTCAGGTTTCGTCACGCGCGGCGGACTTGCGCGAAGCAATCAGTCACCTCTCGCGCTATGTGGAAAATCCCGAGGGTCGGCGCATGCTCAACCTTCCATTGCCGCCCGCGGGCGTGAAGAAACAGCAGTTCAGCGACTATGTCGTCGCGATACATGTGATCTCTCCATTCGGCAGACTGGCCGCAGCCGGACTACTTCTGATGCTCGCGGGACTCGCCACGTTGAGCTTTGTGCGCGTCGCGGAGCGCCGTGGGGTGGCCTGGTTCGGCGTGCTCTCGATCATGATCTTCACGACCACCTCGATCTACATCACGCTCGCCAACGCATTGCTCGCGCCGTTCACGGGACGGAATTTCTATCTGCTGGCGGTCCAGTCGACCAGCGATTTGGTGGAAGGCCTGTTATTGCTGGTACTTGCCGCCGCGACACTGGCCGCGCCGAAGCGGGAAACGCCGGCATGACCGGGCAGGAAATCGCCCTGGCCGGCCGCCGCCCGCCGCTGATCGCGCTGGCCCTTGCGGCCGCTGCATTGCTGCTGGCTCTCGGAGCACCCGGCGCGGCGTCGCGCAACGGAAAAAGCAGCGTCGGCCGCGCCGTCCAGTCCCTTGTCGATGACGGATGGTTCGAGGTCGCGGAAGGCGCCCGGGGCCGCGAGATCATATTACGGCCCGACCCTGCGAGCGAACGCGCTGATCCCGCGCGCGTCGGAATCGTCGGAGAAATCCACCGCCTGGGCGATTATATGCGCACACCGGACTATTGGCAGATCGACGCGAATGGACGGGTAGTCGCCTTCGACGTCAATGACAGCGTACCCGGCCCCTTTGACGATCGCGACACCTGGTCGGGCGCGATCAGTTATGGCCGCGTGCCGCAGGTCAACGAGATTCCGCTGGTCCGTCTCGCCGATCCGCGCGGGCGGATCGTGCTGACCGCCGACAGCGGACTGAGGCTCGTGCGCGGCGCGCTATGGCCGCGTCTGGACGTCAGCAACCCCGATCGCGAACCGGTTTCCGGCGGCGTGTTCGAATTGATGTGCGGGAGCGAGCCCGGGGCATTGGTCTACCGCATCGCCGACGCGGTCGTGGTCAATGCGCGGGGGCGCGGCCGCTGCAACGTGCGCGTTGGCGAGCAGCGACTGGGGGACGGGTCCTATTGTCGCGCACGCGCCATCTCGGCCGCCCGGTGCGCTTTCGGGGTGCTTCGACCGGGTGATGTCCTCGCGCTCTCCCTTCCCGACGCCACCGGCGCGCAAGACGAGCAGGGTGGGCGCGTGATCGCTCGGTATCAGCGACGCGCCCCGCCAAGTACGGCGATGGTGATGCGGCGCAACGCCAACCTCGACAAGATACCAGCGCCCGGGCTTGCCATGTTCGTCAATGCAGTCGCCCGCGACCTTGGCGCGGCAATGATCGGCTGCGGTACCAGCGGCACCAGCCTGACACTGGGATGTGAAGATAATCTGCCGCTCTCGCTCGACTTCGAGCTTCAGAGGGAAGTGCAGTCACACCTCGACCAGGACCGTGCCGACCACGTGAGCCGGCGCGCACCAAGCACCGCGGCGGTCGTTGTGATGAACACCCGCTCGGGCGAGGTGTTGGCCATGGGTGGTTACCAATCTCCCGAGAGTCCTACCTGCCCGATGCCGGCACTTTGTCTGCTGCCGGTCGGCTCGACGGCCAAGCCGGTGTTTGCGACGGCGATGATCGGTGCCTTCGAGGGTTCCAATCTGGCCACCTTGCACATCCGACACCGCGGCACCGAACTGTCCGACATTCTCGGGCTTCGATTCCACGCGCCGGTGAACAACGAGAATAGCGGCACGAGGATTGGCGATGCGGTAGGCCTTGAGCAATTCCTGCAGCACAGCGACAACCATTATGCCGAGACGCTCCTGCTCCTCGCTTCCGCCTTGCCTGACGGCGGCAGGTGCCCAATGGCGGCCGACGACTGGTACGAAATCGACGGCGCGCGGGTGACCGGCAGCCGCGCGCGATCGAGTTTCGAGAATGAACGGTGCGAGCCGCTTCGGCGCGGCTATCAGGCGCCGTTCCGGCCACATTGGGCAGGCAAGCTGACCGATTATTTCGCGCTCAACCCTTTCAGCCGTGAGACGCAGGATAGCGACACGCTGTGCTCCAGCGGTCGTCTGTTCGGAAACCTGACATACGACAGTATGCCTTGGCACGCGATCTTCCTGCCAGATGCAAGCCATTGTCAGATGCTCAACTCGGGCCTGCAACGCAACTGGATGGGCGTCGAGCGGATGCGCGACTTCCGCACCGAGGCGGTGCCGATGCTGCTGGGAAACAACGGCGGACATTGGACTGCGGTCAAGCTTGCCGAAGCCTATGCACGCCTGGCCACCGGCCAAGCGGTTCGGGCGAGCTTCGTCTATTCCGGCGGGAAACCCGTTTCGCAGCACATTGATTTCCGAAACGGCAATGTCGATGCCAGGATCGCGGTCAGCGCCGGCCTGGCGAAGGTGCTGCTCGGTACGGCGGCCAGCTCCGCCGTCCCAGCCGCGGTGGCGGATTTGCAGACACGGCTGGCACAACATGGATACCGACTGGGCGCATTCGCCAAGACCGGCACGATGCAGCTGACGGGTGCGATGGCAGGCGGCTGCTCGCGCCGCAGGGCAAGCGCCGCCTGTGTGGGCAAGGCCTTCGTCATCACACTCGCGGTCTACCCGGCCGGCGCCACATCACCGGTGCTCGATGCGACGACGGGGCGCGCGATCGATGCTGCTGCGACGCCGCGCTGTGCGGTCACGCTCGTCGTGAACCTCCCCCGATGGAACGACGAAAGCATCACCGGTAACGCCGCGGCCAACTTCGCGGCAACGTTGATCCGCGGGACGATAGCGACGCGGCTTCTCGAACTGGATGGACCTTATTGTGGCCCGCGCTCCTGACTGGCGCCGCCTTGTGCGGCTCGATCTGTCGCTATGGGACTTGATCCCGCTAGGCATCGTTCTCACGCTCGCGATCGAAGCTTACCTCGCGCACGGCGCCTCGCCGCCCGCACGGCCCAATCAGCCGGTCCGCGTGTCCGTCGAACGCAACGGCGAGACGGGCATCGAGGTCTGCCAGCGTTACGATGTACCTTCCGAATTGTGCGAGGACACAGAGATCCAGGGCAACCGGGCGAATCTTTTGCTCGATCCCGATCCCGCGCGGCCCGAGGCGTTTCAACAATAGCGAGTTGTCAGGCGCCGCCGGTCAGCGCGCCGAACGACGCATGAAACCCGGCGCGGCTGCGGCGCATCGGCACGGGCTGGCCACCAACCTCCCGCGACGCGGCGAGGACGATTCCACTATCATGCCCCTCGGCATTGATCCAAGCTACCAGCGTTTCCCCGCGCGTATCGGACTTACTCTGCGGCAGCCGGAATTCGACGCCGACGCGACCGCAACTCAGTATCGACCGCACGGGAGGCGCAATGAGCCAAAAAGTCTCATAGTCGGGCACGCGGAGCGCCGAATCCAAGTCGGTCACGATCAGGAATTTCCCCGTCTCGTTGGCCTGCCAATCGGTGTCCTGATGGCGCATCTGCGCCAGGAAGTTGGTTTCGACGTTCACGACATCTTCCCGTTGGGAGTGAATGCGGGAAATAATGAATGGATATCGTTAACAACTAGTGAGCGGCGCGAAGGATGCCGTCGCAGGTGCCCCTCACCGTTCGCTTGAGCCGCTTCGCCGCATCTGTTTCTGGGATAGGTATAGCGCGCTGTGGCCAACGCGGCATCGAGCGGGCAGAAATGGGCGACTATCGGAGCCCATGGACTTCGAGAAACAGGCTGGTGTAGCCTAGCTCGGTGTCCAAAGGACCGGCAGCCGCTCAATTCGCTGAGTGTGCTGCCTATGTCTGGATCGATTGTTCTAGATAGTTGAAGGGTTGAAATGGGTGGGTTTCTCAATCTGGACGCAATTGCCTCCGCGAAGATGTATGACCGACCATATCGTTGGGGGCATATACCTCAGGCGTTTTCATCGGATACTGCCGCCCGGACACTTGCGGATTCCTTTCCGCGCATCGGCTTCAATCACTACACGCGACACAGTACTGCGAAGGAATATGATACCTATGGTCGATTCTTGGTGAGAATGGGCCATGGGGCGGTGTTTGACGAGGTGGCGCAGCCAGAACCTTGGCGTGCACTTGCCTCGGAGTTGTTAAGTAACGACTATGTGGAAGCCGTCGAGGAGGCGAGCGGTGTCACGCTCAAGACAGCCCACATAGAGGTGGCGTTTTGGCGCCTCACCGAGGGGTGCACGATAGGGCCGCATACAGACAATCCTCTAAAGCGGGTGAGCCACCTATTCTATTTTAATTCGTCGTGGAGCCAGGCTCAGGGCGGATATTTGCGGATACTCAATTCATGGAAAATGGATGACGTTGCGGCCGAGATCCCCCCTCTGCTCGGCACATCCCTGATAATCGTTCGCAGTCGGGACTCTTGGCATGGTTATGCTCCGGTTAGGGGCGATACTCCGCGCCTGGCAATTCAGGTTTCGTTCTGCGAATGCGCGGCGACGTAAAATTGGGCGACGAAACTACACTCTCCGTTGATCTTCGCGCATGGGGATTCGAGCCTGTCACTGTCCAGAAAGGATCCCGGCATCGGCATTGCAGGACAGGCTTGGAATTCGTCCTTGTGCCGCGAGGATCATTTGTCATGGGCTCCGAGGATCCGGATGCGCATGCAGATGAACGGCCATCGCGCTGCGTCACACTGAGTCGTCCCTTTCTAATCTGCACCACACCCTGCTCGCAGGAAGCATGGAAGCGCGGTGCGACGGGACTACCGTTCGACGACAATGTCGATCGACTTGCGAACGCGGCCGCTTTTCCCGTATTCGGCGCACAAGCCCAAATGCCCATCTACCATGTAAGTTGGGACGCTTGCACAGCATGGTGCAGCCAAAACGGCCTTGAATTACCAACCGAAGCGCAATGGGAATATGCCTGCCGGGCGGGCACAACAAGCCGCTTCTGGTTTGGTGACGTGGATTTGCGGGATTGGGACACGCTCGATGCGCGGATGTGGAGTGCAGAACATAACGAGCGCGAAGCCCCGATGCTGAAAAGCCTTGAAGCAAACGCCTGGGGCCTGCACGACGTACACGGAACCATTTGGGAGTGGTGTCGGGATACGTACGAACCGGATTATTATGCGCGGGCGCCCGCCGCGGACCCGTGCAATCTGTCGCTGGTCGGCAAACGTGTCCGACGCGGCGGTTCGTGGGATGTTCCCGCCATTTGTTGTCGCTCAAGCGCCCGTCATTGTGACGCGTCTGATTACCGGCAT
Organism: Pseudomonadota bacterium; assembly: GCA_040390605.1. Classification (GTDB taxonomy): domain Bacteria; phylum Pseudomonadota; class Alphaproteobacteria; order Sphingomonadales; family Sphingomonadaceae; genus Sphingomonas. The sequence goes on from JAZJXZ010000027.1 coordinate 74,324, forward strand.
GGCACGATCAGCTTCAGACCTGCGCTTACCCTTTGAGGCCATCATCACGTCGACCTAAGAGCTGGGTGGCGGTTCCGACCCGCAAGGGATTGGATGCATTCGGCGTAATGCCGCGCGACATCGTCGGGTGCGCGCCCGCCCCATGCATATTCTCGAAGCAGATACTCCCCCTGCTCCCGCACTTGTCGAAGCGGTAGCCGGCCGGATGATTTAAAGGGCTCGGAATGGGCGGTAAAAATGCTTCGCCAACCCGGCAGTAAGGCCTCGATGTCGAGCACCAGCGCAGGCTTGCCGAGGGCGATCGCCTCAAGCACGGCACCACTCGCCAGAGCCGCTGCGGCAGTTGCGCGCGTGCTGATTGCTATGCTTTCGAGTGCCGCCGATTGGCTCCCGTCCATTGGTTTGGCTCGCGGATGGCGACGAATTTCGAGTCGAGGCCAATGGTGCCTGAGATCATTTAGAAATGCGTATTCCGGGGCGTGAGTGCCGCAGTGTTGAAGACGGTCGAGTATGGCCGTCGGAAGCCGAGAGCCGAAATAGGCAAGCCCCGATGACGAAGTAAGATTGTCTCCTCGCTTCAACGCGACGCATTGCAGGCGTCGAAGATGGCCCAAATCGAACCTCGGATCCCCGAGAATCCCGTACTGAACGCCCACCGGAGCCAGAAAATGTGCCGCCTGCGTAAAATGAGCGCGACTTGTAAAAAACGTCACATCCGCTTGCCGCGCGCTCCGCCGACGTGGGGATTGATCCGCAACGGGATCGAGTACGCGAACGCCATGGGGGATCATGCAACAGCAGATGCCGAGGTCGAGAGCCGCATCGCGGCAGGCGACCACGGCAGGCGCGCAGGTCGGACCGAACTGGTCGAGCATCACGATATCTGGCGCCAGAACGCGCAAAAGCCGGCGAGCATCCCGCATCGTCGCGGGCCGTGAAATGGGAAGGTCGAAGCCCAGCATCTCCCACCAGGGCTTCGGCGAACACCCTTCCTCCCTCAGAATCTCGAGGTGGAGAGGCGCGTCGAGCGGGTCTCCGGCGCTGACATCGACGAGCATGACTTCATGGCCGGCAAGGTGCGGCGCGATTGCCGCGAACCGTTCGACATCGGGAACCGCTCTGATAATGAACAGAAGCCGCATGTACGTAACTGTCCTTGTTGGCTGGCGTGCATCGTGTGCGGGGAGCGGGAGTTAAGCAAGTTGTTCGACACGCCGGTCGCGCTATTTATCTTCAATCGTCCGGAGGTTACGCGACAGACCTTCGAGGCCATTGCTCGAGCGAAACCGAAGCGCTTGGCACTCATAGCCGACGGACCCAGGCATCGAGCGGACGAAGCGCCTTGCGAACTGGCTCGCAACATTGCCGGCGATGTGCATTGGGAATGCGAGGTTACGAAGTTGTTTTCAGACCGCAACCTCGGCTGCAGGGGAAATGTGTCCCGGGGGTTGGATTGGGTATTTTCTCAGTTTGATAGCGCAATCATCCTTGAAGATGATTGCGTTCCGGCAACCGATTTCTTCGAGTTCTGCGATCTATTGCTTGCCCGCTATGCCGATGACGAACGAGTCACCATGATAGGCGGGAGCGCGCCGGCCGGGGGAATCTCTTCGCAATTCAGCTATTTGTTTTCACGGTACACCTTGATCTGGGGTTGGGCGACATGGAAGCGAGCCTGGTCGGGCTATGACGTGAGCATGAAGGCTTGGCCCGACGACCGGGATGGAGGCCTGTTGGAGCATTGGCTCGAAGATGAGGGTGAGCGCTTGCACTGGTGTCGACGGTTCGACAAGACTCACGCCGGGCATACGACTTGGGACCATCAGTGGGCATGGCATTGCTGGAGGCGGGCCGGTCTGACCGCGCTGCCGACGACCAACCTTGTAACCAATATCGGTTTTGGCTCCGACGCCACTCACACGACGTCCCTTGCCGACGCCGCGCGACTAAGCGTCCCCTCGGGCAGGATTGCGTTCCCACTTCGTCACCCCACCGATGTGACTCGAGACGCAGCGCTTGACGCAAGAATCTATCGAGAGATTTTGAATTCCTGACGAAGGGGGTCGGCTTCAGGCAAGGGCAAGGCGAACGAGCATTGTCCCACCTGCTGGAGGCAAAGGACGACACCGCGGCCGCGCGTCTACAGTGGCCAGTGCGTCAACTCACGATGCCTACTTCCAAATCCCGGCTGCCGCTCTAACTCTCGCTCAATGACGCAGCCGCGCGCGATCCTCTTCGACCTGGATGACACGATCATTTCGTTAGGTGAGCGTGCCGCTTCCATTTTGAGAGCCGCCGAAGAATTCAGCACGGAGCTCGCGCCATTTTCATCATCTTACGTGGCCGACCAGCTCGAAAATGATTTCACCCTGCACTGGTCTGATCCTGCCCGTCAGAAGCTGGCCCGCCTTTCGATGGAGAACACTCGGCGGAGCCTAGTCGCGCACAGCCTCGCCCGACTGAGCGAGGGCATGTTTGGCACCGAATTGGCGAACAGATTCGCAAACAGATTCGCCGCATTGCGAGAGGAGAGCCTTGAGCTCTTCCCGTCGGCGCAGGAGACGCTGATCGCGCTTCGATCGCGCGGCGTTGCATTGGCGCTTGTTACCAACGGCAGCTCGGACGTTCAGCGAGCCAAGATCGAGAGATACTCGCTGACCCCTTTGTTCGATCACATCCAGATTGAAGGCGAGAGCGGATTCGGAAAGCCTGACGAGAAGGCGTACCGGCATGCGATGGGGGCGCTGGGCGTCGTGGCGGGCGAGACGTGGATGGTTGGGGACAATCTCGAATGGGAGGTCGCGGTACCTCAGCAGTTCGGAATTCTCGGGATATGGCACGATCACAAGGGACGGGGCTTGCCCGCGGGGACTCATGTCCGGCCCGATCGCGTCATCACCCGATTGGGCGAGCTTCTCGAATGAGGGGCTGGAATTGCTCCAGTCGCTCTTCTTTCTGTAAAGCAGCTTATGGCCCATTTACGTCGCGGCGACCCGCGAGACATTCTCCTCGTTACGTGGGACGGCGCCGGGAACCTTCCCCCGCAGCGCTCGCTCGTGAACGGCCTCCTGCGCCGTGGTCACCAAGTCAGGTTACTTGGACCGGCTACCATCGCGGGCAGCGCATGTGAGGATGGCGCTGAGTTCATCTTCTATTCGAGCGTGCCGGTCCGCGACCCGTCATTGCCCGCAAGCGAAGGCGTGAGCATCAGGGTCGTCACGGACTCGCCTGGTGTGGAGGAGGATCTAGGAGCGGAGATTTCGCGCCGTCGCCCCGACGTGCTGCTAAGCGATTTCTTCCTGCAATCGGCAATCCGGCTTGGCCGAGCAGAAGGTTTGCCGACCATTGGCCTCGGCCAGACCCTCTTTCGCTCGATTGCCGAAAGCTCGTTGCCGACCGCCCTCGAACATGCCGACCGCGTCCTCATGTTCAGCCACCGACGTTTCGACAGTCATCCCGCGCGGGATGAGCGTTATGTCTATGTGGGGCTGGGTCGGCCTTTCGACTATCCGCGGGGCGTCGCGATGTGGCGAAGCCGGCAGCCGCGCGTGCTAGTAAGCTTGAGCACGAGTTTTCAAACCCAGCTCCCCCTGCTCGAGCGCATTTGCGAAGCGCTTTCGAGCTTGCCTGTGGAAGCCATAGTAACGACTGGGCACGGGATCGCACCGGAGGTGCTGTCGGTGCGATCGAATGTATGCGTCAAACGCTTTGCTTCGCACGATGCGCTACTTCCGGCCGCCGACCTGCTTATTACCCATGGCGGCCACGGAACGGTTCTCGCAGGTGCGACTCATGGCATTCCTGCGCTCATCCTGCCGATGGGACGCGATCAGCCTACCGTCGCTGCGGCGGCCGTGCGTCTCGGGCTGGCGACAATCGCCGATCCGAACGCAAGTGTACCGGCCTTGCGGACTGCAATCAACGCCGCCTTGGCCAACGCTGCCATGCGATCTCGGGTAGTGCAGTTCGCGGCCTCCATTCCTAACGATGAATGCCTCGAGACCGCAGTAGACCTGATCGAAATGATCGACACGCAGCGGCTGGACCCTAAGCCGGCTCGGCTATACTCTCGATCGAAAGGGAGTTCGCCCGAAAGGGTTGAATCGGGCTCGCGGGGGGAACGGGATGCTGATCGCCTCGCTGAAGCCGGGCCATGACGGTTCGCTAGCCGCAGTCGCGGATGGGCGGCTACTATTCTGTTACGAAGCGGAAAAGGATTCCCATCCGCGGTATGACCAATTGAACGTCGACACGTGGATGGCGATGTTTCGGAAGCTGGACAGGCTTCCGGACGTCGTCTGCCACAGTGGCTGGATGAAGGGCTTCCATTCGGACGACATATCGCAAGGAGCGGGTTACTTCGGTACCCGAGCCGATTCAATTCAGGTGTCGCGAGGCGATTTCCTCGGCACGGGAGCTACTTATTTCAGCTCGAGCCACGAGCGATCCCACATCTGGTGTGCCTATGGCATGTCGCCCTTTCCTCAAGGACAACCGGTTCATTGCCTCGTGTATGAGGGCACTATCGGTCGCTTCTATTCGATCGACGAGAGGCTCAACATCACCGAGCACCCGATCGTGCTCAGCGAGCCTGGCGCTCGTTATTCATTTCTGTTCTCCGTCGCGGACCCCAGTCAGCCAGCGCGCGGAGGGCGGTTCCGATTGGACACGGCTGGAAAGCTGATGGCCCTGACTGCCTACGGCGCCCCTGGCCCGCCAGATCCGCAGGAGCAGGACGTCATCGACTGGCTGCTCGGAGTCGAGAATCTCTCAACGGCGCACGACAAATCCGAGCTGAGCGACACGCCCTATTTCAATGCGGGCGTCGAGAGCCAGTTGTTCAAGAATCTGGCGCGAAAGGCGAGTGACGCGATTATCGGACGATACATCAATTATGCCGAGCGCTTTCGAACCGACCAACGGCCCCTGATCATTTCCGGCGGCTGCGGCCTCAATTGCGACTGGAACCGGCTTTGGGCGGAAACGGGCTATTTTGAATCAGTCTTCGTTCCACCCGTCGCAAACGACACGGGGTCCGCGATCGGAACGGCGGTGGATGCTCAACGCGAACTTACCGGCTCGGCCAAAATTACGTGGGACGTCTATAGCGGTCTGGAGCCTCGCAGCCATGGCGACAACCGCCTGAATTGGGTCCCGGCGGACGTGCATGCGATCGCGAAGGATATACATCAGGGCAAGATCGTGGCGGTGATGCGCGGTGCCTGCGAGATAGGGCCCCGCGCGCTCGGTGGCCGTTCGCTGCTGGCGGCGCCTTTCGATCCGGCGATGACGCGCCGCCTAAATGCCATCAAGAACCGTGAAGACTATCGGCCGATCGCGCCGGTTGTCCTGGAACACCGTGCCGCGGAGTTCTTCGATCTCTCTGAGCCCAGTCCGTATATGCTCTTTTTTGCTCGGGTTCTCGACGAGCGGCTCCGCGCCGTGACGCATGTCGACGGATCGGCCAGGCCGCAGACCGTGAACAGAGCGCAAAACGCGTTCCTTTCGGACCTCCTGGAGGCATTCGATTGCCTCACCGGAGTGCCGGTACTCTGCAATACGTCATTGAACTATCGGAACAGAGGCTTTCTCAACAGCGAAGTCGATCTGATCGACTACTGCCTTGCCTCAGGCGTCGACGGCATCATATACGAAAACCGCTACGCGTCGCTGAGGTGATTTGCATGATAAAATGTCACCTTTTACCGCTCTGTTGCTCGCTCCACTGCGCAAGATCTGACCTTGATCGATAGCTTGTTCGACGGCTCTGCTTCAGATGCAGAATTGGCTTGTCTCGCGACCAGCGCCGAGCGAGAAATAACCAAATATCTGGCGGCAGAACACTTTGCGTTCGCTGCGAGCGGCCTAATTGCTTTGCAAGCCGCTCTTTACGCGGCCGGCGTCAGACAGGGTGCCGAAGTAGTCTGTGATGGGCTGTTCCCTTTCGCTATCATGGCGACGCTCAACCTCGGCGCCTGCCCGGTCATCGCGGATATTGACGACGACTCTCTGACTATGTCTCCGGCTTCGCTCGGGGCGGTGATCACCTCTACGACTCAAGCCGTCATTTGCACCGCCGCTTGCGGCGTTCCGCCGTCGTCCGAAGACCTCCGGCTGGTCATGGGAGCCCGATCGCGGGCCGTCTTGATCGAGGATCACGCTCAGGCATTTGGCGCCCGGATCGATGGCCGGGCGGCGGGTGGCGCTGCCGACCTGATCGCACTCAGCTTCCAGAAGGGAAAGCTATTGTCCTGCGGCGCGGGTGGCGGCGTGGTGTCCCGTTGTGTCGAGCAAATCGTTGCCGCCAGGCAATATCTGGAGCTGGGCTGGCATCCTCGCGAGCGCGATGGCGCGCCTGACTGGCAGAGCGGTTGGCGCTTGCGCGAGCCGCTCTGCCAGAGCGGCCGCCTCTCCGACATCGCGGCTGCGCTCCTGCTTGCCAGATTGCCCGAATACGACGCCGCGCGCGTGGAGCGCATCGAGGCGGTGCGGCGGCTGAAGTCAGCGCTGGGAAGCCAGCTGCCTTGGGCACGACAACAACAAGCACCCCCCGGGTTCGACGATCATAGATGGCGAGTCGCCCTGATCTGTCCGTCCGCAGCGGCAGCGGAGGAATTGGTTCTCGCTCTGGGAGCGAAGGGATCACTCGCCTATCGCCAAGCGGGCCCTCCGCCTGCCGAATGGCCTGCGTTTCGCGAACGGGTAAGCCGCGGCCGAGCATCACGGACGGCCGATCTTTATACGAGAATGGTCTTGGTCCCCAGCGGGTCGGTTGAAGATGCAGATCGCGAAGCCGGGGCAGTCTTGTGCCTGTGAGCGCTCCGCATCGCGCGCCCTGGGCGGACATCACGCATGGTGGCCATGCGCCCTCGAAGGTCCATTCGATCGTCACCGCGGGCGTCGACGCCCTTCCCGATGCAATCTGGAACGGGCTTGACCTTGCGGTCGTGGTGCTTCGAGGCGGCGCTCTGCTTGAAGCAGCGCTCGGGCGCCGACAGCTGAATGTCGCCCGGCTGCGTGCCGGGAGGCGGGAAGCAGGGGTGGTATTGACGGAAACGCCAGTAATCGACTCTGGGCTGCGAAGGCTGCTCATCTGCGACGTTCTCTGCGACACCGGCTCGACATTGGTCAGGTGCGCGCAATGGGCCCGTCAAGCTGCGCCAGAGGCACAGATCGACTTGCTGTGCATCTATTCAACCGAGGTCGCCCATGCCCGACTGTCGGGCTCCCATCGCGTATTCTCCGCCTTGGGTCTCGGGCATCCTGAGGGCGACATCGCACCTGCCGATATCCCCTATGACTTCGGCGATGTCGCTGCCGAATGCGGACTGTTGTGAGCGATCGCTCTCGCAGTCGGGTGGCCCTGTCGTGGTGGGGCAGCATACCGGATGGCGGCCCCACCGTCGGAGACCTCCTGGCTCTGAAGGCGGCGCACGACGAAATCGCGCGAGAGGGATTCAACAGTTTAGTCCTCTGCGATGGCGCCTTCGCGCACCACGTTGCTCCATTCGCGTCGATCGGGGAGCTGATCGCGGATCGCTATGATGCATTCGTATGGATCTGCGGCCCGCTCATTGCTGGCTCATCTCGCTTTCGCGATCTGTTCAACCGCTTCGAAGGCTTGCCCCGCATCGCCGCGGGGGTGAGCGTGCTGCCCCCGAACGTTGCAGATCACTTCAATAATTTCGATGTGTGCATCGCGCGCGATGGCCTCGACAAGACGTATGGCGATCTCGCGCTCGCCGCCCCCGCCGCAGAGTCGGGTGCATTCGAGGGAAGCCAAGCCGTCTCCAAAACGCGGAGCTTGGCGCTTTGCCTTCGGGGCGCCCAGCGCGAATATGGGCCCGGGAGCTGCGACGATAAACGCGTCGATGCTTTGTGCGATCGGATCGTGACGGCGACGGGCCTCGATCCCAGCCGGATTGAAACCAGGCTTGACCGGTCGGGCGCTGCCCTCGCACGGATGGAATTGCAATTTCAGACCGCAGGGCTGGTGGTAAGCTCTCGATTGCACGGCGCATTGCTCGCTCTGCGATATGGTACACCTGTGGTGGCGATTGATCAGATCAAGGGAGGGGGCAAGGTAAGCGAGGTGCTTTCGCGGCTGGGCTGGCCGTGGGTCTATCGCGCAGACTGCGCCGATCCGGCGGAGATTCAAGACGCCGCCCGGGCGCTTCTCGACGGAGATGTTACGCAGAGGATCGCTACGACTCGCAAGGCAGCAGAAGACGAGGCGCGGACAGCGTTGCGGGCTCTTACTCAGAACCTAGTGCGATCGTTGCGGCTCAGCTGCGGATGACGAGCGCCCGTCCTTTCGGCATCGTGACGAAGGCCGACGCCGCGCACTACCCGGGACTCGCGGCCTTGCTTGCCAGCTTGCGCCAGCACATGGAGTCCACCCCCGTCGTCGTTCTCGATTGCGGCCTCGCGCCCGAGCAGCGCGAGACGATCCAACGCCACGGCGCCCGGCTTCGGACCGTCGATGTGTCCGGGTATGAAATCAGGCGAGAGGCTGATCACGGGAAATTCACCGGCGCTATCTACGCGCTGCTGGAAGCGGATCTGTCCGAGTGGCCCGTAACGATCGCGCTGGACGCAGACACGTTAGTGCTTGGGGACTTGTCCGAGATCGCGCAAGCAGCGATGCGAAGCGGCATTGCGGCGGTTCCCGACTTCCCGCCGCTCAGTCTGGGACACCAGATTGGAAACGAGGGCGCGTTGAACCAAGTTCTCGGTTTGTTACCGGAACTCGATGTCGGCGCGATTGCATTCAATGCTGGCGTACTCGGAATCCGAGGTGACTATTTCGAGGAGCGGCTTCAACCCGCGGCGCGGAGGCTGATACCGTTTCATGCCAAATTGTGGGGAAACGACCAGGCGATCTTGAACCTCGCAGCGTATCAAGCCAATCCGGTCGCGCCTTTCGAAGTGCTGGATAGGAAGTACAACGCGCGCCCACGATACCGACGAGCGCCGGAAATCGAGCCGCCGCAACAAACGCAGTCACCGGCCGGACCCGGCTTGAATCAGGGCGGCACGCCGATCCGCGTGCTCCACTTCATCGGCCATCCCAAGCCCTGGATGCACGAATACCCTCAAGACTGCCCGGGCCTGGAAACCTGGCGGGCCTATGCGGCCATTGCAGAGGTTGCCTAATGCGGAGCCTCGTGACCACGACTGGCGCAGCTGCGTCATTGCATGAGGCGGCATGGAGCAAGCCCCCCAAGGCGTGCGCGCTCGAGTATGAAGGCGTCGGGCCAGTGCCGGTGCGATGGGAGGAGCATTGCTCCGAGTGCGACGCGCCCGGCTGCTATGCTAGCTGTGCGTTGCATGATCCGGCACCTGTCGTCGGTTGCCGACGCTTCGAGTTCGGGATCGACCAACGGGAGGATCCCTTCTGCTGGACCTCGACCCATGCTGACATTGTGTGGCGCCGCTGGGCGGCTCTGAAAATCAAGGCCGAGAGCCTCGCGCCTGGGAGCATTTGGCGCTATGGCTTCCTGCTCCAGCTCTATCTCGACTCCGATCGCCCGTTGGTGTCTGCCGAGGTGGCGATCAGCGCGTCTCCATGGCGTAGTTTTGCGCCTTGTGTCCGGATTCCGGTCCCGCTCGGCGCCGGAATCAACGAGATTTACATCAGCCCCGCGGATCTCCATTCCTTGGCAGGCTCGACCGCGGTCGAGGCGAGGTTGGTCTTCGGCGAAAGCCAGCCACACGCACTGCGACTTTACGCCGCGCACTTCGTGGAGGGCGTCGTCGGTAGAGACGGCCAGACGTGGCCGCCCTGCAAGCTCGTCTGCTTGGATCTTGACGAAACCCTCTGGTCGGGGGCGGCAGACGAAGTTCCGCCCGAAAGTCTGGAACTGCGTCCAGGCGTCCGGCGCACGCTGGAAGAATTTCGAAGGCGACGAATCTCGATCGCGGCCGTCACTAGAGCGTCGCCGGAAGCGGCACTCCGCGCACTTCGCGAACTAGGACTCCACGACTTGTTCGACGATTTCCAGTTCGTGCGTTCGTCGAAGAGCGAAGCCGTTCGCCATCTCGCCGATACCCGCGCTCTGTCCACCAAGGAAATCGTGATTGTCGATGACGATGCCTTCGAGCGGCATTGCCTCGCCCGGGACTATGAGGGCTTTGGCATCCTGACGCCCGACAGGCTTCCGGCCATGTGGTTGCACCCTCGGTTTTCGACCAACATCGCCGAAGCGACGCCGGGTGCCGTGACCGCATTGGTTGCCCGGTCCCCGCGCGACCTCGAAACCGCCGTGAATCCAAGGGTGACTTACCGATCACCCGGCGAGGCGGAAACCGTTCGCTGCTGGGAGCTGCTACATCGCACGAACCGGATGAACTGTGTCGAATGGCGACCCACGCTCGCAGACTTTGTGGCCCGACTAGCCGACATCAACTGGGCAATCCGAATCGGCGTCTGCTCAGACGATCTCTCGGATTATGGAGTCACCTGCCTAGCGGTGGTGGATCGAAACCAGCGCGTGCTCGGCGCGATGACCTTCTCGTGCCGCCTGCTCGAGCGTCTCTTCCCGGACATGTTCGTGTCCCATCTGCTTGAGGAATTTGGCACCTTGAAGATCGAGCGGCCCAACTCCAGACTAGCACCTCACGGGGAGCGACTTCTGCGAAAAATGCAAGCAACGACCCTTCGGGGCGGGACCAATTCCGACTGCTCCGATTCTTGAGGTTGAAGATGACCCGGCCGCTCCACACTTATGATTTCGAGATCTCGAACGATGACTTGAAGAAGAGGCATCGTCGCATCGAGTCGCTCTTCGGCGAAGATGAGATCGCCGAGTTCGCCTTGGAGGGATATAGCTACGTCCCCGGTCTGCTAGATCAGCAATCGGTCGAAACCTATCGGTTGGCCGTCGACCAAATCCGCAACGACAAATACGGAAAATCGCTGGAGTCGACCTATAGCTCGGAATCGTTTGCGGGGCAGTATCTAAGAGAGCCACACCTCTACGATCGTCGGCTTTGGCCCTTGCTCGACAGAAGGCCGATCGTCGATACGGTACGCTCACTTCTTGGTCCGCGGATTGTCATGCGCTCGTTCAGCGCGCGCATAACCTTCGGCGGGACTCAGGCGGGGACGAAGTGGCATCGCGACCAGCGCTCCCTGGTGCGGCCGACTCCCGCCCTTTTCACCGAACCGCACGTGGTGACCTGCCTCATCTATCTCGACGACATCGACGAGGCGTGCGGCCCGACCTTTGTGATGCCGCGCACGCATCGCGGATACGACGCGCCTCCGCCGTCGAGCAAGTTCGTGTCCTTGCCTGGCGAACGTGCTGTCTCGCCTCAAGCGGGTTCCGTACTCTTCCTGCATAGCGCGCTTTGGCACCGTGGCGGGTTGAACGGCGCTGCGGGACGCATGCGTCGTCTTCTGATCCAGCAGTTTGCCCCCGCCTGGGCGCGCAAGTCGGAGTTTGAACCGCCTGCCGATGCCAACCTCTACTCGGAGCTGGTCACTGCAGCTCGCGAGGTGGGCGACGAAGAAAGGCTGGAGCTTCTTGGCGAAGGGGGTTACATGTAAGTGCAGCTACCTCAGGACGCCCTAGGCCAGCTCATCAATGCAGGCGTGTCCGCGGTCCGGGTAGAGCCCGGCACTTCTTGGCGCGCCGTGCAGACGGCGTGCATCGAACTGCTGGGAGCCGCGCCATTATGCTTTGACGGAACCGATCAATGCTTCGGGGTCAACCATGTCTGGCTCGGACATGGTGACCGGCGCTCGGACAGCGCGGCAGCATTGAGCCTACATCAGGAAGGCTATGACGAGCCGGTTCGCCCCCGTTATGTCGCTTTCCTGTGTGTAGAATCGGGCCGCGGTGGGGGAACGACCCATGCAGATACCAGGGCGCCGTTCGAATCGCTGCCTAGGCTGCATCGAGAAGCACTGGCGCGAGCTCAAATCCGGTTTCGCCGCTCGCGCGATCCCTTTGAAATGTGGAGCGCGTGGTTCCCAGTAATTGAGACCAATTCGACAAAACGCGAATTGCTGCGGTTTGCTGAGCCCGAGGTCGGATATCGGGAAGTTGAAATACCGGCCGCGCTCGAAGCCTTTCGGGAGCTTCGGCAGCGCCTGTCGGCCGAAGTTAAGGTGCATAGCTGGAATGCGGGGGATGTACTGCTGCTCGACAATCATCGCGTGGTGCACGGTCGCGAGGCTATAGCTGAGGGTTGTCGGCGACATCTCATCCGCTTGGCATTTGCTTAGGGCGCGCCCGAGGGAGGCGAATGGGCTTATGCCGCGATCCTCTCGCTGACATCGAAACTGCCGCTGGTTCAGGCTCCCCATCACGATTGATTAGCGCTAGGCCGATTTCACAACGCGATCGATGGACATCAGCCGCGCCAGCAGTGGCTCGAGCTGTTCCAGTGGCCAGGCGTTGGCCCCGTCTGAAAGCGCCGTGTCCGGGTCGGGATGCGTTTCCATAAACACGCCTGCCACGCCCGCCGCAACCGCAGCGCAGGCTAAGACGGGCACGAATTCCCGCTGACCACCCGATCGATCGCCCAGGCCGCCCGGCAACTGGACCGAATGCGTTGCATCGAAGACGACTGGGCAACCGGTTTCGCGCATGATCGCCAAACTGCGCATATCGGAAACGAGATTATTATATCCGAAAGAGGTACCGCGTTCGCAGACCATGAAATTGTCGGGATTGACGCCCGCGGTCGTTGCCGCCTTGCGCGCCTTGGCGACGACTGGAATCATGTCGGCGGGCGCCATGAACTGGGCCTTCTTGATATTGACCGGCTTGCCGCTGGCTGCGACCGCGTGGATGAAATCCGTCTGCCGCGCAAGAAATGCTGGGGTCTGGAGGACGTCGGCGACCTCCGCGACGGGAGCAACTTGGCTTTCCGCATGGACATCCGTGAGCACCGGCAGTCCGGTTTCGCTGCGGACCTTTTCCAGGATGCGCAGCCCTTCATCGATACCGGGACCGCGGAAGGAGGACCCGGAACTGCGGTTGGCCTTGTCGAAGGAACTCTTGAAGATCAATGTCAGTTGCAGGCGCGCAGCGATGGCCGCGAGTGCCTCCGCGGTTGTCAGCGCCAACAATTCGCTCTCGATAACGCAGGGCCCGGCGATCAAGAAAAGTGGGCGATCGGGTCCGATCTCATGTCCGCACAGCCGCATCCCCCCTATCGCCCTCGCTTTGCTTTCGATTGTCGGTCTCTCGCACGCTCCGGCGACTAATTCCACAGAGCATACCCGCATTCTGATTGGGGGCGAAAGTTCTGGTCATTCGAGATCGGCGAATTTACCTAGGCTGTTCGGACTCTTGGTGAGGTATTTTTCAGCCGGATGGTCGATCTGGAGCCTTGGGAAGCGCATCAAGCGATCAGGGCGTCGGCTATTGACACCGTGAGACTCGAACAGGAGGCGCTGGCAGCCCTCGCCGCGGCACTGAAGAATCCGCCGCTGGGTACTGCATTCGAGGCTGCCGTCTGCAAGATCGCCGCGACTCAGGGCCGCGTTATAGTTTCCGGCATGGGCAAGAGTGGCATCGTCGGTCGTAAAATCGCCGCGACGATGGCATCGACTGGCACGCCGTCGTTTTTCGTCCACCCAGGCGAGGCTAGTCACGGCGATCTCGGAATGGTGACTGCGCTCGACGTGCTTCTCATGATCTCTTGGTCTGGCGAAACGACGGAGTTGGGCGCCATCATCAAATATGGCTATCATCTCGACCTGCCGAAAATCGTAATTACTTCGGAGCCGAACAGCACCGCCGCCCGTGCGGCAGACATCTGCCTTACACTTCCCAAGGTCCGAGAGGCATGCCCCAATCAACTCGCCCCGACCTCGTCGACCACAATGCAGGTGGTGCTCGGTGATGCGCTAGCGGTGGCGTTAATCGAGGCGCGGGGCTTCACGAAGGCGGAGTTCTATCAATTTCATCCGGGCGGACGCCTCGGCGCGGAACTGGTTCCCGTCAGCCAACTAATGGGCAGGGGGGCCGAGATCCCGATGGTCATGCCGGACGTCACGCTGCTTGATGCGACTGTGGAGATGAGCCGCAAACGCTATGGTTGCACCGGGGTGGTTAACGCCAACGGGGAGCTGATCGGCGCGTATACGGATGGCGACCTACGCCGCAGCTTCGCCGCTAGCCGCGTCGGCGACGTGATCAGCGCGCACATGACCCTGCACCCGCTTGCCGTTGCTCCCGAAACGCCGTCGTCGCGGGCGCTCGAGATCATGAACCAGAATGCAGTTTCGATGCTGTTCGTTTGTCAGAATGAAAAGCTGATCGGGGTGGTGCACATGCACGACATCCTGCGGGCGGGCATATCCTGAGTACAGCAATACTCATCGTAGTTCCTGCCCGTTACGGCTCGCAGCGGCTGCCGGGCAAGCCGCTAGCGATGATCGCCGGCAGGACGTTGCTAGAGCGTGTCACGGCCATTGCGCGGCAGGCAGCCGACGTGGCTGGCGACGCCGAAATGGTCGTGGCGACAGATCATCAGGCCATTGCCGATCACGCTCGCGCCCTTGGTCACGAGACAGTGATGACATCGCCCGAGATCGCTTCGGGATCAGGCCGGGCCTACGCCGCGTCACTGGCCGGAACCGAACGACCGGACATCGTCATCAATCTTCAGGGCGATGCGCCTTTCACTCCGGCATCGGCCATTGTCGCATTGATAGACGCCTTGCGAGGATCGGATGCGCCGGTCGCAACGCCGGTCATGCGGCTGAGCTGGCCAGAACTCGACCAGTTGCGCGAGCACAAGTTGACGACGCCGTTCAGCGGCACGACCTGCGTGCGCGCCGCGGACGGCAGGGCGCTTTGGTTCTCGAAGGCCATCATCCCAGCGATCCGCAATGAGGCCGATTTACGCGCTCGCGAACCCATGTCGCCGGTTTTCGGCCATCTTGGCCTCTATGGCTATCGTTTTGCGGCGCTGGAGCGCTTCGAAACGATGCCACAATCCTATTATGAGGAGGTCGAGGGGCTTGAACAGCTTCGATTTCTGGAGGCGAAAATGGATATTCTCACTCTGGAAGTTTCGCTGCCGCTCTATGCCATGTCCGGCATCGACACCGCGGAGGATGTCGCAATGGCGGAGTCAGTCATAGGTCAACTTGGCGATCCGCATGGCTTATGGAAATAGCGATAACAATCGCTCGCCAAGGCGACGTTGGAGGCTGGGTAAACTGGCCTTGGTATGGTCGCATCGACTTTTCCAACGAGGCTTTTCTCGCGGGTTGCACCCGCGATTTCGTAGAGCTAACTGGTATTGGGTGGCTTGGGAGGCGGCGAATTCCGACGGTGTGGTTCTCGGAGCCGGTTTCTGAATTCCATCGTACTCCAGCGAGGATGGGCCAATCGTCTTGAGCGCCAGCGCTTCACGCGATCTACCTTGGTAGGACGATGACAGATTGGAACCGCCCGGTGTGGACCAGCATGTTCGTCTCGATCCATCGGGATCAGCTCATCAACGACCTGCAGGACACGCGCACAACAATCGAACCGACGGATGCAGAGCTATTGGTCCGGCTTTGGAAAAATCCCGAGCGCCTTTCGGCAATCGCTCCGGATCCCGAGTCCGAGCTCGGTCATCGCCTGCAACGCCTCCTTGATGGAGGCGGTATCGTCGAAGCCAGCGTCGATGAGACCGTCCTATCTAGCGTGAAACGCATCGACATCGAGACCACCCGAGCTTGCAACGCTAGATGTGGCTATTGTCCGCAGAGTACCGACCCTAAGCCCGCCGGACGGATGGCCATGCCGCTCTTCGAAAAGATCCTTGATCTGATTCAAGGCCTCGCGCCGGAATGGATCGCGCTCAATCACTACAATGAGCCTCTGCTCGACCCGCACTTCAGAGAGCGCATCGAAGCACTCGAACGCCGTAATTTGCCACTTCGTCTCTTCACCAATGGAACTCATCTGGGGCTCGTCAAGCGCGAAGATCTAAAGCAGTGCGATGTGCATGGGATTGTCTTCAACTTTCCAGCACTCGACCCGGACGTTTGGGGCGAGATGATGCGTCTGCCGCGCTGGCTTTACGAGCGAACGCGTAACAACATCGAGGCCACGATCGCGGCTGGGCGTTGGAAAGTAGAGGTTGTCGTCAATGGCATGACGCCAGATCAGGGAGCTCGGTGCGACGCGATACACGCGCACTTCAGGAACTTTGGCCAAGTTCGCACGCTACCGGTGGCGTCGCACTCACGGGCGGGTGCGCTTGATAGTCCGCTCGTCCAATCAATCGGATCAGGTCCTGTATCGGATATGCCCGCCGGTTGTAAGCGAATCGTGAGGCATCTTCACGTCTCCTACGAAGGCAAGGTGTATATTTGCTGCCAGGACTATCGCCAGGAGGTCTTGCTGGGCGATCTTTCCCTCTCGAGCGTGGAAGAGATCATGTCCTCGAGAGTGGCCCGAGTACTTCGAGCGGCCATATACGGTAGACGCGCCCTTCCCCCAGAGTCGCCGTGCCGCCGCTGTGTCATGCTGAGGCGCGACAGGTTTTTCGAACTGCCGGAAGCTCGACTTTGAGAAACCGTCGGCTCCCCGCGCCAGCAGGCCTGAGATGACAAGCCCAACGCGGATCCCGTCCTGTCAAAGGCAGCACAAGCGCGGCGCTCTCCGATGACCCCGCTCTTGTCCGTAATCGTGCCAGCCACCGGGCAGGCCCATATGTCCCGCCTTCCTGCGGCGCTCGCTTATTTGTCGCGTCAGAAAGACGTGCCCATCGAAGTGATCATCATTCAATCAAAAGGGGAAGCCCGGGTCGAGGCTCATGGTCTCCCCGCAAGCCGCGTGATTGTCGAACCCTTGCCAATCTGTTCGCCGAGTTTTCTCAGGAACAGTGGAGTACGGGCTAGCCAAGGACGCTGGCTGCTCTTTTTGGATGCCGACATTCTGCTGGCGGATCCACACACCTGCGCCCGCTTCCTGTCGTTTCTCGAACATTCGCCGGAACGAACGCTCAGCAACCCTATCCGAAAGAGAATCGTGGAGGAGGGACAAGAAAGATTGATTGAAGCTGTCGTCGCGGGGCGATTCGTCGAGGACGAAATATCTCCCTTGGGCGATTTCATCTTCAAAAGTATTCACGCGCAGGAGCTCGCCGATGATCTGGTCTTTCGCAAACGAACCGGCCGTATAGAATATGCGCGACTTCAGGATCTTAGGAATGCGGCGGGCGTGCAGCTGATGGAGGAGTCGGCGTTTCGGGCTAACCTTTGGGGCGGTTGCATCGCCGTCTCCCGATCGATGTTCGATCTCGTCGGCGGATACTCCGAATTATTCCATGGATGGGGGCACGAAGATGCCGATCTCAAACAAAAGTTAGCTCACGTCACGAAATTGATTTCCATTCATGAGAACCCCGCACTCTCAGATATTTTTGTCTACCATCTCGACCATCCCATGACATATTGTACAGAGAATAGCCTGAGTGCGAATTTACACTTGCGGACATCACGACGGATTCAGGACCCATCCGATCTGGTAAGAATCGATATTGCGAGCGCCACCTCGCTATATGGCCAAGATCTCCGGCGCGGTATTCGCAACGATCTCTCAAGCAAATAATGAGCCTGTGCTTTGTCTGCGCTATCCCTGCTTATAAGCAGCGTTCAACACAGCTTCTATAACGGCTATGATCGCATCGTCATCAATCAGCGTCTTGGGATCAAAAAGCCATGGCGGCTTCCAAAGGCGCGGCTTCGTCAGGCCGCTCATTGCACACCTTCAAACCTGTGGGGCGTGCGCGGGGCGTGCAGTTACAATGGATGCCGGGGCTATTTTCCTTATCCGATCGGATTGTTTGGATCGACGCCACCCGAATTGATCTGCTGTGGCGGAATGACGCTCTGCCTGACGAACAATGCCGCGGAACGTGAACTGCGCAGCGTCGCACGCGGCGGGAAAGCATGGCTGTTCGTTGGCTCGGACCGGGGCGGTGACCGCGCTGCGATGATGTACACCCTGATCGTCACCGCCAAGCTGAACGGCGTCGATCCGCTCGCCTGGCTCACCGACGTGCTCGCCCGCATCGCCGATCTGCCACAGGCCCGCCTTCACGAACTGCCCCCTTGGAACTGGAAAGCGTTGCAGCAGGCCGAGCTGACGAAAATGGCGCCCGATGCAGCGGAACAAGGTCTACGCGGTCACGACCTTGGCAAAGGTCGCTCAGGATCTGGGCGAAACCTTCGAACTGCTCGACGACCTTGCCGACCAGATGGACACCGAGGACGGCCTGATCTGGGTTTACGGTACCGAGGAGCAACCGGTCCACGCGCTGTCGGAAGACGGTATCGAATGCCTCCAAGGGCTCATCGCCGACCATCGCCGCGAACAACAATTGCCTACGCTGCGGCCCTCAACGGAGGCGTACTCAGGATGTGACGCGCGCGTCAGATCTTCTTCCGGCCAGTCTGCGAGGCAAAATGCCGTCGGCCAGCTCAGTTCGGTCGTTTGCAAGCATCGGCAATGAGGTGAACCGCCAGTGCGGTCGGGCGTCGATCAACCGGAATCCCGTGACCGTCACCGATCGTCGTGGAAAAAGAGGTGTTTGTCTGAATCTCCAGCATCCGTGCGAGCGTGTCGGCAACCGGCTTGTTGCGCGAGTTATAGTAATAGACAGTGGTTTGAAGCGCGGTGTTGGGGCCCGGAGCCGTGAGGTAGTGGTTGTGGCCGTCAACCCAGCCGAATCCTAGACCGGACATGTAATGGGTAAGGCGCGCGTGGTCGTTAGGCAGGATTAGGCACGACGTGAAGCTCAGCATGCGGCCCTTTCGCGCATCGAATTTGACCAGCGAATCGAGCTGTTGCCGCAAGCGCTGGTCCGCTTGTGCCGGGGTTTCGAAAATACCCTGGCTCTGAACTATGAATTTCGGCGCCTGCAGGGCAACCGCACAGAGGAGCACGACGCCGAACGCCACAAAGATAAGCGACAGATTGCTGGAATCGATGTCGATCAGCCCAAGCACTTTCAAGCTGTGACGCTGCGCGGACGTCTTCGCGGCGACGGGAGCGATCGGCGCCTGCGCGTCGATTGGAACCGTCGCCGCGAGCAACGCCGTTTTGGCTTGTCGTCGTTCGAGCAAAAATAACCCAAGGCCGATCGCCAGCAGGAAAAGTCCAAGTGCCGTCACAATGCAGAACAACAGAGTGATCACGGTCGCCCCCCGACGAACACAAGGCGGCGTTAGTACCGCCATAACGTCAGCGCATCTAGTCGCGTAAGATCAGGAAGTCATCCGGCACCGGCAATGCCATCTAGCCGCGGTTGGCTCGGCCGTATAGACGAGATGGATGAAACAGGTTGGATGGCATCTTGAAGCGAAGCAGTGGCTCTGTCAGAGCAAATGCACCTCCCCTTAGGGGCTGGCGGATAAGTGGGCCTGATGCCTGGTGTCCGAAGGCCCGCTAGCCGGTTTCGCTACTTCAATTCATCGCCCGAGGTGATCCGCTTGGTCGTGATGATGTATGTGCGATTTCCGCTTCCGCTGCGGAACGTCGAAGACCTGCTGTTCGAGCGCGGGATCGACATCTGCCACGAGACGGTACGGATATGGTGGAACAGGTTCGGCCCAACGTTCGCCGGCGATAGCCGGCCTGCGCGGTCCGCTATCCCGTTGATGCTAGCGCGAGGTCCGCTTGGACAGCCAATGCGAGCGGATCAGCCACCGCCTAGACAATGGCGCGCAGCACCGCTGTCTCGATCTCGGTCGCGGGAATCCTCAGCCCGGTGTCACTCGCACCGTGATGGACGTCTTGGCTGACATAATAGCGGTAGCGAACATTGCCCTCGCAGGCATGGGTCGCGATCAACGGCTTGCCGCTCGCATCGACAATCAGCCCTGCCAGCAGGCTCGGGCTGGCAGCGCGTATGGCGCGACGTTCGCCTTGGACATTGTCGACGAGGCGGCGCTGCACCTCAAAGGTCGTCATCTCCCAGCATCCGCGTCGCGCCAAGCCGATCGCCATCGATCTCGAAATGTACAAATGTCGCCACCTCATCGAGAACTTCTTCTGCAAACTGAAAGAGTTCAAGCGCATCGCCATGGGTGCCGACAAAACCGATCAAAGCTTCAAAGCCTGCATCTATCTCGCCGCCGCCGTCATCAACTCACGATCAATCTCAACAAACCCTAGACTATCTCCAACGCAATTTCGTCCTATTGAGCATCGCAGATCGAACCGCCCAAGTCCGTCTGATTCGAACCTCCGAGACGATAATCCGGATTATGCGCTGACGCGGATGTATACGAGAAGCGGATCTCGATCCGGATGCGCGGCTGATCGCTGCGATTGCGCGCGACCTGCCGTTTCCCGAAATCGGGCTGAGTATTGGCATCATCCGCATTGCCGAGACCAAGTGGATCGTGGAAAAGGTCCCGAAGGGCTATGTCGAGAAATGATGCCAGTGCGCCGATTCCGGAAATGCATATCCTTGCCTTGGAGATGCATTCGGCCTCGACATCCTCACTGCCATTGCGCTAGCCAACAACGATGTGCTGCGCGTCGAGCCCCGCGAGGATGCAGGGTATGCGCACCCCCTCGTTCTTGCGTAGCGGCATTTGTCCAGCCACTTCCTGCGGCCGCCCGCCCGCGCGATGCAGGCCGATCAACCGGCCGTCGGCGTCGAGCACTGGCGAGCCCGAGGATCCCGATTGCGTATCACTGAGATAGTGCACCGCACGCGCATCGAAGGTGGTGATCTGGTTGCGCGTATACGCGACACGTTTGCGCTCGCCATTGGGGTGCTGGATGATGAAGGCGGGATCGCCGACGACAGGGTCCGCGGCGCCCGCGAGCGACAGGATCGGGATGTTCCGAGGCAATGGCGTAGCGACGCGGATGACGGCCCAGTCGTCCGCCTCGTTGCTGACGACAGAAGCCATGTCGCAGGGATATGCGCGCGAGGCTGCGCCGCCGCCCTTGCCGTCGTCCTCGAAACCGAATTCGGCGGTGCCGATTGTGGCGTCGGCGTCAAGAAAATGCACCACGTGCCAGTTGGTCAGCAACGCGTTTGCGCCGATACGAAAGCCCGTGCCATATTGCTTCGCGCTACCGACATGCGTTGTTAGCTTGCATACACCCGAGCCCAAAGTGCGGAGCCGTCCGAGCACCTCGGCCAGCCATGACAGCCGCCCGAATTCGATGGTGAGATCGTCGTGGAACAGCAGCGCCTCGGCTTCGGTGACCTGATCGCTAGCGCTCAGGAAGTGCGGGACCCCGCCGCTGTCGTGCGGCTGGCGATCGAGCGTGGGTTCGTCGCCGCGGATCAGTGTTTCGATCAGCCCGATCCGGGGATTGCGCGGTTTCTGCTCGACCACCACGTTGGCCAGCGCGCGCAGGCTCCCTTGGCGAGCCCCCTCATTCAGGATCTCTTGCCACACAAAGAACGGGGCCTGTTCGCCATCGATAAGGAATGTCGGAACGCCTGATGCCGCGGCAATCCAGAGCGCGCCCTTGGCGGTCGGATAGAGTTCGCACAGCAGCATGTGCAATTCCCGCGCCTCGTCGCGCGGCCAAGGATAGGGACAACGAACCAGAGTATCGTTCATGCGCGCCGTCTCCTGCCATCAGAAAATTCGCGGCACGTGCCCGGCCAGTTCGGCCACCAGCGCTTCGAGCGGGTCCGGAGTCGCCAGATAGAGCAGCAGCCAGTGATCGTCGGAACCGAAGGAGTTGATCGCCTCGGGCTCGATCGTCACCACGCCGTTCTTCTCGAGTCGGGCGACGCGTTCCCATTCGAACGGCATTTCCGCGCCCAGCTTCATCACATCGAGCAAGCGCGCCCACTGGTCGACCGGAACCTCCAGTCGGAAATGCATGAGCTTCTGGGCGAGCACTATCTTCGTGCCATAGAAATGCGGGATGATGTTCCTGATCTTGCCGAGGAGCAGCATCAGCGTCGCCACCATACCCGACACCGCCGGTGTCATCGGGCGCGGTTCGTCGAGGAACGCGCGGGACGGTTCGAGAAAGTCCTCGCGGCACATCAGGAACCAGCGCCACCAGCCGCGGATAGCGAGCCTCAGAGCCTCATCATGGGCAACCTGATAAACCTGCGTGAACCCGCTGAAATCGACAAGGTGTTCATACATAGACCAATTCGAGAGCCATTCCGCCCGATATTCGCGGTTCTCTGTCGTCTCCAAGGGTAAGCCGCGACTCCGTTCGACATTCACCGCCGCGAGCAGCGCGTGCGACGAATTGTCCGTGGTTATCGCCGCACTGATCCATTCGGACGATTGATTGGCTTGCGCGCCCAGACGCGCCAGGGCGGGGAGGACGACGTCGACGGGAGCCAGCTTGCGGCGCAGCACATCTCTCAGCGATCCGGCACCGTCCCGCAGCAGGTGCATCTCGCCCTCAAGGTCGATCGTCAGCCGGAGCCGCGCCGCGTGCACCAGGAGCCTAGCGTTGTCTGAACTGCCCACCAGCATAGGCGGTCTCGTTTCCAGGTGCGCGAGCCGGACATCCGCCTCAGGCACCCGGCCGGTGCGCGCCAGCGCCAGCGCCAGCAATGCCTCCGACGGGGCATGGCCGAGAGGCCCGCCGTCGACTGCGCCGGCTAGCAGCAGGTCCCGTGCAGCCCCGGGGCGCCTTTCCAGCCAATGCTGATAGGCCTCCTGAAAGGCCAGCGCGCCGCGTCCGCTACGCTGATCGCCTTCGGCCAGGATGCCGGCGATGGCGCTGTCATGGCCGCGGCCGCGAAGCTTGCGGATGCGCTCGGCCGCATCCTGCTCCCAGGCATCCTGGGTCGTCGCGATGTCGGTCGTCGTCAGGCGCCGGCTTAACCAGCGTCGCGCCCGCGCGTCGCGCAGATCGTCGCCTGCGAAGGTGAGGTACGCGCCGCACCCATCGACCCAGGCTGCCGCGGCGTTGGCTAGGTCGGCGCTGCGCAGGCAGTGATAGACACGCTCCGCGCGATCCTCGACGCTGGGATTGTCCGCCCGCGCATACCAGTCCGCCGCGTGCCGATCGATCTGCGCGACAAGATCGGGCTTTTCGCGCTCGAGCAGCGCCAGCGTCGCGGTTCGCACTTCGGGGCGCAGCCGCAGCACCTCGCCCCCTTCGACCAGCGACAGTTCGCGCATCAACTCCTCATAGAGAATCTGCTTGTCGCCCGCCGGCAGCTCGACCAATCCCTCGAAAATCGGCTGGATCATGTCGGCGGTGAGCCGGCGCAGCACCAGGATGCCGCTGGCCAGCGGACGATAGGCCGGGTTTTGCACCCGATCGAGGATTCGGCCGTAAAGATAGCCCGCGATCATCGCCTGGGGCAGGTCGTTAGGCAGGTCGGCCGCCTTACCGCCCATTTCCAGATAGCGCAGCGCGAGACGCAGGATGAGCGGGATCCCCGCCGCGATCCGGGTCACGCGATCCAGGATATCGCTGTCGCCCACGCCATGCGCTTCCAGCCACGCGCGCGCGGCCTTGCCGCCTAGCCCTTCGAGGATCAGCGGCTGGGCGCGCCGCCCACCCAGCGTGAGATCGGGCACCGGCGCGCGGCCCGTGACGCAAAGACGCAGCGCAGGAGCCTGGGCGACGATCCGCTCCAGCACCGGCCAGAGTTGTTGATAGCGCAGCGAATATTGCGCCGCCTCGAAACTATCCAGCAGCAGCAGCGGAGGCAGCCGCCCAGGCACCTTCACCAGCACCTTACCGATCCGATCGGCCTGCCTCTTCCAGTTCTTCGCGGTGATCCTGGGCCGATCGAAATCTGGAAGCTGGAGCGCCACCTGCTCGGCGATACCCTCCAGCACCGAGACCGCATCGTCGGGAGCGAGATCCGCGCGGTCGAAGTCGAGCCACAGGATCACGGTCTTCGACGGCAGGGTGGCGGCGAATTTCGCGGCAAGCGACGATTTGCCGATCCCCCCGGGTCCGATGAGCATCAGGGGCCCGTCATGCGAATCATACCAGTCATGGATGATGCGAAGCTGCTTGGCCCGCCCCCGGAAATCGGGTCCCACGATCTGGTGCAACCGGCCGCGCAACCGACGGGCCTCCAGCTGGCGCGCGACGTCGCTCGGGCTCGGCAGGTCAGACTGCACCTCCGCGAACCAGCGGCTCATCTGCAGCCACCAGCCTAAGGCCTCCTCGCTCTCCTCTTCCAGCGCATAGGGTGGGCCGGCGATGATTCGATCGACGACGCCTTCCGCCACCTCGTGACGCGACCGGCGCCGCTGCGGCTTGAGCGCACGCAGCGAGCCCGCAGTACGTAGGATGCGCCGGCGCTCTTCGGGCCGCAATACCCAGCTGCCCGACGACGCGTCGATCACCAGCGGCTGGAGGGATTCGGCCTCCTCCTTGCTCAGCGTACCGATATCGAAGCCCGGGCTCAGCGCGGCGGCGCGCAGGATCGGGGAGAGCGGCTGCGGCGCGGACGCCGGCGCATCCGCTAAAGAGAGCGAAGTGATCGCGGCGGTCGCATCCGCTAGGCGATGCTGCCTGGCGATGGTGCGCCAGTAGCGCGAGGTGCGCAGCAGATCGACGATCGCGGCCATGCTCAGCGCTTCATTCGCGCCGTCGCCCGAGCGCATGTGCATGCCGATGACGCGCCAATCGGCATCGAACAAGGCCCCCCCGCCGCTGCCGGGCACCGAATCCGCGTCATGCCCCAAATACGGCGGCGGCGCGGGCTGGACGAAACCGGTGCTGAAACTTGCTGGACCGCCCTGCGGGTGGTGCAGCAGCGTGACCGGGGCGCCCGGTCCTGGGGCGTCCAGCGCGATCGGAGGCACCCGGCAATCCGGCCGCCACGCGAGACGCAGTACGCCGCACCCCATGCCAGGCTCTATCTCCGGCAATATTTCCGGCGCGCCCCGGAGCGGTACCTCGAATGACCGATCCTGGCTATCGCCTTGGACGAAGATCTCGCTCAGGTCGTCCTTGGCTTGGAACGCATAGGCCGGGACCAGCACGAGATCCTTCGCGATGAGAAAACCGGTACAACGGGGTCGCGCCGAGATCTTCACGCACGCGATGGCCTGCGCCGCATCATCCAGCGACGACACGAAATCGCGAATCGGGTGGATCGTCGCGACGTTGCCGATTACCGCCATCGTCAGAGCGCCTCGATTGCTTGCTTGATATGGTCGTGGACCGTCTGAAGCCTGTCGCGGCCCTGCGCGGCATCGGCCCTGGTAATCACATGCGTCGCGATTTCCTGCGCCTTCTCCGGGCTGAGCGCCTTCCTTGCACCGCTTGCCCATTCGAGCACGAACCTCGCCACGTTCGCCGCGTCGATCTCAGACGGATCGGGGCGATCCTCGATCAGCACCTGCTTCTTCCAACGCGTCGGCAAGATCCCGTCGGGATAGCCGAGCAGCACCACGCGGAACCAGCGCGCCAGCGCGGGATTGGCCATCATTAGCACAAGCTGGTCGCAGAAGCGGCGCACCTCGGGATCGACGCGCGGTCCGTCGCGATAGTCGTCGAGATCGTCGATCACGATCCAGTGGATCGTGCCCAGCTCCTGCGCGAATGCTTGCATCGAATTGCAGATCTTTCGATACCAGGCTTGCTCGGTCTCGAGCCTTGGCTCAACATGCTGCGGCTTGCCGAGGAACGCGAACAGCTGTGCCAGGACGTCCTCGACCGAGAAAACCTGCCCTTCGAACAGATAGGTCACCGGCGCGCCCGCGGCGAAAACGGTGACCAGCTGTTGCGTCCACGATGCCCCGCATCCGGGGGCGCCGCGCACCAGCAGTACGCTGGTCGTCGCGTTGTCCGGCTGCATCTGGCCGAGCGCAGTACGCAATTTATGCCGATCGACCACGAGGCAAACATGGCCGGGTGGGGGAGGCGGCTCGGGGCTGGCGTTGATGATGACCTGCACGTCCGCGGAAAGCATGGGAGCACGCTCCAACGCAAGCCTGCAAAGCCCTTCTAGCGAGCCCAATGTCGCCAGCTTCTGGAGCGCATCCTGCCAGACCGCGAGAGGCCCGCCGGCCGTATCGAGCGGCGCGAGATTGTTGTTGTCGCAGGCAGCGTAGATCCGTGAAATGTCTATAATGGCGGGAATGGCCGTATATAGCGCCTTGTGAAAATCGCGCGCATCGGTGCGATGCCACGGGTAGCGCGGAGCATCAAAAAAAGGATGCGCCATCACACACCACGCGCATCTTGTCACTTCTCACTTTCGGACCCCCTGCAAGTGCGCGCTCCCCGCCGTGCAGCCGCGAGCGTCAAGAATAGTGATGCTCCGCATCCCGCACCAAATTCAAGTCATTTATGTGAAATGCTACATCAGAGTACAATGAGCTTCTAATATCGCATCCATTGCACCTTCTCGAGCCAAAACTGGTTGCCTACCGCACAATTAGTCCAATATGGTTGTATCGAACGTGAGATTTTATTACGTAAAAATCAATAATTTACGGATGTATGTTCAAATACATTACAAATTAGATACCATTTGCATGGCAGAACTTCCTGACCTAATCTACCGATCGCGAGACCGAGCGGTATTTGTACGAATTACTGAAGAAAAATCGCTCGATTATCGATGTACATCGCGTAACCTGAAGGCAGAATCACGGACTTTATTCGATTCGACTCTATGGCCATCGGATAAGTCAATCGGGAGGAGGTTTATGGCGATCAATCCACGGGATTTCATTGAAAGCGCCGACTTGGGGAATATCGACGAAGCGGTTGGCTTCACCGAGGCGCCCACGGGACTGGACCTCGACAAATTGCCGCCGGCGGTGGTGTCCGGCACCACGCTGATCGATTTCTCGCAGGTGCCGAGCATGGCGGTGCGCGCGGGCGTGTCCGAGGCGATGTTGTTCGCCAGCCGCGTGGCGACGACCGCGACGAAGCCAGGCGACGACGAGGAT
Organism: Pseudomonadota bacterium; assembly: GCA_040390605.1. Taxonomy (GTDB): domain Bacteria; phylum Pseudomonadota; class Alphaproteobacteria; order Sphingomonadales; family Sphingomonadaceae; genus Sphingomonas. The sequence goes on from JAZJXZ010000027.1 coordinate 101,169, forward strand.
GATTGGCTCGCCGCCTATACGTCCAACTTGGGCAAGCTGGGCTTCGGCATAGCGGGCACCGCGGTGACGAAGTCGTCGTTTAAGAAGACTGGCCTCGAGGTCCACAAGGCAATCATTCCCTTCCTCACCATCGCGTTCGGCGGCGCGGCGATCGGGCCGATCATCCTGGCGGGGCTGCAGAACCTGCAGGACATGAACAAGGACGAGCCGTGGATCACGCTGTTCAGCCAGCAGACCCGCCGGTTTGACGCGAGCGAGATGCACTTTGCGGCGGTGAGCAGCACCGATACCGAGACCACGGTGCGCTATGCGATCGCCCGGCTGCACGTCGCGACGAAGGAGACCAGCGTGCTGTTCTTCAAGCTCAGCAAGGCCCAAGCCGAGTTCGAAAGTGCCACCAAAACGCTGACTGCGAACAACAGCCTGCTGGCGCTGATGGAATCGGCGCTGCGCACGAAACTGGCGGCGCTGTCGACCAGCTTCATAGCGGAAGCCCGTCTCTAGGCGATTGGGCCGCGTCGCCTGGCCGTGGCGCGCCACGGTCAGGCGCGTTCGAGGGAATGTGCGATGCACGCAGTATTTGTCGTACCCGGGATCATGGGAACCGAGCTGTTGCTGCCTGTGGTGAGCGGCGAGCCGGAGCGCGTGTGGCCGCCCACGCCGTTGGAGACTCAGTTCGGGTACAAGCGCACAAGGAAGCTCGCTAGCCCGGACGTCCGGCCCGGCGCGATCATCGAGCAGGTGCTGTGCATCGATTTCTACAAGCCCCTGCTCGGCCTGCTCGCCACCCTGGGCTTCACAGAGAGCGGCGCGAGGCAGCGCCTCTATAAATTCCCCTATGACTGGCGCCTCGACCTGTTCGACCTGGCCGACAACCTAGCCACGGCGGTCGCGAACGCCGTGGCTGATGGCGCGACGCAGGTGTCGATCGTCGCGCATTCGATGGGCGGACTCATCTCGCGCCTGCTGCTCGAGGATCCGCGTTTCCAGGGCCAGTCTTGGTTCGGCGCGATCGACCAGCTGATCGCCATCGCCACGCCGCATCTGGGCGCCCCGCTCGCGCTCGCGCGCGTGCTGGGGCAGGATAGCGCGCTGGGTATCAGCGGCACCGATTTCGCTTGGCTCGCGAGCCAGGAGGCCTATCCTTCCGCCTATCAATTGCTGCCTGCCCCAGGCGAAGCCGCGTGCTGGAACCAGTCCGATCCCGCGCTGGCCTCGCTCGATATCTATGGCGCGGCGGGCGTCGCGCAGCTCAAGCTCAAGCCCAAATTGGTGGCCCGCGTGAAGGCTATGCACGATCTGCTTGGCGCCGGCCACGCGCCCGCCAACGTGCGCTATTTCTATTTCGGCGCGACCGGGCATCGCACCGTGACGCGTATCAACGTGTTCACAAAGAGCGGCGGAGACGTCGATCTGGACCGCACCGTGCTCACACAGACCGACAATGGCGGCGACGGCACTGTGCCGCTCTACAGCGCCTTGCCGCGTCCCGGGCAGCGGCAGATCGTTACCAATGAACATGCCACCGCGTTTAAGGGCGCGGCCTTCCGCCGCGTCTTCCTGCGGTTGCTCGGCGGAGACGAAGGGCCGGCGCTCGAGACGCTTGGCGCACCCGAACTGATACTCTCGGTCGAATCGCCAATTGTCGCCACGGACCAATCGGTCGAACTGCTCCTGTTCGCCGACGATGCCGGGGAGGCGGCCCCATCGATCGACACTTTGTCGGGGACCCTCGTTCTGACGCGGATCCGCGACGAGGAGGCGACCGTGGTGGAGGAAAGCCAGCGCATCCCGCTCAACTATTCGGGTCCGGCGCTCTGTCGCCTGCGGCTGTATCTCGATCCGATCGCGGCGCCGGGCCATTATCAGGTGCGCTTGGAAGACGCCTTTTACGGCGCCGAACCAGTCGCCTTCAGCGTGTGCGCGGAGCTGCCCACCGCGAACGAAGCGCCGGGAGCCGAGGCGCCCGAGGATAGCCCATCCGTGGCATGAGGCCGCGGGTCAGTCAGTTCATTTTTAACTTGAGGGAGGCGAGCATGCCCGGAGACCGTCAGAAACGTTTGGCGTCCTATCTCGCGCACATCAAACGATATGAGGGGGGAATCGAAGCGGTGTCAGAAGCGACGCCCGAAGCCGTACACAGCGATACCGAAAGCGTGCTCGAGGCTAAATTGGTGTTGCCCGAGACCGAGGCGGCGGTCGATATTGCCAACAAAGCCCTGCGCAAGCTGAAAGAAGAACCCGAAGCCGCGCTCTCGCATTTCGAGATGGCCGCGGTCGAGGCGATTATCATCCCCGCGCACCGCCCGGCGTTCGACGTGCAGGACGGCAATTTCATTGCCAACCATCCCGACTGGACCAAGCTCGACAGCGACGTCGATATTCATGCGCGGCTGCTGCGCGCCATTCCGGCGGTCGGCCGCATCGACCTGCCCGGACAGACGCGCTTGCCGTTTGGTGGCACCGGCTTCCTGATCGGCCCCGGCCTGCTGATGACCAACCGCCATGTCGCGGAGATCTTCGCAAGAGGGCTGGGCGCAAGGTCGCTCACCTTTCAGACCGGCTGGCAGGCGGCGATCGATTTCCGCCACGAGCGCAACCGCAGCGCCACCGACGTGCTGACCGTGCGCGGCATCAAGATGATCCATCCCTATTGGGACATGGCGCTGCTTTCGGTGGAAGGCGCCGCGGCCGAGCGTACGCCGCTCAAGCTGTCGACCGCCGATATCGATGATCTCGATGGTCGCGAAATCGCGGTGATCGGCTATCCGGCCTACGACCCGCTGCGCAACGACATCACCGTCCAGAACCAGCTGTTCGACAAGACCTGGGGCGTCAAGCGGCTCCAGCCTGGCACGATCGGTGGCCGCCGCCAGACCGAAAGCTTCAAGAAGCTGGTATCCGCAGGAACGCACGATTGCTCGACAACGGGCGGCGCTTCAGGCTCGGCGCTCATCGACTTGCAGACCGGTGAGGTCCTCGGGCTCCATTTCGGCGGGCGCTATCTCGACACCAACTACGCCGTGCCCGCGTCCGAACTCGCGCGCGACGGACGTGTGGTCGATGCTGGCGTCTCGTTCGCGGGCACGCCGGTGGGCGGCAATCCTCCCTGGTCAGGCTATTGGGACGCAACCGAAGGTGTCGCTGGAGGAGAGAGTGACGTGATATCCGCCAGACCCGCCTCCACGCCGCAGCCGCCAGCCTCACTCGCCGGCGCGACGACGCTGGGCGACGGATCGATATCGATCACCGTGCCCCTGCACATTACGGTCAGTCTCAGCGCGCCACTGCCGGTCTTGGCGGCATCGGCCGGGCACGAATCGGTCGCAATCGTCGAGGATTTGACCGAGAAACTCGCCGAGCCCTTCCACGACGACGATTATGCCGGGCGCAACGGCTATGACCCCGATTTCTTGGGCAGCGCGGTGCCGATGCCGCGGGCCCAGGACTCTTCGGTCATTGCGCTGCTCAACGATGGCGGGACGACGCTGAAGTACCAGAATTTTGCGCTGCAGATGCACGCCGAGCGCCGCATCGCGCTGTTCACCGCATCCAATGTGACTGCCGAGAAGAAGCTCAAGCAGCCCGAGCCGGGCAAGGACTATACGCGTCGCGGCCTATCCGGCCTCGCCGAGCACGACATGGAGAAGTGGATTCCGGAAACGCGGCTGGAGGACAAGTTCCAGCTGCCCGACATCTTCTTCACCAAGGACCAGGGCGCATTCGACAAGGGCCATATCGTCCGCCGCGAGGATGTCGCCTGGGGCACCAGCTATGACAGCCTGCGCCGCGCCAATGGCGACACTTATCATGTCACCAACTGCTCGCCACAGATCGCGCAGTTCAATCAGTCGGCGCGTGGATCGGACAATTGGGGCGACCTAGAGAATCTCGTCTATGCCAATGCCGCGAGCGAGCGGCTGTGCGTGTTCGCCGGCCCAATCCTGGCCGAGGGGGACGAGACTTTCGTCGGAACGCTGGGCGGCGGGGTCAAGCTGCGCGTCAAGATCCCGCGCGCTTTCTGGAAAGTGGTGGTGTCGAGCGTGCGCGACGGCATCGCCGCTTATGGCTTCATCCTCGAGCAGGATCTGAGCAACGTCCCGCTGGAGATGGTCGTCAGCGACAATTTCAAGCGGCTGATGGTGCCGATCGCCCAAATCGAGGCACGCACTGGCGTGCGCTTTCCCGACGAAGTGCGCTACGCTGACCAGTTCAGCGACGATCGCGGGCAGGAAGTGGCGTTCCGCGCCGGGCTCGACCGCGTCGAATCGGGCGATACGCCCGCGACGCCCGAGGCCGCGACGCCTAACAGCGGCGACGACGAGGATGCTGACCGTAAGGCTAGTCGCGTCGCCGCGTCGACCGAGGGCCCGATCAATTGGCGCATCGCCAAGGCGCTGCTCAAGCTGCGCGACCAGGTCAATGCCACGGCGCCCAACCGCAAGAAGGGCTGGGACGGCACCATTGGCGACGCTGCGCATGCCAGCCGCAGCTCGGATCACAATCCCTGGATCGTGGATGGCGGCCAGGGCGTGGTGACCGCCCTGGACATCACGCACGATCCCCAGGGTGGCTGCGACGCGGGTAAGCTTGCTGAGTCGATTCGGACTAACAAGGATAAACGCGTCAAATACGTGATCTGGAACCGCCGCATCGCCAATGCCAGCCCGATCGACGGGCAGCCCACCTGGGCATGGCGCCCCTATTCCGGCGCCAACCCGCATGACCACCATGTCCACATCTCGGTCGCGGCGAAAAAGGCGCAGTATGACGCGACGTCGCCTTGGGTCATCGAGATTTAGAGCGGCCAAGGCTCTGTCAGAGCAATGCACCGATCGATAGGAGGTGGCGGATAGGCGGCGCGCATGCCTTGTCCTTCGCAAGCCCGCCAGCCCGTTCCGCTACTTCAACTCATCACTCGGGGTGAGACGAGTTCGCGCCAGACTGCCCGCTCCGCCATGTCGTCCAGGCCTCTCCCCGATCTACCGGCTGCGGAGCGGCCAGAAGGCCCCGCGCAACGATCAGGAAGCGGGGCAGGCGTGCCGCAGGACCGCGCCGGCACGCACGCCGGTCATGCGACCCTCGTCGATCGTCAGCTTGCCGTTGACGATGACGTCGTCGATCCCGGTCGAGATCAGCACGGGCTGCTGATAGGTGGCATTATCCTGCACCTTGGCCGGATCGAACACCAATATGTCGGCGCGCATGCCCTCGCGAATCAGGCCACGATCGGTCAGCCCCATGCGCTGGGCCGGCCAGCCGGTCATCTTGCGCACCGCATCCTCGAGCGTGAGCACGCCGCGCTTGCGCCAATATTCGGCGAGCACGCGCGTCAGGTTGCCATAGGCGCGGGGATGCGGAAGGCCGATGCCGTCGATCTGGCCGACCTTTTGCGACGCGCCGGCATCGCTGCCGATGCCGACCCAGGGCTGGCGCAGCGCGGTCTCGATGTCGCGCTCGTCGATCATGTAATAGAGCGCATAGGCGCGGTGGGGCAGCGCGCCGATCATGATGTCCCAGGCGGCGTCGGCGGGGTCCTTGCCCAGCGCCTTGCCGATCGCGGCGAAGCTCTTGCCGTTGAATTTCTCATATTGCGGGTTGAAGGCGTTGGCGAGCGTGACATGGTCCCAGCCGCCCGATGCCTGGACCAGGTTCGACCAGCCTGGCATCGAACCGGCAGCGACCTCGCGCTTCAGCCGCACGCGGACGGCCGGGTCCTTGAGCCGTTCGATCCCCTTGGCCTCGCCATCGGCCCAGACCCAGGTGGGCACGGTGATGTCGATGCCGGTGCCGCCAGCGGTGTAGACATACATATCGGCCGCGACGTCCACGCCGCGCGCGCGGGCGGCTGCGATGGCCTGCACCGCCTTGGGCATCAGCGTGCCCCAGCCGGGGCGCCAGGCGGCCTTCAGATGGAAGATCTCGACCTTGGCGCCGCTCTCCTCGCCGATCCGCACGGCCTCGGCGATGGCGGGCAGCAGGTTGGCTGATTCGTCGCGCATGTGCGTGGCGTAGAAGCCGCCGCAGCGCGCCGCGACCTTGCCGAGCGCGATCAGGTCCTCGGTCGACTGAAAGGTCTGTGGGGAATAGATCAGCGCGGTGCTGATGCCGAAGGCGCCGGCTTTCATCGCCGTGTCGACCTCGGCGCCCATCCGCGCCAACTGGTCGGGCGTCGGCGTGCCGGCACCATCGCCCATCACCTTCATCCGCGCCTGCATCGCCGCATAATAGGTGCCGAAATTGACCCCTATGCCCTGCGCCTCGAGCTTGTCGAAATAGGCCGTGATGCCGTCGGCCGGGACCGGCGTCCCGCCCTCGCCGGCGATCACCGAAGTGACGCCCTGGCGCAGCTTGTTCTCCGCCGCACCGTTGACGAGCAGGACGCTGCCGGACTGATCCATCATGTCGATGAAACCGGGCGTGACATAGCGATCATGCGCATCGATCTCGCGCGCGCCGTGGCCCGGGACGAGGCCGACCTTGACGATCCTGCCGTCGCTGATCGCGACATCGGCACGGACCCAGGGATTGCCCGCACCATCAAGCACGCGCCCGCCGCGGATGACGATGTCATATTCGGGGCGTGCGGTGTTGGAGATGAGCAGCGCCGCGAAGGTGGCGAGGAGGAGTTTGCGTTTCATCTTCTGTCTCCTGTCGGTTGTGCGGCAGCGCCATCGGTGCGCACGGTATCGACCACTTCGCGCACGGCGGCGATCACGATATCGGGCCGGTCGAACTGGATGTAGTGGGTCGCGTCGGGCACGATCTGCTGCCGGCCGCGGGTCGAGAAGCGCGCCTGCTCGGCATGGAGGCGCTGCCACTCCTGCTTGAAGCGCGCGCCGGTCGCCGGGGTCATGCCAAGGCCTTTCAGCTGCGCGGCCGTGAAGGGGGCCATGGCGGTGAGCACGATCAGCGGGCGGTTGCCGAAGCTGTGCACCGCGCGCGCGTCCGCCATCGATCGGTCGAAACCGTCGAGTTCCGCGGCCGCGCCGGTGATCGATGTGCTGGCATAGGCCGCCTGGGCTGCCGCGGCATCCGGAGGCAGGTGCTTGTCGCCCGTGCCGGACGCGATGACACGAACGATACCGGTCCATGCGAGAGCCGATGCGGCATGGAACAGCATGGATGCGCGGCCCGGATGGACGTCGACGCCGGTCGCCTTGCCAAGCCGCGCAACCTGATCTGGGGTTGAGGGATCGACCATCACAAGGCCGGCGACCTGATCGCCATAGCGACCGACATAGGTGCGGACATAGGGGCCGCCGACGGAGTGGCCGACAAGGACGAGCGGGCCTGATATGCCGGCGGCCTTCAGCGTGGCGTGAAGATCGTCGGCGACCGCGGTGGCGTGCTGCGGTTGGTTGCCGGGGTCGCTCCACATGATGCCGGCCCGATCATAGGCGCAGGTGCGCGTGACGCTGGCGATCTTGTCGTGGACCAGCGTCCAATCGATCGTGCCGCCGGTGCCGAGGCCCGCTTCGAGGATCACGGTCGGCGCGCCGGTGCCGCGGCAGTCAATGTGCATCCTGCGTCCGCCGATATCGACCATCTGGCCGCGTGGGGGGTAGTTTGTTGCAGCGCTTCTGCGGCCGAGCGCCTCGTAGAGGGAGCCGGTGATGAGGAGGAGGATCAGCAGGGTCAGGAGGGCGAGCGCGATGCGTTTTGCCCAGCGGCGGATGGGGTGGCGCACCTTGAGCTCCGTCATTGCGCTCCCCCTGCTGGTGTGGCCGTCACGAACCTAAGCCGGTTTCATACGAGCTTTTTACCGCCCCGGCGCAGGCCGGGGTGGGCGCTTTTTGTGGCAACCCCTCCGTGTTGAACCGGAGGGGCGCAGCCCTCCCCTATTTCACCTCGGTGTAGACATAGGCGTGCTGGCTGTCGCGCACGGTCAGCGTGCGGTTGCCGGCGGCGTCGGTGCCGATCAGGCCGTCAAAGCCGATATTGCCCGGCGCGATCGAGACCAGCGAGATGCTGCCATCGGGGTTCTTGCGCGTGGCGAGCGGGCCCTGGATCGAGCCGGCCATGATCCACTTGCCGCCATCCTTGTCGGTGATGGTCAGCGAGCTGCCTTCCGGGCCGTTATAATGCGCGGCGAGGTTGCCGAGCGCGGCGGGGTCGCCGGGCAGCGTCAGGCGGGCGCGGCGGGCGCCGGCCTGGGCCTTGAGGCGCGTGGCGGCGGCGGCGACCTCCTGGGCAGCCTCGGGCTTGCCGTCATACATCACCTCCATCAGGCGGCGCAGGAACGGCTCCAGCAGCGCCGGGCCTGAGTCCGCATTGGTCAGGATGACCGCGCCGACGCCCTGATCGGGCAATGCCCACCAGTCGCTGTGATACCCCTGCAAGGTGCCGCCATGGGTGACGACCGGCACGCCCCAGGCGACGCGGTAGAACAGGCCCATGCCGTACCAGTTGTTTTCGCCGACGGGCACGCCGCGCTCGCGGCGCTTGAGGATATTGGCTTCGCTGACGATGCGCTTGCCGCCCGGCATCATGCCCTTGCCCAGTTCGAGCTGGACGTACCGCGCCATGTCGATCGCACTGGAAAAGGCGCCGCCGGCCGGGCGGTAGGGATAGACGGTGGCGTTGAAGAAGTTCGACATGACGGTCATGCGGCCGTTCACGTCGTAACCGTGCGGGCGCGCCCAGTCGCCGCTCTCGCCGATCTTGTAGTCGAAGGTGGTATCGCGCATGCCGAGCGGGCCGAAGATCTTGACCTGCATCGCCTTGTCGTAGGCGGCGCCGATCTCCATGCCCGGATAGAGCAGGCTGCCCCCGAGATAACCCGAGGCCGAGGCCATCAGGTTGTTGTACTGGAACAGTTCGCCGAACTTGCTGGTCGGCTGGGTCTCGGCGAGTTGGCGGAAGGTGTCGGCCGCGGGCACGCCCTGGTCGGCGAGGATGAAGGCGAAATCCTTGCGCGGCAGACCGGTGCAGGCGCAGACGAGATGGCGCACCTCGACCGAGCGCGTGACCTCGTCGCTGCCGAGACGGAAGGTCGGATAGAGATCGGTGACGTGCTGGTCCCAGCGCAGCTTGCCCTCGTCCGCCAGGATCGACAGCAGCAGGGTCGACATCCCCTTGGTGTTGGAGGCGACCATGAACTTGGTGTGCGCATCGACCGGCTCTGGCGACCCGAGCGCGCGGACACCGACGCCGCCGGCCCAGACGACCTTGCCATGGTCGATCAGCGCCATGCCGACGCCGGGAACCTCGAGCGCGGCAGCGGACTGGGCGACGAAATCGCGCAGCAGCTGGATGCGTTCCGGAGTCAGCGCATGCGCGGTCTTTCCGGCGAAACTCTCTTTCGTATAGCCGGCCGGGTGAAGGCTGCCCTGCACGATCGCCGCAGCGGCGGAGCGCTTGTTATAGGTGGATTCGGCGCCGTCGACGATCAGGACGGTCCAGGCCTGGCCCTGTTTGAGCGCCAGCGCGCTGCGCACCGCACGTTCATTCGGCGAGGTTTCATAGGCCAGGCTGGCCCGCTCGCTCCAGCCTTCGGCGGGCGGGGCGGCGGTGACGAGGCGCGGGCTCGGCACGGCGTCGGGCTTGAACAGCAACCAGGCTTTCGCCGCCGCCGCCCTGGCGTCGGGCGCGGCGCCGACATCGACCACGGCGAGCCGCAAATCGGATTCCGGCGAAACGAAGACCGTGACCGGGCCCTTGACCTGCGCGGTCCAGTCCTTGGGCTGGGTATATTGTACGCCGGCGGCGGTCTTGCCGGGCGTGTCGGCGCTGGCCGCCGTCTGGGCGAGCGCCGGGAGCGGCATGCTCATCAGGGCGAGCGCGAACATCAGCTTCATGGCGACCATTTTCCTCTCGTCACGCGGGGATGTCAGGCCTCCCGCCACCTTTTCGTGAGACGGCCGGCATGGTCGAGGGCGGGGCTGACCTCCCCGCCCTCGTCCACCCCTCCGTCAGAAGTTGAAGCCGAGCGTCGCGCCGAAGGTGCGCGGACGGATGCTCACCGCGCGCGCGATCGCCGTGTTGGTCCCGCCGATCGCCACCGGCACGGTGAACGGATAGGTGACGTTCGACAGGGCATATTCGTTGGTCAGGTTCTTGACGTAGACGCCGAGCGAGAAACGATCGAAATTCACGCCGGCGCGCAGATCGATCGTCTGATAGCCGTCGAGCGTCGCGCGACGCGCATAGGCCGTGCGATAAGCGGTGCTGAACCCGGCCGCCTGATCGGCAATCAGATGAATGTTGCCACCGATATAAGCCCGGGCATTGGGGCCGACGGACCACTCGTAATCGGCCGAGACGTTGGCGTTCCACACCGGGCTGTAGGGAAGCTGATCGCCGGCGAGGCCGCCGGTCAGATTGAGGCCGCCGACCGCCGGCACGGTATCGTCGAGCAGCTTGGCCTTGGTGTAGGTGACGTTGGCGACCACGTTCAGCCCGCGCGTCGGACGCAGCGTCACCGTGCCCTCGACGCCATAGCTCCGTGCGCGCTGGCCGTTGCTGTTCACGCCGACCGGCGTGCCGTTCACCACCGTGCTGGAAGCGATGAGAATGTTCTTCCAGTCAATATAGAAGGCCGCCACGTCGATGCTGAAGGCGTGGTTGGCGGTTTCGCCGCGATAGCCCAGTTCATAGCTGACCAGCGTGTCAGAGTTGAACTGGGTTGGATAGGTGGCGGGGGCGCCCGGCGGGACGAAGTTGGGACCGCCTGGACGATAACCCTTGCCGACGCGGCCATAGAGCGAATTGTGGCTGTTGATCTCGAAGCGCGGCGCCACCGACCAGGTGAACACGCCTTCCGACGAAGTGCCGAAGGTCGGGCTACCCCCGCCGAGCTGGACGACCGCCTGGGTCGAGCTCTGGTTGTTGTGGCTGTAGCGGCCGCCGGCGGTGATATCGAACTGCGGGCCGAGGTGCAGGGTGCCGCTGGCGAACGCGGCATATTCCTCATATTTGGCGTCGATCTGGGCGTAGACGAATTTCGCGAAAGTGAAGCCGGGCGGGTTCGCCTGCGGGATCAGCGCTTTGGTCGTCATGTTGAAGGGCAGATACTCCTGATAGAGCCGCGTCTTCTCATGCGTGTAATAACCGCCGACCAGCCACTCGAAGCTGTCCGAATCGGCCGAGGCGAGGCGGACTTCCTGGGTGAACTTGTTGACCGAGATATCGTTCTGATAGGCCAGGCCTACGGTGTTGGTCGTGCCGGCCGCGCCATACAAAAACTGCGCCGTGCCGCGCGCGGCGTTGGTGCTGATGTCGCTGATCTGCTTCTGCTTCTGTGTCGCATAGCTGGTCACCGAGGTGACCGTGGCGAAGCCGAGGTTATAGTTCAGCGTGCCGTTGTAGAGCTGATAGTGCACCGTGTTGAGTTCGGGATAGAGCTCGAAACGTGTGCGCTTAATGCCCTGCGGCAACGTGGTCAGCGCGTTGACCGGCTGGAACGTCACCGGATCGACTTCGAAGTTCGCCGGAGAGTCGACGTTGATATTCTGGATCAGGCCGGTCAGGCGGATCGAGAAGTCGCTGCTCGGCTTGAACAGCAGCGAGGCGCGCCCGCCGAAGCTGTCCGCATTGTTGACGTTGCTGGCCGAGCGACCGATCGTGTTAATATAGCCGCCCATCTTGTGGTAGAAACCGCTGGCGCGCAGCGCGAGCGTGTCGCCAAGCGGCACGTTGATCATGGCATTGCCGGTATAGCTCGCCTCGCCGCTCTGCGTGGTTTCGATGCCTGCCTGACCGCGCACCTGGAACTTTTCGGTCGAAGGCGTTCCGGTGACGAATTTAAGCACGCCGCCGAGCGAATTGGCACCGTAGAGCGTACCCTGCGGGCCGCGCAGCACCTCGATGCGCTGGACGTCAAAGGTGTCGAAATCGCCGGCGAGAATGCCGCCGTTGGACAGGCTGCCGCTGGCGCCGAACGGCACGTCGTCGACATAGACCGCGACGGTCGAGCCGACCGAGCCGGTGTTGATGCCGCGCAGCACGAGCCGCGTCTCACCGGGATTTTCCTGGGTCAGCGTCAGGCTGGGAACGAGCTGGGCATAGTCCTGGAAGTTGATCGCCGCCTGCCGCTCGAGCGTCGCGCTGCTGACCACCGAGATCGACTGCGGTACCTCGGCCAGGGTCTGCTCGCGGTGCTGCGCGGTGACGACGACCTCTTCGTTGATGACCTGCGCGCCATTCTGCGCCGCATCGGGCGCGGGCGCGGGCGCAGCTACCTTCGCGACGGCGGGGGCGGCAGCCATCGCGAGGACCATTGCGGTGCCGGCACATAATATCGAACGATTATTGATCATCTTGTTACCCCTTGTGCTCATCTGACGGTGCTCCCCGCGCCGCCAGGTCGGTGTGACTTAATGAGCGGTCTGCGGTCGCTTGATGCCGCCGATCCGCTGGAGAACATTAAACAGGACAAAAACACGCCTAGAAGAGAATTACAATCCCATTCAGGACAAACATTCGTCAAAAAGCACTTTATGTGCCAACCGGGTCCACCTTGCGCACGGCAGCATCGAGCGACCGCAACAGGATCGCCGCCACGACAGCGAGGCCAGCGAGCAACAGGAAAAAGGCGGCCGGCGTCATGTCGCTCCACAAGGTGCCGACTTTCCCGGCGAACAGACTCCCCGCTGAGATCGTCAGATACCAGGACGCGACGGTCGTCGCGCCGAGCCGTGGCGGGGCGAGGCGCGCGAACAGACCGAGTCCGCTGGGCAGGATATGCAGTTCCCCAACGGTGTAGATCACGAAGAACAATACCAGCCACGGCCACGCAGCGTGCCCGGCGCCCGCGCTCCATGCCACGGCAGCGAGCATGACGAAGGCGCCGGCGGTGATCGCCGCCCCGAGCGCCATGCGCCGCGCCGGCGACTGATCGTGTCCTGCCGCCGCGCGCCGCTGCCAGAAAGCGAGCAGGGCGGGGGTGAAGAAAATGACGATCACCGGGTTGAGCGACTGGAACCAGGTCATCGGGATGGCGAACTGCCCGGCCGAGCGATCGACACCCTGGTCGACCCACAATGCCAGGGTATTGCCGACCTGCTCATAGGCACCGCGGAAGATGATGACGCACAAGGCGATGGCGGCGAGCGCGCGTGCGGTTGCCCGTCCGTCGATCGCCACGGCGGCTCGCTCCTCGCCTGCGCTGGCCTGCGCGACGGGCGCAGGCAGATAATGCTGACCCGCCAGGTAGATCACGAGGCCGGCAAGCATGCCGATGCCGGCAAGGCCGAAGCCGTAATGCCAGCCATAGGCCTCGCCGATCGTGCCGCACAGCAACGGCGCGAGAAAACCGCCGATGTTGATGCCGACATAATAGACATTATAGGCCCAGCCGCGCCGCGGATCGCCGGGCGCGTAGAGATCGTTGATCTGGCTCGGCAGGCTGGGCAGGAACAGCCCATTGCCCAGCGCGATGGTGGCAAGCGCGAGATAGATCAGCGGCTCGAACGTCATCATGAAATGGCCCGCGGCCATGATCGATGCGCCGAGGATCACCGCGCGTCGTTTGCCGAGCCAACGGTCGGCCACGACGCCGCCGACGACCGGCGTGAAATAGGCGCAGGCGATATAGACGCCGTAGATGCTCGAAGCATGGCCCTGCTCGATCAGCAGCTGCTTGGTCATGTAATACATGAGCAGCGCACGCATGCCGAAGTAGGAGAATTGCTCCCACATATTGGTCAGGAACAGGATGGTGAGGCCGCGCGGCTGACCGAACCAGGTCTTCTCCTGCGACGCCACGATGGCGCTGGTCACGCGGCGATCATCGCGCCCGCGCCCCAGACCTTGTCGTCGCACCACACCATGCCGTCACGATATTCGACGCCGGGCACGCGATCCTGTTTGAGGAAGGTCGGCCCGTCGAGATCGACGATGTCGCACAGCTGGCCGAGCACATAACCAGGCGCCATGGCGAGGCTGGTGCCGACCATGTTGCCGACCATCACGCCGAGCCCCGCCGCGCGCGCGGCAACGGCGATCATCAGCGCCTCGGTCAGGCCGCCGCATTTGTCGAGCTTGATGTTGAACACGTCGAACCGCGCGGCGACCAGGCCGACATCGACGAGCGACAGCGCGCTCTCGTCGGCAGCGAGCGGGATCGGCGACTTGTAGCCGTCGAGGTCCGCCTCGCGGCCGCGCGCCAGCGGCTGCTCGATCAACGACACATTCGCCGCCTGCATCGCCGCAACCAGCGCATCGAGATCGGCGATGCCGAAACCCTGATTGCCATCGACCCCGAGCCACACATCGGGGCGCGCGGCGCGGATCGCGTTCACCCGGGCGATGTCGAGATCGAGTTCGCCGGTGAGCTTGATCTTGATCGAGCGAGCATCGGCGTAGCGGCGCGCGCCGGCGGCCATCACCTCGGGCGTATCGGCGCCGAGGGTGAAGGTCGTCACCAGTGGCCGCGGCTGCGCCATCCCGGCCAGCGCCCAGACCGGCTTGCCCGCACGCTGCGCCTCGAGTTCCCACAAGGCGGCATCGACCGCATTGCGCGCGCCGCCCGGCGGCAGGATCGATCGCAGTTCCTCGCGCGACGGCCCCGCCTCGATCGAGGCGCGGACGCGCTCGATCGCGGCGAGCATGTGCGGCACGTCGTCATGCAGATAGAACACGCCCGAACCCTCGCCGCGTCCGCGATGCTCGCCATCGCTCAGCGTGACGACGACGACGTCCGAGGTTTCGAACACATAGCCCGAGATGCGGAACGGCGCGGAGAGGGTCAGCGTCTCCACCGCGACGTTGAGCGACAGCCTCGGCATCAGTAGTTCACCGTCATGTCGAGCAGGCCGAAGGTGAAGGCGACATAGAGTATCATCAGCGCCGCGAGCAGGATCAGCACCGCGCCGACCTTGCTCGGCCAGCGCCGCCCGGTCTTCCAGGCAAGCAGCACATTCCATGCCGCCAGCCCGACCGTGCCGAGGAACACGATCAGCCCGACGATCTGCATGAACCACAGCTTGCCGTCGGAGTCGCTGGTCAGGTTGGAGAGGTCGGAAAACATGCTCGTCACGACGATCGCCCAGCCGGTCAGCACCACCAGCACCAGGCCGGAGAACAGGCGGACGAGGCGATAGGCCTGGCGGGCGCGGCCCTCGACCGGCAGCGCGGTCTTGTACGAGCGGCGGACCAGCGCCGAGACCGGCCAGTGCAGGAAGGCCAGCAACAGGATCGCGAGGCTGGCATAGGTCAGCGGCAGGATCCAGCCCGACGAAATGCTCGCCGGCGTGCGATCGAACACCACGAAGGGTGATTCCATGTCCATGCTCCAGCGCACCACCTTGCCGTCGACGACCTTGGCGGCGACGCGGTCATGCCCATGCGCATCGCGCCACACGAACGGCGCGATCTCGACCCAGCGGGTCGGGGCGCCGCTCGCGTCCTTGAGCGCCGGGATCAGCAGTTCGCCCTTGTCGTTGGCGGTCACATCGGTCTGACCGATCAGTTGCAGCGCGCGGACGAAGCCGGTTTCCATGCGACGGCTGGCCTGCCAGCTGCCGGCCATCATCTTGACATGCTGCGCCGATGTCTTGGCATCGACGCGCCCGTCATGCTCGGTCGAGGGGAAATAACGGTCGGCGAAATCGGCGAACAGCGACCCGCGAACGGTATGCGCCCCGACCGCCGTGCCGGCGCTGTTCATCGAAATGTACAGGCCGACATTGTCGCCGAGGAACAGGTGCAGCGAGGTGTGGAAGTTCTGCGTGTCGCCGAGATGGGCGATCACCTCGCGGCCGTTGATGTTGGTCTCGAAGAAACCGAGCTCCATGCGGTTGAGCGGCGGCAGGAAGGTGGTCGGCGTGTTGTGCATCATCTCGGCCGTTTCCGGCTTGAGGATGCGCCCGCCGCCGGTCGCGCCGCCCCCGAGATGCGCGAGCATGAACTGCGCCATATCGGCGCCGGTCGACGACATGCTGCCGGCCGGGGCCGGGTCGACGATCTCGAACTTGCCCGGCTTGGCCGAGGCACGCGGATAGCCGGTCGCCATGTCCGGCGCGAGGCCCGCGGGGAGCGGCTGGCGGAAGGTCGAATGGGTCATGCCGATCGGCGCGAACACATTCTTCTCGACATAGTCGTCGAACGGCATCTTCGACACGCGCTCGACGACATAACCGGCAAGCGTCGCACCATAGTTGGAATAGGCCGGCGTGGTGCCCGGCGCGAAGATGCGCTTGGGCACGTACATCTTGAGATAGTCGCCGATGCTCTGGAGATGCCTGGTGTCATAGAACATCAGGTTCTTGGCATGATCCTCGAAGCCGGCGGTATGCGTCAGGATCTGGCGCATGGTGATCGGCTTGCCGTCATAGGCGGGGATGTTGAAATCGATATAGGAATTGACGTCGGCGTCGAGGTTGATCTTGCCCTGCTCGACCAGCTGCATCACCGCCGTCCAGGTGACCAGCTTGGATACCGAACCGGGGCGGAACAGCGTCTTGTCCGGATCGACCGGCTTGCGCGCGGCAATGTCGGCATAGCCATAGCCGCGCTTGGTCACGACCTGGCCATCCTTGACCACCACGACCACGGCGCCGGCCACGTCGCCCGCGCGCAGTGCATAGGGCATGTAACCGTCGAGCCAGGCATCGACATCGGTCTTGGTCAGCGTCGGCTGCGCGGCCGGGGTGGCCGGCGGCGCGCTCGTCGCGGCAGCTGTAGCCGTTGCCGGCTTGGTCGGCGGCGCGAGCTGGCTGGCCTGCTGTGCGATGCCGGCACCCGCGGTCAGGACCAGCAGACCGGCGGCGATCTTCGTGAACAATTGCATCCCAACCCCTTCTCGCCCGGCATATCGCGTCGCCGGGTCACACATGTTTCTATTTAGGCATGATTGATCCTGATCGGAGCATTGTCAACTCCGATCCGAGCCTTTGGGGCCTTCATTTGCGTGGTGCGACCGGCGTGAACAGCAGGTCCTGATAGTCCCAGCTGAAGTCAGCGATCGGCGATACCGCCCGCATCGTCATGCGATCGATTCCGCCCTCCGGGGTGAGCGCGAAGGTGGCGTAAGCCGGTTCGATCTGCTTGTCGTCCCAGCGCACGCGGAAGCTCTCATACTGGAAATGCTCCAGCGTGCCGGTCATGCGCGGCGTCTGCTTGAAGTCGATGCGCAGCTTGCCGCCCTCTTCGCGGATGCTGATCGGACCGTACCAGGGATCGGCGAAATCGCCCGCGTAACGCGCGATCGGCAGCGAGGGCCCGACCTGGGCGGGCGCGGCGTTCGTCGCCGTCAGCATCGCCACCGCCTTGGCCTGGCGATCCTTCTTGAAATCGCGCCACACCTTTGGCCAGTCGGTGCCTTGCACGCCGAGATAATGGTCGAGCAGTTCATAGGTCAGGCCCTTGATCATCTCGCCGTCCTCGGAATTGACGGTGATGAAGAAGCCGATGTTCTTGCTCGGGATCATCACGACGGTGGCGCCGAAGCCGAACACCGCGCCGTCGTGCATGACGATGCGCGTGCCGCGATATTCGGTGACGTCCCAGCCCAGCGCATAGGTGTTGAAGCCGGGTTCCGGGGCGTCCGGCCCGGGCAGGCGCCCGCTCGGCAGGATCACGGTCGGCTTCCACATCTCGGCCGAGGCGGTTTCGCTGAACAGCCGGCCGCTGCCCTCGGGCAGCTTGCCATGGCCGAGCTGGATCTGGATCCAGCGCGCCATGTCGTTGGCGCTGACCGCCATGCCGCCGGCCGGCGCCGCGGTACGGCCGAGCGCATCGCGCTCGTCGAGCACCACCTGCGTCCCAAGGCCGCGGAACGGACCGTCGAGCCGCGCATGCGGCCAGGCGCGATCGGCAATGGTGAAGCGTTCGGTGTCCTCGGTCGTCGAGTGCAGCATGCCGGCGGGCTTCAGCACATTGTCGCGGACGAACTTCTCCCAGGTCTGGCCGGTGACCTCCTCGATCAGCTGGCCGGCGACCATGTAGAGCACGTTGTCATAGGCATAGCCGCTGCGGAAACTGGTCGCCGGCTTGAGGTAGCGCAGCCGGCGCACGCTCTCGCGTCGGTCGAGGTTGGTACGCGGCACGAACAGCAGGTCGCCCTCGCCCAGGCCGAGGCCGCTGCGATGGACCAGCAGGTCGCGGATCGTCATCTCGCGGGTGACCCAGCTGTCGTACATGGCGAACCACGGCATGTGGTCGATCACCTTGTCGTCCCACTTGATCTTGCCCTGGTCGACCAGCAGCGCGAGCGCGGCGGAGGTGAACGCCTTGCCGGTCGAGCCATTGGGGAAGATCGTGTCGGCATCGACGCGCTGCGGCGAACCGAGCTTCTGCACGCCATAACCCCGGGCCAGCGTGACCTTGCCGTTCTCGACCACGGTGATGGCCATGCCGGGCACGCCGATCGACTGGCGCAGCGCCTCGACCTGGGCGTCGAAGCCGGCCGGCACATCGGCCAATGCCAGCGAGGGGATCGCGGCCAGCCCGGCGCCCAGCGCCAGGCGAGCGAGGCGGGATCGAAGCGAAGATGCCATCGTCGGGTTCCTCATTCGGGCTTCACATGATGATAGGTTTCGTACGGCTCCGAGCCGAGCGAGAGGCGCGGATCCTGCGCCGTGCCGTAGAATTCGAGCCGGTTGTACGGGCCGCCGACGCGCGCGCCGGTGACCTGCTCATAGAGATGCGGGCCGATCTGGTCCCAGGCGGTCTTCACGCCCTCGATCTCGGTGGTGATGCTGTTCGGCCCCGTCGCGGTGACGATCATATCGTGCTTGGGGTCGGCCGGGCGGCTGTAATCGCGGCGGTTGGCGCGATAATGGCCGGCCTCGGTGACGCCCGATGCCCCGGTCCAGCGCGGCGCCGGGGTCTGCGGGAAGACGCGGCCGACGATCGCCTGGCTGAGCTCGGTGCGGGCGAGATAGCTGCCCGGCCCGCCGCTGGTCGAGACGAAGAAGCCGAAGCCGGTTTCGGGCGAGATGATCAGGTCGGAATGGAAATCGACCGTGTTGCCGGCATGCCCGACCAGCCGCGGGTTGGCCTTGCGATAGACGAGATAACCATGCGCCATCGGCTGGAGATCGGGCGCGTTGCCGAAGGAGTCGCTCTCGAGCAATTTGACCGTGGCGGGGCGCAGGATGGCATGGCCGCCGAGCGACCCGTTGTTGAGAATCGCGAGCATGAAGCGCGCCATGTCCGGCCCGGTCGCCGAGACCGAGCCCGCCGGCATCACCGAACGGAGATATTCCCCCGGCTTGGCGACGAACCGGCCGTCGACGACCTTGTAGCCGGTCGCCATGTTGGCGGCCATCGTCCCGGTCAGCGGCTCGCGGAAGGTGCTCGAATTCATGCCGAGCGGGCCGAAGATGTGGTGGTCGACATAATCGGGGAAGGCTTCGCCCGAGACGCGTTCGACGATATAGCCGGCCAGCGCCGCGCCATAATTGGAATAGGCGATCTCGGTACCGGCCGGCCAAAGCCGCGCGGGGATTCGGGTCTTTAGCCATTGCTGGTAAGGCTGGGTCTTGTCGAAGCTCTCATAGATGAGACCGCCGACATCGCTGAAACCCGGGCTGTGCGACAGCAGGTCGCGGACGCGCACCGGCTTGCCCTCGAAGGGCGGAATCGTGAAGTCGATATAGCCGTTCACATCGGCGTCGAGATCGACCTTGCCCGCCTCGACCTGCTGCATCAGCGCGGTCCAGGTGAACAGTTTCGATACCGAGCCGGGGTGGAACAAGGTGCGCTGCCCGTCGACCGGTACGCCGCGTGCGACATCGGCGCTGCCATAGCCGCGGGTGAACAGCACACGACCCTGATAGACGACCGTCACGACAGCCCCGGCCACCTCGCGCGTGGCGATCTGTTGCGCGACTACGCCGTCGACGAATTCGGCAAGGCCCGCGACGTGCGGGACGACGCCTTTGGCGGCCGGCCGCGCGGGATGCGCCGGGCGCGCGGATGCCGCGACGGGCATGACGGCGAGCGCCAGCGCCAGCGCGGTCAGGGGACGACCGAGGATCATGACATTTCTCCCGGGGAGGTGCGGAGCAGGTGGAAAAGACCGATGGTCAGCAGCGGCACGACGTAGACCGCGAGCAGGGTGTAGGCGAGGAAGCGATAACCGCTGCCGATCAGTGCGACGAGGCCGACCCGGTCGGCGACGAAGATGCAGCCGATCAGCAGAACGGCGGCGACGCCGGCACGCGCGCGGTGCGACAGCTCCTCACCGCGACGCCGGCGCCAGACGGTCGCGACGCGTTCGTTGATGGCATGGACCGAGCCGGTGCCGCTCTCGAGCAGAGCGGCGAAGATCATCAGCTGGAACAGCAGATGGAACAACGGGAAATGCAGCTGCTGCAGGATGAAGTCCGACGGCAAGGTCTCCTGCGCGATGCCGGGATAGAAGGCGATCATGCAGGTGAAGAACAGCAGCGCCGGCAACATCGCCAGCGGCCCGGCGACGACGCCGGCGATCACCGCGTCGCGCCGGCTGGTGAGATGGCGCATCACCGGCAGGATCACCACCGCACCGACGATATTGTAGCTGGCATAGGTCAGACCGCCGAGCGCCCAGCCATCGCTTTGCGCCGGCAGGGAGAAGCTGCCGGCGATGCGGTCGCCGAAGCTGTTCACCGACAGCAGCACGAACAGGATGTAGACACCGTAGAGCAGGAACGAGACGTACTTGAACAGCCGCTCGACCGAGGCGTTGCCGAAGGTCACGAACAGCGCGATCGCCGCCGCCAGCGTCAGCGTCCCGACGATCGGCGGCAGGCCGAGCGTCGCCGCACCGATCGCGCCCGCCGCCGCGCCGAACACCGACAGGATCAGCACCACGAACAGCAGATAGGCGACTTCGAACACGATCCAGAACGGCCCGAGCAGTTTCGCGAAGAAGCTACGATATTCATAAGTGCCGAAACGGTGGGCGAAGGCGAAGGTCACCGCGCACACCGCGCTCCAGATCAGCATCGCCAGCACCATGCCGGCAAGACCGCCCCATGGACCGCTGGGCAGGAAGAACTCGGCCAGCTCGCGGCCGGTGGCGTAGCCGCCGCCGATCACCACCGCCTTGAACGCGAAACCCGGCAGCAGGAAACGCTGGAACCAGGTCGAGCCCGTCGGCGTGGCGGCATCGCTCATGCGGGTCAGGCCAGGCAGTTGTCGACGAGTTTGTCGAATGCCGGCCCGCCGCGGATCGGATCGGCCACCGGCAAACCGAGCCGTGCGCTCTCTGCCGCCATCAGCGCGGTGGCCTCCGCCTCGCTCAGCGCGCTTGTATTGTAGGACAGGCCGCCGCAGCGGATTGCGGGGTTGGTGCGCCGACCGAGCAACTGCGTCGCTTCGATGATCTCCTCGACGCTGGGCAGCTTGAAGCCCGGAGCGCCGAGCACGTCCGTGCGCCCGGGTTCGTGGCACACCACGAACACATCCGGCTGGCTGCCATGGAGCAGGCCGAGCGACACCGCGGCATAGGCCGGGTGCATCAACGACCCCTGCCCTTCGATCACGTCCCAATGATCGGGCGCGGCATCGGGCGAAAGCAGCTCCGCCGCACCCGCTTCGAAGTCGGAGATGATCGCGTCCATCGGCATGCCGCCGCCGGCGATCATGATGCCGGTCTGGCCGGTGGCGCGGAAATCGCAATCCACGCCGCGCTCGATCAGCGCATTGGACAGCGCCAGCGCGGTATATTTCTTGCCCAGCGCGCAGTCGGTGCCGACGGTCAGGAGGCGCTTGCCGCTGCGCTTGCGCCCATTGGCGACGGGGATATCGGCGGGCGGCGTGCGGATGTCGATCAGGCGCCGGCCAAGGCGATTGGCGGTTTCGGCCAGGCCGGGAATTTCGGCGAGGCGGACATGCATGCCGCTGACGATGTCGAGCCCGGCCTCGAGCGCCTCGATCAGGCTCGCGCGCCAATTGTCCGGAATGAAACCGCCGCCATTGGCCACCGCGATGACCATCGACCGTGCGCCGCGCGCGGCGGCCTCGGCCGGGGTCATGCGCTCCAGACCGGTGGTCACCGTCGCGCCCGGGCAGACATTCTCGCCGACGCATTTGTCACCGGCCCAGTCGCGCAGGCCGAAGGCGGTCTTGGCATAGCCCGGCTCGGTCGTGTCGCCGAGAAACAGCAGATAGGGCTGCGGCAACACGGTGGCGCCGGCCTGGGGGAAGGGAAAGTTCATCACGCGTTGCCAACACCGCCCAGGGCGAATTTCACTATAACCACGACGATACCCCCGTCTTTTCTAAATGGGACTATGTTGGCTCAATTAGAGAACGTCAACACGATTCGACCAAAAGGCGCATCAATTTGGCGCAAGGCGTGGTTGCCCGGACGAGGTCAAGGCACATCAAGCCCCACCCCCTTCAGGAGAGGGGTTGGGGTGGGGGAGTGCCGCAAGTACCACGAGCGTTGTGTTCGGGAATGGCCCCCACCCCCAACCCCTCCCCTGAAGGGGAGGGGCTTTGACGAGGCTATTTCCCCGCCCGCGGCGCCGGCTGCAGGTACCGCGCGAGATAGTCGTCGGTCGCGTGGAACAACGTCAGCCACGAGGCGTAGCGCGTCAGGTCGTGCACCTCGTTGGGGATGATCAGCGTCTCGTGCGGTATGTTATGCGCGCGCAGATCCTGGATCAGCTCGGTCGATTGCGTCGCCGGCACGTTGCGGTCGTCATCGGCCTGGATCACCAGCACCGGCGAATGCCAGTCGCCGATCGTCGCCACCGGCGAAGAGGCGATCGCCGTCTTGTAGTCGTTCGGGTCGGTGATCGGCGCACCCTCGACCGCCAGCATCGACGCCCAGTTGTACACGCCGGCATAATCGACCCCGACCGCGATCGAATCCGACGCGCGGGCCAGCGCCAGCGCGGTCATCAGGCCGCCATAGCTGCCGCCCCACACGCCGATGCGCTTGCGGTCGACATCGGAGCGACCCTGAAGATAGGTGATCGCGCCGAACAGATCCTGTGTCTCGCTGCCGCCGCCGAGGCCGAAATCCTTGGCCTCGCGATACTCCATGCCATAACCGATGCCGCCGCGATAATTGACCGACAGCACGACATAACCCTTCGACGCGAGATATTCGTTGAAGCCGTACGCGCCGGCGTAGAACGCCATATAGTGGAAGCCGAGCAGCATCTGGCGCGGCGGCCCGCCATGGAAGAACAGCACTGTCGGGTGCGGCCCCTTCATGCCGGCGGGCGGCAGGAACAGCTGGCCGTGCACGTCGAGCCCGTCCTTGGCCTTGAACACCACCGACTGCGGTGCCGCCATATGCGCGGTCGGGAAGGACGGCGCGGTCGTCTCGGCGGCGAGCCGCTGCCACTTGCCGCCGCGCAGCACGGCCGGGCTCAACTGCTGCACGCCGCTGCTCTGCAGCGCGAAGATGCTGCCATCGGCGCTGACCTGCGGAAAGGCCTCGATCGTCGTCGCCGGCGCGGCGACCGGTACCGGCGCCCTGGTGGAGAGATCGCTGGTCCAGAAATGCAGCCGGTCGATATCGTTCTGGTTGCTCGCGAAGACCAGCTTCCGCTTGGACGGATCGAGCGTCATGTACGGCACTTCGAACGCACCCGAGGCGAGCGCATGCGCGGTGCCGCCGGTGGCCGACACGGCCCAGGGCTGCATCCAGCCGCTCTTCTCCCACGGGAAGACGAGTTGCCCGTCGGCTGCCCAGAGCAGGTTTTCCGCGGCAAGCGTCGGACGATAGACGCTGCCCGGGCCCTCATCAGCCGTCCAGACGCGCGTACCGGCGCCGGTTGCGGCGTCCGCGGTCCAGATCTGCCACGGCAGGCCGGCGCGACGGCTGATGAACGGTGACGCCTTGGCCACCAGCACGCGGATGAAGGCGAGCTGCTTGCCGTCGGGCGAGAAGGTCGGCGAGGAATCGATGTCGAAGCTCGGCGCTGCCCAGGTCAGCGTCCGTGCGGCGGTGTCGAACACGCCGATCAGCGCGTGGAGTCTGCGCTGGCTGACGAACGCGAAACGGTGCCCATCGGGCGACCAGGTGAGCGAGCGCACCGCGCCGAAATCGGTCAGCAGCGGATGCGGTTTGGCGCCGGCGGTGGCGAGGTCGACCGCCAGCACCTGGCGCTTGTCGAGATATACCACCTGTTTGCCGTCGGGCGAGAAGCTCGGCTCATGGCCGGTGCCGACCTTGCGCGCCTCCCCGCCGGCGGCCGACACGACCCAGATCTCGCGCGGGGTCGGGCCTTCGGGCGCGCTGGCGACATTGGCCGGCGCATCGTCCTCGAGCGTCTGGCCGCGGGTGAAGGCGATCATCGACCCGTCGGGCGACCAGGCGACGTCGCCGATATCGTTGCCGTCGTCCCTGGTGAAGGCGGTGACCTGGCGAGATTTGCCGCCCGCCTCGCCGATCCAGACGTTGCGCACGCCCTTGATGCTGAACACCCAGGCCGCCTGGCCGCCCTTCGGCGCGGCGGCGAGGCTGGTGGGATAGGGAGCGTCGAGTACCTGCTCGATCGTGAAGGGCGCCTGCTGCGCCGGGGCGGCGGAAGCGAGCCCTGCGGCGGCCAGTGCGCCAAGCGAAACCATGCCCATCAACAGACGATTCATCGCGCCCTCCTTTTGCGAGCTTCCTCGCTTATGTCTCAATTAAGACATTATGGCCTGAATAGAAAATAGATCAACCACAAACGCGCAGATGCATCACATTGCCTTGGTCTCGGGCAGCTGGCTTGCCATCGACACCGCCACGGCTTCCGCCCGCGTCATCAC
The DNA here is from genome assembly GCA_040390605.1 of Pseudomonadota bacterium. Lineage (GTDB taxonomy): Bacteria > Pseudomonadota > Alphaproteobacteria > Sphingomonadales > Sphingomonadaceae > Sphingomonas. The sequence continues at coordinate 125,814 of JAZJXZ010000027.1, forward strand.
GCGCAGCACATTCTCGCCCGCCACCTTGCGGATATCCGCGTCGCTCCAGCCACGCCGCATCAGCTCGGCGAGCAAGGCGGGATAGCTGCTGACATCGGCCATCCCCTCGGGGAGCTGCTCGCCGACCCCGTCATAATCCGATCCGAGCCCGACATGGTCGACGCCCGCCACCTTCGCGATATGCTCGATATGGTCGGCGACCTCGGACATCGCGACATGCGGCTTGGGATGCGCCTTGTGCCAGTCGGCCATCGCTGCGGCCGCCCTGTCCGGCTGGCCGATATAGAGCCCACCATAAGGCGGCGCGTTGAAGCGCATCTTCTCCGCCGCCTCGTCGGCCTGCCAGCGACGATAGGCGTCCGAGATATAGGGCGTGGCGTAGTTGACCATCACCACGCCGCCATTGGCCGCGACCAGCCTGAGCACCTCGTCCGACACGTCGCGCGGATGATCGTCGAGCGCCCGCGCACTGGAGTGCGAGAAGATCACCGGCGCCTTCGACACGCGCAACGCGTCGCGCATCGTGTCCTCGCTGACATGGGCGAGATCGACCAGCATGCCGAGCCGGTTGAGTTCGCGCACCACGCTCTCGCCGAACGGCGTCAGCCCGTGATGCCGGGGATTGTCCGTCGCCGAATCCGCCCATTCGATCGTCTTCGTATGGGTCAGCGTCAGATACCCCGCGCCGAGTGCGGCATAGGCACGCAGTACCGACAGGCGGTGATCGATCTGCCCGCCGCCCTCGACGCCGATCAGCGCCGCCATGCGGCCCGAGCGGTGGATGCGGCGCACGTCCTCGGCGGTACGCGCCATGGCGAAGTCGTTCGGGTACCGCGCCACGATATCGCGCACCAGGTCGATCTGCTCCAGCGTCTGCTCGACCTGTTCCTGGCCCGGCAGGTCGGGCGACACCCACACCGACCAGAACTGCCCGCCGACATGCCCGCGCCGCAACAGGCTTATATCCGTGTCGTAATGCGCCGGGCTCTTGTCGAGGTGCGTCAGGTCGATCGTCCAGCGCTTCTCGCCCTCGCGGCTGCGCAACGTCTCGGGCCAGTCATTATGGCCGTCGATCAGCGGGGTTGTCTTCAGGATGCGCTCGACCCGCGCGAGGTAATCGACCGGTGCCGGGGCGGCCGCGGTCAGCGACATCGCCAGACAAGCGAGGGGAATGATTGTCCTGGGCCCGGGCATATTGTCTCCTGATCTGTCTCGCGAATGGCCTTGTCGGGCCGCATTGCGCTTCCCTGCGCTTTTCGATTTGTCCGGCGTTACAAGTGCGATGTTGTTGCGCTGCTCCCGCAAGCGATGGTAGTCGGGTGTGGAACAGGCGGTTTCGTGCGACGTTTTTCCTGATCAGGACGCTATTGTCCTAATTGGAACACGTCAAGCGAGGCGAAGGAGATGAATTTTTGGCGCAGCTGACTCTTGGTGCCGTGATGCGCGGCCTGCGCAGCCGCAATGGCTGGACGCTCAAGGAGATGAGCCAGAAGAGCGGCATTCCGATTTCGACCCTGTCCAAGGTCGAGCATGATCGGCTGACGCTGACTTACGACAAGCTGCAGCAGCTCAGCGAGCGGCTCAACATCCATATGTCCGAGCTGTTCGCGGAAGGGGAGAATACGCCAGCCACGAACCCGGTGATGGGCCGGCGCAGCATCGGCACGCTCGATCGCGCAGTGCGGGTGAACACCGCGAATTACGATTATTATTATCTCTGCACCGAGCTGCGCCAGAAGCGCATGATCCCGAACCTGACCAAGATCCGCAACAAGTCGCTGGCCGAGTTCGGCGACCTGGTGCGCCATCACGGCGAGGAATTCATCTATGTCGTGGCCGGCCAACTGGTCGTGCACACCGAATTCTACGATCCGGTGGTGCTGAACGAAGGCGAGTCGATCTACATCGATTCCGCCATGGGCCACGCCTATCTCGCCGGCGAGGACTGCGACGAGGCGATCGCCATCGCGGTGATGTCGAGCGCGGAAGACGATCTGATGTCGTCGCTGATCAACCTGCACGGCGAGCGTACGCAGGACGACGAGAGCGAAGCCGCCTGACCCCGTTTCCTCCGGCCTCGCGCCCTCGCTTCCGATAGGCTGAACCTCGCCCGGCCGGTCGCGCCGGCGAGATCATCCTTGCAACCGCCGGCGATATACTTCAAACTTGAAATAGTTTGGAGACGGATCGATGCGCATCGCCTGCGTCGGCGGGGGGCCTGCGGGACTCTATTTCGCGATCTCGATGAAGCTGCGCGATCCGGCGCACGAGATCGATGTGTTCGAGCGCAACCGTGCCGGCGACACGTTCGGCTGGGGCGTCGTCTTCTCCGACCAGACCGTCGAAAATCTCATGGCCAACGATCCGGAGAGCGGTCGCGTCATCGCGCAAGAGTTCGCCCATTGGGACGATATCGAGGTGTCGATCGGCGGCGAGACGATCCGTTCCTCGGGCCATGGCTTTATCGGCATCGGCCGCAAGCGGCTGCTCGGGATATTGCAGGAGCGCGCGCGGGCGCTCGGCGTCGCGCTGCATTTCGAGCATGAGTCGAGCGACGATCTCGCCGACTATGGCGATTACGATCTCGTCATCGCCGCCGACGGGCTGAACAGCCGCTTCCGCCAGCGCTACGCCGAACATTTCGGCGTCGATGTCGACGTGCGGCGCAACAAGTTCATCTGGCTCGGCACGCACAAGACCTTCGATGCCTTCACCTTCGCCTTCGAGCAGACCGAGGCCGGCTGGATCTGGGCGCACGCCTATCGTTTCGCCGATGATCTCTCGACCTTTATCGTCGAATGCGCGCCCGACACCTGGGAGAGGCTGGGTTTCGCCGACATGGAACAGGCCGAGGCGATCGCGCTGTGCGAGCGGATCTTCGCCCGCCATCTGGATGGCCACAGCCTGATGACCAATGCCGGGCACCTGCGCGGCTCGGCGGCATGGATCAATTTCCCGCGCGTGCTGTGCAAGAGCTGGGCCTATGGCAAGCTGATCCTGATGGGCGATGCCGCGCACACCGCGCATTTCTCGATCGGCTCGGGCACCAAGCTGGCGCTGGAGGACGCGATCAAGCTCGCCGAGGTGCTCAACCGCCCCGGCCTGTCGCGTGATCGGGCGCTCATCGAATATCAGGCCGAACGCACGGTCGAGGTGCTCAAGCTGCAGAATTCGGCGCGCAACTCGACCGAATGGTTCGAGACGCTCGATCGATATCTCGGCTTCGAACCAATCCAGTTCGCCTATTCGCTGCTCACCCGCTCGCAGCGCGTCAGCCATGACAATCTGCGCCTGCGCGACCCCACATGGCTGGAAGGGGTCGAGCGCTGGTTCGCCGGCGGCGCGAACGCGGCGGTCGCACCGATGTTCGTCCCCTATCGCCTGCGCGACATGACGCTCGCCAACCGCATCGTCGTCTCGCCGATGGCGACCTATTCGGCGAAGGACGGCACGCCGAACGACTTCCACCTCGTCCATTACGGCGCCCGGGCGCAGGGCGGCGCGGGGCTCGTCTTCACCGAGATGACCTGCGTCAGCGCCGATGGCCGGATCACGCCGGGCTGTCCCGGCATGTACGCGGCCGAGCACGTCGCGAGATGGCGCCGCATCGTCGATTTCGTCCACGCCAACAGCGCGGCGAAGACCTGCCTCCAGCTCGGCCATGCCGGCGCCAAAGGGTCCACCAGGGTCGGCTGGGAAGGCTATGACGTCCCGCTCGATGACGGGAACTGGCCGCTGATCGCCGCCTCTGCCGTAGCTTGGAGCGCTGCCAACCAGACGCCGCGCGCCATGAACCGCGCCGACATGGACGCAATACGCGACGCCTTCGTCGCGGCGACCCGCCGCGCCGTGGAAGCGGGCTTCGATATGATCGAGCTGCACGCCGCACATGGCTATCTGCTGTCGAGCTTCATCACCCCGCTGATGAACAAGCGTACCGACGATTATGGCGGCACGCTCGTCAATCGCCTGCGCTTCCCGCTCGAGGTGTTCGCCGCGATGCGCGCGGCCTGGCCGGCCGAGCGGCCGATGTCGGTGCGCATCTCGGCCAATGACTGGGCCGGCGACGACGGCGTGACGCCGGGCGAGGCCGTCGAGATCGCCCGCGCCTTCTCCGCCGCCGGCGCCGACCTGATCGACGTCTCGGCCGGCCAGACCTGGGCCGATGCCAGGCCGGTCTATGGTCGCATGTTCCAGACGCCCTTTGCCGATCGCATCCGCAACGAGGTGGGCATTGCGACGATGGCGGTCGGCAACATCTTCGAGCCCGATCACGTCAATTCGATCCTCGCCGCCGGGCGCGCCGATCTCGTGGCGCTTGCCCGCCCGCATCTGATCGATCCGATGTGGACGCTGCGCGCCGCCGCCGCGGCCGGCCACCGCGATATCTTCGTGCCCCCGCCCTATCTCGGCGGGCAGGAACAACTGGCGCGCAACCTCGCGCGCGCGGCCGACATGGAGGCACGGGTATGACGCTGGCAGGACGGCACGCCGTGGTCACCGGCGGCGGGACCGGGATCGGCGCCGAGATCGCGCGCGCGCTGGCCGAACAGGGCGCGCGACTGACGCTGGTCGGGCGGCGGCGCGACAAGCTCGACGCGGTGGCGCGCGACATCCCCGGCGCCTGCGTCGCGCCCGCCGATGTCACCTCGCGGACCGAGGTCGATGCCGCGTTCGCCGCCGCGCGTGCCGCGCACGGCCCGATCGCGATCCTCGTCAACAATGCCGGCATCGCTGCCAGCGCGCCGTTCGGCCGCGTCAGCGCCGACGACTGGCGTGCGATGATGGCGGTCAATCTCGACGCGCTGTTCCATTGCTGCCAGGCCGCCCTGCCCGACCTCAAACAGGCCGCCGCCGGCCGCATCGTGGCGATCGCTTCGACCGCGGGCCTGCGCGGCTATGCCTATACCGCGCCCTATGTCGCGGCGAAGCACGGCGCGATCGGCCTGACCCGCGCGCTCGCGCTCGAACTGGCCGGGACGAACATCACCGTCAACGCCGTGTGCCCCGGCTTCACCGACACCGCGATCGTCGCCGAGGCGATCGAAAAGATCGGCAACAAGACCGGCCGCAGCCCCGAAGACGCGATGGCGGAACTGACCCGCTTCAATCCGCAAGGCCGGCTGATCCAGCCGCGCGAGGTGGCCGACGCGGTGCTGTGGCTGTGCCAGCCGGGCAGCGCCTCGATCACCGGCCAGGCGATTTCCGTGTCGGGCGGCGAAACGGCATGACCGCCAAACGCGCCATCGCCGAAAAGCATAATGGCGCGCTCGACGAGCGGGCCAGCGTGCGCATCTGGCTGCGCCTGCTCAGCTGCACCATGACGATCGAGAAGCTGGTCCAGCGGCGACTCGGCGCCGACTTCGCCAGCACCCTGCCCCGCTTCGACGTACTTGCCGCGCTCGACCGCAGCGCCGCCGGCATGACGATGGGCGAACTGTCCCGCGCCCTGCTCGTCGCCAACGGCAATGTCACCGCGATCGTCCAGTCGCTGCGCCGCGACGCGCTGGTCGTCACCGAGCCACATCCGACCGACCGGCGATCGTCGGTCGTCACCCTTACCCCGGCCGGCCGCGCGCATTTCGCCGAGATGGCGGCCGCGCATCATGGCTGGATCGACCAGCTCTTCGCCAGCCTGACCCCCGCGGAGGGCGACGCGCTCTACGCCGCGCTCGGCCATCTCAAATCCTCGCTCGGCGAGGCGACCCGAAAGGAACAGCCATGAACCCGGCCAGCTTCGCCCCGACGCATTTCGGCTGGGCGTTCGCCGACGGCGTAGCGACCGTCACGCTCGACCGGCCCGAGCGCAAGAACCCGCTGACCTTCGACAGCTATGCCGAGCTGCGCGATACCTTCCGCGACCTGGTCTATGCGGATCAGGTCAAGGCGGTGGTCGTGACCGGCGCCGGCGACAATTTCTCCTCGGGCGGCGACGTGCATGAGATCATCGGTCCGCTGACCGACATGGCCATGCCGCAGCTGCTCGCCTTCACCCGCATGACCGGCGATCTGGTCAAGGCGATGCGCGCCTGCCCCCAGCCGATCGTCGCGGCGCTCGATGGCGTGTGCGTCGGTGCCGGGGCGATCATGGCCATGGCATCGGACATCAGGCTCGCGACGCCCGATACCAAGACCGCCTTCCTGTTCACCCGTGTCGGCTTGGCCGGCTGCGACATGGGCGCCTGCGCCTTCCTGCCACGCATCATCGGGCAGGGGCGCGCGTCGGAACTGCTGTTCACCGGGCGCGTGATGAGCGCGGACGAGGGCGAGCGTTGGGGGTTTCACAACCGGCTGGTCGAGCGCGCGGCGCTGATGGATGAGGCACAGGCGCTGGCGCGTTCGCTGGCCGCCGGCCCGACCTTCGCCCATGGCATCACCAAGACCCAGCTCGCCACCGAATGGGCGGTCAGCATCGAGACGGCGATCGAGATGGAGGCGCAGGCCCAGGCGATCTGCATGGCGACGAAGGACTTCCGCCGCGCCTTCGAGGCGTTCGCCGACAAGCGCACGCCGGTGTTCGAGGGCGACTGATGGCGGACCGCAGCTTCTCTGTCAGCGCGCATCTCGAGGCGCGCCGCTCATGAGCCGGCCCTTCACGGCGCGCCACCGCCTGCGCTTCGCCCACTGCGACGCCGCGGGGATCGCCTATTATCCGCGCCTGTTCGAACTCGCCGACGGCGTGATCGAGGATTGGACCGAACAGGTCCTCGGCGTCCCCCGCCGCGTGCTGCACCTCGAACAGGGCCGCGCGCTGCCCACCGTCGATCTCAAGACGCGGTTCGCCAGCCCGAGCCGGCTCGGCGACTGGCTCGATTTCTCGCTGGCCGTCGAACGCCTGGGCACCAGCTCGATCGACTTCGCCCTCGAAATGACCTGTGCCGGCGAGCCTCGCCTGTCCGCGCACTACACTCAGGTGCTTGTCGACATGGCGACGATGCGCTCGCTGCCCTGGCCGCCCGAGTGGCGTGTCCGTATCGGGGAGACGATGGCGTGAGCGTGCGCCAAATCCTCCAGCCGCCCGGCTGGGTCCGCCCGAAAGGCTATGCCAACGGCATCGCCGCGACCGGCCGCATGGTGTTCACCGCCGGCGTGATCGGCTGGACCGCCGAGGAGAAGATCGAGGCGGAGGATTTCGTCGGCCAGTTCCGCCAGGCCCTCGCCAACACGCTCGCCATTCTCGCCGAGGGCGGTGCCGGGCCCGAGCATATCGTGCGCATGACCTGGTACATCACCGACCGCGACGAATATCTCGCCGCGGGACGTGAGATCGGCGCGATCTACCGCGAGGTGATCGGCCGCAACTTCCCGGCCATGGCCGTCGTGATCGTCGCCGGCCTGATCGAGCGCGCGGCGAAGCTCGAGATCGAAACCACCGCGGTGGTGCCCGAATGACCACCACGGCGCCTGTCGATAGCTTCGTGCGCGACCGGCTGCCGCCACCCGCGCTGCAGCCGGAATTCCGCTTCGACCTGGCCGAGCTTGATTACCCCGCGCGCCTCAACGCCGCGGTTGCCCTTCTCGACGGGCAAGACGCCGCGTCCCTTGCCATCGTCAACGCGGCGACGAGCTGGACCTATGGCGATTTGCGCGCGCGCTCGGACGCCATTGCCCGCATCCTGGTCGAGCAGGAAGGGCTGGTGCCGGGCAACCGGGTGCTGCTGCGCGGGCCCAACACGGCACTGATGTTCGCGGCCTGGCTCGGCATCCTGAAGGCCGGCGGCGTGGTCGTCGCGACGATGCCGATCCTGCGCGCCGGCGAGGTGGCGACGATCCTCGATCGCGCGCAGGTCAGCCATGCGATCGTCGATAACCGCAGCATCGCCGATTTCGAGGTCGCGCGGCAGGCCTCGCCCACGCTTCGCTCGACGCTGGTCTATGATGGCGACGCCGGCACAGGCGACCTCGAAGCCCGCATGGCGATGGTCGCCCCAGGCTTCCCGCCGGTGGCGACGCATCGCGACGATCCCGCACTCATCGCCTTCACCTCGGGCACGACCGGCAAGCCCAAGGGCTGCATCCAGTTCCATCGCGACATCCTCGCGCCGGCCGATGCCTTTGCCCGGCATATCCTCGCACCGGGCCCGCACGACCGCTGGCTGTGTTCGGCGCCGATCGCCTTCACCTTCGGCCTCGGCATGCAGCTGATCTTTCCCTGGCGCTTCGGCGGCACCGCGGTCACGCTCGAAAAGGCCGATCCGCAGGGCTTGCTCGACACCGTCGAACGCTTCGGCGTGACCATCCTCGGCACCGCCCCGACCGCCTACAAGGCTATGCTCGGCCTGATGAAGGCGGCCCCGGCGTCGTTGCGTCTCTGCGTCTCGGCCGGCGAGCACCTGCCCGAAACCGTCTGGCAAAGCTGGCGCGAAGCGACCCGCCTCGCCATCGTCAACGGCATCGGCGCGACCGAGATGATGCACATCTTCGTCTCGGCCTCCGGTACCGACATCCGCCCCGGCGCGACAGGCCGCGCGGTGCCGGGGTATGAGGTCGCCATTCTCGATTCCACCGACCAGCCGATCGATATCGGCACGGGCCGGCTGGCGGTGAAGGGCCCGACCGGCTGCCGCTATCTCGATGACGAACGCCAGCGCGGCTATGTCGTCAATGGCTGGAACGTAACCGGCGACACCTATCGCCGGGACGCGGACGGCTATCTCTTCTACGTCGCGCGGTCGGACGACATGATCGTGTCGAGCGGCTACAATATCGGCGCGCCCGAGGTCGAGAACGCGCTGTGCGGCCACCCCGCGGTACAGGAATGCGCGGTGGTCGGCGCGCCCTGCCCGGAGCGCGGCATGAAGGTGAAGGCGTTCGTCGTCGTGACGCCGGGCAGTGACGCGGGCCCGACGCTCGCCAGGGCGCTGCAGGATCATGTAAAGGCCAGCATCGCGCCCTATAAATATCCACGCCAGATCGCTTTCGTCGACGCGCTGCCCAAGACTGCGACCGGCAAGATCCAGCGCTTCGCCTTGCGCGAGGAACCCTATGCGCGGACATGAAGCCACCGCCCGCCTTCATATTCCGGGATCGACCAGATGAGCGACAAACCTTACGATCCGTCAGACGAGGGCGCGCAGATGTCGTTTGACGGGCGCATGTCCTATGCCGACTATCTCCGGCTGGAACGCATCCTCGGCGCGCAGGCGCCGCTGTCGGACGCGCATGACGAGATGCTGTTCATCATCCAGCACCAGACCTCCGAGTTGTGGATGAAGCTGGCGATCCACGAACTCGAATCGGCCATCGCCGCGATCCGTCAGGACCGGCTGCAGCCGGCCTTCAAGATGCTCGCCCGCGTCTCGCGCATCTTCGAGCAGCTCAACGGCGCCTGGGATGTGCTGCGCACCATGACGCCGAGCGAATATACCAGCTTCCGCGCCTCGCTCGGGCAGTCCTCGGGGTTCCAGTCGCACCAATATCGCGCGATCGAGTTCCTGCTCGGCAACCGCAACCTCGCCATGCTCAAGCCGCACGCCCACCGCGCCGACACCACCGCGCTGCTCGAGGCGATCCTCGCCGCGCCGAGCCTGTACGACGAGACGCTCCTGCTGCTCGCCCGCCGCGGCTTCGACATCGGCGCAGACGCCGGTCGGAGCGATTGGCGCGGCTCGCGCGTGGAAGACCCTCGCGTGCTGGCAAGCTGGGCCACCATCTACCGCGCGCCCGAAGAGCATTGGGCGCTCTACGAGCTCGCCGAAAAGCTCGTCGATCTCGAAGATTATTTCCGCCGCTGGCGGTTCAACCATGTCACCACCGTCGAGCGCGTCATCGGCCTGAAGTCGGGCACCGGCGGCACGGGCGGCGTGCCCTATCTGCGCCGCATGCTCGAAACCGTGCTGTTTCCCGAACTGTGGAAGGTCAGGACCGAGCTCTGAGGTCTCCGGCGCGGGAGCCCGCCGACCAGCGGGCGCCACGTGCGACGAACGACGCTGGACAGGCGGCAAGCGAGGATCGACAAGGCACGGATGTTCGATCGTTACCGGGGTGGCAGGACCGGGCGGGCGCGACCCTCGCTCTCGCGCGCCACCCTCATGCTCACCATCACCTTCTGGGGCGCCAGCTTCCTCCTGCTCAGCATGCGCGCCGAGTTGCTCGGCCAGTTCAACGAACTGCCGACCTATCTGCGCCGCCTCGCCCTCAGCGTGATCGGCGTGGTGCTGTGCTGGGGCGGGCATTTCATCATCATGCGGTATGACGGCGTGCGCTTCCGCAACCGCGCGCTGATCGGCATGGTCTTCGCGATGGCGGCGTCGGTGCTCTACGCGCTGATCAGCCAGGCGATGTACGCCAGCGGCATGTCCGAACCCGACGACATGCCGTTCATCAGCCTGGTACTGTCGATCAACTATTGGCTGTGGTTCTTCGTCGGCTGGACCGGCCTGTTCCTCGGGCTGGTCTACAGCGTCGAATCGATCGAACACGAGCGCCAGCTGAGCGACGCGCAGATTTCCGGTCACCTCGCCAAGATCACGGCGCTGCGCTACCAGGTGAACCCGCACTTCCTGTTCAACACGCTCAACGCCATCGCCTCGCTCGTGCCGCGCGACACCAAGGCCGAGCGGCTGATCCTCGACCTGTCCAACTTCTTCCGCGTCACGCTGTCGATCGACCCGGTCGCGGACATCAGCATGGCGCGCGAGTTCGAGATCCAGACGCTGTACCTGAACATCGAAAAGGTGCGCTACGGCGAGCGGCTCGATCTCGACATCCAGCTCGCCCCGGAGGCGCGCGACATCCAGGTGCCCAGCCTGTTGCTCCAGCCGCTGGTCGAGAACGCCATCAAGCACGGCGTCGCCTCGTCGCGCGATGTCGTCCATGTCGGCCTCAGGGCGAGCGTGACGGACAATATGCTGATGATCACCGTCGATGACGACGGCGCGGCCGAACCGAGCCTGCAACCCGGCACCGGCATCGGCATCGAGAATGTCCGCCAGCGCCTGCATTCGCGTTTCGGCAGCGCTGCCCGGCTTACCGCCGGCGCGCGCGACGGCGGCGGCTTCGCGGTGGTCATCGCCATCGATCGGTCGAACGATGCCGCCTGAAGAGGTCCTCCGCGTCGTCCTGGTCGATGACGAACCTCCCGCGCTCGACCGGTTGCGCGATGCTGTCGGCGCGCTGCCCGGCTTTCAGGTCATCGGCGAGGCGCGCGACGGCCGCGAGGCCGGAGCGATGATCGCCGCCGCGCCGCCCGACATCGCGATCGTCGATATCGAGATGCCGGGGATGAACGGGCTCGACCTGGTGCGCAGCCTCGATCCGGCGACCATGCCGGTGGTGATCTTCGCCACCGCTTACGATCATCACGCGATCAGCGCGTTCGAGGTCGGCGCATCGGACTTCGTGCTCAAGCCGATCGATTATAACCGGCTCCACGCCGCGCTGCGCCGTGCGCAGGTGATCTGCGACAGCGGCCGTCGCGGCGAGGCCACCGCCGCGCTGCTGCGCCAGATCGACACCCTCAAGGCCCAGCTCGGCGGCGACGAGGACGACGCGTATCTGCGCGACATCTGGGTGCAGAAGCGCTCCGAGTTCCGCCGCATCGACGTGCGCGACATCGACTGGCTGCAATCGGAGCGCGATTTCGTGCGCATCTTCTCGCGCGGCGAATCCTATCTGTTGCGCGAGACGCTCGCCGGGCTGGAGGCGCGGCTCGATCCGGCGCAGTTCATCCGCATCCATCGTGGCTACATCCTCAACACGCTGCGTCCGCTGACCCTGCACCGCACGTTGCGCGGCGGGCTCGCCGCGCGCGTCGCCGACGGGACGACGCTGGCGGTTGGCCGCACCTATGTCCGCGCACTGCGCGAGCGCCTGCACCTGCCCCGGACCTGACCAGCGCCGCCGCGGCGTTGGTGGCGCGGGCCTCGCTGTTCCACCTGTTCCACCTGTTCTAGCAGGTCATGTTTTTTTCGGCGCCGGCATGTTGGACGCCGATCGGCATTATCTCGCGCCGTTTCCGCCTATTGCCCCGGAACATGTTGGTTTGGGAAATCCAACTTAACAGGTGGCCAACAGGTGCGCATTCGCCTGCTAGCAGGTCCTGTTCCGGCGTGGAGCAGGTGGGCGCGCGGCACGGAAATGCCGCGATGATTCCTGTGTCATCGACGATGATAAAGAGCCGGCGGTGCCAGCACCGCAATCGCCGGGATCATGACACGGGCGAAGGCATCGTTGAATCGCCACGCGCCGATGCGGTTCATCCCTTGTGACTCCCGTCCGTCGACAGGGGGCCACCGCTGGCACGTCGGCATGTCATGGTGTCGGTTCGGCATCATCCTGCGACGGGGGGCAGGCAATCATGGGCAATCACGCGACGATCGGGACGGGCGACGCAAGCGGTCCTGGATGCAGCCAAATCTTCGTCGAAGCCGCCGAGCGTATCCAGCGCTCGCTGGGCAAGTGCGCCAACGAGGCGCCGAGCGCGATCGCCGCGCTGGTCGCCGACGCCGTCGAACGGAGCAGCGGCGAGCGGATTCGCGATCAGGCCCGTCTCGCGCGCCAGATGCTGCTGTGGCACCATGACTGCCCACCCGACCGCGCGCGGACGCTTACCGTCGCCGCGCTCGCCGACCGCGCCGGGGCGCTGCGCCGTTCAGTCGCCCATCGGCGGCTTCAGAGCGGCGCGGGCGAGTGAGGCGATCGCCTGGTCGACCCAAGCCAGCCGCGCGGCCGTGACCAGCCGCGCCTGCGCATTTTCCAGCTCGGCACCGAGCCCGACGCCCGGCGTACGGCTGTCGTCGAGTCCGGCCAGCGTCCCTTCGATCGTATCGCGCAAGGCGAACAGCCAGTCGCGTGCCGCCGACGCTTCCAGCGTCTCGACGAACGCGATGCGCGTCCGCCATGGATCTTCCGGCAGCGCATCGCGCGCATCGAGCCGGACGATCCAGTCGCGTATCGCCTGCTCGCCGGCCGGCGTGCAGCGCAGATGCTCGGTCTTGCGCGCATCATTCTCGTCGGCCTTGGCCGACACCAGCCCGGCCCGCTTGAGGCGTTCGATCGCGGGGTACACGCTCCCCGGACTATCCGACAGGTCGGTCGCGAGCCGCTGCCCGAGCGCCTTGCGCACGAAATACGCCGTCGTCGGCTGCCATTTGCCGATCAGCGCGAGGACATGGCTTTCATGATGACTGAGGTTCGACATGGCGTATCCGGCGGTGGCGTGCGACCTATCGCATAGTCCGGACGATATCAGAAGCGGGGGGCGAGAGGGGGAGTGACGATGCTCAGATCAGGCATGACGATGGCCGCCTTGCTCGCCGCGGCACCGCTGCAGGCGCAGGTGGCCGCGCCGACGACTCCAGGGGCGCCGCCCCGCCCCGCGCATGCCTGCACGGGCGCGGAATATCACGCATTCGACTTCTGGGTCGGCAAATGGGATGTCTATGGTCCGGCCGGCCGCCTCGTCGCGCACAGCCTGATCGAGAGCGTCTATGATGGCTGCGGCATTCGCGAAAACTGGATGCCGCTCGGCGGCGCGGGCGGTGGCAGCCTATCGACCTACGTCCCGGCGAAGAAGCAATGGGAGCAATTCTGGATCGATTCCGGCAACACTCGCGCCTTGTTCGCCGGCGGGTGGAACGGCCATGCGATGGTTATTCAGGGCGTGTGGCCCAGCGCGCCGACCAATATCGGCGGCCCGATCACGCGGATGACCTACAGCAGGAACCCGGACGGATCCGTGCGCCAGCTCGGCGAGAATTCGAACGACGGCGGCGCGACGTGGACGCCATCGTTCGACTTCATCTATCGCAAAGCCGCTGCCGCTACAGGTTGAGCAAGGCCGGGTCGCCGCCCTGGGCGGTGATGTTGATCGAGACCGCCCGCTCCACGGCATAGCGCAGCAAGGCATGCGGCCCGCCAGCCTTGGGGCCGGTGCCCGACAGACCCTCTCCGCCGAAGGGCTGCACCCCGACCACCGCCCCGACGATCGAGCGGTTGACGTAGAAATTGCCCGCCGGAACCAGGGCGCGCACTTCCTCGGCGAAACGATCGATGCGGCTGTGCACGCCGAGGGTCAGGCCATAGCCGCGATCGGCCAGCGCGGTCGCGACGCTGGCCAGGTCCTGCGGGTCGTAGCGATAGACGTGCAGCACGGGGCCGAACACCTCGCGGGCGAGGAAATCGGGGCTGGGCACTTCGGCAATGACCGGGCCGAAGAAGCTACCCTTGTCGCGCAGGCTGCCGATGTCGCGGCGGGCGAGGATCTTCGCCTCGCGCTCGAGCCGTTCGACATGCGCATCGAGCAGGCCGCGCGCTTCCTCGTCGATCACCGGGCCGACGTCAGTGGCGGGATCGGCGGGGTCGCCGATCACCAAGGTATCGAGCGCGCCGGTCAGCGCGGCGATGGTCGTGTCGGCGGTGTCCTTGGGCAGGAACAGCAGGCGCAGCGCCGAGCAGCGCTGCCCGGCCGAGCCGATCGCCGAGACGATCACGTCGTCGACCACCTGCTCGCGCAAGGCGGTGGAGTCGGCGAACAGGCCGTTGAGGCCGCCGGTCTCGGCGATGAACGGTACGATCGGACCGGGCCGATCGGCGAGCTGGCGGTTGATCGCCCGCGCGGTATCGGTGCCGCCGGTGAAGGCGACGCCGTGGACGCCGGGATGCACGACCAGCGCCGCGCCGACGGTCGCGCCGTCACCCGGCAGCAAGGCCAGCAGATCGGGGTTGAGGCCGGCATTGTGGAACAGCTTCACCGCGGCCGCGGCGATGAACGGCGTCTGCTCGGCCGGCTTGGCCAGCACCGCATTGCCGGCCGCCAGCGCCGCGGCGATCTGGCCGGTGAAGATCGCCAGCGGGAAGTTCCACGGGCTGATGCAGGCGAAGATGCCGCGGCCACGAAGTTCGAGCTGGTTGGTTTCGCCGACGGGTCCGCGCAGCGTCTCGGGGCTGGCGAACTGCTCTTCGGCGAGATGCGCGTAATAACGGCAGAAATCGACCGCCTCGCGCACCTCGGCGACGCCGTCGTTGAGCGACTTGCCCGCCTCGCGCGACAGCAAGGCGATCAGCCGGTCCATGTCGCGTTCGAGTGCGTCGCCCATCGCGCGCAGCACGTGCGCGCGGCCGAGGCCGCCGCGCTGATCCCAGTCGCGCTGCGCGGCGGCGGCGCGGCGTGCCGCCTCGTCGATATCGGCGAGAGTGGTCTCGCCGGCCATGCCGAGGGTCACCGAACGATCCGAAGGGCTGGTCATCACCTGCGGCGTCGCGCCGGCGCGCAGCTTGCCGCCGATGATCGGGCCGGCGACGAATTTCTCCTCGGCGATCGCGCGCGTGGCGGCCAGCGCGCGGGCGCGCTCGGCAGCGATCGAATAGTCGCGGCCGAGCGGGTTCTTGCGCGACGGACCGTAAATGTCTGCCGGCAGTGCGATCTTCGGGTGGCGGCCCGGCGCGGCCTCGACCGCGGCGACCGGATCGGCGACGATCGTCGCGGCGGGCACGTCCTCGTCGAGCAGCGCATGGACGAAGCTGGTATTGGCGCCGTTCTCGAGCAGGCGGCGCACGAGATAGGGCAGCAGATCCTCATGCCCGCCGACCGGGGCATAAGCGCGCAACACCGCGCCGCGCGCGCCCGGGCCGGCGGCGCGGTACAGCGCCTCGCCCATGCCGTGCAGCCGCTGATGCTCGATGCGCACGCCGCGGCGCTCGGCCATCAGGCGCACCGCCGCCAGCGTATGCGCATTGTGGGTGGCGAATTGCGGGTAGAGCGACGGGCTCGCCGCGATCAGTGCCTCGGCACAGACCAGATAGGACAGGTCAGTCGCCGGCTTGGTGGTGAACACGGGGTAGTCCGGCCGCCCGGCAACCTGTGCGCGCTTGATCTCGCTGTCCCAATAGGCGCCCTTGACCAGGCGCACCATGATGCGCCGGCCGCTGTCCTTGGCCAGCTGTTCCAGTTTGCCGATCACCGCGAGGCCGCGCTTCTGATAGGCCTGGACGACCACGCCGAGGCCCTGCCAGTCACCCAGTTCCGGATCACGCGCCAGCCGCTCGACCAGCTTGAGCGAAAGCACCAGCCGGTCGGCCTCCTCGGCATCGATCGCCAGGTTGAGATCATGCCCGGCGGCGATCAGCGCCAGCCGCTTCATGCGCGGATAAAGCTCTTCCCAGACGCGCGCCTCCTGCACCGCCTCGTAGCGCGGCGACAAGGCCGACAGCTTGATCGACACGCCATGCCCGTCCTCGGGTGCGAGGCCCTTGCCGCGCGCCTTGCCGACCGCGTCGATCGCCCTGGCATAGATGTGCTCGTAGCGCTCGGCATCCTCCGCCGTACGCGCGCCCTCGCCGAGCATGTCGAACGAGCAGAGATAACCCTCGCGCTTCGAGCGGGCGAGCGCATCCTCGATCGTGCGGCCGAGCACGAACTGCTCGCCCATGATGCGCACCGCCGCGCCGACCGCCTGGCGGATCACCGGCTCGCCGAGCTTGGTCGCCATACGCTTGACGAAGCCCATCGGGTTGGAGCGCGCCTCGGGATCGACATCGACCAACTTGCCGGTGAGCATCAGCCCCCAGGTCGAGGCATTGACGAACATGCTGTCCGACTGGCCGAGATGCGTGCCCCATTCGGCCGAGCCGATCTTCTCGGCGATCAGCCGGTCGCGCGTTTCCGGGTCGGGCGTGCGCAAGAGCGCCTCGGCGAGGCACATCAGGGCGAGCCCCTCGCGCGTGCCGAGCGAGAATTGCTGCAGGAAACTCTCGACGATGCCCTGCTTCTCGGTCGCCGCGCGGGCGCCCTCGACCAAAGTCGCGGCCTGGGTCGCGACCGCCTCGCGCTCGGCCGGAGAGAGCGGCTGGCGGGCGAGCAGGTCGCGCACCACGGCGGCCTCGTCGCGATATTTTCCTTCGTCGAGGCGATCCCAGTCGATGGCGGTCATTTTTGAGTCCTGCGTTGGGGCTTCCTCCACTCTTCCGTCATGCCGGACTTGTTCCGGCATCCACCGTTCCTCACACGCATCGGCCTGAGCGTTCGCGGCACAGTGGACCCCGGAACAAGTCCGGGGTGACGAAGTGGGGAGGTTTATCCACTTCTAAGATGCACTGGTTATATGCGCGACAAATGCTAATGTGCTTCGTCATATGGGCATAAGGTCCGAATAATCATCGGCCCATAGACATCATGCCGAAGGATCATCAGTGGACAGCATGGACCTGAAGCTGCTGCGCGTGCTGCAGGAGGATGGGCGGATCACCAACCAGGCGCTGGCCGAGCGGTGCGGCCTGTCGCCGGCGGCCGCGTTCGACCGGGTCAAGCGGCTGCGCGCCAGCGGGGTGATCACCGGCTACACCGCGTTGCTCGACCCGGCCAAGCTCGACCATGCGCTGATGATCTTCGTCGAGGTGCTGCTCGACCGCACCAGCGACGCGACCTTCGTCGAGTTCGCCGCGCATGTCCGGCGCATGCCGGCGGTGCTCGAATGCCATATGGTGGCGGGCGGCTTCGACTATCTGCTCAAGGTGCGGGTCGCCGACATGGCCGCCTATCGCGCCTTTCTCGGCGAGGCGCTGGTCACGCTCCCCGGCGTGCGCGAGACGCGGACCTATGCCGTGCTCGAGGAGGTCAAGTCGACGACCCGGCTGTCGATCTGATGGTGAGACAGCAGGTGCCATCCACGACGAGAATCCCGCTTCTGGATCCGCGACCCGCGCTACACGGTCGGCGATCCGGCCGCCCATGCCTTGGTGGCCTGGCAGCTTTCCATCGCCCGGGCGTAGGCGGGCCGTGCCGTGGTGCGGGCGAGATAGGCACGCTCGACCGGACCCGGCGTATAGTTGCTGGTTCGCAGACCAAGCAGGAGGGCGTAGCTCACTGAAATGTCGGCCGCGGTGAACTGGTCCCCCGCAAGGAAAGGACGATCCGCAAGACGCCGGATCACCAGTCCCAGCCGGCTGTGAAAGGTCTCCAGCGCCCAGCACGTGACCCGGGCGTTTCGCTCGGCTTCGGGCGCGAAGTTCCGGCCGACGAGGACGGCATTCATCGGCCCGGCGAGCCCGGCCTCTCCCATATGGAGGAATTGCAGATAGGCGGCGAACGCCGGATCCTCCGGGGCGACGGCGAGGGGGCTCGGTCCGTGGCGGGCGAGCAGATATTCGAGGATAGCGATCGATTCGACCATGACCGTATCGCCGTCCTGCAGTGCGGGAATGAAGCCGGCGGGGTTGATCGCGAGAAAGTCTGGATCCTTCTCCTCGGCGAGCAGGTCGACCGGGCGCAGCCGATACGCCACCCCCAGTTCCTCGAGCAGCCAGACGACACGGAACCCACGACCTTCGCCATAAACGGTGAGCACGATTGAAAGTCCTTCCCCTGATAGTTGGGCGCGGAGGAGCGCCATGATCGCGCAAATGGTGCCTGCCGATCATGCATTTGAATGACACCGGCACCTGGCCTTGGCTTTATTCGCTAAGCCGCCTCCTCAGCCAGCTCCGCGAGCTGTTCGGCGACCTTGCCCCAGCCGCCTTCGAAGCCCATCGCCTCGTGCTGCTCGGCATTTCCTCGCCCTCGGGCCCGCGCATGATCATCGCCGAGCGGCCGCCGGCGCGCCAATCCTGCTCGATCAGCTCGACGATCCAGGGTTTGGGGCACCATCATTCGGCCTGACGCTCGATGGCGATCTTCCACACCGTCTCGACCGGGGCGTCGATCAGGCGCGTGACGGACAGGATGAGATCCTGGTCTGACATGGCGCTACTCCTCAATCCCGGTCGGGCGCGCCGAGCGGAAAATAGGCGCGATAAGGGCGCGCCTCATCGACCGCGCGTGCGACTGATGGGCGGGCGAGCAAGCGGGCGCGATAGGCCTTGAGCGTCGCGAAACGCTCGGGGATCGGATGGGCCCAGTCGGCGTAGAACAACGACGGCGCGGCGGCGCAGTCGGCCATGGTGAAATCGGCACCGATCGCCCATTCCCGACCGGCGAGTTCCTGGTCGAGCCACGCATAAATTCGATCGAGATCGCCCTTGGCGCGTTCCACCCCATAAGCGTCGCGATGCTCTGCCGGACGCAGTGCGTCGCTCACCAGCACCTGCATCACGTTCATGACATAGTTGTCGAATACGCGGTCGAGCATGCGCGTCTCGACCGCCGCCGCCGGGTCGGCGGGGATCAGCGCCACCGCCCCGGGGTGGAAGGCGGCAAGGTGCTCGATGATCGCCGTCGCCTCGAAGACCGCCGCATCGCCATCGACCAGCAACGGAAACTTGCCCATCGCAGAAAGCCGGGCGAGCTCTGCCCCATTCTCCGGATGATCGGGACCGATCATCCGGAAGGAGAACGGGGTCGCGTTCTCGTACAGCGGAATGAGCGCCTTCCACGTATAGGACGAGAAGGGATGGCCGAAGAGCTGCAAGGTCACGCCACTGCCTCCCCGGCGTAGGCCGCCTCGAGTTTGGCGATGTCGATCTTCTGCATCTGCATCATCGCCTGCATGCCGCGTGCGCCCGCCGCCTTGTCCTTGCTGGTCATCATCTCCATCAGCCGGCGCGGCACGATCTGCCACGACAGGCCGAACTTGTCCTTGCACCAGCCGCATTGGCTCTCCGCGCCGCCATCCTTGGTGATCGCGTCCCATAGCCGGTCGGTCTCGGCCTGGTCGTCGGTGTAGATCTGGAACGAGATCGCCTCATCGAATTTGAACATCGGCCCGCCGTTCAGGCCGATGAAATTCTGCCCGAGCACGCTGAACTCGACGGTAATCACGTCACCCGCCTTGCCATCGGGATAGTCGATCGGGCTGCGATGCGCCTCGCCGACATGGGAATCGGGGAATGTTGCGGCGTAGAAATGTGCGGCTTCCTCGGCCCGCCCGTCGAACCACAGGCAGGTTGCGATCTTCTTCGCTGTCATCGTCTCTCTCCTGGTTTGTCGTTTACCGGCCGGGGCCGACCACGCCGAACACCGTGCCATGCGGATCGCTGGCGACGATGATGCGGTCTCCGCCGGGGACTTCCATCGGCCCGGCATGGACCGTACCGCCGCCCTTTTTCACCTTCTCGGCCGCGACCTCGATGTCGGGCGCGCGGAAATAGAAGCGCCATGCCGGCGGCGGGCTGTTCGGCTGGTGCGGCATCGTCGCGCCGATCGTCTGGTCGCCCACCGCGACGAAGATATAGTCGCCCATCTCACCCATCGGCATCTTGTCCGGATAGACCCAGCCGAAGATGTCGGCGTAGAATGTGTTGGCGCCCGCCTGATCGGGCGTGGCCAGCTCGTTCCAGTTGCACTTGCCCATGCCCATCCGGTCAAAAGCGGTGCTGTTCTGGTCGCTCGAGCCGCGCATGATGTAGAAGGGAATACCCTGCGGATCGGTCACGAACGCCGCGCGGCCGGCTTCGGGGATATCGAATGGCGCCATCAGCGAGGTGCCACCGGCGGCAAGGATCTTCGCGTGCGTCGCATCGACGTCGTCGACGCCGATATAGAACAGCCAGGTCTGCTTCGCGCCGCCCCTGGTCATCTCGTCGGTGAGCTGCATCACGCCGCCGACCATGCCGCCGTCGCTGGTCGCGATCATGCGATAGTCCATCGCGCCATCGGGCTTTCCGCCGATGTTCCAGCCGATCACATCGTCATAGAATGCCTTGGAGGCATCGTGATCCGGTGTCAGCAGTTCGTACCAGATCGGCGTCCCCTGGGGATTGGGCATCGTCTCTCTCCTTATGTTGCGGCCGGCTATAGCGCGCTCAGGCGTCGACCAGGCAGGCGAAGCCGCCAAAGATCATTCTTTTCCCGTCGAACGGCATCGGGTCGGTGGGGGACGGCATGCGCGGGTCTTCCATCACCTTCTTCATGCCGGCGTCGCGGGTTTCCTTGTCGGGCCATTCGATCCACGAGAACACCACCGCCTCGCCCTCGGTGGCAGCGACCGCGCGGTAAAAATCGGTGAGCGTGCCGTGTGGCACGTCGTCGCCCCAACCCTCGACCACGCGGGTGGCACCGTGCTCCTTGAAGATCGGCGCCGCCTTGGCGGCGAAGGCGCGATATTCATCCGCGCTCGTGCCGGCCATGATCGGGGCCAGGAAACCGTCGATATACATTTGCTCTCTCCTTTTCTCGTGGCGTCAGGCGGCGTCTTGATAGACTGCGAGATGGTCCGCCATCGCCTTGCGGTGCGCCGGGCGGTCCTCGCCACGCGCGACATAGGCCGCGAGGTTGGGATAGGCCGCCAATATGTCGGTATTGCGTAAGCCGCCGAGTACCGAGACCATCATCAGGTCGCCGACGGTGAATTGATCGCCGTCGAGCCAGGTCTTGTCGCCGAGCGTGGCGGCAAGATCGGCGAGGCGGCCGTGCAGGTCCTCGATCACCTTGGGCTTGCGTGCCGCCGACCATGGCTTGTCGGCCTCGAAGACTTCGACCACCGCGACCTGCATTACCCAGGGCTCGACCGAATTGAGCGCGGCGATCAGCCACTGGATCGCGCGGATCCGTGCCGCCGGATTCTCGGGCAGGAGCCCCGTGCCCTGCTCCGCGATGCGCAGCGCGATCGCGCCGGATTCGAAGATCTCTACCTCGCCGTCCGAATAGGTCGGCACCTGCCCGAACGGCTGGTAGCGACGGTGGATCGGGCCCTTGGCGTAGGGGCCGTCGATCAGGTCGACGCCATAGGCTTGGCCGGTTTCCTCGAACGCCCAGCGTGCGCGGATGTCGCGAACGAAGCCGCGGGCGAATTCGGGTACCCAACTGAAGGTGGTGATGGTGGGGGTGGTCATGATGGCGTTCCCAAGAGTCAGATGAACGGGGCGGCGACGGTCAGCACGCGGTGCAGGACGATGGCCACAGTCGTCAGTATGAAACCGGTGAGACCGGACCATAAGGGAGCGAAGCGGCGCATCGGTTTTGTCCTTTTGCGAGGAATCGCGGTCAGGCGGCGACCGGCTCGCCCGCGCCGCTCATCGCGGCGACGGCGGCGTCGACGTCCATCCACATCGGCTCGAAGGTGTGGCCGTCGAGATCCTCGAAGGCGCGGCCATACATGAAGCCCATGTCCTGTACCGGGCGCGGCTCCTTGCCGCCGGCGGCGAGCGCCG
Source organism: Pseudomonadota bacterium (assembly GCA_040390605.1). Taxonomy (GTDB): domain Bacteria; phylum Pseudomonadota; class Alphaproteobacteria; order Sphingomonadales; family Sphingomonadaceae; genus Sphingomonas. Next base: position 147,837 of record JAZJXZ010000027.1, read on the forward strand.
CCTCGGTGATCGCATCGACGTCCGCGCGGCTGTCGCGCGACAGGCACAACAGCACCCCACTCGTCGTGGTCGCATCGATGATCTGCTTGGTGGTGAAGGTCTGATAAAAGGCCTTGTCGAGGATCATGAAGCTGATCGCATCCGACCATACCATCATCGAGGCCTGGGGCCCCTTGCAGATCGTCTCGTCCTTCACGCAGCCGATCGCCTCGTAGAACGCGGTCGAGACCGCGACGTCGGCGACGGGCAGGTTGACGAAGATCATCTTGGTCATGGCGCAGAACTCCTTTGCGACTCGGGATTTGCATTGAATGCGCGCTTGAGTTATAAAAAACAACTGTGAGGTTAGAAAAAGTGACTAATGGCCGCGAAGCCACGACGAAGCGTTGGTATGACGATGCTTGCGGCACGGCGCTGGGAATGGAGCTGGTCGGGGAACGCTGGTCGTTGCTGATCGTGCGCGAGCTGTTGCTCGGGCCGCGCCGGTTCGGTGCGCTGCGCACGGGGTTGCCCGGGGTCAGCGCCAATGTCCTGACCCAGCGGCTCGCCGGACTGGAGGCGAGCGGCATCATTGAGCGTCGAATGTTGCCGCCGCCCGCCAATGTGCAGGTCTATGCGCTCACGCCGTGGGGCCAGGAATGCGAGCCGGTCGTACTCGGCCTGGCGCGCTGGGCGCTGCGTTCCCCGTTGCACGACGCTCGTCTGTTCTTCTCGCCGACGGCGATGATGCTCTCGTTCAAGATGTTGCTGGTGCCGGGCCGGGCGGAGGATATGCACGCTGTCATCGGCTTGCAGCTTGACGGCGAAGGCTATGTCGCGACGATTTCGGACGGACGCATCGTGGTGGCGCGCGGTGACCTCGCTGGCGCTGACGCGGTGTTCACGGGCAAGCCGGGGGCCATGTTGCCGCTATTTTATGGCGGCAAGGCGCTGGCCGAGGCCGAGGCGGCGGGCTGGGTGTCCGTGACCGGCGACCGCGCGGTTGCGGAGCGCTTCGCCAGGTTGTTTTCCTTGCCGGAAAAGATCGGCTGACGGCTGCCCTGCTCGTCTTTTTGGCCACTTCTGTTACCGTCCAGGCTAGGTTGCGCTTGACGAACCTTCATTCCGTTCGCACTGAGCTTGTCGAAGTGCCGTTCGTCCTATGCAATCGATGGGTAAGAGGATCAGGGCTTCAATACGCGCAGCCCGACCGGCCTTTTTGGATGGCATGATGACCGACATCCCCAACACCCAGCCCGACAGCCGCGAGACGACGATCCTCGACGCGCCCGACCAGATGAAGAAGGTGCGCGACCTGTTCGGCATCGATTCGGACATGGAAGTGCCCGCCTTCAGCGAGGCCGACGAGCGCGTGCCCGATCTCGACCCCGCCTATGTCTTCGACGGCGACACCACGCTCGCGATCTGTGCGGGCTTTGCCTATAATCGCCGCGTGATGGTCCAGGGCTATCACGGCACCGGCAAGTCGACCCATATCGAGCAGGTCGCAGCCCGCCTCAAATGGCCGTGCATCCGCATCAACCTCGACGCGCATATCAGCCGCATCGATCTGGTCGGCCGCGACGCGATCGTGCTGCGCGACGGCCAGCAGGTCACCGAGTTCCGCGAAGGCCTGCTGCCCTGGGCGCTGCAGACCCCGACCGCTTTGGTGTTCGACGAATATGACGCCGGCCGGCCCGACGTGATGTTCGTCATCCAGCGCGTGCTCGAGACCGAGGGCAAGCTGACCCTGCTCGACCAGAACCGCGTGATCCGGCCGAACCCCTATTTCCGGCTGTTCTCGACCGCCAACACCGTTGGTCTCGGCGACACCAGCGGGCTGTATCACGGCACGCAGCAGATCAACCAGGGCCAGATGGACCGCTGGAACATCGTCGTCACGCTCAACTACCTCCCGGCCGCGGTCGAGGCGCAGATCGTGCTCGCCAAGTCGGGCGAATATGACAAGCCCGAGGGCAAGAAGGCGGTCGACGACATGGTCCGCGTCGCCGACCTGACGCGTCGCGGTTTCATCAACGGCGACATCTCGACCGTGATGAGCCCGCGCACCGTCATCACCTGGGCGCAGAACGCGCTGATCTTCGGCGATGTCGGCTTCGCCTTCCGCCTGTCGTTCCTCAACAAGTGCGACGAGGCCGAGCGCCCGCTGGTGGCGGAATATTATCAACGCGTGTTCGGGCAGGACCTGCCCGAGAGCGTGGTCGGCAAGGCGTGACGATCCGGCGGTGGCGCGCGGCGCTGCCGCTCGCCGCCCTCCTGCTGCTCGCCGCGAAGAACCCGCCGCCGCGCGTCACCACCGGCGCGCCGCCGCTGCGCCTGATCGAAACGCTGTCGCCGCAAGGCGCGCAAAAGGTGCTGCCCGGCGCGGTGATCTCGCGCGCGCTGATCGGCCGGCCCGATTCGGCGATCCTCGGCGAGCCGGTCGTGCTCGACTGGAAGGGTGAGAAGCGTCGCTTCGAACGCGGCGACATCCTCCATGCCGAGAGCGTGACCGGCTTGAAGGATATCCCCGAGGGCGTGTTCTGCGAGGAGGAGCAAAAGGCCTCGACCGGCAAGATCCTCACTGGCCAGATGCTGTTCGGGCTGGTCGGCGCGCTGCGCGGCACGCATCTCAACACGCGCTACTGCCTGTTCGACGGCGATGGCGACAAGAGCTTCGATCACGCCTTCCTGATCGGCGCCAAGGGTGAGGAGGGTCGCGCGCCGTTCGTCATCCCCGCGGCGAAATATGGGCTGATCGAAGGCATAGAACTGGGCGGCGAAAGCGTCGCGCGGCTGCGTTATGTCGGGCCCGCCGGCGGCAAGGACAGCATCGCCGTCGATCTCGAAGTCTCCGGTTTCGGCATGATGCGCGACCTCGCAGAGCCACGCACCGTCATCCCCATCGCCAAACTGCCCGCCTATAAGGTAATCAACGGCGCGGTCGTCACGGTGCTTGCGTACAACCCCGAAACCATGGAAGCGACGATCCGCATGGACCACGATCTGGCACCGGGCCATATCGTGCTGCCGGAATTGAGCCGTGGCTACTGATACTCCTCTCGATCGCTTCAAGAACGTGCTCGGCGGGGCGTCGCGCGCGATCGCCGATGAGCCGGAGATCGAGCTCGCCTTCACCGCCGACGCACCCGCCCAGTCCGGCAAGCACATCAAGGTGCCGATGCCGGCGCGCACGCTGCCGGCGGATCAGGTCGCCGAGGCGCGCGGTTTCGCCGATGGCTTCGCGCTCCGCCTGAAATATCACGACACCGGCCTGCACAATCGCGGCGCGCCGGCCGAGGCAGTGGCGCGTTCGGTGTTCGACGCGGTCGAGACGGCGCGGGTCGAGGCGCTCGGCGCACGCGGCTATGCCGGTATCGCCGCCAATCTCGCCACCGCGCTCGACGTCAAGCTGCGCGCCGACCCGATCACTCGCGCGCGCAACAAGGACGAGGTACCGCTGTCGACCGCGCTCGGCCTGATCGTGCGCGAGCGCCTGACCGGCCAGCAAGCCCCCGCCCTCACCGCGCCCGGCCTGTCGCTGGTGCGCGACTGGATCGAGGAAAAGGCCGGCGACGATCTCGACGCGCTGGGTCTCGCGATCGACGACCAGCGCACCTTTGCCGGGCTGGTCACCCGCCTGCTCGAGGATCTCGAACTGATCGAGGGCGACATGCTGCCCGACGAGGCCGATCAGGGCGGTAACGAGGACGAGGGCACCGACGACCAGCAGGACGACAGCGAGGAAGGCGACGAGCCCGGCGAGCAGGGCCAGGGCGAGATGGACGCGCGCGGCGAACCGCGCGACGCCGAAGGCGAGGAAGGCGAGAACAGCGAGCAGGGCGAAGACGATTTCGACAATCAGGACGGCGATCCCGGCGATGAGGGCGATGAGGGCATGCTCCCGGTCCGCCCCAACCGCCCCTTCTCCGACCTGTCGCCGCATTTCGACTACAAGCCCTGGACGACGCAGTTCGACGAGGTCATCGCCGCCACCGAACTGTGCGACGCCGAGGAACTGACGCGACTGCGTTCCTATCTCGACCAGCAGCTCGTACATCTCCAGGGCGCGGTGACCAAGCTCGCCAACCGGCTGCAACGCCGCCTGATGGCGCAGCAGAACCGCAGCTGGGACTTCGACCAGGAGGAGGGCATCCTCGACGCCGCGCGGCTTGCCCGCGTGGTGGTCAACCCGACGCTGTCGCTGAGCTACAAGATCGAGCGCGAGACCGACTTCCGCGACACCGTCGTCACGCTGCTGATCGACAATAGCGGTTCGATGCGCGGCCGACCGATCTCGATCGCCGCGATCAGCGCCGACATCCTCGCCCGCACGCTGGAGCGCTGCGGCGTCAAGACCGAGATCCTCGGCTTCACCACCCGCGCCTGGAAGGGCGGCCAATCGCGCGAGACCTGGCTCGCCGCCGGGCGCCCGCCCCAGCCCGGCCGGCTCAACGACGTGCGCCACATCGTCTACAAGAAGGCCGACGAACCCTGGCGCCGCGCCAAGACCTCGCTCGGCCTGATGATGCGCGAGGGGCTGCTCAAGGAGAATATCGACGGCGAGGCTTTGCTCTGGGCGCACAGCCGGTTGATCGCGCGGCCCGAAGAACGCAAGATCATGATGGTCATCTCGGACGGCGCCCCGGTCGACGACTCCACCCTTTCGGTCAATTCGGGCAGCTATCTCGAACGCCATCTGCGCCAGGTGATCGGGTGGATCGAAAGCCGCTCGCCGGTCGAACTGGTGGCGATCGGCATCGGCCATGACGTGACGCGCTATTATCAGCGCGCCGTGACGATCATGGATGCCGAACAACTCGGCGGCACGATCATCGAACAGCTCGCCGCGCTCTTCGACACGCCGTGATCGCCGCGCCGCCGGGCGGGTTTCGCGGGCCGGTCAAGCGCTCGGTGACGATCGCCGGCCACCAGACCTCGATCAGCCTCGAACCGCTATTCTGGCAAGCCCTCGAAGCCGCCGCCGCGACCCGCACCCTGCCGCTCAACGCGCTGATCGCCGAGATCGACGCGATCCGCATCCTCGCCGACGATCCCCCCAACCTCGCCAGCGCCTTGCGCAGCTGGCTGCTGGCGGAGCATCTCGATCCCGGTTCGAGGGTCTGACGCGAAGAAGGGTTGTTCACGCGGAGGCGCGGAGACGCGGAGGGTCTGTGGCAACTGCTTCATTCTGTCGCGCTGCAAGGCGCTCTGCGGCATCAGCCGATAATTGATTCACGCGAAGGCGCGAAGGCGCAAAGAATTTTTCTTCTCCGCGTCTCCGCGCCTCCGCGTGAACCTCTCACTTCTGGTGTGCGAACCCGCCTGCGACGGCGGCAAACGACCGACCTCGAGTGCAACATCTTCGCGCCTTCGCGCTTTCGTGTGAATCATAAATTGCGAATTATTCTCAATAGCGTTGACACTGCGAGTGACTCGCAATAGCTGGATCCCATCGAAAGGGGACCCATCTTGCGCCACGCCACTGCCCGCCGTCATCCCGTTGCCACGCCGGCTTTTCTCGCGCTGTCATGCGTCGGGGCCTTCGCCTCGCTGCCCGCCTGGGCCGATGACGGCAACGACACGACGCCGGCCAATGACGTCGATCCCGACCAACGCAACGACGTGATCGTCACCGGCGCACGCGAGCAGAAGCCCGCCGACCCCAAACAGGTCGCCCCGCTGGTCGATACACCCAGGTCGATCGTCGTGCTGTCGCGCGACGTGATCGACCAGACCGGCTCGGCCAATCTCCAGGATGCGCTGCGCACCGTCCCCGGAATCACCTTCGGCGCGGCGGAGGGCGGCAACCCGATCGGCGACCGCCCGTTCATCCGCGGCTTCGACAGCCAGGGGAGCATCTATGTCGACGGCGTGCGCGATCTCGCCGCGCAGACCCGCGAGGTATTCGCGATCGACTCGGTGCAGATCGTGCGCGGTTCGGACTCGACGCTCGGCGGCCGCGGCAGCGCCGGCGGCACGATCAATATCCTGTCCAAGCTCCCGCAACTGTCGACCTTCGGCTCGGTCAGCGCGAGCTACGGCAATGGCGACTACAAGCGCGTCACCGGCGACCTGAACCTCAGGGTCAGCGACACCGTCGCCTTCCGCCTCCAGGGCCTGTGGCACGACCAGAATGTCGTCGACCGCGACGCCGTCTACGCCCGCCGCTGGGGTTTCGCACCCAGCGTGACGATCGGCCTCGGCACCGACACCCGCCTCACCGCCAGCTATTATTATCTCGAAAGCCACGAGCTGCCCGACAGCGGCCTGCCCTATCTCTATGCCTGCTCGGCAACGGTGTGCAACGCGCCGGCCGGCAACGTCTTCACCACGCCGGTGCTCGGCACCATCACCACCAAAGGCGGCCAGACCGGCTATGTCGCGCGCTCGACCTTTTACGGCCTGACCAACCGCGATTTCCGCGACAGCAGCACCAACCAGGCCACGCTGCGCGTCGAGCATGATTTCGGACGGCTGACGCTGCGCAACACCGCGCGCTACAACCATAGCGACCAAGCCTATATCTACCTGCTGCCCGACGACAGCACCGGCAATGTGTTCGGCACCACCGCGACCAATAGCGGCACCAACGTCACCACCGGCGGCTATGTCTGGCGCCGCGCCAACACCCGCTACGGCTATGGCAAGAGCATCGTCGATCAGCTCGACCTCAACGGCAAGTTCAACACCGGCGGCATCGAGCACAGCTTCGCGGTCGGCGCCGAGATTTCGTGGGAGAAGACGCGCCGCGGCGCCTTCGTGCTCGCCACCGGCTCGACGATCAGCCCGCGCTGCAATACCGCGACGATCTCGCGCTTCTATTGTACCAGCCTGTTCACCCCCAACCCGAACGATCCGTTCGTCAACTACACCAGCGACACCTCGACCGTGACCACGCCGATCGTGCGTGGCGCGCCCAACAGCGAGACGCAGAACGACGCCAACACCGTCGCGGTCTACGGCTTCGACTCGATCACTGTTCTGCCGTCGCTGATCCTCAACCTCGGCGCGCGCTACGACCGCTTCAGGTCGACCGTCACCCTGCCTTTCGCCGTCGGCGCCACTGCCGTGCAGCTGTCGCGCACCGACAGCCTGTTCAACTGGCAGGCCGGCCTGGTGTTCAAGCCGACGTCGGAGACGAGCATCTATGCCAGCTACGCCACCGCCGCGACGCCGCCCAACAGCCTGCTCGGCGAGGGTCGCGAGGACAATGCCCTGCCCACCACCAACACGCCGGTGAACCTGGGAATCCTCGACCAGCTCAAGGTGCAGAAAACCAGATCCTATGAGGTCGGCGCCAAGGGCAGTCTGTTTCACGACAAGCTCGCGCTCGGCCTCGCCCTGTTCCAGACCGACATCACCAATGCCCGCGTCCAGATCGACGCCAATAGCGTCGGTTTCCTCGGCCGCACCCGCATTCGCGGTGTCGAGCTGACCGCCAACGGCACCATCCTCAAGGGCTGGACGGTGTTCGGCGGCTACACCCATCTCGACCCGAAGATCCTCGACGCCGGCTTCACCGCGCTGACCGCGGCGGCGGTCGGCGCCCAGGCGGCGCAGGTCGTCTATGTGCCGTCGGTCAACAACGGCAAGCAGATCCCGCAGACCGCCACCGACAGCTTCACCTTGTCGACCAATATCGAGGCGACCAGCCGCTTCTCGTTCGGCGGCGGGGCTTATTATTCCAGCCGCCAGATCGGAGGATATGCGGACAACCGCACCGCCACCCAGAATGCGGCCGGGGTGGTCACGATCAATCCCGCGACCACAGTGCTGACGCGCGGTGTGCCGTCCTATTGGCGCTTCGACGCCCAGGCCCGCTACAAGATCAGCGACCATGTCGAGCTCAGCGTCAATGCGCAGAACCTGACCAACAAGGCCTATTTCAGCAACACCTATACCAGCCACTACGCCACCATCGCGGCCGGGCGGACGGTGTTCGGTACGGTGACGGCGAAATTCTGATGAGGAACGCAACCAATACCTCCCCGGCACGGGGAGGGGGACCGCTCGCCGAAGGCGAGGGGTGGAGCGGGAGTGCCGCAGGCGCAGCGCCCGTGCCAGCCCCCCTCCACCACGCCGCTTCGCGTCGCGGTCCCCCTCCCCGTGCCGGGGAGGATTTGAAAAGCCTCACCCCCGACCAAATCGCCGCCCGCCTGTCCGGTACCCCGGAACAGCGCGCCGCGTTCCTGCGTCAACTGGCCGAGGCCGGCGACACTGAGGCCCAAGCCCTGCTCGGCCAGCTCCTCCTCGACGGCAATGGCGTGGCGAAGGACGAACCCGCCGCGCTCGCCTGGTTCACCCACGCCGCCGCCCGGCATCACCTGATGGCGATCAACATGCTTGGCCGCTGCTACGATCTCGGCTGGGGCACCGCCCCCGACAAGGCACGCGCCGCGGCCTGCTACAAGGTCGCCGCCGAACGCGGGCTCGACTGGGGCATGTACAATTACGCCACCCTGCTCGCGCTCGGTCATGGCGTGACCGAAGACAAGGCCGAAGCACTGACCTGGTTCCGCAAGGCCGCCGCGATGGGCAATGCCAAGGCGATCAACTTCGTCGGCAGCTTCCACGAGGATGGCTGGGTCGTCCCGCGCGATCTGAAAGCGGCGGCGTATTGCTACGCCCGCGCCGCGCAGGGTGGCGATTTTCGCGGCGCCTTCAACCACGCGCGCATGCTAGGCGACTCCGGGAAGATCGAGGAAGCGATACGCTGGCTCAGGCGCGCCGGCGAAGCCGCCACCCCAGCCTTCGTCGCCAAGGCCGGCCTCTGGCTCGCCACCGCCGACATCCCCGCCTTCCGCCGCCGCGGCCTCCAGGCGCTGCGCCAGGGGGCCGGCCAATGCTGAACGTCATCCCCGATCTCATCTCGCCCGCACAGCTCGCCGAGATCCGCGCGACGATCGATGCCGCCGCGTGGATCGACGGCAACGCAACCTCTGGCGCGCAATCCGCGCTGGCCAAGCACAACGAGCAACTGCCCGAGGACAGCGACGCCGCGCGCCGCGCCGGCACGATCGTGCTCGACGCGCTCGCCGCCTCGCCGCTGTTCGTCGCCGCCGCGCTGCCGCTCAAGGTCTTCCCGCCGCTGTTCAACCGCTATGCCGGCGGCCAGTCGTTCGGCACCCATGTCGACACCGCCATCCGCATCCGCCGCGGCAGCGACTTCCGCATCCGCAGCGACCTGTCGGCGACGCTCTTCCTCGCCGACCCCGACAGCTATGATGGCGGCGAGCTGGTGATCGAGGGTGCGTTCGGCGAGCAGGCGGTCAAGCTCCCCGCTGGTCATATGGTGCTTTACCCCGCCTCCAGCCTGCATCATGTCGCGCCGGTCACGCGCGGCACCCGCGTCGCCAGTTTCTTCTGGATTCAATCGATGGTTCGCGACAACGAAGCGCGGCGGATCCTGTTCGATCTCGACTCCGCCGTGCAATCGGTCGCCGCGGCCAGCGGCCAGGGCGACTCCGCCGCGGTCAAGCTGACCGGCATCTACCACAACCTCCTCCGTCGCTGGGCGGAGGCCTGAAGGACCGATCGTGACGAAACTGGCAATGCGCCGCGCCTGGTTCCAGGTGCACAAATGGATCGGCCTGATCCTTGCCATCCTGATCATCCCCTTATCGGTGACCGGCGCGGCGTTGGTGTGGGACGAGGCGCTCGATCACGGTCTCAACCCGCAACGCTATGCCGTCAGCGGCGGCGCCGCGACCGATGCCCAGGCCTATGTCGATGCCGCGCGTGCCGCGCTCGATCCCGGCGAGAATATCGCGACGATGACCCGCGACGAGAGCGGCCCGATCGTTATCGCCGCCAACCTGCCGGCGAAGCGCGCATCGGGCGGGGTCCAGGCCGCCGGCCCGCCGTCGCGCACCACCTTGTGGCTCGATCCGCCCAGTGCCCGCCTGCTCGACCGCGCGACCGGCAATGGCGGGCTGGTCCGCGTCATGCACCAGATCCATGGCAGCCTGATGATCCCCGGCGTCGGCCGTACGATCGTCGGCTGGATCGGCGTGGCGATGGCGCTGTCCTGCTTCACCGGCATCTGGCTGTGGTGGCCGACGGTGGGCAAATGGGCACGCGGCCTGCGCTGGCGCCGCCACCACAACCTCGACACCAACCTCCATCATTTGACCGGCTTCTGGGTCGCCCTGCCGTTGTTCCTACTGTCGCTGACCGGCACGTGGATTTCCTTCCCTGGCGTGTTCGGCAACGGCATGCCGCGCGGCGCCGGGGAGCGCGGCATGGCGCGGCCTCAACCGATCGCCAGGCCGCATCTCGGCATCGACGCGGTGATCGCGGCGGCGCAAGGCGTGAAGCCGGGCGACTGGCAGCAGGTCACCTGGCCGACGGACCGCAAGCCCGCCTGGTCGGTCGCGCTGGCCGACAGCCGGGACAGCGTCACGGTCGAGGACGCCACCGGTGCGGCGACACTCGCGCCCGCCCCGCCCGAAACCACCGCCCGGCTGATGCGCCGCATCCATGACGGCACCCGCATGGGCGCGCTGTGGCAGACGATCATCTTCCTCGGCGGCCTGATCCCGGCGCTGCTCGCGATCACCGGCATCATCATGTGGTGGCGTGCCCGCGGCTGGAGGGCCGGGCTCAAGGCGCGGATGGGGTAGGCACCATCGCCCTTGGCTGTTCGCGGGAGCTTCTCTCACCCGTTCGCCCTGAGCTTGTCGAAGGGCCGTTCTTTCTTGCAACGTGGCAGGAAGAACGGTGGTTGGCCTGCGGCCGCCTTCGGCCCGACAGGCTCAGCACGAACGGAATTTTTCTACGGCTAAGGCGATCAGTGTCGCGCCGGCGCCGGATGCTGCGCGGCCGCGGCCCGTTGCTGCGCCTTGTGCTTGGCGTAATAATGCCCGGCGACGCAGCCCGCCGCCGCACCGGCTATGGCGTGATGATGCGCATAATGGCCAGCGATCCCGCCGACGATCGCGCCCTTGATGCACCCCTTGGCGTCGGCAGCCGTCGCGCTGAACGCCATCGTTCCCGCAAGTGCTGCCGTCATGATTGCCTTACGCATAATTCTCTCCTCGATGCGAAGCGGCCCACGATGCGCGCCGCGACATAGCGGCTGAACGACGGGGACATGACATCGGGTTCATCGGGCAGCTTGAAAGGCCTGGGTGCCTTTTGACGAAGGACGACGGCAAGCGGCACGCAGAAGCCGATTCAAAAATCGCAACGATAAGGCATGGCTTGCCTCATGCGTTCGCACAGTCCTGACACCTCCGGCGCGGTAGAATCACCGCCGCGCACCGTTGCGCGGCGTGATGGGAATTCCCTGCCGCGCCGAACGAAAATCGAAAAAATTCCCTGCCAATGCGCCATTGGCAGGGAATTTCGGGCGTCGACAGAAATCGCGTGCCTACCGCCCCAGCAGCACCCGCGCTTGCCCGGCGATCTGCGCCAGCATCGCCGCGTTGGGCGCCGGTGCGTTGCGGGCGCGGTCGACCACCGACTTGAACTGCGCGACGCGGCCGGCATTCTCGGCCAGCCAGGCATCGACCTGCGCCTGTGGATCGCCCTCGCCGCGGCCGAGGAATTCGAGCCGCAGCTGCTGGAAGTCGCGCGCCAGCCCTGCGATCAGCAGCCGCTCCCACGGATCGCTCGAGTCGATCCGCGCCGCATTGGCCTGCGCCCAGTCGAGGCCGAGCGCCTGGCCGAGCCGGGTGAAGGCCCTGGTCAGCACGATCTCGTCCAGCCCGCGCCGTGCACCGAGATCGGCAAGGCCGACCGCGCCGTCGAGCTCGAACAGCCGCACGACGCGTTGCACCAGCTTGCGCGGCGCGCCAGCCGCCTCGAGCGTCGCCGCGATGCGCGCCGAATGCGAGCTGGCCTCCTCGAGCAGCAGGGCCTTGGTCTGGCGGTCGAGCTGGGCGACGCCCTTGGCGAGGCGCGCATAGGTCGCGCCTGGGCTCGTCCCGGCGCGCGTCACGCGCAGCAGGTCGGCGATCTGCGAGCGCGTCGCCGCCGCCACCTCGTCGAACAGCGCGAGCCGCGCCTCCTCCGGCATGACCGCGGTCTCGATCTCGGCCCACAAAGCGGGCAGGTCGAACAGTCGCTCGACCACCACGAACATCGCCGCGATGTCGCTCATCGCCGCGCCTTCCTCCTCGGCGAGCTCGAACGGGTGCAGCACGCCCAGGCGGTTGATCACGCGGTTGGCGAGCTTGGTCGCGACGATCTGGCCGCGCAGCCGGTGCTCATCGATCGCCTGCGCGAACTTCCGGCGCATCGCCTTGGGAAAGGCGGCGTGGAGGTCGGGCTTGAGATCGGGGTCGACGCCGAGATCGCTCTGCTCGATCGCATCCTGCAGCGCGAGCTTGGCGGTGGCCAGCAGCACGGCCAGCTCCGGCCGGGTCAGCCCGCGACCTTCCTGCGAGCGGCGCAGCAGGTCGTCGTTACCCGCCAGTCCCTCGACCGCGCGGTCGAGCCGGCCGCCGGCCTCGAAAATCTCGATCGCGCGGACATAGCTCGGTACGGCGCGGGCGCCGTCCTTCTCCATCGTCGACAGCGCCAGCGTCTGCAGGCGGTTGTCTTCCAGCACGAGGTGCGCGACATCGTCGGTCATCTCGACCAGCAGCTTGTTGCGCTTGTCGTAGGCGAGGCGCCCTTCCATCATCTCGCGGTTGAGCGCGATCTTTATGTTGACCTCGTTGTCCGAGCAATCGACGCCGGCCGAATTGTCGATGAAGTCGGTGTTGATGCGCCCGCCATGGCTGGCGAAGGCGATACGGCCGGCCTGGGTGACGCCGAGATTGGCGCCCTCGCCGATCGCGATCGCGCGGATATCCTCGGCATCGACGCGCAAGCGGTCATTGGCCGGATCGCCCACAGCGATGTTGTTCTCGGCGCGCGCCTTCACATAGGTGCCGATGCCGCCGAACCAGATCAGGTCGACCGGGCTCTTGAGGATCGCCGAGATCAGGCTGATCGGGTCGATCTCCGCCACATCGAGGCCGAGCGCGTCGCGCACCTGTCTGGTCAGCTTGATGACCTTGTCGGTGCGCGGGAACACCCCGCCACCCCTGGAGATCAGCGCAGGATTGTAATCCGCCCAGGACGAGCGCGGCAGCGCGAACATGCGCGCGCGCTCCTCCCAGCTCGCCGCCGGATCGGGATCGGGGTCGAGGAAGATGTGGCGGTGGTCGAATGCCGCGACGACCTTCAGCGTCTTCGACAGCAGCATGCCGTTACCGAACACGTCGCCCGACATATCGCCGCAGCCGACCACGCGAATCGTCTCGCTCTGCACATCGACGCCGCGCTCAGCGAAGTGGCGCTGCACGCTGAGCCACGCGCCCCTGGCGGTGATGCCCATCGCCTTGTGGTCGTAGCCGACCGAGCCGCCGCTGGCGAAGGCGTCGCCGAGCCAGAAGTCGTTCTCGAGCGCAATCGCATTGGCGACATCGGAGAAGGTTGCGGTGCCCTTGTCGGCGGCCACGACGAAGTACGGGTCCTCGCCGTCATGCACGACGACGCCGGCAGGGTGGACGACCTTGCCGCCGACGATGTTGTCGGTGATCGACAGCAGCGTGCGGATGAACACGCGGTAGCTCTCGGTACCTTCCGCCAGCCACGCATCGCGGTTCGAGGCCGGCGGCAGCTGCTTGGGATAGAAGCCGCCTTTGGCGCCGGTCGGCACGATCACCGCGTTCTTGACGCGCTGCGCCTTCATCAGGCCGAGGATCTCGGTGCGGAAGTCGTCGCGCCGGTCGGACCAGCGCAAGCCGCCGCGCGCGACCGGGCCGGCGCGCAGGTGGATGCCCTCGAGGCGCGGCGAATAGACCCAGATCTCGCGCCACGGCACCGGCGCCGGCAGGCCGGGAATGAGGTGCGAATCGAGCTTGAAGGCCAGCGCGGTCTGGCCGGTGGGGACGAAGGCGTTGGTGCGCAGGGTCGCGGCGATGACGCTGCGGATCGCGCGCAGGATGCGGTCATCGTCGATCGCCGAGACGTCCTCGAGCCCGGCATCGATTGCGGCGTCGGCGGCGGTGATGCCCGCCACGGCCTTGCCCTTCTTCGCCGGATCGTGCGCCGCGCCGAAGCGGGCGATCAGCGCGGCGGCGACCTTGGGCGCGCGGCGCAGCGCATCGACCACGGTGCCCAGGCCATAGGTCATGCCGGCCTGGCGCAGGTAACGGAACCAGGCGCGGAACAGCACCACCGAGGCGGGCGCCATGTTGACGTCGAGGATCAGGCGGTTGAACGCGTCGTTCTCGGCCGAGCCTTCGAGCACCGCGGCGATCGCGCCTTCGAGCACATGCGTGTCGCCGTCGAAGATGTTGGCGACACCGCCGGTCGCCTCGATCAGGAACTCGTGGACGAAGCCCTGCGCCTCGTCGGCCAGCGCGGTCGGCACTTCCTCGATCACGCGGAAACCGAAATTCTCCAGCACCGGAACCGCGTCGGACAGCGCCAGCGCACCGCCGAAACGGTAGATCTTGAGCCGCGCCGAACCTTTCGCGTCGCGGTACAGCCGCACCGTGCGGCTACCGGGGTTTTCCAGCCGCGCGAGGCACAGGATGTCACGCGCCGCCTCTTCGGCCGAATTGGCCGCGCGATAGGTCGACGGGAAGCAGGCGGCGTGCCGCAGCGCGAGGCGGGTGGCGCGGGCCGGATCGCCCAGTTCGCCGAGTGCCGCCTCGACCGCCGGCAACCAGCCACGCACCATGCGCTCGATGCGCGCGTCGAGCGGGGCGGTGTCAGGCAGCACGCCGGCGCCGCGCACGTCGATCGTGTAGCGGATCATCGCCACCACGCCGTCCTCCAGCGCGATCGACCAGTTAAGCACCGAGCCCTTGGCGGCCTCGGCAAGCATCTCGCCGATCGCGATGCGTCGCGCGGTGGACAGGTCGTCGCGCGGCAGCCACACGAACGCGAACAGATGCCGGCCGAGGATCGAGCGCACCAGCACGAGCTTGGGCCGCGGCCGGTCGGCGAGCGACATGGCGGTCAGCGCGACCTCTTCCAGCGCGGCGGGGTCGAAGGCGGTGACGAGGTCATGCGGCAGCGCGGCCAGCGCATGGGTCAGCGCCTTGCCGGTATGGCCCTTGGGATTGAAGCCGAACTTGGCCTCCAGCGCGGCGAGCCGCGTACGCAGCACTGGCACGTCCTGCGGCGCGGTGGTGAGCGCGGCACTGGTCCACAGCCCGGCATGGATCGACAGGCCGACGACCTTCTTGCCCTGCATGACCGGCACCAGCACGAGATCAAGGGGCACGTGGCGGTGGACGGTGGCGATGAGGTTCGACTTGAGCAGCAGCGGCGCCTCGCCGCCCTTGGCGAACCATTCCATCGCCAGCTTGCGCGAGGCCTCGGCGAGGATCGGCACGTCATGGCGGTGGCGCGCGATGCCGAGCTTGTCGGCGCATTTGTCGCCCTGCCAGCACTCGTGGCCGAGCAGAGTCATGTTGCCGTCGAGGAACCATTGCAGCAGCGCGGCCCCCTCGCCTTGCCCCAGCGTCGCGATGTCGTCGGCGAGCACCTTCTGCAACGCCGGCCAGTCGGCCACCGCGGCGCGGACGTCGGCAAGGTTGGCCTCGAGCGCGGCGACCAGCTCGCGCCGCTCGCGGGCGTCGGCGCGGTCCATCTCGATATAGATCATCGATTCGGCCGCACCGCCCGCGCCGACCCGGGTCAGCGCGCCGTCGGCGTCGCGGGTGACATCGAGTACCGGGTGGATGATGCGGTCGATGCCGATGCCATGCGCGCCGATCGTGCCGGCGATCGAATCGACCAGGAAGGGCATGTCGTCATTGACGATGGCGAGGCGCATGCGGCGGCGCGGATCGCTGCCGGTCATCGGCTCGAGCGCCTGGGCGATGGTGCCGGCGACGCGGCGTTCGGCGGTGGCGGCCATGAAGCGCGCGGCCTCTGCCCGCTCGGCCTTGCCGAACCCCTGCAACTCGCCCGGAAGCGCACCTTTGGTCAGCCGGGCGGCAAGCGCATCCGACAGCGAAGCGATGGTGGTTTTGGCCATGGCGCGATCTATGCGCCGGGTAATCGCCCGGCTCAAGGCCTGTGGCAGGTGCGAAATAATGCTGCGCCGCAGCGTTTCCGCGATGCAAAGACTAGCGATTCAGCGAAGTGGAAACGGCAGCAATATTATTTCGCGGCCTGGCGAATCACCTTGTCGACCAGCGCGTCATGACCGTCGAGCGCGCCGACCACGTCGAGCATGCCGCCATCGGCGACGCGCGCAACCAGCACGACGAAGCTTCCCGGGGCAGCCTGCGTGTCGAGCGCAACGCTGGCAAGGGCCGGGCGGCCGTCGAACAGCGTGCGCGGATCGGCCGGGGGCGAGGCGGCGGCGGCCGGCGCACGCGCAGCGCGCTCGGCCTTGACCACGCCCTTGATCCCGCCCTCGGCCTGATCGAGGAAATCGGCGAGACCGCCGGCCTGCACGCCGGTGCGGCGGGCGAAGGACAACACGGCGGCATATTCGGTAAGGCGCGTCTTGTCGTAATCGGGGCCGAAGATCAGCTTGACCACCGGGGTCATCGGCGCGCGCAACTGGACGGCAATGCCGGCCTGATCGAGCAGCGCCTCATAGGCGGAGGGGTCGCTGTCGGCAGCGGCGGCGAAGTCGAAGGCGCGGTCGAGCGCGCGGTAAAGTGTGGCGCGGGTGCGAGTGTCGGCAGCGCGCGCCGCAGCGGCGGTCTGCTGCGCCAGCATCAGCCGGTCGCCGAGGCTCGACACGCCGGGGGCATAGGTCGCGGCGGACTCGTCTGCGGCATCGTTGGCGCCGTCGTCGGCCGCCTGGTCGAGATCGGCGCTCGGGCCGTCGGCCCAGACCGGTGCGGTCGCCACGGTCGTGGCGTGCTTCGGCGCGGCGCGGACGGCGGCGTCGAGCTCGGCATCGAGCTTGGCCTGGGTCTCGGCGTCGACCAGTTCCTTCCAGTTGATCACGCCGTAGATGAAATCGATCGAATCATCGTCCGACGAGAACGGCATCAGGATGCCGCGGTACATGGTGTTGTGCCCGCGCGTGCCGACGAACTCGGCCTCGAAGCCGATCGGTGCGCGGTTGGCGATGATCTGCAGATAATGATCGGTCAGCCGCGACAGCAGCGAGCGCGCCGGGACCTGGGAGATGTGGGTGACGTCGGTATCGAGCCCGCATTCCTCGCGCAGCGCACGGCCGAGAAAGGCGATGGCCGGGTTCTCGATGCCCTGCGAGAAATCGAGCAGCACGCTGTGCGGCCCGAAATCGGCGATGTTGTCGGGATCGAGATCCTCGATCAGCGGATAGGCGCGGCCGCGCAGCAGCGAGACCCAGTAATTATAGGCGCGGACATGCATGCGGCGCTCATCGCTGCCGATCTCGAGCTGCGGCTGATCGACGCTGTCTGCGGCGTCGTCGTGATAGCCGGTTTCGAGTCCGTTCTCGTCGTCGAAGCCGCGAACATTATCCATGAGTCGGTTTGCCTCTGCTGGCCCGTGGCGCCCTGTTACCGACGCTTCTTGCACTCCGCGTGGTAAACGATGCGTAAAGGTGTGCGCCCGCGCGTCACGCGGACCGCTTGTCAGCCCGCCAGCCGTCTGATAAGCGCCCGCCCTCGCAACCGTCTCCTGGGCGGCACGCGCGCCGCTTTAGCTCAGTTGGTAGAGCATCGCATTCGTAATGCGGGGGTCACAGGTTCGAGTCCTGTAAGCGGCACCATTCCCGATCAAGCGAGGGCACCATAGGTGCTTGATGATCGGGACCGCCGTTGGCGGCGATTTCGAGCGACTTGATCGGCCCGGTGATGGTGATCAGCTGCGGCGCGACCACAACCTTGGCGATAAACCGGCGCGCATAGCCCTGGCGCAGGGTCGGGTCATCGGAGCGTAGCTTGGCCAGGATGACCTCGCCGAGCCGATCGATGGCTTCTGGTGTTACCCGCCGGTCGGCGGCGGAGAGCTGGCGTTCGACCAGAAGGATTTCCTGTTCGAGATCGGCGCGGCGGGTGCGCTGGGCGGCGAGCCGCGCCGCAAAGTCCATGTCGCGGGCAGAGACAACGCCCTGCTCGATAAAGTCGAACATGTTCTGGATCGCGCCGTCGACCCGCGTTCGCTCGGTGCGCAATGCCTTGAGATGCGCCTGCCGCTCGCGCACGGCGGCGGAGCTGTCGTCGAGCAGATTTGCAAGAAGCTGCTGCAGCCGCTCAGGACGGAGCAGCCGCTCGGCCATTGCGTCGATCACGATCGTCTCGAGCTTCTGGTCGCGGATGCTTGTGCCTTCACAGGCGGTCTCGCCGCGCCGCAGGTTGCGCGAACAGCGATAATAGCGGTAGCGACCGCCCTTGCCGGTCGCGATGGTCAGGGCGTTGCCACATTCGGAGTGACCGCACTTGGCGATACCGGCGAGCATGGTCGGTCCCGACACGAACGTCGGCGCGGTGATGTGGCGGGCATTGCGGACGATGCCGGCCTGGACCTCGAGCCATTCGGCCTCGGGGATGATGACCGGCGCCGCGATCTCCTGCCATTCCTCCTCGGGCCGCCTGACGCCGTTGCGCGTGTCGTGGACGCCGTACAGATGCTTGCCGCGATAAGTCGAGCGGGTGAGGATGTCGCGGACGTTGGAGACATGCCACTTGCGCCCCCGCAGGGTCGCGCCGGTCGCGTTCAGATGGCAGACGATTTTCTTGTATCCCATTGGGCCGCGCCCGATGCCCAGCCGCTTCATGCGGAAGATCTGCTGGACCATCAGCGCCTCGGAGGGTTCGATCGCCAGCCGCTTCCTGGCCTTGTGTCCGCGCATCTCGGCGATCTCGGTCGTGTAGCCGAACGGCGGGATCGCGCCGTTCCAATAGCCGTCGGCCGCGTTGCGCCGCATGGTGTCGCGGGTGAACTTGGCGGTCTGGCGCGACTGATATTCGTCGAAGTTGGAGAGGACCGAGCGGACGAGATCGCCTTCGGCATCCTGCCCGACATCCTGGGTGATGGCGACGATGCGCACCCCGGCGCGCTTCAGTCTCCGGCGGTAATGCTCGAGCAGATAATGATCGCGGAACAGCCGGGAGAAACTGTACACACCGATCTCGGTGACGCCGCTCCCTTGCCGCAACGCATGTTCGAACAACGCCTGGAGGCCGGGTCGGCTGTCGGTGGTGCCGCTGAGGCCGGCGTCGCGGTAGATATCGATCAATTCGACGCCGCGCTGCGCATAATGCGTGGTCAGCCGCTCCTGCTGGTTATCGAGGCTGATCCCGCCCTCGGCCTGGCGCTGGGTCGATACCCGGACATAGCCGAGCGCGCGTTCGATCTTCGGTGTCGGCATCGGCGAGACCTTTCAACATTATAGCGGAGCCGGTTTGTGCACGGGAACGGTAGCAACCCAGCGTCCGACACGTCAGTTTGCGAACGGGGATCACGCGTTCGATTGCGGTCCATTGATGCTGTCCGTCTCGCGCAGCCTCTGCCGCAACGCCGCGACGACCATCTCGTGGCGCCGCTGTCCGGCTGGCGAGCGCTTGTAGCCCCTGACGGTCCAATAGTCCGCAGGCACGTCGTAATCGTCGCGAAAATCCTCGCCGCCAGGCGGCGTGTTGAACCAGCCATAGCCCATCGAGCGATCGTCGTCCGCGATGCACTCGCAGTCGAAGGCCAGCGTCGGGAACAGCTTGGCCAGATCCTCGAACGTGTCTGTCGGGAAGATCGCGAGCGTATCGAACGCGAACGAATAATAGCCGGGCTCGGCCGGAAAAGTTTCACGGAAGTTCCAGGTGTCGTCACCGCCGATCCGGCAAAGCTCGATCGCGTGGGTGCTGCCTGCCCAGTTGTTGGCCGGCGCGGGGAAGATGAAGCGCCGCTTGAAGCGATCGATCTCGCTTTGCGGGCCGTAGATTTCGACGCTGTTCCACATCTCGTCGCACATGATATGCATGATTACTCCTTCACTTGGTCAGACTTGGGCGGTCGCGGCGACAGCGGGACTGGCCGGGGCGGGTGACGGCTGCACGCCAACGACGGGTTCTCCCTCGTCCGGTCCTTCGAAGATGTAGCGAAGCTCGTCCGCGCTCAGCAGGGTGAGGAGCCACTCCGATTCCGAGCGGTCGAGCGCGAACGCGTCCGGCAGCCGGTCGTCGACGAAAGGCAAGGGATCGAGGTTGCTCACGCATGGAGCATCGCCCGATTCGTGAACGTCGCAGGGGTAACCCGAACCGCATGACGATCACCGGCGGAACAGCGCGACGGGATCGATGCCGAACGTCCGCGACGCGCGCTCGGCGATCACGGGATCGCGCAGCTTGACCTGGAGCGACGCAAGCGGTCCGCGTGAACCCTTGTTGGCCGGATCGAGCCCACCATCGCCGCCACGCGCGGTGCCCAGCTGTGCCGCCTCGCGATCCGGCTGCCCCGCCGCCCTGAGTACGGTCGCGACGAAGATGGTTTTGGTCCTGGAGGGTTTGGTCGCGTGTGCCTCGAGCGCGCGCTGGTCCAGCACCGCCTCGACCAGCGCCTCGACCGCATTCAGCGCCTTGATCAGATCGATCGCCACGAACGTGGCGGCCTCGCTGGACTCGAGCCCGAACCAGAAGCCGCTCATGCTGGTCTGGGTCAGGTTCTGCTCGAAGATATCGCGGTTGGTAATCCCGGCGACAGCGGCGACCGCGTTGGCGATCGCGCCAAGCTTGGTGGTCACGCGCGCATCGGCACAAGCCGCCCGGCGCAGCATCGCGCGGACCTCGATCGCGACCGCCCACACGAAGTCACCGGCTGCGCCGCTGGCAAGCAATTTGTCGCCAAGCAGCTTCTTGCGGACTGCATCATCATCACCGCTCATCGTCGGTGCCCGCGCGATCAGCTCGCTGACCGCGATCGCCGGTTCGGCAACCGATGTCAGCAGGACGTGGCCGGCGGACTTCCAGACGGTGTAGCCCGCGAAATGCCGTCCGTGCGGGCTGATGGCGAGGCGACGGATGTGCGCGATATTATCGTGCGCCATGCCGATCAGCAGGATACGCGCATGATCGCATAGCAGGTGCTTCAGCCTGGACCGGTCGATCCCGGCTTGCGTGCCTAGCCGCGCTGCCAAGCGCAACTGACGTTCGAACAACGCCCGGAAGATGCGGGGATGCGTCTCGCGCAGTTCGTCCAGCGCCTCGGCATGGGCGTCGAGACGATCGCCCAGCCAGTCGCTGGTGATCCAGAAGAGTGCATCATCCTTGGCGAAGACCGAACTTGCCTCAGTTGAAATGATCGCGAGCAACTGCTCGCGGATCGCCTTGTAATCGCCAGGCAGCGTCCCGAAGTGCAGGCTGGACAAGGGGTGGCGCACTGCTGCGTTCCTGAGTTCGACAGCGGCGCGGATCGGGGCTGGCAACGATTTGGAACCCTGGCCCGTATCGAGAATGAAGGCGGCCACGAGCTGGGCCAGCTCATGCCGGTCGAACAATGCAACGTTACGGGCGGCAGCGGTGGCGCGCTCGGCGCGTGTCAGGACGCGGCGGATCTGGGGCGCCTTCGGGGGCTTGCGAACTTTACGCGGCATGCGACCATAGCCCTGGCTATGGATCGCGGTCCGGGAGCGATCTCGTGAGGTTAGCCCTTTCTAGGGGCTGAGCCACACTCAGGGATGGCCCGCGACCGACTGGGGGTTGACTGCGCCCCGCTGCTTCTCCTTTGGCGCCCAGACCTGCGCCAACACTACCCGATCGAATGCACGCGTCGTCAAAGCATCCGACCAGCGAAAGATAGCATGAGAGACAGGCCGCGAAAAGCGCGGATTGAGCGCTATTGTCGTCGCGCGTGCTGCTTAGTGAAGGTGACGTGCAAAGGGGAAGGTTCCTGTGCCTCAACACAGGAGATGAAAAATGACTATTATCGTACTCGATATCGAAACGATCGCCGATCCCGCCGCCTGCGAACGCGCCGCCGTTGATCCGGCGGACGGGTTCCCGGCATGGCCGCTGCACCAATTGCTGTGTGTATCGCTGCTGACGGTTGATCGCGACCGCGACCAGCGGCACCGTCTCGAAGTCGAGACCTTCTCACGCTCGGCGATGTCGGAGCGCGCCATCGTCGCCGAGGTCGAGCGGCGGCTTGAGAAATGTCGTGGCGTGATCACGTACAACGGACGCGGGTTCGATATCCCGGTACTACTCGCCCGGGCCGCCTTGACCGGCGAGTATGTGCCGAGCCTATTGCGCGCCGGTAATCGGGCGAACGCTGGGTTCCATACGGATCTCATGGATGAGATCACCAGCTACGGCGCTGCGGTCAGACCGCGGCTGGTCGATGTATGCGCAGGCTTTGGTATCCCGGCGAAACTCGACATCGCTGGCAGCAGTGTCGCCGCGCTCGCGGCGCAGGGCGATTACGGGCGCATCGAGCGCTACTGCGAATCCGACGTCGTATCGACATGGCTCGCCGCCCAGATGTGGCGGTCGGCACAGGCACCGGGGTTGGGCATCGAGCACTGGCGCGAACTGGCCGGATGGATATTCAGCAACCAGCCGCGATTGGCTCATCTGCTGCCCTATGTCCCGGCGCCCACCGTGCCCGGCGGCGGTTCCGCGTTCGATCCATGTGCGGCCGGGCTGATCGATCTTTGAATGGACAACCAGTCCCAGCTTTGCTGCGGCAGCTAGGCGCCCAATTGTTGTCGTTCAATCCGCCGGTAGGCTTCCCTAAAACCTGCCGTTCGTTCAAGATTGTCACCACGCACCGGTAAAGGTACGCACCTAGGGACGTACCTGCCAGCCGCTCCTAGCGCCAGTAACTGAAGAGCGACTCTCGCAGATCCGCGCGTAGTCAGTGGGCAATAGCCACTCAAGCTGCAATGCGAACCGCCAAATGCGCTAGCTGCCGAGATTTGGCGTTCGTGTGACAATACGACCCGACGAGTTGGGTAAAACAGAGAGATCTAAGCGCTATCCCCCGCGATAATGCGGTAGATTGCCTCCTCGGCGGCGCCGATCAGCTTTCGCACTTCCGATTTGTCCAGAAACGCATTTTTGAAGCCGGCTTTGACGGAACGCAGGAAGATGGTCGGCACCAAACGGCCCTTCGCTCAGAAGCAGATATAGGCAGTGCGGTTTTTCCTCGATCGCGAATCACGACTTCGCGATCGGGCGCTTTTCGACCTCGCGCTCGACAGCAAGTCGCGTCGACCGCACAGGCCATTCAAGCACCCCGCAATATGCGCGCCTCGTGGAGGAGTGGGTCACCGCGATCGTCTGCGACGCGCCGAATATGGAACGCACTCACTTCGGCGCACAAAGGCGGCAACGATCTAGAGGGCAACCGGCAACATCAGGGCCATTCAAACCCTTGCTCGGACACACCAAGATTGAAAACACCTCAGGTACCTCGGCCTGGACATCGAGGCCGCGCTCATACTCGCGGAAAGGACGGAAATTTAATCCCGGCAGCCCATCAGCCAGGTCGATGGGCCGCTATGCCAGCCAGCCCGTAATGCGCCCTAATGTCGGTCGTAGCTCGCCGTTGGCTCGATCGTGAACTGGACGTTCGTTCAGGACAAGCCGGCCAAAACGATTCGGTGGTAGCGGTCTGTCCGCTCTCGAGCAGCCATCCGTGTAAACGGCCCGGTATGGGCGGGCCGCACGGGGGAGCGGTGGCCGGTAACCGCCCCCGCGGATTGCATGCAGACCCGAAAGCCAGTTTTCGGCCGCATAAAATCGAGGAGCGAGGCACGCCTCTACTCTGGCGAGCGAAGATAGGGCCCGAGCGTGACGAGCACAGCGCCACTGATGAAGGCCAGCAAGCCATATACCAATAGTGCCGCCTGATACGATCCGAACAAATCGAATGAGACGCTGCCGATGAGAACTCCCAGTCCAGCACTCCACGCCCACAGCAGCCATATCATCGAGAGCGAGCCGCCGAGGTCGACGGCCTTGAAATAGCGACTTGCCGCGAAGCTGACGATGTCTGCTTCGGCGCCGATACCAAGACCGATCGCAATTACCGCCAGTAGTGAAAGGTAGGATGAGCCGCCGAGCAGAAGGAGGATCATGCCTGCGCAGACGGCGAAGAAAATCGCCGCGCCAACATAGCGCACGTGCCAATAGTCGAGCAATGTTCCAGCCGCGAGCCTGCTGACCATCGAAGCCGCGCCGAGGACCCCCAACAGGCCGGCCGCCTCTCGCAGCGTCATTCCGCGATCAGTCAGCATCGGTACCAGATTGACGATGCAGCCCAGAAGCGACAGCGAGATCAGAACGATCGCGATAGCGATCTTCAGGAAATTGCGGTCGGCGATAATGGCGCGCCAGTTTCCGAGCCCCGCAGACGGCCGCGACCGGGGTTCGGGCATGTAAAATAGCAGCGACAGACCCGCCACGGCGACGATGCAGCACGTCGCGCCAACGCCGATATAGCCGGCGCGCCACCCGTAGGTTTCCAGTAGCCAGCTTGCGTAAGGCGGCAGGACGACCGCGCCGACACCGGTACCGCTGACGCACAATGCAAGCGCCAGCCCTCGCCGCCGATCGAACCAGGCACTGATTGCCGTGGCATATGTCACGCCAGTGTTTCCGCCACCCAGAAACCCCATGAGGCCGAACAGCACACAGAACAGCAACACCGATTTAGGCAGAAAACCGACCAGCACGACAGCGATCGCGAAGCCCGCGGAGAAAAGGATCGACGTGCGCCGGACCCCGATCCGGGCCATGAACGTGCCCATCGACAGCGAGCCCAGGCCCAGCATCAGATAGTAGGCCAACAGACCCGCGGTGGTATAGGTACGGCCCCACTGGAATTCGGAAGCAATCGCTTTGATGAATATGCCGAAAACATAGGCCGACATGGCGTTCGAGCCTGTCGCGCTCCCAATTGCTCCGCCCAGAACCGCCGCCCAGCCGCTTCTCCTCCAACTGATGTTCTTGGACACACTTGTCTCCCGGTGGCAGTGCTAATCTGGGTTCTTGGCTATGTTTCTATTGCAGTTGCGCAATCTGCCGTGAGGCCCCTCATGTGGTGACAGGCGGAGCAGCGCTTGTCCGATCGCCTAACCCGGATAGCGATAGGAGAGGCACCGATTCGTGTCAATGAACCTCTGATCCACGTGATGGACCTTAGGGCCAGATGTTGCGCATTATCTGGCGCTCGCGCCTGAGAGGTCCGCTACCGGACTGGTCCGAGCAGTGAACCAATAATTCATCTATTGACTTAGGTCTATGGTATTGTAGAAGCCGGGAAGAGGCATGTGAGGTATCAATGAGCCCTGAAGAGAACGAGCTGATCACGAGGGTCGAGGGCGCTGCCCCGATGGGACGGTATCTCAAAGAGCATCACTGGTTTCCCGCCGTCCATTCGTCAAAACTCGTCGCCGGGGGCGCCCCTGTTCGCGTTCGCTTGCTGGGCGAGAATTTCGCTGCATGGCGTGCCGACGACGGCCGGCCCGGTTTCTTCCGAGAAGCCTGCCCCCATCGGCGCGCTTCGTTGCTGCTCGCTCGCAACGAGGACAACGCGCTGCGCTGCATCTTCCACGGCTGGAAGTACGGGGTCGACGGGACGGTACTGGAGGTACCGACCGAACCGCGCAATCAGGCCGAGTTCTGCAAGCGGGTTCCGCTCCGGCGCTTCCCGCTCCGTGAGGCGTGCGGCATTCTTTGGGTGTGGCTCGGCGAGGGCGAGCCAGGAGCGTTCCCCGATTTCGAGTTCATGAGCCTGCCCGCCGACCAAACCTATGTCGTCAGCCAGACGCTGCCGTGCAACTGGGCTCAGGATGTCGAAGGTGGAACCGACAGCGCTCACGTGGCGGTCCTCCACAAGTCGCAGATGGGGGCGCTTAACCTGCCCCAGAACCTCGCCACCGACTTGGCGCCGACCTATGAATTCGAGGAGCACGAGGCCGGCTATCGGTACGTTGCCTTGCGGAAGCTGGACGGACAGCGCCAATATGCTCGGGTAAACCTCTTCGTCATGCCGTGGTATTGCTTGATCTGTCCCGAGGCGCTCGACGTCGGCGACAGGCTGGTGATCATGTCCACTCCCGTCGACGACTATAACGTCATCCACTGGATGATCCGCTACAATCCAGACCGGAAGCTAAGTCCGTCCTACGCCAATCCGGCGAAGGAGGTCGACAACTGGCCACCGGCGCCGGTCGGCGGCCCGGAGGTCGCTTGGGGCCAGGATCGCGTCGCGATGGCGAACAACAGCTTCACCGGGTTCTCGCACATCAATACCGAGGATTTCGCAGTGGCAGTCAGCCAGGGCACGATTGTCGATCGCAGCGAGGAGTTTCTCAACTCGGGCGACCTCGCGGTGGTGCGGATGCGGCGTCTGATGCTAGCGGCAGCCCGCGGCATCCTCGACGGCGAGGCGGTCGCGACGAGCATTCCCTACGGCTCATACCGGGCGTCGGGCGGGATTCTTCCTGAGGATGCGAATGATTGGCGCGAGCTCCGTGGCTAGGATTATAGTGCGGCTATCATCTCAATCACGGGACATGGTTCATGCCGTCGTTCGACCCCGTCACAGCCGTCGCCAGAGCATTGGAGGTTCTGCGCATCATCAACCAGCGCGGACGCGCCACCGTCGTCGAGATCAGGCGCGAGATAGACATGCCGAAGCCTACGGTCGTTCGCATGGTTGAGACGCTGATCCACGAAGGCTATGTCGTGCGGGATGCCGACAAGCCGGTCTACAGCCCGACCGGCAAATGCCTTCTGCTCAGCAATGGTTTCGACCGCGAATCGCGCCTCAAGCAGGTCAGCGCACCGATCCTTGCCGAATTCCGCCGCAAGGTCGGCTGGCCTTATTCTCTCGCATTCTTCGACGCGACTGCCATGGTCGAAGTGGCCAGCAGCCGCGAGATCGGGGGAACCAGCGCGGCCGACCGTCTCGCCGGGCGGCGCATTCCGATGCAGGCCAGTTCGCTCGGCCGCGCATATCTGGCATTCTGTCCGCCGGAGGAACGGGCACAGATCCTCCAGCGCATGTCCGCACTGAACGCCGCTCAGCCCGGGGCTGAGCTCGTCTCCTCGGATCTCGAGCGTGAGTTGGCGGCGACTATGGCGCGGGGATATTCGCGGGCTGAGCCGGAGTTTCTGCGGACGTTGTACGATACCCAGGTGGAAGCCTTCGGAGCACCGATCTTCGTCTCTGGCAAGGTCACCGCAAGCGTCAACGTCACCTTTCTGGCGACGGCAGTCTCGCTCGAGGAAGCCGAACGAACGCTGGTGCCGGAGCTGCTCGCGGCGGCGCGGGCAATCGGCACTGCCATCGAGAACGATTTGGGCGAAGCGGGTGTTCGATCGGGATTGCCGGACATCAGCCCCTACTCGCTTCCTCCGCGCAAAGGCGGATTGGTGGTCTAGCATCTCGGCGCGCCTGGCGAGCGCCTGACCGAGCCTCGCCGTCCTGGACAATGGAAAGCGCCGGCCTCCCAGGCCGGCGAACGGAAGCGCTTGCGCTGCGTACGAAGGAACTTTGATGGCGGCTATCACCCTAGGCATCGGCACCTCGCACGGCCCGATGATGACCATTGCGCCCGAGCAGTGGAGCGCTCGAATCCCGTTCGATCGCAGTGCTTCGCATTGGTATCGCGGCCGAACGTACAATTTCGACGAGCTCGTGACTGAGCGGGCGAACGAAGATCTCGCGGCGCAGATCGTTCCTGCCGAACTCACCCGTCGCCAACGCCGCTGTCGAGCGGCGCTGACGATGCTGGCAGAGCGTTTCGACTCCGTAGCGCCTGCTCAGGCCGTGATTTTCGGTAACGATCAGCGCGAGATCTTCCGCGACAGCATCAATCCGGCACTGGCGGTGTTCACCGGCGCCGAGATCGTCAATTCGATGTATGGCGAGGAGCGGATCGCCGGGCTGGCGCCTGGCGTGTCGCTGGGAATCTCGGGACACATCCCGCCAGAGGGCGCGGTCTATCGCGGCTCGCCGGCGGTGGCCGAGGCGCTGGTTGCGAGCCTCAACACGTCCGGCTTCGAGATGACGACGATCAGCGCGATGCCACACGATGAGACCCCGCACGCCTATGGCTTCGTCTATCGGCAGGTGATGGGCGACGCGCCGGTCCCGACCGTGCCGGTGATCATCAATACCTTCTATCCGCCGAATCAGCCCACCGCCCGCCGCTGTTACGAGTTAGGCCGGGCAGTCGCGCGCGCGATCGCCGCGCTGCCCGCCAGTGCGGGCGACTTCGCGCTGTTCGCGTCGGGCGGGCTCAGCCATTTCGTGATCGACGAAGCATTCGACCACCAGCTGCTGGACGCCCTCGAAAGGGGCGACGCGGCGTGGCTGACGACCATCGACGAAAGCCTGCTGCAGGCCGGCACATCCGAAGTGAAAAGCTGGATAGCGCTCGCCGGCGCGATGCGCGAGGCCGGGCTGGCGATGCGGCTGATCGACTATGTGCCCTGCTATCGCTCCGAAGCCGGCACCGGCAATGCGATGGCCTTCGTCGAATGGTGCTGACCCCGGCTTGCGACAGGCTGCCTTTTATCCCGGAGATTCCGTCATGATCGTCGATATCCACGGCCATTATACGACCGCGCCGAAGGAATTGGAGTTGTTCCGCACGGCCCAGCTTGCCGGGCTTGCCGACCCTGCGCGCACGCCCAAGTCCCTCGACATCGGCGTCAGCGACGACATGATCCGGGAAAGCGTTCAACCGCAGCTGAAGCTGCAGCGAGACCGCGGCACGGATGTAACGATCTTCTCACCCAAGGCGGCGGGCATGGCGCACCACGTCGGCACCGAAGCCACCAGCCAGGCCTGGGCGCGCTTGTGCAACGACATGATCCACCGCGTCTGCGAGCTGTTTCCGGAAAAGTTCATAGGCGTCGCGCAACTGCCGCAGGCGCCAGGGGTATCGCCCGCCAACTGCGTCGGGGAGCTGGAGCGCGCGGTAACGCAGCTCGGCTTCGTCGGATGCAACCTCAACCCCGATCCCTCGGGCGGCTGGTGGCGCGATCCGCCGCTGACCGATCGCTATTGGTATCCGCTCTACGAGAAGCTGGTGGAGTTGGACGTTCCGGCGATGATCCACGTGTCGTCGTCGTGCAATCCCGCCTTCCACCACACAGGTGCGCACTACATCAATGGCGACACCACGGCCTTCATGCAGTTCATCCAGGGAGACCTATTCCGCGACTTTCCCACCTTGCGCATCGTCATTCCCCACGGCGGTGGGGCGGTCCCGTATCATTGGGGCCGCTATCGCGGGCTCGCTCAGGACATGCAGAAGCGCCTGATCGATCATGTGATGGGCAATGTTTGGTTCGATACCTGCGTCTATCACCTGCCGGGTATGGAATTGCTGGCCAAGGTTCTTCCGATCGAAAACATATTGTTCGCGTCCGAGATGGTCGGCGCGGTGCGCGGCATCGATCCGGAAACCGGCTTCAACTATGATGACACCAAGCGCTACGTCGATCAGCTGCCGCTGAACGACAGCGACCGGCTGAAGATCTTCGAGGGCAACGCACGTCGCGTGTACCCCCGGATCAATCCGATCCTCGACCGGATCGCCGCCTGACATGGCCGCGCCCCGACTCAACGGCTTGGTCCGCGCGCTGGCGCGTGGCGACACCGCGTTCGCGACCTTCTCCCCGGTCGGCGACATCCATTCAGCCGTGCAGCTTTCGGCCTCGCGCTACGATGCGGTGGTGTTCGAGGGCGAGCATGTCGGCTGGGATATCAGAGGATTGCGCGACTGCCTCCAATATCTGCTCGATCCCCGGCTTATCGCGGCGGCCGCATCGCCGGCACCGGCGGTCACGCCGCTCGCTCGCATCCCCGCCAACGGCGCCGAGCGAAACCAGTTCCTGGTCAAGCAAGCGCTGGACGCCGGAGCCTACGGCGTGGTCTTCCCGCACATCGCGACCGTCGATCAGGCCTATGCCGCCATCGCAGCATGCCGCTACGCCCGTCCGAGGGATCGCTCTCTCTATGAACCGGCCGGGGTGCGCGGCGACGGGCCGTTCCAAGCCGCCCGCTATTGGGGGCTCGACCTCGCGGATTATTATCGTCGCGCGGACGTGTGGCCGCTGTCGCCGGATGGGGAGCTGATCGCCATCCTGCAGATCGAAAGCACTGCCGCGGTCGCCAACCTGCGTGAGATATTGCGTGAGGTTCCCGGAGTCGGCGCGGTGCTGGTCGGCGAAGGCGATCTGGCGCAGGATATCGGCTATCCCCGTCAGGGCGAGCATCCGGCGGTAACCGAGGTGATTGCCGAGATCGGCGCGATCTGCCGCGAGGCCGGCGTCGTGGCCGGCCATCCGAAAGTGGAACCAGGAAACCTTGGCCGCCTGACGGCACAGGGCTTTCGCTTCTTCATGTGCGCGGCGCCGCGAAGCTTCGCAATTCTCGATGAGGCGCGCGCCGCCACCGGCCGGCAGGAGGGGGCGTGACTCATCCCGCCGCGCTGCAGTTGACGCTGGACGTCAACCTGGCCGACACGCCGATCGCCGCGCCGCTCCTCGACGGTCGGATCGCCTCGCCTTTGGTCACCTTGCGCAGGATCGGGCCGAGCGTGGTGACCCAGGGGTTCAAACCGATGGTCCGGGACGGAGCCTTCGCCGCCGGCGAGCTGGCGATCGGCACCTTTCTCCAGGCATATGATTACGGCAAGCCGCTCCTGCTGCTGCCGGCAAGCATCGCCAGCCGGCTCCAGCATGGCCAATTGGTGTACGACACTCGGCAACGGGCGTGCGTTCGACCGGCGGATCTGGCGGGTGCGTGCATCGGTATCCGATCGTACACACAAACGACCGGGATGTGGGTGCGCGGCCATTTGCAGGACGATTATGGCGTCGATCTGTCGCGGATCACTTGGATATGCTCGGACGAGGCGCACCTCGCCGAATATCGCGACCCGGCGCAGGTCGAGCGCGTCCCCGATGGCCGTTCGATCGATGACCTGCTGACGACCGGTGCGATCGACGCCGCGATCCCGAGCCCGGCATTGCTCAAGGACCCCGCGATGCTCCCGGTGATCGCCGACGCCTCGGCCGGTGCGACGTTCCGCGCCCGCCATCCCGGCGCGATGAGCGTCAACCACCTGCTGGTCGTCCGCGATACGGTCGCCATGGAGCGGCCGGACGTCGTGGCCGAGCTCTATCGCCTGTTCAAGCAAGCCTGGCGGGGCAGCGGGGCCGACCCGGCCGACCTGCCGTTCGGCATCGCCGCGCTGCGCCCCACGCTCGATCTAGCGATCCGCTACGCGCACGAACAGAAGATCATCCGCCGCCGCTTCACGGTCGACGAACTTTTCGACTGGTTGCCCCGGGCTCTGCGGGCCGAGATGATATGACGACGATCACCGCCACCGTTTCCACGGCGCTGGCCGCGGCGGCCGAGCCGACCCACCACCTGCTGGTCCGCACGATGACATGGGTCGTCCCGGGCGTGGTGGCGCTCACGCTCGAGGCGCCGGACGGTGCGGCGTTACCGCAATGGGCCCCCGGCGCCCATATCGATGTGCATCTGCCGAAAGGCGTCGTCCGGCAATATTCATTGTCGGGCGATCCCGCCGATCGCCATTCCTATCGGATCGCAGTGCGCGAGATCGAGTTCGGCCGCGCAAGCGGAATGGTCCACCGCGAGTTGCGCCCTGGTGCCGTGATCGAGGTGGGGATGCCCCGCAACAATTTCCCGTTGATCGATGCCGAGCGCTATCTCTTCGTGGCCGGCGGCATCGGCGTAACGCCGCTTTTGCCGATGATGCGTGCCGCAACCGCGGCGGAGCGGCCCTGGACGCTGCTGTTCTGCACACGGCGCGAGGGCGATGCGCCATTCCTTGCGGAGGCGCGGGCGCTTGGCGGGGCCGTCATGGTTCATGCCGACGAGGCCGGCACGCGCCTCGACGTTATGGACAGGCTCGCAACGGCGGAGGAGGGCGCGGTGCTGTATTGCTGCGGCCCCGAGTCGCTGATGCGCGCGGTGGAGGCTGCGACATCGGCATGGCCGGAGGACACGGTTCGCTTCGAATGGTTCGCTCCGCCCAGCGAGACCGAGGCCCAGGCGGCGGGAAGTTTCGACGTGATCTGCGCGCGCTCGGGTAAGGTTTTGACGGTTGAGGCGCACGAGACGCTGCTCGGCGCCCTGTTGGGCGCCGGTGTCTCCGTCGCGCATTCATGTGAGCAGGGCGTGTGCGGCACCTGCGAGGTGCGGGTGATCGAGGGAGAGGTCGATCACCGCGACGCGATCTTGTCGGCCGCCGAGCGCCGCGCCGGCCGATCCATGATGAGCTGCGTCTCGCGCGCCGCTGGCGCCCGCCTCGTACTTGACCTGTAGCGGTCAGTCTGCCGCGATCGTGACGTCGATCTCGGTCAGGCCGGCCACGCCTCCGCGGAGCCGTTGGCCGGCGCGGACCGAGCCCACGCCGGCCGGAGTACCGGTGTAGACGAGGTCGCCTGGCTGCAGTTCGACCGCCTGCGATAGCCTCGCCAGCAGATCAGGCACCGGCCAGATCAGGTCGGCGATATCGGCTTGCTGGCGCATCTCCTCATCCACCCTCAGCCAGATCGGGCCGAAATCGATTGGCCCGGTCTCGGCGATGCGGTGGATCGGTGCGCAGGGTGCGGAAAGGTCGAACCCCTTGCCCATGTCCCAGGGCAGGCCTGCGTGGCGGGCGGCCAGCTGAAGGTCCCGACGCGTGAGGTCAATCCCCGTCGCATAGCCGAATATCAGCGCCTCGGCGTCGTCGACGGCCACGGCGGCGCCCGCCTTTCCTATCGCTACCACCAGTTCGATCTCGTGATGAAGGTCCTGGGTCAGCGACGGGAAGGGAATCGCCGAGCCGGTCGCGACGACCGCATCGGCGGGCTTGGTGAAGAAGAACGGCGGATCGCGGTCGGCATCCGCTCCCATCTCCCTGACGTGATCGCGATAGTTGCGCCCGACGCAGAAGATTCGCCGTACGGGAAACATCGCGTCGGACCCGGCAACGGCAATTGCCGGACGAATGGCAGGCTCAAAAACATAGGACATTGAGATGAAGCTCCGCCACTCTAGAACTTAAAGCTTGCCTCGACACCGAAATTTCGGGGCATGTCGGGCGAGCCGGCATCGCGCGCGTTCGATTCCGAGAAATAATTGTAATAGTATTCGTTGAACAAATTCCGGGCGTAGACCTTCAGCCCGTAATGATCGTCCGGCGACCTCCACGAAAGCGTAGCGTTGAGCAGATCGACCTTGGGTTGCCGAAACCGGTTCGACACTTCCCAGAAATACCCGGAGTTGTGATAGAGTGACACGTTGGCGACGAAATCGCCGATATCCGTCGGCTGGGTGTACGTGGCGCTGATCGTGCCGGTGAATTTGGGGGCGCGCTGAGTGTAATTGCCGGTCAGGTCGACGAAACAGGTCGTGTTGCCGGCAGTGAGCGGTCCGGTCGTCCGTGGCACGGGCGTGCAGACGGCGGGATTGGCAACGTTGAAGGGGCCGTTCGGGAAGCTCGAGAAGCGCGAGTCCAGGATCGCGACGCCAGCGGTGAGATTGAACCGCCGCGACGGCGCATAGGTAAGATCGATATCGACCCCCTTGATACGCGACGCTGCGGCATTGAGCGTCAGTGAGGTGCCCCCCTGGATGGACGTCACCTGCAGATTGGAATAATCATAGTAGAAGGCCGATGCGTTCAGGCGCACCTGCCGCCCGAACAACTCGCTCTTGATACCGATTTCGTACGCGTCAAGAACTTCGGGCTCGACGATCGGGCTCAGCGAGGCATTCGGGAACAGCCCGATGATCGGGGCCGTCAGATTGTAGCCGCCGCTCTTGAAGCCGCGGCTATACGAACCGTACAGCAGGATGTCGTCGGTCGGCTTGTAGTCGAGGATGGCCCGGTAGGTGAGCTTGGAGAAATCCTTTACGCCGGAACTTGCGTTGAAGGGCTGCAACAGCACGCCGGCGGCATTGAATTGCCGCGCATCCAGGCTGATGAAATCCGTCGTGTAGCGCAACCCGACTGTCAATGTGGTCCGTGGGGCGAAGTCCCAATTCGCTTCTCCGAACGCCGCATAGGACCGCAGGCGCTGTTCGCCGAAGAGCGCCCGGGATCCGCCATAGGCGGCGAACGGAACGCCGGTGAACCGGATCGGCTCATAATAGGAAAAGGCGTTGTAGTAGAATATGCCGGCGATCCAGCGCAGCGGCTTTTCCTTCGGCGACACCAGCTGCAGTTCCTGCGAGAAAGACCGCACGCCGTTGGTCACTTCGGTGAGGAAGAATTGGGGCGCGCCAGGAAGCGATGCGTCGAGATCGGTAGTATAATAGGGAATCCGCGCATCGCGATAGGCGGTGATGCTGACCAGCGCGACACCACCGAAATCGTGGTTGAGCTTGCCGCTGAACCCGAAGGTACGGTTGGTGGAATAGTCCGACGGGAAGTTCAGGGACCTGTACTTGCCGGCATGCCCGCCGCCGCCGGCACCGAAGGTGCCGGGTGCGATGATGGCGTTCATGCCTTGGTCGCCGCGGTAGCGGGAATAATCGGCCGCCAGCAGAAGCGAAGTGTCGGTGCCGGGTTCCCACAGGATTTGCCCGCGAAGGCCATAGTTCCAGTTCTTGTAGATGTCGTCGCCGGTCACGACGCTACGCCCATAGCCGCGGCTCTGATTATAGCCGGTCAGTGCGATGTTGGCCGCCAGATTGTCGCTCACGCCCGTGGTGGCATAGAGCGCACCATAATAGGTGCCGAAGCTCGCGACGCCGACATTGCCTTCGATCGCGGCTTCGTGAGACGGTCGGCGAGTGTGGATATTGACGACGCCGCCAGTTGCGTTGCGGCCGAACAATGTCCCCTGCGGGCCCTTCAGAACCTCGGTACTTTCGATGCTGTTGAACCGCAGCACGGCTGCCGATGGAGCGCCGATATATACGTCGTCAAGATAGACCGCGACCGAGGATTCGACGCCTGCCGTTGCTTGCGACGTGCCGACGCCGCGCAGGAAGGGAGTGGCGCCGTTGCCGATCTGGCGACCGAACTGCAAGGTCGGCACCGCCACCCCGAGCGATTCGGTTCCCGTGACGCCTAGACGCTCCGCGGCGAGCGCGGTCACCGTAGTGATCGAGATCGGCACCTTCTGCTGGCTCTCGTTGCGGCGCTGCGCGGTCACGACAATTTCCTCGAGCTGGGAATCGCCGGTTTGCGTTTCCTGCGCCGCCGCCGTGCCGGCGGGGGCCTCCTCAACCGCTTGCCTGGGCGTGGTGGGTTCGCCGACAGCGGACGAGGCAGTCTGCGCCGATGCGTTCGACGATATTGCGCCGGTCGCAAGAATTGACCCGCACAACAAAATTCTCATCGACAAATTGCGCATCCCCGTCCTCCCGATCTATTGTGTATTTTTGCCTAAATGCTGACGCAGTCAGCCTCAGGAATTGTCATCGTTTGTTCACACGATCTTAGGTTAGTGGTTTTCTGGGATACAGAAACTCATCAGCTTATTCCGCGCGGCAAATGATTATCTTCAGAATGCCGCCCTCTTCTAGCGAAGGGCTATGATCGCATCGTTACGCACGTCGAAATGCAAAGTCAACAGACGAAACGTCGATCCATCCAATGAACCTCCGCTTGCTCAGTTTGGTCCATTATCCGGATCGTTAATTCACCTGTTGACTTAATTCCAAAGGGCTAGGTATCAGTGACGCAGTTCGCTGGTTGTCGTGCGGCACATGTTCGCAAAACGCGGCCTGAGCGCGAACGGTCTTGGAGGGCACGTGAGGCATCGCAACGTTGGGCAATGGCCGCTTGAGCTGTCCGAGATCGCCATGGGGACCGGGGACAATGCGGGTGGCCTTGTGTACGCCTCCACAGATCAGCAACTCGCACTGGTGCGACGTGCGCTTGATCTAGGGATCAACACCTTCGATACGTCCCCCGACTATGGCAAGGGGCTGGGCGAGGCAAATCTCGGCCGCGTGCTTCGCGATCTGAATGTCCGCGATGCGACCATAATCTCCAAGGTCGAGATAATGCCGGAGGAGTTCGGCCGCATCCCCGACAAGGTTCGGGAAAGCATCGACGATAGTCTGTTGCGGCTAGGCCGGGATCATATCGACGTATTGATGCTGCACAACCCGACGCGGCTCGCGCGCGACACCAGTCAACGGATGTGGTCGCCCCTGACCGAGCAGGATGTGCTGAACGAAGTCATGCCGGCGCTGGAGTTGGCGGTTCGAGAAGGCAAGGCGCGCTTTCTCGGCCTGTCGACCGAGGCGTCGGAGACATCCGTGGTGGATGCGCTGTTGCGTACCGGTCGGTTCGCACTCCTCAACGTCTGGTTCAATCTCGCCAATCCATCCGCCGCCATGCGGGCCAGCGCCGCACCGACGGCGCAAGACTATTCGGGATTGTTCGCGTCGGCCGAGCGGCACGGCGCCGGGGTGGCCGTCATCCGGCCTCTCGCCGGCGGCGCGCTGACCGCCAACGGGATTCGGCGGGCCAAGGAGCGTCATGCGCTCTCCCGCGGCTTCTTCGATCAGTTCCCGGCGGCGTGGGAAGCCGAACTGGAGCGCGCCGCGCACTTCGCTTTCCTGGATCGGCCACCCGAACAACGGATATCCGAGGCAGCCATGCGATATATTCTCGGCCATCCGGTGGTCTCGACGGTGATCGGGGGCTTTTCCGAACCCGCTCAAGTCGAAGATGCCGTGAACAGCGCAGCGCGCGGACCGCTTGCGGAGGATGACCTTAGGCTAATCGACAACATATTCGCGCGCGAATTCAGCGGTGCCGGCGAACAGGCATAAGCCTCTTTGCTTGCGCCACACAGCTCAGGACCGTTGGAACGAGGGGCACGAAGCCTGCGTAGCGCAGGACTGGATATGTTCCGATCGGCGTGAGTGCAGCCTTCTAACCCAACGTCTCCCTAACGAATACGCGTCCTCGACATGACTAAGGTGGAGCGTTTCGTCCCCGAGATCGATCGTCCAACCCTGACCGGGCCAAGGGTTGAAGCGCAGGGTCGCGGCGGGCATCTTCGCTGTTGAGACGATGAATGGCAGACCGCGCCGCCGCAATTCCAGGACGACGAAGTCTGTCGTGATATCACGCTTGTTGGTAACCAGCAGGATCAAGCAATCTTACCCGCTCAATGGGCCAGCGAGCTATCGTCGTCTTGTTCGACGTTCGTGAAAGATTTGGTCTGAAGCTCGAGCAGCATCCGCGGCCAGTCGCTGTCGATGCCCTCCTGATTGTTGAGCGATCGCGTCTCGAGTTCGAGCGCAGCAGACGCGGCGAGGGTTGCGACCCGCTGACTTCCGCCGAGCGCTCCGTCATTGGACAGATCGTCGTCTGAGCTCTCCTGCCGAACCTTGGTGAGCGTGCTGGTGTCGAGAAGCGTCGCACAAAGTTGGCTGGTTCGGGTCGCATCGTCGTCATCACCTTCCTGGCGCACCCGCGTCGAGGTCGATGTCTCCAACGACGCCGTTCCCGCAGCCTCGACAAGGGGAACGAAGCCGTCGTCGGTAGGGATCACCCACAACTTGGATGCTGTGTCATAGTGCCCAGGCAACTCGTCCGAGGATATACGCGGCGTGGCATGCCGAAAGAGCAATGGCGCGACGCCTTTGGCCGATACTGCGGCCGATCGCATCCCTTGGTCCCCTCTTCCCGATGCAAAGCATCCTCGGTTTGTTCTTGTATGCTGTCGCCTTTGTCGTTGCAATATTTCGACCCAGATCATTCCAGTTCGAAGGCTTGAGTCATGCGCTCGGTGATAGCGTTTCGATGGCCGGACATGAACCGGCTTCAGGGATTAGGGCGTATGAAAGGCGGTTGCGTTTGAAGATGCTGCACGCAACAAGTCGGAGAATGCGACTCTGAGGGCTCAGTCCGCTCGGCCATTGAGCGCCATGAGGTCGGCAGCGGCGCGATCTATACCTGGCGCCGAAAGGCGATGTCGGGTGCTCTGACCGGCATCACCAGGCCAGCGGTGGCGAGCTTTGCCGAGGTCCAGATCAGCGAGCCCACAGCGACGTTGCCGACGCCGTCGTCGGCCGCGCCGAGCAACGGACAGATCGGGATCGAACTCCCATCGGGTGTGCGGCTGAGCGCGAGCTCTGGGGTCCCCCCGGATCAGTCGCCAGATCTGGGGACGTCAGCGGCGACCTGAACGAAGGGCAGCTCACCGCGGTCCTCGGTCCAGAACCTGCCAGGCAGCAGGCGGCCCAGTAGCGGCCATAAATCCCGCCCGCTCGGCCATTCCCAGACCGACACGGCACTCTATGCGCTGATGGGCATAACCGTCTGCTGCAGACACATCGGCATTGCAACTTAGACTTTGTCGGTGTGCGACAACATCTGTTGGTGCCCCGTGTGACCGATCGGCGAAGAGCACGAGAAGTGGAGTGGATGATGGAGGTCGAACGCTGACGTTCGGATGAAATTCACAAGGACCAGGTAGATGACCGACCACCCCGATGACCTGCAGGCCAAGCACCTCAAGCGCATCGCTCGGCGCGTGCGCGGGATCGCAACGAAGGCCGCCGCGGAGATCGGTGGCAAAGCCACCGTCACCATTAACCCGATGACCGATCGGCGGAGCGGCTATGATGGCTTCCGGGTGGTGTTGACCCTGGCTGACGTCGAGCTGGTGCTGTTGGTCGACGAGGTGACCGCCGGCAATGACAAGACGACGTTTCTGGCGGCCGCGATCCGCGCAAGGATCAGCGAGTTGCTGGCGCAACATGACCGCTTCGCCGAGCGCGTCGCGGCGCTCCGGGCACGGGTCGAGGCGTCGATCGATCGGGCCAACGCAGGCATGCGGCTCGCGGGGTTCAGCATGGCGCCCTTGCCGATACAGTGCCCGTTCGACTGGCGCCGTGAGGAGCTGGAAGCGGCGGTCGAGACGCTCGACCCGATGCTGCGACCGGAGGTGTCGGCGATCGGCGGTACGAACGGCCGTGATTTCGCGGGCAGCATGCGTCTTATCGCGCCGTCGCAACGACGCCGGCAGCGGCGCAAGGCCCGGCTTGACGCGCATCACGCGATGCTGGAAATCGACGCCCTGGCGGAGGCAGCGATCGCGCGCAGCGGGCGCGACCCCGCGGCAGTGATCGCCGACCTGCAGACAAAATATCGGCAGGCCGACCTTTACCGCGATGGCGATTCCGGCGTCGATGTCACTTCCGTGTCGGTCGTGTTGTGGGAAGGGCGCATTTCCTTGTGTGCCCGGCTGGCGACGACGTCGCCGACCGCGCTTATCCATGGGTCGGAGCTGCGGCTCGATCGGGCGCTGAACGACAGTGATCTGCAGCATGTGGTCGGCCTGTCAGCGGCCACTCTGCTGGACGGCGAGCCACTGCTCGGCGACGCGGTGATCACCTCGGCGCGGGCGCGCGGTGACCGTTATACCGACGTCCGGCTCGGTATGCGCCGACGGTTCATTCAGGTGGACGAGCTGCAAGCCGCCTGAGCGGTCGCGACGCCATTTCACTGCCCCCGTAAGACACAAGCCCGAGCGTCCGGGGCGACGCTCGGGCTTTTTATGTACGACCCTGTGATCTTCGATCACGATGCAGGATTGCCTGGCTCTTCATCTCCGTCGGCCGATGCGCCGACATCCAATCCGTCGAGCACTAACCCATAGTCGTTGCGCAGGCCTTCGCGCCGCACGCTGGTGCGGCGCTGGTCGTGATTGCGCATGGTGCGTTTTGCTCGGAGGCTGAGCGGCGTGCCATCCCGCTTCGCCTCGGTCCGCTCGGCTTCGACCGCGGCATAGGCCTCGGTCAGCACCTTGTGGATCGCGTGGTGCAGCTTGATCTCGACGCCAGCGTCGCCGGCAAGAAAGTCGAGCAGCTCCATGATCGTCCGCGCCGTGTCCTGGCGGTTGGTGATATGCTCGTCGATCCACGCGCGACCGTGCTCGTCGAGCGCGGCCTCGAACGCCGCGTCGCGCCGCTGATAGGTGCTGATCGCGCGCAATAGCGTGAACGCCGGCCCCATTGCGAAGGCACCCGCAAGCAGCTTCGCCTCATCGATCCGGAGGCGGTAGCAGACTGCCGCGCGCAGATGCGCGTCGGCGTGCCTGACCGCCAGCTCGCACTCCTCAAAATTGGCTTCGGCCTCGGCCAACTTCTCGCGCGCGATCGTAACCTGCTGCGCGGCCAGCTCGCGCCGGTCGACCGCCGACTGCCATGCGCCGCGCGCCGACTTTTTCTGCCCGCGCTCGGGGTCGGTCAGGCGGTCGGCTGACGCCGGTGCGCGACCGCCCTCGATCCAGTCGAGCCAATGCCGCGCATCGATTTCCGCGGGCAGGATTTCGAGCGCCCGCGCCATCAGCCACGCATCGCGTTCGCCGCCGTCGACAAGCTCGGCGACGCGCTCGATCGTCAAAGGATCTTCCTTGCCGAGCAGAACGAGTTCGGCCAGCACCTTGCCCAGTGCCTGCGCCACTTCGGGCGGCTGCTTGCCGATGTTGAATGCGTTCATGGTGCGACCTTTCCTGTCCGGTGCCCGACGAGGGGCGACCGGCGGAAATTACGGTCGATCGACACCCCCTTCAGGGTAACCTGAACCGCAGACACGGCCTCACGCACGCGAGGCGCGCAACGGGCGCGTGCGACACGCACAAGCGGATGTGCCACGCGCGTGCGCATGCGCCACACGCATGCGAGTGAGGGAGGAAAGGAGGAAGGTTTTGCGCAATACGGTAGTCGTTGCCGACTACGAGCGATGGGGGGTGGCGGGGCCGCCAACCACCCCAGATGTCGCCATCTGCCCGCATATCGGGCAACAGGCGAGGCGCGATGCTCGGACAATCGCGCGGGTCCGCCGCTGTCGCTCCGGAAGGCGAGGAGATTTTTTTCAAGAGGGGGCTGGCCGGCGTGGCAGAGCCGAGTCATCCTGGTGCCATGACGTAACTTTCGCGAGCCGCCGTGCAACTGACCGACCGCCTGTTCCATGCCAACGCCGCCGTCCGCGCGCTGATCTCGCGGCAGGCACTGGAGGAGCTTGGCGGGATGAGGCCGGCGCGTAGGGTCAAGCTCGACAAGCAGCAGACCAGCAAGCGCGCCTCGGCCTGGACCCGGTCGCGTCAGGCGATCGATCTCAGCTTCCCCGCGCCGCCATCGTGGCGGCCGGCAACGCGCGATGGCGCGACCAGTTTCCATTTCTCCTTCTCGGCGATCAGCAAGGTGCGGTCGGCGGCCGGACCGGGAACGGGAGGTACGGCCACCACCAACGCTGCGAGCGGCTTCGAACGTTATGTGACCGCGCACGATCCGGCGGCGAACCTCGCGGTGGGCGCCGAGCGCTACGTAGTCGATG
Organism: Pseudomonadota bacterium; assembly: GCA_040390605.1. GTDB lineage: Bacteria > Pseudomonadota > Alphaproteobacteria > Sphingomonadales > Sphingomonadaceae > Sphingomonas. The sequence goes on from JAZJXZ010000027.1 coordinate 189,016, forward strand.
AGCATGGTCACGCCGGCCAATCGCGCACGGCGTTCGTGGTCAGCAACATCTCGGACGATCCCCAGACGCGCGAAGCCTTCTGGGACGCGGCGCATGCCGCATCCGCCACGCCGTCGCATCCGCGGCTGGAGATCCGTCCGCAGCGCGGCGATCTGGCCGATCTGGCGCGCCTGGCGGACGAGGACGGCACACCGGTGGCGGTGCGAACGGCGCTGCGCGAACTTGCCGAGGAGCTCGCGCGGGACAACGCGGGACCACGCCAGCGCGTCCATTCGATCGACCTCGATGAAGCCGCGTTCGACTGGGCCGGCGCGCTGGACCAGGACCGCTACGGCACGCGCCGGGACGATCGGCTGATCCACGTCGTGCGCCCGCGCGGCGGCGTGCTACAGTGGCGGATCGATACCGAGTTCGCCTATGAGCTTGACGGCGATGACGACTGTGCAGTCGCTGAGGACTTTGGCCGGATGCTCGACCGCCTCGGCCTTAAATACACCATCGCCGCGCATCATCCGACTCATCGCAATGACCTGCGCAACCGGCATCCGCACATCCTGATCTATCCGGGTGCGTGCCGCCGGTGCGACGATGGCAGCTGGGAGTTCGGCGGCAAGCTGCAGGCCGGCGATATCGCGCTCCGGCTGGGCGCCATAGACAGAGCTACTCTGGCCAAACTATGGTTCGAGCAGCGCTCGGCGGCGGATGTTGCGGCACTGAGGCGCGCCTTTGCCGACATGATCAATGCCCGTCTCGAACAGCGCGGCGTGCGCCGGCGTTACGACCCCAGGACCTTCGCCGAGATGGGCATCGTCCAGGCACCGGGCGAGCATCTCGGCAGCGCCGCGGCGGCACGGGTCGACGCGGGGGATGCGATCGATATCGACCGCAGCAACGCGATCAAGGGATGGGACGGCCGTCGTCGGCAGGCGGCGCGAGACATCGCCGTCGAACTGGCGGGACACCGAGCGGTGATCGCGCGCATTGACGACATTGACGTGCCCGGCGGCGATGTAGATCTGGTTGCGCTGCGCGATCAACATATCGCGCGGACTGATCGGCTGGCGGGCTTGCTGGAACTGCTCGCTGATCACGACCTCTCGACCGACATGGCGCGCTCAGCTGCCGACCGTCTGGCAGTCAAAAGCGGTGATGCGCTCGCCGCCATCAAGGCCGGCACGGCAAGCGCTGCGGAAGTCCGGGCGAGCGCAAGTTATCGCGCGCGCAACGAGCTCGCGCTGGCGCATCTCGACGCGGTCGATGATGCGCTCATGCCGCACGCGGACACGATCCGAGCCGCGCGGGCGGAGGTCTCCAACATGGCGCGCGCGTTGCACGACATCGCCGACCGGATCACCGCACGCATCGCCCAGCTTGAGCACGCGCAGGATGCCGCCCGTCGCGCCGCAACCTGGTCCGGCGAGACCGTGCTGCTGCCCGCGCGTCACCCCGTGCCGCTCGACGACGATGCGCATTTTGAGGCGCTGGTCGAGCATATCCAGCGGCAGCGCTCGGTCGAATGGGCGACGCCAGCCGACCGGTTCGTCCAGCTTGTTCAGGCAGGCGGGATCGACGACCTTTTCATGCCAGTCGGCTTGCGTGCGGTGGACGAAACATTGATCGCCCGACAACCCTATGCCCGGCGGTTCGCGGGTGTGTTGCGCCAGGCCGGCAAGCGGCAGGAAGAAGAGATCGGCCGGGTGCTCGCCTATATCTCCGGGCATGGCGAAGACGGGCTGCTTGGCGATGATGCCGGCGCGGCTCCGCGCACGGTGCGGCGGCACTATCGTCTCTACCGCGATCATCCCACATTTTGCGCTCGGCTGCCGGATGCGAGTGCGCGGTTCGACGCCGCCAGCCGCGCGTCCAGCGCGGTGGTCGATGGTGTCGGGATGGCGGGAGCGGGGGTGACGATCGCATCGTTGCCGGACGCGGCGGGTGTCGGGGTTCCGACGTCTGCGGCCGACCTGCACGCGGACGTGACACAGGTGACGGAGGCGCCGACCGCGCCGTCACCGTCGGTGTCGGAAAGCGAGATGATGGCAGAGTCCGTCTCGCCGTCTCGCGGCGTGGGCCAACCGGTTGCCCGGTCGCCTTCGGCATCGGCATCGGCGACGGCGCCGCGGTCCAGCCGTACGGGCGGGGTCGTCGAGCAGTTGGTCAATGACGCGCGTGATATCGGAAAGGCGAGCTCGACTGACGCCACCGGCGCCCGCGACAACGGTCGATCGATCCGGGTCGCCGAAGTCGCCGCGACACCGGATGCGCAAACGCAGACGGCGCTGGCGGCGTCGGCCAATGAGGTTGATCGGGCAGCGCCGATGAAGCAAGAGCGCACCGCGGTATCGACGCGCTTGGTCGATGCCGAAACGCGGACCAATCCCCCTTCGGTCGGGGCGGTGCAGACTGGGCCTCGGTCGCGTGTCGCAGATCTCGACGCCGAGCCTGGCACGCCTGTCGCAACACCCTCCGTCAGCGACGTGGGCAAAGAACCGGAGGCTGTCGTTGCCTCGCCAGACACGGGCGCCCAGACGGTACCGAGCACGCCCGTTGAACACGCGCGGCTGTCTGATACCGATGATCAGGTGAGGGTGGAGCAATCGGTTGTGCGGTCATTAGGTCGAGGCCTGCTGCAAGGTGGCGAGGCCGCCGACGATGTTGGACCGCCCGATCGCAAATCTGCCGCGCCGTCGCGTCATCCCGTCAATATCGGGCAGTCGCCCACGTCGCCGACAGAGCGTTTGCGCGATCTTGTCCGGCAGCGTCCGGTGCATGGTGGTACGTCGCCGCCCAACCCGTCGCCCAAACCAGCAACACAGCGTACGCCATTGCGGCCGCCACGGAGCGCAACGCCGGAGCGAATGAACCACGACCGCCGACTGCATTCGGTGCATCAGGTCGTCGCGACGTTCCGCGCGCATACGCTGTACGCGCGGGCCGATAAGTCGGGCCAGCGAGCGTTCGACCAGAGCATGCAGGAACCGCTGAACGATATCGTCGCCGGGCGGGCATCGCTGCGCATCGACGGTGGCGTAATGCTGGCCGCGACCGAATCGGACGAGGTGATGGACCGTCTGCGCACGTTCACGGTGAGCGATGCCGGATATTGGCTGCTCGTGCGGATCGCCGAGGCAGTGCCGGGCGACGCTGAAAGGTTCGATAGCTGGCAGGTGCTCGACCAGCGCGGCAGTACGCGGTCGTCGCCATCGACCGGGCGGCATGGACCCGGCATCGGCGACTGAAAAAGACCGCCTGCGGGCCGGGATCGGCATCGCCGATCGAAATGGAATGGGGAAGGAGCCTGCGGCTGTACCGTCAGGTGAAAATATCCCTCGCGCGCTCGCGTCCGCAGCCGGCGACGCGCTGACACAAGAAGACCCAAGTGACCAACGACATTCACGCGCGCCGCATCGCGGAGGCGCAGGTAATCGGCGCGAGCCTCGCCCTGATGACCACCGCCGGCTGGACGATCCGCAAGGACGCCACCACCGAACTGCCCCGCGACTTCTGGAACTACCTTTATGTGAGCGAACCGGCGCTGCTGCTGGTGCCGACGATCGACGATCCGCGTGGCCTGCGCGCCGTGGTCGGCAGCGCCGTGCGCCAGGCGCGCAGCGACGCGCTCGTCGTCTCCATCGGCACGAGCGCGCGCGGCGAGCGCCAGGCTTCGGCACAGGTCTGTCTGTGGTCGTCGCTCGGCGTCCACTGGTATGGCCCGCACTTGCCGTGGCTATCGCAGACCGGCGATCTCTGGCTGGTGCCCGACCACCGTGCGCCAGTCGATGCCGAGCCGTCGTTCCGCCTGGCTGGCGGGCCGCTCGAGCCCAGGCCGGCGCCGTTCGCCAACACGATCGACCGCTATCGCGGGCTGGGCGCGGCCCGCGTGCTGGTCGACCAGGCACTGGAGGGCTGAACCATGAAGTGGATCAGCCCCGCCCAGACGATGGATATGCTGTATGACGACCCGGCGCGCACCGGGCCGGACAGCGATTATGGGTTCGCGTTGCTCTGGGCCGGCAACGACAAGGGCGGGACCCACCGGGTCGCCGACCTCGCCCGCGCCAAGCTCCAGCCGCGCAAACCGACCGCCGCCGAAATCGCTGCGGCCGGCGCGGACTGGGCGGTGACCGCCGCGAACTTCCGGCTTCTTCTAGCCGACGGGGTCGGCGACGTCGGCAGTCCGCGTGAACTGTTCGACTGTTACGACGCGCACATCCAGCCGGGGCAGAACCTGCTCGCGGTCGTCCAGACCTTGAGGTTCCCGCCTTCGCTGCCGCGTCATGGCATGATGCATGCCGCTTATATGTACACGGCGCTCTGCATGCAGCCCAGGCATCTCAGCAGCCTTATCGTCCAGCACATGCCGTCCGACGCGCGTTCCAGCCGTAGCCCCCATGTGCATATCGTCACACCCGTGCTGACGCACCACCTCTCCGGGTTCGCCGCCGTACACGCGGTGTTCGACGACCCGCCCGCCCAGATGCATCGCGCATTCGAAGACGACTGGCGCCGGATCTGCAGCGCTTTGGAGAAGAGGTATGCCATTTAGTTACTTTGGCAAACGTCGATCGTGTCTTTCGGTGACGTGACCCAATCTTTCATCCAGCGGTAACCAGAGACCGACCGGTGCTGTTGCGCATGAGCGCAGGTGAAGCAACGTGAGCGGTTAAACCCGCCCGTTGCTGTTCGAGCCCAGCGGCCAATGCCGCCGGGGTGGCGTGACCGAGCGAGGAGCGCGGCCGCTAGGTGTTGTAGTCGTCGACCCAGCACGCCAGGATTGAGCGGACTTGGCGAACCGTGAAGAACAGCGTCTTGTTGAGCAACTCGTCGCGCATACGACTATTGAAGCTCTCGACGAACCCGTTCTGGGTCGGCTTGCCCGGCGCAATGTAATGCCACTCGATGCCCACGTCGACGGATCAGGCGAGCACCGCGTTCGAGGTGAGTTCGGTGCCGTTGTCGTTGACGATCATCGTGGGTTTACCACGTTCGACAATCAGATCGGTCAACTCGCGTACGACCCGCCAGCTCGAGATCGGCGTATCCACGACCGCCCGGAGGCATTCGCGCGTGACATCGTCGACGATGTTGAGCACGCGGAACCGCCGGCCGGTCATGAGCTGGTCGTGGACGAAATCTAGCGTAAGCCGGACCACGCTTTATGCGCTGCACCACCGAGGCGAATTGATTATTCTCCGCAGCAAAGGTGGGTCGCGGGTCAGCGTCGAGGATGTGAGCCAGCTTCTAGTAAGCCGAGCGGAGCGCGGCTGAACGCAGCTAAGGTTCACACGTGCAAACAACGGCGAACAGATGGACAATCGCGAACAACGGTGAACAGCTTCACAACCGCGGACATCCGCGAACGGCGAGCATTGAAGTCGCCAGCATTTAAGCGTTCACGAGACTGGGTGACTGACGATCGCTGATATGATGTTCAGGCTTGCCTAGCGCGAAGCGATTGTTCAGCGTCCGTCGAAGATGACCGATCCGATCGCGGCTACTGCGATACCCTGTAAGAGCGCCAGCATCCATTGAGTGCGTCCGAACAAGTCGAACGGAGTTACGTCGAGAAGAGGCTCGAGTAGCAGCAGGACGAGCATGCAGATAGCCTGGATGACGCCAAGGATCACGGCCGATCTAAGTTTCCACATGCTGGAGGCGGCTTTCCGCCAACGAGCGCTAGGGTCAGCGAACGCCGCTGCGGTTAGGATGGACAGCGCCGGCGTAAACTGACCAAGGAGCCAATTCCACGCTAGTTCACTGTCCTCGCCGTACTTCCCGCCGATCGACTGCGCAGTGATTAGCAGAACGCCAATTGCCCCTGTGATCGCCCATTGCATAAAGAGTAGGCGGACAGCACCTTCACGTGTCATCGGACGCCAACGAAGGCGGCGTGCTTGCTGAAAGAGAGGCCATCCCGATCAGGAGCTACCAACTTTCCGCCCTTCGACTTGCTCTGCTCGAATTCGTAGACAAGAAGCCAGACCTTGGTGCCGGGTAATGTCTGGGCCTGGCTCATCTGCCGACTGAGAAACAATCGCCCGGATGTTCTCCAACGGTCGATGTCCATCTGGGTGGCTTTGTAGTTGGCAGGCACTGGATCCTGGTTAGTCACCAGGAAGGCGAAGAGCCGGAAACGCCCCTCGTCACCGGCGAAAAGATTTGCGATGTACTCCATGAAGCCGCCAGTGGTTGGCCGTTTTCCAACTAGCCAACGATCAGACGCCGGGGATCCATCGGGCTTGATCCTCTCTACATCAGTTGTGACGCCGAAACCGCCTGGCACGGAGAAGTGACGTAGCTTCTCATACCCGTGGCCAGACACGCGTGAACGAATCTGTTCAGCCATGCCACCGAGCGTCTGCGTCTGTTTAAACAGACGGGTTACGTCGGCGATTCCCGAGGGATTAGGTGGCGGCCAGGGCAGAAAGGGTGCATCTGCGGAGCCCATCGCAGGCATTTGGCCCGCCTTCGCCAAGCGCGCGTCTTCCACCAATTTCTTGAAGGCGTCGATATAAGCAAGCGCGTGGACACGGCCCACGTCAGTGTTCTCGTAGCCGCCGCCCACCGCACTCAAGCTGGACGTCGCACCAGCACGAAGGTCTCTTCTGCTAGCTTCTCCTCGACCCACTACGATTGTCTCGGTCGTGCTGGTGTCGGTCAAAGACAAGGTTGCAGCTGCCTTTAGATTACTCCCGCTTACTCCACCAGCCAGACTACCTTGCATTCCGCCGAGAAGACCGCCTAGGCCGCTAACGCTCGTGCTTCTCGAGGTTTGAACTTCCGCAACCAGCACGTAGTCCGCCGTCCTGATCTGGCTCTGGCCGACGTGCGATCCGGGCTGCATGCCCTGATTGCTTTGAATGTCGCGATCCCGATTGGTGATGCTCAAACCTGAGCCGCGGTTGACGAGAGTGAAGCAGCCTGACCGCTGAATGAGCGAACGTAGCAGTTTCGACGGCGACTCAAGTTTTGCATCCTTCCAGCCTGTCGACCCGTCCCCATCCACAACAGAGATTGTCGCAAGTGGCCGCTCACAACGAGGAAGTTCGTTCGTAGGTGGCAGCTGATCCGCTTCGGTCGGCGCAGGTTGCGCCGGCGTCTGCTTTCCTAGTGTCGAAAGTAGAGGAGGAACCTGCGCCCAGCCGGTTGCGCTGATCCAACTCGCAGATAAGTATAGACAGCTTCGCCTAATGACGCGCCAATAAGGCATCACGTCCGTCTCCCTGTTCCGTAAGCATGAATACGGACGAAGCGACACAAGTCGAGTCCAGGAGCAGGAACGCTTGCTCAGGTGAGACGTCGCCGATCACGACACAAACATTGCCTCAACGATCGCCTGCATCAGCACTCCGCGGGGCACCGGCACGCTGACCATCGAGGACGAGGCTGTCATCATCGCCTTCGCCGCCATACGCTGCTGCCCCTGGATGACTGCCTCAACGCCCTGCAGGCGACCATCCCACATCTGATGCGCTCGTCGTTGCATCGCTGCATGCAACGACACGGTATCAGCCGACTGCCCGAAGTCACCGGCGACAAGACGCCGAAGCGCAAGTTCAAGGCATGCCCGATAGGCTATGACGTGCTCCCCGTTTTCAGGCCGCTGATAACTTAGCTTCGGTTCCTCGTGCCCTTGGCGGGAGCGGTTGGTGAACTCGGCGGGTGCCATGCCGCCGAGGCTGCTGTGCGGACGCACGGTGTTGTAGTCCGTCCGCCATGCCTCGATGATCCGTCTCGCCGCAGCCAGCGATGGGAAGAGATGCTCGTTCAGGCACTCGTCGCGCAAGCGACCATTGAACGATTCCACGAAGCCGTTCTGCTGCGGCTTGCCGGGAGCGATGTAGTGCCACTCCACGCCGGTGTCTTGGCACCAGGCGAGGACAGCATGGCTCGTCAGTTCTGTCCCGTTGTCGCTGACCACCATGCACGGCAGACCGCGACGCTCGGCAATGGCGGTCAGCTCGCGCACGACACGCCGGCCTGACAACGAGGTATCGACGATGCACGCCAGGCATTCCCGGCTGTAATCGTCGATGACGTTGAGCAAACGGAACCGCCGGCCGCAGGCCAATGCATCCGACACGAAGTCAAGCGACCAGCGCTGGTTGGGTTCCTGCGGAATCGCCATCGGTGCCCGTGTGCCCAACGCTCGCTTACGGCCGCCGCGCTTGCGCACCGTCAGCCGCTCCTCGCGGTATAGCCGATACACCTTCTTCAGGTTCATGCCCTTGCCCTCTCGTCTGAGCAGGATCGCCAGCCGCCGGTAGCCGAACCGGCGACGCTCGTTGGCGATCTCGCGCATTCGCTCGCGCACAGCATCGTCCTTCCCGCGAAGCGGCTCATATCGCCATGCCGACCGGTTGACCCCGATCAGCCTGCAGGCACGACGCTCGGAGAAGCCGTGGTCGGCCATCAGCTTCTCCACCGCAGCGTAGCGATCCACAGACCGGGTCAGATTTTTCCCAGCAGATCCTTCAGTGCCGAAACGTCCAGCATCGACTCCGCCAAAAGCTTCTTCAGCCGCCGGTTCTCGTCCTCAAGCGTCCGCAGCCGCGCCGCCTCCGACACGGTCATGCCGCCGTACTTCGCCTTCCAGTTGTAGAACGTCGCATCGCTGATCCCGTGCTTCCGGCACAGCTCGGCGGTCTTCACGCCAGCCTCATGCTCCCGCAGCACGCCTATGATCTGGTCCTCGGTAAAACGGCCTCGTCGCATCACTCGTCTCCATCTGACGAGCTAACTTACCAATGGCATGATTTCCGGGGAGCACGTCAGGACGTGCCGAGCCCCTTTTGTGTCGGCATCAACGCGTGTGAGCTTCCTGGCTGTCGATGCTGGTCCTGTGTTCCGCTTGTTCGTCGGTAGACACCCGAACGTATCCGACGACTTGTTCGACTGTCTTGTTGAGTATTTTTTGTTTCCGATAGAAGCTGGGCGTCGGATCAGTGTCCGCCGATCGCGTGTTCGAAGAGGCTAAACTGCGGGTGGCCAGTGGCGGGCTCCGAGCAGACGTCTGCGGATTTGCAGAGGTCAGCGAATTCGCGGCGCTCTCGCGTCGCGCAACGATGCGGCAGCCTCAAACGACACCATTGTAGAAAATCTATCATCCGTTCGACGTATCGAGATCGGTCAAACGGCCTGATGCCTGTCAGCCAGTTCTTTTAGCGGCGTGGCAATATCGGCAAGGGCGGCGGGATCGGGGGACATGGCCTCGACCACTAGCCTGTGTCCTTGGACATAGTCCTTGACCGCATTGATGCAATCGAGCGCAATTATCCTGCCGTATCTGAGATACAGAACCGAAAAGCTGCCGCTGGCGGGATCGCCACGGACGACGGTTGCATCGTGCCCGATCGAAAGGCCAACAGTTTGCACTTTGAGGTCATACTGGTGGGACCAGAACCACGGGACCACGTCATAGGCGACGTCCATGCCGAGAATTGCCTTGGCAGCGACTGCCGCCTGGTCGGTCGCGTTCTGCACCGATTCCAGGCGGACGCGAGCCCCGGCAGCGAAGCGGTTGGCATGGAGCGCGCAGTCGCCGATTGCGTACACGTCGGGCAGGCTGGTGCGGCATTGTGCATCGATCGCGACTCCATTGCCGTGCTCGGCGCCCGCCGCCACCAGCGGCTCCACCGCCGGCAAGACGCCGATCCCGACGATCACCATCTGCGCGGAGATCACCTCGCCGCCCATCAGGCGCACACCGGTCGCCCGGGTATCACCTTCGATCGCTTCGACCGTGGCACCCAGGCGCAGTTCGACGCCATGGGCGCGATGCTGCTGCTCGAGAAAGCGTGACAGCGGTTCGCCCGCGACGCGGGCCAACACCCGGTCAAGCGCCTCCACCAATACGACCTTCTTGTCGGATTTGGTTAGCACCGCCGCCGCCTCCAGCCCAATATAGCCGCCGCCGATCACGACCACCTGCTCAATGCCGACCAGGGCATCGCGCATGCGATCGGCGTCGGCGCGCGTGCGAATGGTGTGGACGCCAACCAGGCCGTGCCCGTCGCAGGACAGCCTTCGCGGGGCGGCCCCAGCCGCCCAGACCAAGGCGCCATATCCGAACGTCTCGCCGGTATCGGTCGTCACGCGATGCGCGTCGGCGTCGATTGCGATCACGCGGGTACTCAAACGCACCTCGACGTGACGCTCATCCCAGAATGCCGCCGGGCGAATCAGCAGCCTGACGAAGGTCTTCTGGCCGGCCAGATATTCCTTGGAGAGGGGAGGGCGCTCGTACGGCAATTCGGGCTCGTCCCCCACGATCAGGACCGATCCGTCGAATCCGTTCTGGCGCAGCGCGATGGCGGTCTGCGCGCCGCCATGCCCCGCGCCCACGATCACGACATCGTAGCGATTCTGCATTCAACCTCTCCCGCGTGCCGCACCGGCCCGATTCTGCGCCGTCGCCTAATATACTACGAGATAAAAGTATATTGTGCGATTGTGAAGCCGATGCCCGCTATCGCGATCCTGTAACCCCGCGCCTGCGTATCGTTACTGCAAACCGGATTTCGGCATGCGCTTGACAGGCTTTTCAGTGACTGCCATATACTTCGATATAGCAGTTGTTTCAAAAGAAGTTCGGCCGGGCAAAAGGACTCCGGCGACGTCATGATCGGGGCGCCCAACCATGCTTCCGAGAGTGATTTCGCTTGTCTGTTCGAGCCAACGGATCGGACAGCAGGGAGGATGACATGGAAGAATTCCGCATGGGACCTATGGGGCACCGTATCGAGAGCCGCGCCCGTACCCTCGCGCCGGCCATAAGCCTCAGGGCATTGTTACTGGCATGCGCGGCAACTGCGATCTTCACGGCAGCACCGGCACTGGCCCAGGAAGCGAACCCTGCGCCCGAGGCGCAGGATTCCGCAGTCGCCGACGTCAACTATGACGGCGAGATCCTCGTCACCGCGCGTCGCCGCGCCGAAAGCCTCCAGGACGTGCCGGTCGCGATCACCGCGCTCGAGGGCGAAACGCTGCGCAATCAGGCCGTCGTGAAGGTCGAGGATCTGGCGCGCGTCGCTCCGGGGTTCAGCTCCTCGCAATCGGTCCGCGGCGGAAGCTCGCCCAGCTATTCGATCCGCGGGCTGAAAGGGGCGACGTCGCAGACGCTGCTCCTGGATCCGGCCGTCGGCATCTATTTCGCCGACTTCAACCTGTCGCGCGGGACGGGAACCAACCAAAGCCTCTACGACCTTCAGTCGGTCCAGGTCCTGCGCGGGCCCCAGGGCACGCTGTTCGGCCGCAACTCCACCGGCGGCGCGGTGCTGGTCGAGCCCAATCGCCCCAGCGACCGCTTCGAGGGATATGTCGAATTGGGTGCCGGAAATTACGAGATGCGCGATGTCGAGGGGATGATCAACATTCCGATCGGCGACGCCATCGCCATCCGCGCTGCGGGCAAGGTGAGCCGGCGCAACGGATACATGCACGACGTGGTCAACGATCGCTATGCGAACGAACTCGACGCCACCTCCGCGCGCCTTTCGATCCGCTTCCGGCCCAGCGATAATTTCGAATCGACCTTCATCGGCAGCTATTACAAGGGCGGCGGCGCCGACGCGGCGATGAAGCTCTACGTCGTCGCGCCCGACGGCGTCACTTCCGGCCTCGGGCCGGCGCGCGCGGCGATCATCACGGCGCTCCAGTCCGAACTGGCGCAGGCGCAGGCACTGGGACCCTATGAGTATCGCAACCAGCGCGGCACCTTTGCAGACGTGTACGATCGCGCCCGCACGATCCAGAACAACACCCAGATCGAGTTGGGCGACACTCCCCTCGGCAAGATCACGCTCAAGAATGTGATCGGCTATCGCGACGTCGCGAACCGATATCCCGACCCTTATCTGACGGGCTCGGCGGTAGACCTGTTCCATCATGAACTCGGCCGTCTCAACAGCTCGTCGTGGAGTGAGGAGTTCCAGATCCAGGGCGACGCGGGCAAATTCGATTATGTGCTGGGCGCCTATTATTTCAAGGAACAGGGCATCGACGGGTTCGACAGCGTCCAGTTCAGCTACCTCGCCTCGCCCGAATTCCTTGCCACCCAGCCCCAGGCGGTGCGGGACTATGTCAGCACCCGCTATCCCGTGCGTAACCGTTCGGAGACCTTCGCGCGGAATCAGAGCTATGCGGCGTTCCTGCACGCCGAGTACGATTTGTCCGACCTCTTGCAGGGCCTGAACATCGCCGGTGGCATTCGCGTGACCCACGACAAACGCGCGGTCGTGTACCGCGGGCAGAACACCACCGGAATGAACCCGACGGCCTATCGGTGTGTGGCGAATAGCGTCACGACCACGTCGTTCGATCGCGACGCTTGCGCCGTGCCGGCGGAGATTTCCTATACCGAGCCTACCTACGATGCGAGCCTGAGCTACAAGATCAGCCCCGATGTGCTGACCTATCTCAGCTACAATGTCGGATATCGCGCCGGCGGCTTCAACAACTCGCCGCCGATCACCGGCAGCCTCGAGGGCGTCTCGTTCGAACCCGAGTTCGTCAAGTCGCTCGAAACCGGGCTCAAGAGCAATTTCGACGTCGGTGGCGCCCGGGTGCGCTTCAACGCCGCCGCCTTCTACGAATGGTTCAGCAACATCCAGCGCCAGACCTTCCGCACCGCCAGCAACGGCGGCGTTTCCAGCGGCGTCAACAATGCCAGTTCGCTTCGGATGTACGGCGGCGAATTCGAGCTGACCGTCAGCCCGACGCGTCGGCTGCAATTCTCGGGCAGCTATGCGTTCATCCGGCCCAAATACACCAAGTACACCGACATTCAGGTGATCTCCGGCGTTCAGAACATCATCGACCTGAGCGACGCGCCGCTGGGCTTCGTGCCTTACAATCAGTACAATGCGAGCGTACGTTACGACCTGCCGCTTCCCGAAAGCGCCGGCGAGGTTTCCGCCTTCCTCACCTGGTCCGGCCAGAGCGGCATGACTCCATCGGACAACGCCACGTCGAATTGCGGCCCGACTGGCACCTATTTCAACTGCCTCAACCGGCTCAGCCGTCTGCCCGGTTTCAGCACGGTGAACTTCCGGCTCGACTGGCGCAACGTCGCGTCCGCCAAGTTCGATCTCGCGTTATTCGTCAACAACCTGACCAACGAAGTATATTATCCGTTCGCGCAGCCGCTGCTGACTCCGTTCGGGACCAGCGCCCGTGCCGTCGGCGCGCCGCGCACCTGGGGTGTTTCGCTCCGCGTGCCGTTCGGCGATGGAGGATATTGAGTGGCGCAGCGCCCTGCGGGCGCCCAGCATTCGACGAAGGAAGGGCCAGACAGGTGACAGTCGCGTACAGGCTCGAGGGGGCGGAGCATGGCAGCTCCGATCCGGCCATCGGCGAGGTTCGGCAATCATGGTGGCTGGTGGCGGCGATGACCTTCGGCATGGCGGTCAGCGCCGGCTCGATCGGCCACTATGCCCTTGGCGGCTTCCTCAAGGATATCGTTCTCGAATATCACTGGACGCGGGGCGGCGCCTCGACCGGCATCTCGCTGTTCCTGATCGGGCTGGGCATCGGCATTCCCTTCTTCGGCGTTCTGGTCGATCGCTGGGGTCCCGCGCGCCCCGCCCTGGCGTCGGTCATCCTGTTTTCCTTGTCGCTCGCCGCGATCTCGCAGGCGGGCGGCGAGATGACCTTCCTGATCCTCTTCGCGGTGATGGGCTTCCTCGCCGGCGGCACGACGGCGGTTCCGTATTCGGTGGCGATCACTCGCACCTTCGATCGCCGTCGTGGCCTGGCGCTGGGAATCGGCTCGGCGGGCGTCGGGCTGGGCGGTGCGCTTCTGCCGCGCTACGCCGGCTATCTTATCGACACCTATGACTGGCGGACGGGCCTGCTCGGGCTTGCGGTGATCGTTCCGCTTGTCGCAATTCCTGCAATCCTCGTCGGCCTCAGGGGCCGGGCAGCCGCCGCGCCGCCGCCGCGCGATGCGGCGTCGTCGGCCAAGGCCCAGCCGGGCTGGCAGACCCGCCCCTTCTGGATCATTGTCGGCGGCGTGTTCCTCATCTCGGCCAGCGTCGGCAGCGTGCTGGTTCACGGCATTCCCCTGTTGACCGACCGCGGGCTGGACCGGCTGGCGGCCGCGGCGATCGTATCGATGATGGCCAGCGCCAGCATGGTCGGCCGCGTCGCCGGCGGCTATCTGATGGACCGGTTCTTCGCTCCGTGGGTGTCTGCCGGCTTCTTCCTGCTGGCGGGTGTCGGGATCGCGATCATCCTGCTCGCGGGATCGAACGGCATCCTCTGGGTCGGGTTCATTTTGGTCGGGCTGACCGCGGGCGCGGAGGCGGATATCGTGATCTACCTGACCACCCGGTATCTGAGCCTGGCCAGCATCGGCCGCTATACCGGCCTGATGATCACCGTCTTCACCGTCGCCGGCGCGGTCGGCGTCTCGGCGCTCGGGCACGCCTTCGACGCCTTTGGAAGCTATCAGCCGGGCCTGATGGCCTGCATCGCCGGAACGGTCGCGGCCGCGGTGGTGATCATGCGCCTCGGCCCATATCCGGCCGCTGCCGGCGACGGCGACATTTCAGCAACCCCATCCTGAGCGGAACATCAGATGCCCCTCGACCTAGACACGCTCGTCACCGACGATGGCTTGATCAGCCGCGAGATATTCTCGTCGGCCGAAGTCTATGCCCGCGAGCGCGAGACCGTGTTCGCCCAGAGCTGGCTTTTCGTCGGCCATGTCAGCCAGATTCCGAACCCGGGCGACTTCTTCCTCTCGACGACCGGCGAGGATTCGGTGATCCTCAGCCGCGACACCAAGGGGAAGGTCCACGTCTTCCTCAACAGCTGCCGGCATCGCGGCATGCGGGTCTGCCGTTTCGACGAAGGCAATACGCGGCGTTTCCTGTGCCCCTATCATGGCTGGACCTATGCCAGCGATGGCACCTTGCTGGGCGTGCCCGAATTCACCAACGGCTATCAGGGCGTGCTCGACAAGAGCCAATGGGGCTTGATCGAGCCGCCCCATCTCTTCGACTTCCACGGCATGATCTGGGTCAACTGGGACCCGCAGGCGCAGCCGTTCCTCGAAAGCCTGGGCGATATGGCATTTTTCTTGGAGGACTTCCTACGGATGCCCGATGGCGGCATCGGCGAATGGGAAGTGATCGGCGGGGTGATGAAGTGGCCGATCCCGGCCAACTGGAAATGGGGCGCGGAAAACTTCGCCGGCGATTTCTATCACGGCATCAGCCACGCCTCGGTCGATCAGATCGCGATCAGCCCGTCCGGCGAACTGGGCCGGCACCAGAGCGATGCGGTCAAGCGGCCGATGAAGCTGATCAACGCCTCGATCGCCAAGGGCGGCCATAGTGCGCGCGGGCGGCTGTTCGAGGACGATTATCCCTATACTTCCGAATATGGCAAATACCCGGAAGTGGACCGCTATTTCGCCGATGCCTATGAGAATCGGCAGCAGCGGCTGGGGCCGCTGGCGCGCCTGCACGGCGCCGGCGGGACAGTGTTTCCCAACATGTCCTATTCGAACGGCCGCTACAGCATCGCAGTTTGGAACCCGCGCGGCGCCGATCGCACCGAGGCGTGGCGCTGGTATCTCGTCCCCAAGGACGCTCCGGAAGCGGTGAAGGACGTGATGCGGCATTATGCCATTCGCTATCAGGGTCCGTCCGGCATGACCGAGCAGGACGATCTGGAGAATTGGAGCTACGCGCATGAGGCGTGTCACGGCAACGTCGCGCGCAAGCTGGATTTCAACTACCAGCTGGGGCGCGAGACCGACGATTCCCTGCTCGCCGGTTGGAATCTGCCCCACACCACCGTGGCGGCCGGGTTCACCGAGCATAATCAGCGCGGCTTCTATCGGCACTGGCAGTCCATGCTGTCCGGGGGGCGTGGCTGATGGACGACGTGGCTTTTCAGCATCCCGATCCGGCCCTCGTCCACGAAGTCGAGCAATTCTATTTCCTCGAGGCCGACATGTTCGACGAATGGCGGCTTCGCGAATGGCTGGAGCTCTTGGCTGACGACGTCCGCTATTTCATGCCGATGACTCGCAATGTTGCGCACAATAATCGCGCGGCGCAGTTCACACGTCCGCAGCAGGATGTCGCTTGGTTCGACGACGACAAGCAGATCCTCGTCGCGCGCGTCGAGCAGATCCTTAGCGGGGTCCACTGGGCAGAAGAGCCGCTGTCGCGCATCTCGCACCTCGTCACCAATGTCCGCATTCATGCGGTGGAGGGCGACACGGTCGAAGCCGGATCGCGCTTCCTGATCTACAAGAACCGCATGCAGAGCGAGACCGACATCTATGTCGGCAAGCGGCGCGATATCCTGCGCCGCACTGCGGATGGCCTGCGGATCGCGAAGCGCACGATATGGCTCGACCAGAACGTGCTGCTCGCCAAGAACCTGACGACGTTGTTCTGACGATGGCCGGCTGCGCGATCGTCACCGGCGGCACCTTCGGCATCGGCCGCGCGATCACCATCACCTTAGCCGAACGCGGCCATGCTGTCCTCGCCTTCGGGCTCGACGGGCAGATGGGCAGCGTCGCGCATGACGGTGCCGAAGGGACGCGCCGGGCGCTTGCCGCGCGCGGCCTGTCCGCAGACGTGCTCGAGGCCGATGTCAGCAAGGAGGCCGACGTCGAGATGATCGTCGAGTTTGCCCTGCATCGGCACGGCGGCATCGGCGCGCTGGTCAACAATGCCGCGGTCCATCCTCGCGGCGACATCCTGCAGACCAGCACCGCAATGTGGCAGCGCGTACTGGCCGTGAACCTGACCGGGCCGTTTCTGATGAGCCGCGCGGTCGTGCCGCACATGGCGGGGGCGGGCGGCGGCGCCATCGTCAATATCGGCTCCGGCTCGCAATGGGGCCGCGCCGATCTGCTCGCCTACAGCGCCAGCAAGGGCGGCCTACACGCCCTCACCATGGCGCTTGCGCGCGATCATCTGCACCAGCATATCCGTGTCAACATGGTCGTGCCCGGGCCGACCCGGACCGGCATGACCACCGGCGCCGCGGCTGCGCCCGGGTTCGACCAAGCGGCGCGGACCACCGTCACCGGCGAGATCGTCGAGCCCGAGGAAGTCGCCGAAGCCGTCGCCTTCCTGCTCTCGCCATCCGCGCGGCAGATCAGCGGCACCGTGCTCGATGTCGGCTGCTTCGGCCATCAAGGCGGGCCTGTTCCGCAAAAAGGGTGATCGGGGAGCCACGCTATGGACAAGCAGAATCACGCCCGTTATATACTTCGATATCGAAGCGTTTTTGGTGACGGTATGGGCCGATCGCCGGCACTCAACAGGAGCGGTAAAAGGTGACTCCCCAACTCAACGACGTGCTCTGCCGCGTGGAAGGTGCCGCGCCTATGGGGAAGATCATGAGGGCGCACTGGATGCCGGCCTGCATGATCGAAGAGGTCGCCGAACCCGATGGCGCGCCGGTCCGCGCCCGCCTGCTGGGCGAGGATCTGGTCGTGTTCCGCGATACCGACGGTCGCGTCGGCGCGCTCGAGGAGCAGTGCCCCCATCGCCGCGCGTCGCTCTATTTCGGCAGGAACGAGGACGGCGGCCTGCGCTGCCTCTATCACGGCTGGAAGTTCGATATTGAAGGCAACGTCCTCGACATGGCCTGCGAGCCCAGCGCCGAGCGGGTGTGCAGGCAGGCGAAGCATCGCTCCTATCCGGTGCGCGAAGCCGGCGGCTTCGTGTGGGTGTGGATGGGCGATCCCGAGGCGCCGTCCGATTTCGACATGCCCGCCTGGGCGCCGACGCCGGACACCCGGATCAGCATCGTCAAGATGCACGTCGACTGCAATTGGGCCCAGGTGCTCGAAGGCTCGATCGATTCCGCGCACAGCTCCAGCCTGCATTCGACCAACATGCCCTCGGCGGCCGGTGTCGATGGCTCGACCGCGACCGACGAAGCCTGGTTCCGGCCTACCGTCGACAAGGCGCCGCGCATCGAATCCGAAGTGACCAGCTACGGCTTCCGCTACGCGGCGATACGCCGCCCGCTGATGAACGAGGAAACCCATCAATATGTGCGCTCGACGCTGTTCGTGGCGCCGTTCACGGTCCTCATCCCGCCCAACGACCAGTATAATCTCGCCCAGATGCTGGTGCCGATCGATGACGTGAACTGCATGTTCTACTGGATCGCCTGGCACGAGACCAAGGGGATCGAGCAGGAAGCCTGGCGCCGGTTCTGCGCCGCGCGCGTCGGCGTCGACCTCGATGCCAACTACCGCAAGCTGCGGAACGCTTCGAACGATTACATGCAGGATCGTGAGGCGATGAAGAACGGCGACTTCACCGGCATCACCGGCATTCCCGCGCAGGACATGGCGATGTGGGAATCGATGGGCCCGATCGCTGATCGCAGTCACGACATGCTCGGCTCCAGCGACCTCGCCATCGTTCGCTTCCGCCGCCAGATGCTTGCCGCGGCGAAGGCGGTCGAAGCCGGCAAGCCGGCGATCGGCACGACGCAGCCGCGTATCCCGCATGTCAATCTGCGCTCGTTCGAAGGTGTCATCCCCAAGACGGTGGACTGGAAGACGCTCGATGCGCGCCGCTATCAGGAAAAGCGCGAGATCGTGGTCGAGAACGTATGAGCGAAGCGCCGGCATTGATCGCGGGGTTCGATGAGCGCCGCTTCGTTGCCGATCTGCTTGCCGAGGATCTGGGCCTGGGCGGAGACATCACCTCGGCCGCCACGCTTCCGCCCGGCGCGACCCTTGCCGCGACCATGGCATCCCGCGATTCCGCAGTCGTCGCCGGGCTGGCACTGGCCGCGACGATATTTCGCGCCGTCGATCCGCTACTGACCATCGACGCCCTCGTCGCAGACGGCGCGCTGGTGCCGCCCGGAACGGCCTTGATGCGCATCTCAGGCCCGGCGGGGGCCCTCCTGGCGGGCGAGCGCTCCGCCCTCAATCTGGTCCAGCACCTCTCAGGCGTGGCTACGCTGACCCGCGCCTATGTCGATCGGATCGCGGGCACCGGATGCGTGCTGCTCGATACGCGCAAGACCCTGCCGGGCCTGCGCCTGCTGGAGAAATATGCGGTGCGGATCGGTGGGGGCCAAAACCACCGCATGCGTCTCGACGAAGCGGTGCTGATCAAGGACAATCATATCGCCGGCGCCGGCGGCGTGACCGAAGCGGTCGCGGCGGCACGGCGTGCGGGGCATGACCGGATCCAGGTCGAGATCGACACGATCGACCAGATCGCCCCTGCGCTGGAGGGGCGCGCGACGATGCTCCTGCTCGACAATTTCGATCTTGAGGCTTTGCGGGTGGCAGTGGGGCTTGTCGCAGGCCGTGTGCCGCTGGAGGCGTCGGGCGGGGTCAGGCTGGATACGATTCGCGCTATAGCCGAGACCGGCGTGGACTTCGTCTCGGTTGGGCGCATTACGCAGTCGGCGCCGGCGATCGACATTGGTCTGGACGTGGCCACGCTGGGTCGGGATTGGATCCCACGGCATGGCCGTTGCCGCGCGACTGTGCCGCTCGGTGCCGGCGGCGGACAGACGCCTTGACCGCCTTGCCCGCACGAACCATGATCTCCCGCAAGGTACCTCGACGTCGAAGGTATGCGTCGGCGTTGTCCCATCTGCTGCGCCCCGGGGGAAGATGATAAAGTCGGAGAAACTGCCGCCAGACCGGAGCCTTGGCCGACAGGTTCGCGCATGCCATCGCGGGTTCGACCGGCTGTTGAACGCGCGCCTGAGTTCGCACAAGCTCAAGGCCGGCTATTGGTATTATCTGCGCGCCCTCTGGTCGGAGGACGGTGTGACCCAGAAGCGGCTCAGCGACCTTACCAACGTCACCGAGACGACCACCGTCAGTTTGATCAACGGGATGATCGAGGCCGGGCTGGTGACCCGCATCCGCGACACCGTCGATCGCCGCAAATTCGCCGTGAACCTGACGGAGGAAGGCCGCGCGCTCGAGGGCGAGTTGATGCACCACGCGATCGAGATCAACGAAGTCGCCGCGAGGGGCATCGCCAAGCGCGAGCTCGAAACCTGCCTGTCGGTGCTGGCGCGGATGATCCGCAACCTCGATATTGAGATCAAGACGATCGAAAGCGATCAGCGTTCAGGCTAGGTCCAGGGTCAGGACAATTGGAGCCCTCGATCAAGAGTGAGGCTATCGCCCTGCCGCGCGCGCATGTGGCGAAACGAAGGTCACACCAAGGTCACACTATCCGCATGTTCCCGCGGCGATCCTCCATGCGGAATTCCTGATAGTCCAGTCAATCGCGGTTCGCGTTCTCGCCGGGTCGATCCTGTCAAAGAGCGGCCGCCGAGCGGCAGCGCATCCACCTCAGCAGGCGGAATCTACATTTCAAGCTTAATTGAAACTCTCGATCAAGGAAGACGGCCATCGCCCAGCCGCACGCCATCGAATCCAATTGCGTGCAGACCTAGATGCGGAATGCCTCCAGCGTCTCCGGCGCGAACAATTCCTCTACCGCCAGCTGGCGCGCCGAAAGCCCTTGCTCGTGATGGTAGCGCAGGAAGGTGTCGAGGGCGGCGCGGTTCCGCTCGAGGCCGTACGGCCACCAATCCTCGCCCAGTGTGCGGACCGTGTCCTCCACGGCAGCGATCTGCCACGGCAGCATCGTCTTCAGCGCCGCCGAGATCATCAGATCCTCGTAGGTGTGGCGCTGCGCCTCGACAAATGCCTTGAGCAGCGACTGGGCGATCCAGCGGTTTCGTTCATACACTTCCCGCCGAATCGCGATGACGTGCATGATCGGGAAAATGCCGGTCCGGCGATAATAGTCCTTCTCGACCGCCACCGGGTCCGCGAACAAGCGGCGAACCAGATGCGGGCTATGGTGGAAGCTGCTCGGCGCGCGCGCGGTGTGCAGCGCATCGATTTCGCCGTCCGCCAGCATCCGGCTGAGCGTCCGTTCGGGGCCGATCGGCACGAGGCGGAATTTCTCGGGCAGGTCGAGCTTGAGCTTCTCCTCGCGCCCGGGTTCTTCCTCTCCGCCGGTGAAGTAGGTCGGCGAGGCGGGATCGATGCCATATTCGTCGTGCAGGATTCCCCGAATCCAGACCGGCGCGGTCATCTGATATTCGGGTACGCCGACGCGCTTGCCGGCCAGATCCGCGGGGCGTTCGATCCCGCTCGTCGCCGATACGAAGATACAGCTGTGGCGGAAGAAACGCGAGGGAAAGACCGGGATCGCGACAAACGGCGAATCGCCCCGCGCCAGCGATACGCAATAGGATGACAGCGACAGTTCGGCGGCGTCGAATTCGCCGAAGCGCAGCATCCGGAAGAAGGTCTCCTCGACCGGCAGGCTGACATAGTTGAGGTCGATGCCGTCGACGCGAACGCGCCCGTCGGCAATCGCGCGCGTCCGGTCATAGTCCCAGCAGGCCAGGGTTAGGTTCAATCTCGTCATGAATCAGGCCCTCAGGTGTGGGGAAGCAAGTTGATCACGCGCCTCTCGGCAGCGGAACGACGGATCGCTTCGCACGCCGCGATCGTGCCCGCGCTCCATTCGGCGCCATGCACCGGAGCCACGCCGTCGCGCGCCGTACTGACCAGCGCGTCGAAGACCGACTGTCGCGGGAGGGCGGAGGACGGCAGCGGATGCGCGCGCACGCCGGCATGGCCCAGTTCGATCACCTCGACCGGGGTCGGGCGGAAATCCGCTCTGTCGCAGCTGACGATCAGCAATCCGAAATGCTCGTGATGCGGCGGATGCTGCACGGCGGCGTCGACATCCGCCAAAGCGCCGCCAAAGCCGCGGCCAGCCTTCAGCTGCGCTTCGCCGTCTTCAGGCAGGCGGCTGCGGGCGGAGGGCCCGGCGCGCGGGGCTTTCTGAAAGCCGGTCTCCGAAATCCAGCCGGCGAACTCGTCGGTGTCGAACAGCCCGTGGCCGTTATAGACCAAAGTCGCGCATGCCCCGCAGGCGAAGTTCAGCATCGCGCTATACGCCCCCTCGCCGCCCCGTCCCGGGTCCCAGCTCAGCGTCCGCGCGAACACGCTCTCGATCTCCGACCCGATCAGGCGGCGCACGATGTCGATCTGGTGCGATGCCTGGCTGAAGACGACGCCGCCGCCCTGGTCCGGGTCGAGCTCCTCGGCCCGGCGCGGGCGATAGAGGAAATCGGTATAGGTAAGCATCGTCAACATGCGTACCTGGCCGTATGCGCCGGTGTCGATCAGGCGGCGGGTCAGCTCGATCTGCGAGTCGTATCCGTGGCTCGGACCCACCAGCAGTGCGACCTGCGCTTCGGATGCCGCTGCTGCCATGCGGCGGCACTCCGCCGAGTCCAGCGCCATCGGCTTTTCGACCAGCACGTGCTTGCCCGCCTGCACGGCCCGGATCGATTGCTCGCAGTGGAATTGGTGCGGAGAGGCAATGTAAATCGCATCGATCTCGCGATCGGCGCACAGCGCGGCAAAATCGGCATAAGCCCGCCCGCCAAAGTCGCGCGCGAACGCGCTACGCGCCTCGGGCCGCGGGTCGAAGGCTGCGACCAGCTCGATATGGGGATGGGCGCG
Organism: Pseudomonadota bacterium; assembly: GCA_040390605.1. GTDB lineage: Bacteria > Pseudomonadota > Alphaproteobacteria > Sphingomonadales > Sphingomonadaceae > Sphingomonas. The sequence goes on from JAZJXZ010000027.1 coordinate 211,541, forward strand.
CATCGCCGGCAGGCTCAGCATGAACCCCCGCCCCAGCCCCGAAATGCCCAGCCGGATCGCCCCCCCGCTCATCGCTGCGGCTCTGCGCTGGACATTCGCGCCACCCAGGCGAAACAGGTTCTAGACAAATATGCCATCGGGCGGTAATTACTTCGATATCGAAGTTAAAGTCAATGTTGGGATGAGGGATGCGGGCAAGCTTTTGGATCGACGCAATGGGCGCGGAAGTGCGGTTCAGCGATGCCGGCGGCTATCGCACGCGCAGCATCGTCGCGGGCCGCGGCACGCCGGTGATCCTGTTGCATGGCATCACCGGGCACGCCGAAACCTGGATTCGCAACGTCACGGCGTTCCCATCCGGTTTCGAAGTCCATGCGATCGACATGCTCGGCCACGGCCTGACCGAGAAGGCGGACATCGAATATTCGACGGCTGCGCTCGGCGAGCATGTCATGGCCTATATGAGCGCGCAGGGCATCGGCTCGGCCTATCTGGTCGGCCAATCGCTGGGCGGATGGGTGGCCGGATGGATCGCGGTCAACCACCCGGCGCGCGTGCTCGGCTATGCCTGCGTGACGGGCGCGGGCCTCGAGGTGGGCGACGATGCCGCCGAGCTGACTCGCAAGATCGGCGCGAAGGTCGGCTCGGCCACGGCGAAGGCGACCGAGGCACCGACCCGCGAAAGCGTCCGCACGCGCCTCGAATGGCTGATGCACGACAAGAGCGTGGTGACGGACGAGCTGGTCGAAACGCGCTACCGCATTTATTCCGACACGGATTTCATGGCGCTCTCGGGCGGGATGGTCGGCCAGTTGACGGGCGCCGGTGGCAATGCCTGGACCTTGACGCGCGAGCGCCTCGCGCGGATCGCCTGCCCCGCGCTCGTTCTGTGGACCCGACAGAACCCGACCATGCCGTGGGAAGTCGGGCAGGAAGCGAGCCGGGTCATCCCTGGGGCGCAATGGTATCTGATGGAAGACGCCGGGCATTGGCCCCAGTTCGAGAAACCCGAAGAATTCAACCGCGTCGTCTTCGCTTTCCTCGAGACTGCGGAGTTGGCGCGGCGCGTGGCTGGAGCCGGCTGAGATGGCGCAAATCGTGGCGGGGTATGGCGTCTCGCACACCGCCATGACCATCCGCAAATATGCGCCGGGGGCCGATGCCGCCCAGGATCGCGTGCACGCCGCTTTCGTCCGGCTTCGCGCCGAAATCGCCGCGCTCGAGCCGGACCTGATCGTGATGGTCAGCAGCGAGCATCTCAACAGCTTCTTCTATGAGAGCTTTCCGCAGATCTGCATCGGGCTGGGAACGCAAAGCACGGGCTGGGGCGACGCCGGGGTGGCGTCGCGCGACGTGTCGATCGCGGGCGATTTCGCCGCATACCTGCTCGAATTCGGCGTCGCTGCAGGCTTCGACCTGTCCTGGTCGGTCGAGCCCAAGCTCGATCACGGGTTCATGTGTCCTTTGACGTTGCTGCGGCCTGAAATGGACATTCCGTTGGTGCCGATCTTCCAGAACGCCAGCACCGCGCCGCTGCCGCCGTTTCGACGCTGCGCCGAACTGGGCCGCATGCTTCGCGCCGCGATCACGGCGCGGCCGACCGAGGAGCGGGTGCTCCTGCTGGCCGGCGGCGGCCTATCGCACTGGGTTGCAACGCCCGAAATGGGCGACATAAACGCCGACTTCGATAGATGGTTTCTCGGACGAGTCGAGGCCGGCGACATCGACGCCCTGACGGCGCTGGAAGTCGACAGGATCGATCGGGAGGCCGGCAATGGCGGGCAGGAAATCCGCAACTGGATCACGGTGATGGCGGCCGGCAGCGGTCCCGGCACGACGCTCAGCTACGAGGCGATTCCGGAATGGGCGACCGGCATGGCGATCGCGCGGCTTTTCGAACGATGAACCTCGAGCTCGACCGCCTGATCCGCCGCATCGTCCGTGAACCGACGCTGCTCGACGAGGTGACTTTGGCCACAATCGGCACGCGCGTATCCGAGCCGGAGATCAGGATGCTGCTGGACAAGGATCTCGCCGGGCTGCGCGGTCGGGACGCCCATCCGCTGCTTCTCATGCAGTTCGCCGGCGCCTTCCGGATCGAGCCGATGCCCCTGCTCGGCCGCCAGCCCGATCAATCCCAGTCATAACCTTTATCGGGGTGAGACCCCTGGAGTTTAGTCAAGATGAAGTCGATCACCATTATCACCCGCTCCGGAGAGGAAAGGACGGTTATCGCGCGGCCGGGCCTTTCGGTGATGGAGGTGATCCGCGAAAGCGGTGTCGAGGTGCTCGCGCTGTGCGGGGGATGCTGTTCGTGCGCCACCTGCCACGTCTATGTGGACCCGGCGCCGGTCGAATCCCTGAGCCCGATGTCTCAGGACGAAGATGATCTACTCGACAGCTCCGAGCATCGTACTGCGCAATCTAGGCTTTCGTGCCAACTCAAGGTTGATGAGCTGCCGGGGGACCTGCAAATACAAATTGCGCCCGAAGATTGACCGATACGCCTGACACACCGGTCAAAAAATGTCCGGTGTTTGTCTAGCGCCACGATATGCGGCGAAGCTGCCAACACTAAGATCCGCGCGCTCTGGGCGTTTCCGGACCGAATTTCTTACATCGCCGCAGAGAGGACCTTGCGGCCTGTGAGCGTGGCCCCCCCACTAACCGCTGATCGATAGATCTCGAGCGGAGCCGCGCTGCATCGCCTGATGCGTTGATCGCCGCGTCTCAGCCGGTATTGGCTAAGGTGGGTTAGCTGCTCTTTCTTACGCCCTGCGCGGCCAGATCGAGCGCGACATCGACGATCATGTCCTCCTGCCCGCCGACCATCTTGCGCCGGCCGAGTTCAACGAGGATCGCCCGCGTGTCGATGCCATGTTCCGTGGAAGCCTTTTCGGCGTGGCGCAGAAAACTCGAATAGACCCCGGCATAACCAAGCGTCAGCGTCTCGCGGTCGACGCGGACCGGGCGGTCCTGCAACGGGCGGACAATGTCCTCGGCGGCGTCCATCAGCGCGAAGAGATCGCAGCCATGCTCCCAGCCATAGGTGTCGCACGCGGCGATAAAGACCTCGAGAGGCGCGTTGCCCGCCCCCGCACCCATTCCGGCAAGGCTGGCGTCCACGCGCAACGCGCCATTCTGCACCGCGACGACAGAGTTCGCCACGCCCAGGCTCAGATTGTGATGGGCGTGCACACCACGCTGGGTCTCCGGCTTCAGAACGCGATCATAGGCCTGCAGACGCGCGGCATATTGGTCCATGTTCATCGCGCCGCCGCTGTCGGTCACATAGACGCAGTGCGCGCCATAATCTTCCATCAGCTTGGCCTGGGCTGCCAGCGCGTCCGGCTCGGACATGTGGCTCATCATCAGGAAGCCCGAGACGTCCATGCCAAGATTGCGAGCAGCTTCGATATGCTGCTTCGAGACGTCCGCCTCGGTGCAGTGGGTGGCAATGCGAACCGAGCGGACCCCCAGCGCATAAGCGTGCTTGAGATCGTGGACTGTGCCGATACCGGGCAGCAGCAAGGTGGTCAGCACCGCGTGGTCCAAAACATCTGCGACGGCCTCGATCCATTCCCAATCGGTATGCGCGCCGAAGCCATAGTTGAACGACGAGCCAGCGAGCCCGTCGCCATGCGCGACTTCGATGGCATCGACTTTGGCCTGGTCGAGCGCGTGGGCAATCGCCTTCACATGATCGAGACCATATTGATGGCGGATCGCGTGCATGCCGTCGCGCAGCGTGACGTCCTGGATGTAGAGCTTGGTCACCGTTGGATCGAAGGTCATGCGGCCATCCTCTGCTGCGCGCGCTCAGCGATCTTTTCCGCGGTCTTGAGCGCGGCCGAGGTCATGATGTCGAGATTGCCGGCATAAGCGGGAAGATAATGCGCCGCGCTCTCGACCTCGAGGAACACGGTGACTTTCAGGCCGGTGAACTCGCCATCCATCTCGGGGATGCGCAACGGCTGGTTCGAGCCGATATGCTCGAACTGCACGGCCTGCTTGAGCCGGTATCCGGGCACGTAGCGCTGCACTTCGGCTACCATCTGCTCGACCGACGCGGCGATCGCTGCCGGATCGCCGTCCTCCGCCAGGCAATAAACCGTATCGCGCATGATCAGCGGCGGCTCGGCGGGATTGAGGACGATGATCGCCTTGCCGCGCGTGGCACCGCCGACTTCGACGATGGCGCGGCTGGTGGTTTCGGTGAACTCGTCGATATTGGCGCGGGTGCCGGGACCGGCGCTCTTCGATGCGATCGAGGCGACGATTTCGGCATAATGTACCTTGGCGATACGATTGACGGCATCGACGATCGGGATCGTCGCCTGGCCGCCGCACGTCACCATATTGACGTTCAGCGCGTCGAGATTGGCGTCGCCATTGATCGGCGGCACCGTGTACGGGCCGATGGCCGCTGGTGTGAGATCGATCACCCGCTTGCCATGCGCCAGCAGCACTTCGCTATGCCGGGCATGGGCGGCGGCCGAAGTCGCGTCGAAGACGATGGCGATGTCGACAAATTCGGGCATCGCGATCAGCCCGTCGATCCCGCCGGCAGTGATCGGCACGCCCATCCGCGCCGCCCGCCTCAGGCCATCGGATTCGGGGTCGATGCCGACAAAGGCACCCATTTCCAGCACGTCCGACAGGCGCAGGATCTTGATCATCAGATCGGTGCCGATATTGCCCGATCCGATGATCGCTACCTTGGTCTTTGCCATGGGATCAGGCTCCTTCGAAGGTGAAGCTGGCGGTGCCGACACCGCCGACGATGGCGCGAACATGGTCGCCGGGATTGAGCGCGACCATCGGCCCGAGCGCGCCCGCGAGCAGGATGTCGCCGCGCTTGAGCGGCTCGCCCCGGCGGGCCAGCGTCTGCGCCAGCCATGTGGCGGCATTGAGGGGGTGGCCGAGCGCCGCCGCGCCGGCGCCGAGCGACACGATCGCGCCGTTGATTTCCATCACCATGCCGCAGGTAAACAGGTCGAGCCCGGCCAGCGCCTTACCCTCCTGTCCCAGCACGAAGAATGCCGAGGAGCCATTGTCCGCCACCGTATCGGCGAAGGTGATCTTCCAGTCGGCAATGCGGCTATCCACGATCTCGATCGCGGCGTGGACGGTGGCGACGGCATCGGCGACCATCTCGACGGTCGTATCGGGATCGAGCAGATCCTTGCCCAGCACGAAGGCGATCTCGGCTTCGGCCTTGGGTTGGATCGTGCGGGCAGGATCGAGCGTGCCGCCATCGACCACCGCCATGTCATCGAACAGCACCCCGAAATCGGGCTGGTCGACGCCAAGCTGGGTCTGGACTGCCTTGGCGGTGAGCCCCGCCTTGCGTCCGACGATCCGGCGGCCCTGGGCTTCCCAGAATCGGGTGTTGATTGTCTGCACCGCATAAGCGCGATCGGCATCGACCGGGTCCAGACCGTCGCGCAACGGCGCAACCGCGCCACCAGCATAGGCATCGCGCAAGCGGCGCGCGAGTTGATCGTCGGTGGGTTGCGCCATCTGTTTTGCCCTTGTTGTTTGCCCCTCGGATATAGTCGCGGCGCGCTTGGCGCCAGCCGACCGGAATGATACAATCTCACGATATGAGATATTTGCTATGAGCACAGGCACGCCACAGATTGCGTCGCTCAAACGTACTCTGACGATGCTCGACGCGGTAATCGCCGATGGTGGGCGCGGTAATGTCGCGGAATTGGCCCGGCAGGCGGGCATACCGTTGGCGACGGCGCACCGGCAGGTCACTACGCTCGTGGCGGAAGGCTACCTCCTGCCATCGGGCAAAGGCCGGCACGTTGCCGGCGCGCGATTGCTGGGCATGCTACACCGGCTGGACGAGAAGCAGATCGTCGCCAATCTGGCCGCGCCGCTGCTCCACGAACTGGCCGCGCGCGTGCGCAGCGTCGTGCAGTTCGGCACGTTTGAGAACGACATGGTGACGTATCGGATCAAGACCGGGCGGGGGGCGAATGCCCTGTTCACGCGGATCGGAATGCAGTTGGAGGCCTATTGCTCGGGCATGGGAAAGGTGCTGCTGGCGCATCTGCCCGACGCGGAGCGCGATATCTATCTGGCCGGCGGACCGTTCGTGCCGCTGACTAAGCGGACCATTGTCGATCCCGGCCTGTTGCGCGCCGAACTGGAAGCGGTTCGGGTGCAGGGCTTTGCCGTTGATGACGAGGAGATCGTGCCGGGACTGCGCTGCATGGCGGTGCCGTTGCGGCGGGCGGACGGCAGGGTGCTCGCGGCAATTTCGGTGTCGCAGGCCATGTCTTGGCGGCATCGCGTGCCCGATGCGTTATTGCTGGAATTGCTCACCCAGGTTGTCCAGGCAATCGAGTGTCAGTCGCTGGCGCCGGGGTCGGCCTGGCCGACCGCGGGAGTTGTGCAATCGGCTTCGCGCCTTTGACATCGAGGTTCGGCGCCTCCTACAGATAGGGCGGGCCTGAACCTATTCTGGCTCCTGCATATTGCTGACATGCGGCGGCCAATTGGCCTCGCCACGGTTGGCGCCGCACTCGCAGGCCAACTATTTCCGTCATGAATCAAAAGGGGTTGTTTCTCGCATGAGCGAAACTGAGAAGCCTCAGCGGCGTCGTGAAGAGCATCGTTCGACGGCGGCAAATCGGCAGCGCATTCTGGATGCAACGCTCGAGGTGGCCCATGAATTCGGCTATCAGGGAACGACCATTCCCCGCGTGTCACGCAAGGCCAATCTGCCTACCGGCAGCGTTTATTGGCATTTCGACAGCAAGGACGCCCTGTTCGCCTGATGGACGAAAGTCGCAAATGGCTGAACGATTTCCATACCAAGCGCCGGCCTCGTGCGGGGGAAACAGCACGCCAGCACCTCGAGCGGACCTATGTTCACTGGTATGAAGCCGAATATATCTCCGCGCATGATTTCTGGCGGGTCGGGATCATCCTGAGTGTCGATCAATCGGTGCGCGAGCAGGTTTCGAGGCAGCGTTTTCTCGATCTGAGGAAGGCATGTACTGGAGGAATATGCGTCCTGGTACAGACAGACCCTGTCGGCAGAGACGCAGCAGAAATGCCGGGGCGTGCCTATGAACTCGCCAAATTCACCCTGATCTGTGCCGACGGCAAGCTGGTGACCCTGCCTTCTCGATGAGATTCGATATCCGCTGGCCCTCAAAACCGAAATCGGCAGTCGGTATAATGATTTCCCAATGATTTGAGTGCCCATTGCGGTAGTGTATGGGGCACCATCCCCCACCACCGATTGATTCTCGTAGGCCCGGCGGCACCGCTCGGCTGGTGGATTTTCGCGGCGATAAGCAAGAACGAGCTCGTGCCGTGAGGCCGCGCCCCTCCTCCTGCCGTCATCCTGAGAGTCGTTGGGTCGCGCCCTAATCGCGCAATCGGCGGCGCACTGCGATGACGTAGATCACCCCCGCCACCAACGCGAACAGGAACCATTGAACGGCGTAAGCGAGATGGTTGTTCGGTATCGCCGACAGGTCCGCCGGCGGATTGGCGGCGAGCCCCGCCTGCGGCGGATCGGCGATCAGCATCAGTGGCTTGGGTGCGTGCGAAAAGGCGGCGACGATCATCGGCTCTTCGCTGGGCACGTGGCTGATGTAACCGCTGACCTTGCCGCCGTTCCAGCTCGGTTTCGCACTGGCGGTCGCGGCGACGCCGATCTGGACGATCACGCCGGGCCCTTCCGCGCCGGTCGAGCAACTGGCGATCTGACGCCAGCCGGGCTTGCCCGCCGCATCGTGCCCGCCGCGCACTTGCCAGCCGACCGGCTTCAGGCAGAAGACGCTGGCGCGGCGAAACAACAGTTCATCGCCGACCGGAATGGCGGGAAAGGCGATCGGCGCGAGGTGCTGGTTGGCGGCGAGCCGTGCAAGCAACGCCTCCTTCTCGCCGCGTCGCTGCAACTGCCAGACACCGAGCGCGATCATCGCGGCGATGGCAACGCCGACGAGGATGGTCGAGACGACGGGAAAGCGCTTCATGGGGTCGTGTCGCTGATTCGCCCTTCGCGGGCGGCGTTGCGATATTCAGCGCCGAGCAGCGCCGCCTTGGCGATCCGCAGCGCCAGCACGGTGCCGATGGCGGTCACCGGAATCCAGATAAGCATCTGTATCCATAATGGCGGGTCGAAGCGCAGCTGCAGCCATGCCGCCAGCCCGACGACGATCGCGCCGAGGATCAGGGTGAGAAAGGCGGCCGGCCCATCACCGACGTTGAACATGCTGAAATCGAGCCCGCACGCCCGGCATTTCGGCGCGAAGCCAGTCAGTCCCGCGAACAGCCCCGGCGCGCCGCAGCGCGGGCAAAGCCCGCGCAGCGCCGCGGCGACGGGCGTCGGCGCCGCGACGCCGTCCGCCCGTATTTCGCTCATCCCGCGTGGACCGGTGCGCCCCAGCCGCCCCAGACATAGATCGAGACGAACAGGAACAGCCACACCACGTCGACGAAGTGCCAGTACCAAGCGGCCGCCTCGAAGCCGAAATGCTGCCGCGGGGTGAAGTCGCCACGATAGGCGCGGATCAGGCACACCGTCAGGAAGATCGTGCCGATGATGACGTGGAAGCCGTGGAAGCCAGTCGCCATGAAGAAGGAGGCGCCATAGTTCAGCCCCTTGAAGGGGAAGGGAGCACCGGCATATTCATAGGCCTGGATCGAGCTGAAGGTCAGGCCGAGCAGGATCGTCAGCCACAGGCCCTTCAGAACGCCGTCGTTCTCGCCGACGCCGATCAGGCCCCAAAAGCCCTTTTTCTCGCCGCCACGCTGGCCATGGATCAGCGCGTGGTGCGCCCAGGTCACCGTGGTGCCCGAGGTCAACAGAATGATCGTGTTGAGCAGCGGGAAGCCCCAGGCGTTGAGCACCTCGATGCCCTTGGGCGGCCATTGCCCGATCGCGGTCGCGCTGTCGGTGATGAGGTTGACCGAATGCGAGGCCTCGTCCCAGGTGATGTTGGCCGGGAACAGCGAGAAATCGAAGAACGCCCAGAACCAGCCGACGAAGAACATCACCTCCGAGGCAATGAACAGGATCATGCCGTAACGCAGATGGAGCTGCACGACGGGCGTGTGATCGCCGGCATGCGCCTCGCGGATCACGTTGGTCCACCAGCTCAGCATGGTGGTGAGCACCGCCGCCACGCCGATGAAGAAGACGATGCCGCCGCCATTGGGATGGCCGACATGGCCGCCATGCATCCACATGATGCCGCCGATCGCCATGGTCAGCGCGGAAAACGCGCCGACGATCGGCCAGATGTCCGGTGCTAGGATGTGGTAATCGTGGTTCTTGGCGCCCGCCATCGTCGTGCTTCCTGTTGGTCTGTCGGTGATGCTCTAGCTCGCGGCTTTCGCGGAATCCACCGGGTAAAACGTATAGCTCAGGGTGATCGTCTGGATGTCGCTCGCATCAGGGTCGGTGAGAATCTTCGGATCGACGAAGAAGATCACCGGCATGCGTGCCGTCTCGCCCGGTTTCAGCGTCTGCTGGGTGAAGCAGAAGCACTGAATCTTGGTGAAATATTTGCCGGCCTGCGCCGGGGTGACATTATAGGTCGCCGTGCCGGTAACGGCATGGTCGCTGTGGTTGGTGGCGAGGAAGAACGCCATGTCGCGCCCGCCGATATCGACCGTGTCGGACGGATTTTCAGGCACGAACTTCCACGGCAGCTTGGCATCGACATTGGTATCGAAATCGATCTGGATGCGATGGCTGGTCGCGCCCGGCGCCTTGAGCCCGCGATTGGTCGTGCCGTTGAGGCCGGTCGCCTGACAGATCAGCCGATAGAGCGGCACGCTCGCCCAGGCGAGGCCGGTCATGAAACAGATGCCGAGCACGGCGAGCAGGGCGGTACGCAGTGTGCGGCTCATCAGGCGTGGCCCGCCTTGATCTTGGCGATCGATACCGCGAAAATCAGCACGACCAGCGCGCCGAGCAGGAGCGCCATCACCAGCGCGCGGCTCTTCTGCCGGCGGCGGATCAGGTCCTCGTCGTCGGGCGTCATGCCAGCACCCAGCGATCGACGACCAGCACGCCGAACAGGATGAACAGATAGAGCACCGAATATTTGAACAGGCGCTTTTCCGGCAGCATCGCGTCGCCATCGGGCGTCGCGGTGCGGAAGGCGACCTGCGCCGCCATCAGCGCGAACAGCAGCGTCAAGACCGTTGCCACCACGCCGTAGAGCGCGCCGGCATAGCCGAGCGGCCAGGGCGCGATCACCGCGGCGGCCATCGGAATGGTGTAGAGGCCGATCTGCTGGCGCGTGACGCGCTCGCCGGCCACGACCGGCAGCATCGGAATGCCCGCGGCGGCGTAATCGGTCTTCACGAACAGCGCGAGCGCCCAGAAATGCGGCGGGGTCCACAGGAAGATGATTGCGAACAGCAGTACCGGCATCAGGGTGATGTGTCCGGTCGCCGCGGCCCAGCCGATCAAGGGCGGGAAGGCGCCGGCCGCACCGCCGATGACGATGTTCTGCGGCGTGCGCGGCTTGAGCCAGGCGGTGTAGACCAGCACGTAGAACAGGATCGAGACCGCGAGCACCACGGCCGAGACGAGGTTGACGAACAACCCCATGAAGATGACCGAAAAGGCGCCCAGCCCGACGCCGAAATGCAACGCCGACTGACGATCCATCCGCCCCGCCGGCAGCGGGCGATTTCGGGTGCGCTTCATCAGCGCATCCGTCTCCGCCTCGTACCATTGGTTGAGCGCGGCGGCCGCCCCCGCGGCCAGCGCGATGCACAGGATGGCGGTAAAGCCGATCACCGGGTCGACATGCCCGGGCGCAGCAAGCAGGCCGCACAAGGCGGTGAAGACGACGAGCGTCATCACCCGGGGCTTGGTCAGCGCCAGGAAATCACGCCAGTCGGCCGGCGGAGCGATCGTGTAAGCCGTCGTCGTCATTGTCTTCTTCCTCCCCTCCCGCTTGCGGGAGGGGTCGAGGGAGGGCCGAACCAGCGGCGAAATCGCCTCGGAAAACGGCCCCTCCCCTAGCCCCTCCCGCAAGCGGGAGGGAAATGAGGTCAGTCGATACGCGGCAGCGTTTCGAACTGGTGGTACGGCGGCGGGCTCGACAGCGTCCATTCGAGCGTCGTCGCGCCTTCACCCCAGGGATTGTCGCCTGCCTTCTTGCCCGCGGCCAGCGACCAGAACAGGTTGACGAAGAAGATCAGCATGCCGGCCGCCATGATCGAATAACCATAGACGGAGGCGATGTGATTCCAATGCTCGAGCTTGTCGGTGTAATCCGGCACGCGGCGCTGCATCGCCTGCAGGCCCAGGAAGTGCATCGGGAAGAACATGACGTTCACGCCGACGAAGAACACCCAGAAGTGCAACTGGCCGAGCAGCTCGTTGAGCATGCGGCCCGACATTTTCGGGAACCAGTAATAGAAGCCGGCGAACAGGCTGAACACCGCGCCGAGCGACAGCACGTAATGGAAGTGCGCGACGACGTAATAGGTGTCCTGCAGATTGTCGTCGACGCCACCATTGGCGAGCACGACGCCGGTCACACCACCGACGGTGAACATGAAGATGAAGCCGATCGCCCACATCATCGGCGTCTTGAAGCTGAGCGAGCCGCCCCACATCGTCGCGATCCACGAGAAGATCTTGATGCCGGTGGGCACCGCGATGACCATCGTCGCGGCGGTGAAGTACATCTTGGTGTTCACGCTGAGGCCGGTGGTGAACATGTGGTGCGCCCACACCACGAAGCCGACCACGCCGATCGCGACCATGGCATATGCCATGCCGAGATAGCCGAACACCGGCTTCTTGGAGAAGGTCGCGATCACCTGGCTGACCATGCCGAAGCCCGGCAGGATCATGATGTACACCTCGGGGTGACCGAAGAACCAGAACAGATGCTGGTACAGGATCGGGTCGCCGCCGCCGCGCGGATCGAAGAAGGTGGTGCCGAAGTTGCGGTCGGTCAGCAGCATGGTGATGGCCGCGGCGAGCACCGGCAGCGCGAGCAGCAGCAGGAAGGCGGTGACCAGCACCGACCAGACGAACAGCGGCATCTTGTGCAGCGTCATGCCCGGCGCGCGCATGTTGAAGATGGTGGTGATGAAGTTGATCGCCCCGAGGATCGACGATGCGCCGGCAAGGTGAAGCGCGAGGATCGCCATATCGGTCGACGGCCCCGGCTCGCCATAGGTCGAGAGCGGCGCATAGAGCGTCCAGCCATTGCCCGCACCGCCGAAGAAAGGCGAGGCGAAGAGCAGGATCATCGACGGGATAAGCAGCCAGAACGAGATGTTGTTCATCCGCGGAAAGGCCATGTCGGGCGCGCCGATCATCAGCGGCACGAACCAGTTGCCGAAGCCGCCGATCATTGCCGGCATGACCATGAAGAACACCATGATCAGGCCGTGTGCGGTTATCAGCACGTTCCACAGATGGTTGGCTTCGTCGGCCGAGCCGGCGGCGCCGCCATGCAGCATCGAGTACCAGGTGCCGAGATACTGCATGCCCGGCTGGGCCAGTTCGGCCCGCATCAGACCGGAGATCGCGCCGCCCACGACGCCCGCGAAGATCGCGAAGATCAGGTACAGCGTGCCGATGTCCTTGTGGTTGGTCGACATGAA
>JAZJXZ010000028.1:0-55893 GCA_040390605.1 Pseudomonadota bacterium
ACGAACTGAATCACATCCTGCAAATTATGCAACGATCCCCTGAAGGGGAGGGGCTAAGAAACGCGATAGTTTTTACCAGCAACACTTTGTCACGATCGGGCAACGCGCCAGCCCGACGGGCAAGGCACAACAGGGGCCTCGGCAAGGATGTTCGCCCCGCGCACGCCCCCGGGTGAGAGGAGGGCGCCTTGCCGGGCGCAGGTGGGAACGTTCGCCAGTCGAAAGGATGTTCCCGATGAAGATGTATCTCGTTCCGGTCGTGGCGCTGTTGAGCGCCACGCCGGCTTTGGCCGACGATGCGGCGCCGCCGAAAGCGGTCACCGTGTCGGGTGGCGTGGCACTGGTGTCGGATTACCGGTTCCGCGGCGTGTCGCAGTCCGACAAGGGTTTCGCCGTGCAGGGCGGGATCACCCTGACGCACCGCAGCGGCCTGTATGGCGGCTTCTGGTCGTCCAACCTGGCGGGATGGGGCACGTTCGGCGGGCCCAATCTCGAACTCGACCTGGTCGGCGGTTATAAATTCCCGCTCGGCGGCGGCACGCTGGATGTCGGCGCGACCTGGTATATGTATCCCGGCGGGGCGAAGAAGACCGATTTCGTCGAGCCCTATGTCAAGCTGGGCGGGGCGATCGGGCCGGTGTCGTTGCTGGCTGGTGTCGCCTATGCCCCGGCGCAGCAGGCGCTGGGCAACTGGAGCAACACGCCGCAGAGCCGGGCCGGCGACGAGGAGGACAATCTCTATCTGTGGGGCGATGCCAGTGCCGGCGTGCCGGGCACCGCGCTGACGCTGAAGGCGCATGTCGGTTATTCCGACGGCAATCCGGGGCTCGGCCCCAACGGTACCAGCGTCGCGCCGACCGGGCGCTACGCCGATTGGTCGCTCGGCGCGGACTATGTGATCAGCCCGGTGACGCTGGGCATATCCTATGTCGATACCGATATCGGCCGGGCGGGCTCGGCCTATCTGCAGCCCAATTTTGCCAGCACGCGCGACGGGTCGTCGATTGCCGGCGGCAAGATATTGTTCTCGGTTTCGGCGTCGTTCTGACGGCGTGGCGGCCCGGTCGGCGCATCGACCGGGTCGCGCTTTGCGGGGCGTCATGCTAGCCGGCGACGATGACCGACCTGTCGCGCACCATCGCGGACATCGCCGCCGAGATCGCCGACATGCCCGATCGCGGCGCGGTGGCGGATTATATCGCGCCGCTTGCCGCGATCGACCCCGCGCGCTTCGGCATGGCGGTGATCGAGGCGGACGGGACCTGCCATCTGGCGGGCGATGCCGAGGAGCCTTTCTCGATCCAGAGTGTCGGCAAGGTTTTCGGGCTGACGCTGGCGCTGGGGCTGGCCGGCGACGCCTTGTGGCGGCGCGTCGGGCGCGAGCCCTCGGGCACGGCGTTCAACTCGATCGTCCAGCTGGAAAGCGAGCATGGCATCCCGCGCAACCCGTTCATCAACGCCGGCGCCATCGCGGTCTCGGACATCATCCTGTCTGGGCACCAGCCGCGCGAGGCGATCGGCGAGATCTTGCGCTTCGTGCGCTCGCTGGTCGGCGAGGAGTGCATCTATATCGACGAGGTGGTGGCCGAGGCGGAACAGAGGACCGGCTATCGCAACATCGCGTTGGCCAATTACATGCGGGCGTTCGGCAATCTGCATCATCCGGTCGATCTGGTGCTGGGGGTCTATTTCCACCAATGCGCGCTGGCGATGAGCTGCCGCCAGCTGGCGCTGGCCGGGCGCTTTCTGATGGCTGGCGGGCGCAATCCCGCCACAGGACATTCGGTGGTCTCGCCGCAGCGCGCGCGGCGGATCAACGCGCTGATGATGACCTGCGGCCATTACGACGGATCGGGCGAGTTCGCCTTTCGCGTCGGCCTGCCGGGCAAGTCCGGGGTGGGCGGCGGCATCCTGGCGGTGGCGCCGGGACGGGCGAGCATCGCGGTGTGGTCGCCCGGGCTGAACGACCGGGGCAATTCGCAGCTTGGCACGATCGCGCTGGAGCGGCTGGTGCAGCGCACGGGGTGGTCGGTGTTCGAGGGCTGAATGTAGCAGGCTCGGTGATACGCCGTTCGAATAGGTTGCGCCGCCCGCCCGCGCTCTGCTAGCCGCGCGGCCATGTCTGTAGATACCGCAACCGTGAAGAAGGTCGCGAGCCTGGCGAGGATCGCGATCAGCGATGCCGATGCCGAACGGCTCGTGCCCGAACTCAACAACATCCTCGGCTGGATCGAGCAGCTGGGCGAGGTGGATACCACCGGCGTCGCGCCGATGACCGCCGTCATCCCCAACCATCTGCGCCTGCGCGACGACGTCGTCACCGACGGTAACGTGCGCGACGCGGTGCTGGCCAATGCGCCGGTCGCCGAGCATGGTTTCTTTGCGGTGCCGAAGGTGATCGAATGATGGCCGTATCTGTCATACCAGCGAAAGCTAGCATCTCATGCCGCAAGGGCGCGTTCCGTTACAACGAGATCCCAGCTTTCGCTGGGATGACGATTGTGGCTGGGATGACGGAAGGGGACAGGGCGTGAGCGATGTGACCGATCTCGGCGTCGCGGCGATCCGTGACGGGGTGCGTGACGGCGTCTTTTCCGCCCGCGAAGTGGCCGAGGCGTTTTCCGCCAAGGTCAGCGCGGCGAAGATCCTCAACGCCTTTCTGGTCGAAACGCCGGACCATGCGCTGGCCGCCGCCGATGCCGCCGACAAGGCGCGCGCGGCGGGCGAGACGCTCGGACCGCTGGCCGGCGTGCCGATCGGCATGAAGGATTTGTTCTGCACCAGGGGCGTGCCGGCGACCGCGGCGAGCCATATTCTGGAAGGCTTCACGCCGCCCTACGAATCGACCGTGTCGGGCAATCTGTGGAAGGCCGGGGCGGGCATGTTGGGCAAGCTCAACATGGACCAGTTCGCGATGGGCTCGTCCAACGAGACCTCGGCGTTCGGCAATGTCATCTCGCCGTGGCGGCGTTCGGACGGCGGCAATGCGCCGCTCGCGCCGGGCGGTTCCTCGGGCGGCAGCTCGGCGGCGATCGCGGCGCGGCTGTGCCCGGCGGCGACCGGCACCGATACCGGCGGCTCGATCCGCCAGCCGGCCTCGTTCACCGGCATTGCGGGGATCAAGCCGACCTATGGCCGCTGCTCGCGCTGGGGTGTGGTGGCGTTCGCCTCGTCGCTCGACCAGGCCGGGCCGATGGCGCGCGACGTGCGCGACTGCGCGATCATGCTGGAGGCGATGGCGGGGTTCGATGCCAAGGATTCGACCTCGCTCGATTTGCCTGTGCCGGCCTGGACACAGATGCTGGACGCGAGTTTAAAGGGCAAACGCATCGGCATTCCCAAGGAATACCGTGTCGACAACATGCCCGAGGAGATCGACGCGCTGTGGCAGCAGGGCATCGCCTGGGCGCGCGACGCGGGGGCGGAGATCGTCGAGGTCTCGCTGCCGCACACCAAATACGCGCTGCCGGCCTATTACATCATCGCACCCGCCGAGGCGTCGTCCAACCTCGCGCGTTATGACGGCGTGCGCTACGGTTTACGTGACCTGCCCGATGGCGCCAATCTGCAGGACATGTATGCCGCGACGCGCGCCGCCGGGTTCGGCGACGAGGTCAAGCGCCGCATCATGATCGGTACCTATGTGCTGTCGGCCGGTTTCTACGACGCCTATTTCACCCAGGCCTCGAAGGTGCGCACCCTGATCGCGCGCGATTTCGAGCAGGTGTGGGACAAGTGCGACCTGCTGCTCACGCCGACCGCGCCGTCGGCGGCGTTCGCGCTGGGCGAGAAGAGCGCCGATCCGCTGGCGATGTACTTGAACGACGTGTTCACGGTGCCGTCGAGCCTGGCGGGCCTGCCGGCGATGTCGGTGCCCGGCGGGCTCGACAAGGACGGACTGCCGCTCGGCCTGCAGATCATCGGCAAGCCGCTCGACGAGCAGGGCGTGCTGAACGCGGGGCTGGCATTGGAGGAACGCGCCGGGTTCACCGCGCGACCGGAGGCTTGGTGGTGAGCGACTATCGTATTCACGGCGCGACGGGCGAGTGGGAGGTCGTGATCGGCCTCGAAGTGCACGCCCAGGTCACGTCCAACGCCAAATTGTTCTCCGGCGCGGCGACGGCGTTCGGCGCGGAGCCCAATACGCAGGTGTCGCTGGTCGACGCGGCGATGCCGGGCATGCTGCCGGTGCCGAACCGCGAGTGCATCCGCCAGGCGGTGCGCACGGGCATGGCGATCGACGCCAAGATCAACAAATGGTCGCGGTTCGACCGCAAGAATTATTTCTACGCCGATCTGCCGCAGGGCTATCAGATCAGCCAGCTCTACCATCCGCTGGTCGGTGAGGGGCGGCTGATGATCAGCCTCGACGACAAGAATCCCGACCAGAACACCAAGGAAATCGGCGTCGAGCGCATCCATGTCGAGCAGGATGCCGGCAAGCTGATGCACGACCAGCATCCAACCCAGTCCTATGTCGACCTCAACCGCTCGGGCGTGGCGCTGATGGAGATCGTCAGCCGACCGGACATGCGTTCTCCCGCGGAAGCAGGGGCTTATCTGCGCAAGTTGCGCGCGATCCTGCGCTATGTCGGGTCGTGCGACGGCAATATGGAAGAGGGCTCGATGCGCGCCGACGTCAATGTCAGCGTGCGCAAGCCGGGCGGCGAACTGGGCACGCGGACCGAGACCAAGAACGTCAATTCGGTGCGCTTCGTCATGGCTGTGGTCGAGCAGGAAGCGCGGCGCCAGGTGGATGTGATCGAAGAGGGGGGGCGGATCGTCCAGGAGACGCGGCTGTACGACCCGGACAAGAACGTCACGCGGTCGATGCGCTCAAAGGAAGATGCGCATGATTACCGCTACTTCCCCGATCCCGATCTGCTGCCGCTGGAACTCGACGACGCCTTTCTCGAGGCCTGCCGCGCGAGCCTGCCCGAGCTGCCCGACGCCAAGCGCGCGCGCTACGAGGCGCTGGGGATCACGGCCTATCAGTCGGCGGTCCTGACCGCCGAGGTCGAGGCGGCGCGGTGGTTCGATGCGTTGCTCGATCTGGGCGCGAAGCCGGCCGCGGCGGCGAATTGGGTGACGTCGGAACTGTTCGGTGCGCTCAACCGGTTGGGCAAGGACATCACCGAGAGCCCGGTCACGCCGGGGCAGGCGGCCGAGTTGCTCGCGTTGGTCGCCGACGGCACGCTGTCGGGGACGTTGGCGAAGCAGGTGTTCGAAATCATGCTCGAAACTGGCGATGCGCCGGGCAAGATCGTCGCGGATCGCGGGCTCAAGCAGACCAGCGACACCGGGGCGATCGAGGAAGTGATCGCCGGTGTGCTGGCGGCCAACCCCAACCAGCTGGAGCAATATCGCGGCGGAAAGGACGCCCTGTTCGGTTTCTTCGTTGGGCAGACGATGAAGGCGATGGCGGGCAAGGCCAATCCGGCGGTGGTCAACGAATTGCTGCGCAAGGCGCTGGGCTGAACGCTAACGGGAGCAGGGCGATGAAGGCGATGCGGTGGTCGATGGTACTGGCGCTTGGCCTGATGGCGGTGCCGGCGATGGCGCAGACCGATCCGGCCGCCGCGCCGGTGCCGGTAGCAACCCCCACGCCCGTACCGACGCCCGTCGCCACGCCGACGCCGTCCGGGCCGCCGCTGCCGCGCGTGGCGATCGTCACCACGGCGGGGCGCATCGTGCTCGAACTGGAGACGGGCAAAGCGCCGATCACCGCGAACAATTTCCTGCGTTATGTCGACCAGAAGCGGCTCGACGGGACGAGCTTCTACCGCGACGTGAAGGTTGCCGATCGCTTCGGCTTCATCCAGTTCGGTGTACTCGGCGATGCCAAGCTGATCCTGCCCCCCGTCAAGCATGAGCCGACGACGCAGACGGGCCTCAAGCATTATGAGGGCACGATCTCTCTCGCGCGGCTGGCGCCCGGGACGGGGCGGGGTGACTTCACGATCAGCGTGGGCGATCAGTTCGGGCTTGATGCCGACCCCAAGCAGCCGGGCGACAATCTCGGTTATGCGACCTTCGGCCGTGTCGTCGAAGGCATGGACGTGGTGCTGAAAATCTTCAGCGCGCCGATTTCGCCGGACGCGACGTTGCGTGGCACGTTCAAGGGCGAAGTGCCGGTGGCGCCGGTCAAGGTCATCTCAGTCCGGCGTATCCCGGCGGGGAAATAGCCGAACGGGCTAGGCGTCGCCGGTCGAAGGCGGCTGCGGCGTCGTCGCCGGCGAGGGCACGTCGACATCGGGTGGCGGCGGCGGGAGTTCGGAGGGCGCCTGTTCGGGCGTCGGTGGCGCTTCGGGCGGCGGTGTCGTGGCCATGATCTTCTCCTCTGCCGCACCAACGCCTGGTTGCGCGGGTGGTTGCTCGCGGTTCCGCTTGCTCGCACAAATCCTTCCGCTATTCAGTTGACTAGAGCTGAACCCGGGGGGGCATGTGACACGGAAATGGATCGATGGCGTCGTGATGGCGGCGCTGGTGATGGCGTCGGTATCCCCGGCGGCGGCGCAAAGCACCGCGCCGGCGGCTCCGCAGGACAGCACCGCAGCAACCGCGCCAGCCACGCCCGCGTCTGAGCCGAGCGAAGGGGAAAGCGTTTCGGTCGATTTGCTGACCGCGATCCCCGATCAGGCATCGGTGGTGATGCCCGAACTCACCTTCGCTGCGACGCCCGAGATCGAGGCGGTGTACGACAAATATTATTATTTCCACCGCGCCGACACGAACTTCACGACCGCGCTGGCCGACCTGCGCGAATGTGACGCCTTCGCCCGTGGGCTGACCACGGGGATCGGTTATACGGCCACGCCCTATCCCTATGCCGGGACGATGGCCGGAGCGGTCGGCGGGGCGATCGCCAACGTCATGGTGATGATGATCTTCGGGTCGGCCGCAAAGCGCCAGCTGCGCCGCACCAACATGCGCCGTTGCATGCATTACAAGGGCTATGAGCGCTACGGGCTGAAGCGCGACCTGTGGGAGAAGTTCAACTTCGAGGAAGGGCTGTCCAGCGTGAAGGAAGTCGATCGACAGCGTTATCTGGCGCAACAGGCCAAGGTGGCTTCCGCGCCCGGCCTTACGCAGAAGGATCTCGGGCTGTGAGGGCGCGGGTCATGCTGGTCGCGGCGCTGCTCATGGTGCTGCCGGGTGCCGTGTCGGCGCAGGCTGTGAAGGACAAGCCGCAGATCACGCTCGATGCGGGCACCGCCTATATCATGTACACCGCCAAGGCGCCGGCCGCGCTGGAGCTGATCCGCGAGCCGACCGAGGCCGATGTCGCGGCGTACAATACGCGCCGCAAGACCGCGCTCGACAAGGCGCATGGCAAATATGTGCGCAAGCTCGCCGATTGGCAGGCGCAGGTCGCCGCGCACAAGAAGGATCCAAGCCTGCCGCTCGTCGGCACCGCGCCGATCGAGCCGACCGAGGCGAATTTCTCCTTTCCGCCGATCGAGTTCGACATGATCGTTGCGATGGGCCCGCTCAACCGCTTCTCCAAGGCGGATGACGCGAGCGTCTATCTCCAAGCCGTGCCGGCGGGGAATTACCGCGTTTATGGGCCGATCTTCGTGGGCGTCGACAACACGGTCGCCGCCGGCGTGTGCATGTGCATGGGCACGGTGCAGTTTCGGGCCGAGACAGGCGTAATCACCAATGTCGGGACGCTACGCTTCCCGCTGATGGACGCGATCCTCGCGGCCAAGGCGAGCGGTGGCGAAAAGCCGAAGACCGCGCTGGACCTGCCCGACGGCACGACGAGCTTCGCGATCCAGCCGGCAGCGGCAGGCGTGGCGGTCGACCCGCGAATCGGCAATTTCCCGGTCAGGCCGGCGGCGCTGCGCGCATCCGGAAAGATGCCCAACTGGTACGGTATCGAGGTCGATCGGCTGACCGCGATCCCTGGCATATTGTCCTACGACCGCGACAGGATCGTCGAATTGGCGAGCGCGTCGGCCGCGGCAAATCACTGACGCACGGCAGCGAGAGACGGGGGCGAGGCGGCGTGACGCGTCGCGACTTGCCCCCGCGCGCATCACTGCTATAGAGCGCCGCCACCGGCGGTGTCCCATGCGGGCGTGGCGGAACTGGTAGACGCGCTTGGTTTAGGTCCAAGTATCGCAAGATGTGGGGGTTCGAGTCCCTTCGCCCGCACCAGTCCCGTCGCGCATGGCGGGACATGGCAACTCCATTTTTTTCTCAAGGCTTCGAGCGAGATCATGCAGACTGTCGAGACGTTGAACGAAGGCCTGAAGCGTGGTTACACGCTGAAGATCACCGCCAAGGATATCGACAAGCGTGTCGATGCCGAGCTGAAGAAGGTCGCACCGCAGGTGCGCATGCCCGGCTTCCGCCCCGGCAAGGTCCCGGCGAACCTGGTGCGCAAGATGCACGGCCCGTCGCTGATGCAGGACGCGCTCAACAGCTCGATCCAGGAAGGCATCCAGCAGCTCATCGCCGAGCAGAAGATCCGCCCCGCGATCCAGCCCTCGGTCAGCCTTGATGACGATTACGAGCTCGGCCAGGATGCCGAGGTCAAGGTCGAGCTGGAGATTCTGCCCGACGTGCCAACCCCGGCGATCGAAGCGCTGAAGCTCGAGCGCCTGACCGTCCCGGCCGACGACAGCGCGGTCAGCGAACAGCTGCAGAAGTTCGCCGATCAGCAGAAGCGTTGGGACGATGCCAAGGCGACCTACAAGGCGAAGACCGGCGATCTCGTCGTGATGGACTTCACCGGCAAGGTCGATGGCGTGGCGTTCGATGGCGGCACCGGCACCGACATGTCGGTCGAGATCGGCACGGGTCGCCTGATCCCCGGTTTCGAGGACCAGGTGATCGGCGTGAAGACCGGCGACGAGCGCCAGATCAATGTCACCTTCCCCGAGGATTACCAGGCCAAGGAACTGGCCGGCAAGGCCGCGACCTTCGATCTCGTCATCAAGGCGGTGAAGACCGCCGGCGAGAGCAAGATCGACGACGAGCTGGCGACCTCGCTGGGTTTGACCGATCTCGAGCAATTGAAGGGCCTGCTCAAGGGGCAAGTCGAGCAGGAACTCAACGGCCTGACCCGCACGCACATGAAGCGCAAGCTGCTCGACCAGCTGGCCGAGGGTCATGACTTCCCGGTCCCGCCGTCGATGGTCGAGGCCGAGTTCAATCAGATCTGGTCGCAGCTCGAGCATGAGGCGACGCACGAGCCCGATCCCGAAGCGGCGCTGAAGGAAATGGAAGTCGAGCGCGACGACTATAAGGCGATTGCCGAGCGTCGCGTGCGCCTTGGCTTGCTCCTGTCCGAGATCGGCCAGGCCAATGGCGTCGAGGTCAGCCAGCAGGAAATGAACCGCCTGATCGCCCAGGCCGCGCAGCAGTACGGCCCGGAAGATCGCCAGCGCTTCATCCAATATGTCCAGCAGGAGCCGATGGCGGCCGCCCAGCTGCGTGCCCCGCTGTATGAGGACAAGGTGGTCGACTGGCTGTTCGACAAGGCCGAAATCACCGACCGCGAAGTGACGCGCGAGGAACTGGAAGCGGCGATCGAAAGCGAGGAAGGCTTCTCGACCGGCACGCACACCCACGACCACGACAACCACAAGCCCAAGGCAGCCAAGAAGGCTGCGGCGAAGAAGGTCGCGCCGTCCGACGAGGCCAAGCCCGCCAAGAAGCCGGCGGCCAAGAAGGCCGAGGCTGCGCCCGCGGCCGAGGTCGTCGAGGAAAAGCCCGCTGCAAAGAAGGTCGCCAAGGCCAAGGCCGAAGCCGTTGCTGAAGAAGCGCCGGCCAAGAAGCCTGCCGCCAAGAAGGCGCCGGCGAAGAAGGGCTGATCCGCTCCTTCGCCGTCAAGGCTGATCGATAACGACGTCGCTGCCCCGTGCAGCGGCGTCGTTTCGATTCAGGCGAACACCTCGGACAATGCGGAACCGTCGAGTTTGCCCTGCGCGTCGGCGATCCCCCGAATCATCGTGATCGCGGCGACTGCTGCCGCGATATCGACGGCGGCGCTTGCCCAGCTCATCACGGGGACGCCTCCGCCGGAGCCAGCGGTAATTCCGGTGAAATAGCCAATGAAGTTCGCCACCAGCCACAGGCCCCACCACGTCGCTACCAAGCTGCTCGACGCATCGTTGGGATAGATGCCGTGACTTCCATTCCAAAGTTCGCGCATGCCCTGGAATGGCTTGAACAGGCTCGCAATGGGAACGAAGAACCACCAGATGCGCGACGCCGGCGTGAATTCGAGATCCATGACATCGGCATCCACCAGATTGTCACCGGCGACATAGATCCATCGTGCGAATATGATCATCGTCACGATCTTGAAGCACAATGCCGCCGCGTCGACGATCGTTGCCACCGGCGCGATCACCGCCTGGAACAGGTCAGGGAGCGCGCTTGCCCAAAGCAAGATCAATGGCGCCCACAAAGCGTCGATCACAACCATGATCGACACGACCAGCGTCAATGTGCGCAAGCTACGAATTTCCATCGCCGAATCCCCCCAAGCATAGCGCGATGATCAGGTGCAACCCACGCCAGGTCAAACAACAAAAGGGTCGAACCGGCGCCAATTCCTGCTTATGGCGGCGCGATGACCTCTCGTATCGCCGTCCTGCTGCCCTGCTACAATGAAGAGGCGGCGATCGCGCAGACGGTGGCCGGCTTCAAGGCCGCGCTGCCGGGCGCGACGATATACGTCTATGACAATAACAGCCGCGACCGCACGGTCGAGGTGGCGGAGCGCGCCGGTGCCGTCGTGCGGACCGAGCGCATGCAGGGCAAGGGCAATGTCGTCAGACGGATGTTCGCCGATGTCGATGCCGACATCTATGTCATGGCCGATGGCGACGCGACCTATGATGCGGCCTCTGCGCCGGCATTGGTTTCGCGGTTGCTAGACGAGCAGCTCGACATGGTGGTCGGCGCACGGGTGACGCAGGCGGATGCCGCCTACCGGCGCGGCCACAAGTTCGGCAACGCGTTGCTCACCGGCATGCTGACCCGGCTGTTCGGGCGCAGCTTCAGCGATATCCTGTCGGGCTACCGGGTCTTCTCGCGCCGCTTCGTGAAGAGCTTCCCTGTCCTGTCTTCCGGCTTCGAGATCGAGACCGAGATCAGCGTCCATGCGCTGGAACTCAAGATGCCGGTCGCCGAGATAGAGACGGCCTATTTCGCACGGCCGGAAGGGTCGGAGTCGAAGCTAAGCACCTATGGCGACGGCTTCCGCATCCTCAACACCATCGTCCAGCTCTACCGGCTGGAGCGGCCTTTGCTGTTCTTTGGCGCGATCGGCGCGCTGCTGGCGCTGGTCGCACTGCTACTGGCGGTGCCGCTGGTGACGACCTATCTACATACTCACCTCGTGCCGCGTCAGCCCACGGCAATCCTCGTCACCGGGCTGATCATTCTTGCCGCTCTCAACAGTTTCGCAGGATTGATCCTCGATACCGTGGTGCGCGGACGGCGCGAAGTGCGGCGTCTCGCCTATCTTGCTCACAAGGCACCGCAGCGCGGGGCTTGAACTCATTTCCCCCAGCGCCGATGTAAGGCGCATCCACGGGGCATAAGGACCAGAATTTCACATGCACAATCCGTTCGAGACCGGCGACTTCTCCAGCCCCCTGACCCAGGCCGGGCTTGGCCTGCAGCAGACCCAGGCCGGCCTTGTGCCGATCGTGATCGAGCAGTCGAACCGCGGCGAGCGCAGCTTCGACATCTATTCGCGCCTGCTGCGTGAGCGCATCATCTTCATCACCGGCGGCGTCGAGGACCATATGGCCTCGGTCATCACCGCGCAGTTGCTCTTCCTCGAGTCCGAGAACCCGAAGAAGGACATCTACATGTACATCAACTCGCCGGGCGGTGTCGTCACGGCGGGCATGGCGATCCATGACACGATGAAATACATCCGCCCGCGCGTCGGCACGGTGTGCATCGGCCAGGCCGCCTCGATGGGCAGCTTCCTGCTCGCCGCCGGCGAGCCCGGCATGCGCGTCGCGCTGACCAACGCCCGCATCATGATCCACCAGCCTTCGGGCGGCGCACAAGGCATGGCGTCGGACATCGAGATCCAGGCGCGCGAGATCCTGCGCATCCGGCATCGCATGAACGAGCTGTACGCCGAATATACCCACAAGCCGATCGGCGAGATCGAACATGCCATGGACCGCGACAAGTTCCTCTCGTCGCACGAGGCCAAGGAGTTCGGCCTGATCGACGAGGTGTTCGACAAGCGTCCGGCGATTGCCGACGATTCGGGGTCGACGCCGAGCCTGCCCGCCTCGTAAACGCGAAATTCAGCTCATATACCTTAAGATATTTTGTTGATTGTCGGATGTAAGCCGGGCGGTCTAGGATGCGCCCCTGTAACAGCGTGCCTCTTCCGGGTGTGCGAAGGAAGGTTTGAATGACGAAGCTCAGCGGCGGCGATTCGAAAAGCACGCTCTATTGCTCGTTCTGCGGCAAGTCGCAGCACGAGGTGCGCAAGCTGATCGCCGGCCCCACGGTCTTCATCTGCGACGAGTGCGTGGAGCTGTGCAACGACATCATCCGTGAAGAGACCAAGTCAGCCCTGGTCTCAAAGAAGGATGGTGGCGTCCCGACGCCGCAGGAAATCTGCGACGTGCTGGACGACTATGTCATCGGGCAGAAGCGCGCCAAGCGCGTCCTGTCGGTGGCGGTGCACAACCATTACAAGCGCCTCAACCACGGCCAGAAGGGCGCCGATGTCGAACTGGCCAAGTCGAACATCCTGCTCGTCGGCCCGACCGGTTGCGGCAAGACCTTGCTCGCCCAGACGCTGGCGCGCATCCTCGACGTGCCCTTCACCATGGCCGATGCGACGACGCTGACCGAAGCCGGCTATGTCGGCGAGGATGTCGAGAACATCATCCTCAAGCTGCTTCAGGCGTCCGACTATAATGTCGAGCGGGCGCAGCGCGGCATCGTGTACATCGACGAGATCGACAAGATCAGCCGCAAGGCTGAGAATCCCTCGATCACCCGCGACGTGTCGGGCGAAGGCGTGCAGCAGGCGCTGCTCAAGCTGATGGAAGGCACCACCGCGAGCGTGCCGCCGCAGGGCGGCCGCAAGCATCCGCAGCAGGAGTTCCTGCAGGTCGACACGACCAACATCCTGTTCATCTGCGGCGGCGCGTTCAGCGGCCTGGAAAAGATCATCGGCGACCGCCTGCAAGGCAAGTCGATCGGTTTCGGCGCCTATGTCGCCGCACCCGAGGAACGCCGCACCGGCGAGACGCTCAAGTCGGTCGAGCCCGAGGATCTGCTCAAGTTCGGCCTGATCCCGGAATTCGTCGGCCGTCTGCCGGTGATCGCCACGCTCGAAGATCTCGACGTGCCGGCGCTGGTGACGATCCTGACCGAGCCGAAGAACGCCCTGGTCAAGCAGTATCAGAAGCTGTTCGACATGGAGTCGGTCAAGCTCGGCTTCACCGACGACGCGCTGGTGCAGGTCGCCAAGAAGGCGATCGACCGCAAGACCGGCGCGCGTGGGCTGCGCTCGATCCTCGAAGGCATCTTGCTCGACACGATGTTCGACCTGCCGGGCATGGATTCGGTCGACGAGGTAATGATCGACAAGGACGTGATCGACGGCCGCAAGGAGCCGATCCGCGTTTATGCCAAGAAAGAGAAGACCGGCACCGGCGCTGCGTAACGCTGCGACGTGACCGACAGCACCGCGATCCGCGTCGCCGGCAATGCCGACAAAGCGCGGATCGCGGCGATGCTGGCGCGTGCCTTCGCCGACGATCCGGCGACGAGCTACATTTTCCCTAACCCCATGGTGCGGGCGCGCAAGCTGTCCGGCTTGTTCGCGTTGCTGTTCGACGAGGATGCCGGCGGCATGCGGCTCGTCACGGCCGGCGGCGAGGCGGCGACCTTGTGGCGTGGCCCCGGGCAGACTCGGACCAGCTATTGGCACATGCTGCGCCAGGCGCTGCCGATGATCGGTGTCTTCGGCACCGCGCTGGGTCGCGCGATGGCAGTGTCGAATGCGACCGAGTTGCACTTCCCGCGCGGCGACTATTGGTATCTGCACATCGCCGGTTGCGACCCCGACGCGCAGGGCAAGGGGCTCGGCGGCGCTACGGTGCGGGCGGGGCTCGAGCGCGTGGCCGGGTCGGGGCTACCGGCGTATCTGGAAACGGCGACCGAGCGGAACCTCGGCTTCTATCGCGCGATCGGATTCGAGGTGCGGGGCGACTGGCGCGTGGCGAAAGACGGGCCGCGCTTCTGGTCGATGTGGCGCGAGGCGGGACAATAGCCCCACCGTCATGCCGGACCTGTTCCGGCATCCACTGTCCCGCAAGCGCACCGGGCGCTTCCCGCGCGCACGGTGGACCCCGGAACAAGTCCGGGGTGACAGGGGAGGATAGGCTAGAAAATTCCCGGCACGAAGCGCTTAACCCGCGCCGCATAGGCATCGTACTCGCTGCCGAACATCTCGCGCAGCAGTCGCTCCTCGTGGCGGATGCGCATCCATGTGCCGAACGCGAAGACCGGGATTCCGACCAGCAGGTTGCGCGTATGACCATAGGCGATCGCCATCGCGACCATGAACAGGAACAGCGCCACGTAGATCGGGTGCCGTACCAGCGCGAACGGACCGCTCTGCACGAGATTGTGGTCGCTGCGCGTGCGTGCGACGAGGCTCCAGTTCTTGCCCATGGTGCGCGAGGAGGAATCGAACAGCCAGATTGCGGCGAGCATCAGCGCGAGTACCACCAGCGCGCGAACGATCATGCCCGCTGTCGGCGGGCCGGTGAGGATATCGACCCGCCCCATGCCGGCCAGGCCGATGCCGACACCCTGCACCGCGATCCACAGCCAGGTGATGTTCGCCTGCCCGGCATTGGTGACCTTGGGATTCTTGCTGGCCCGCAGCCGCGCCATGATCAGCGTGGAGAAGAAGACGAGCATGCCGAGGATGAAGGCGGCCGCGCTCGGCCAGCCGATGGGGTGTGTCTGGAAGATGCTCGCCATATGCCCCCAATAATGTCTGCGTGTTATTCGCGCAACACACTCATTTCGGTGCTGCCCTCGCTGCCGCTGCGGCCGCCGCCTTGCGCGCTTCCTCAGCCTTGCGTGCCTGTTCATCCTTCCACGCCTGATAGGCTTCGACCGCCGTCGAGCGTTTGAGGATGCGGGCGAACGGATCGGTGACGATATGCGCGCCGCGCGGCACGATCAGGCTGCCGGTGCCGCCGGCCATCGCCAGCCGCACGACGCGCCCGTTGACCTGCACCTCCAGCGGCATCGGGAAGGGGCGCCCGCCCGGCGCCACCCAGCGCAGGTCGATACGGTTGCCCTGCCGCGTTTCGATCAGCTCGGGCAAGGCGGCCTGGCGCAGATAGACGTCGAAGAACCAGCCCAGGTCGCGCCCGGTCACGAGACGCACGTCGCGCTCATATTCCGCCGTGGAGGCGTAGCGCGGGCGGAAATTGCCCGGTCGGGGATCGAGGCGGCCATAGACGGCCAGCCGCGTGACATCGCGAAAGGCGCGGTCGCCGATCAGGTTCCGCAGCGTGTGGAGCATCCACGCGCCCTTGTAATAGATGTCCTGCCCCGGCCCGCCCTTGGCGAGTTCATAGACATCCTCCTCGGTGCGGCTGTGCCCGGAGATCATCGGCTGCAGGTTGAGGATCTTGTTGCGCTGGTCGTCGAGCATCGCCGCATAGCGCGCCTCGCCCTCGCGCCAGCGCCCGTAGAGCGGCTGCATATATTCGGCATAGCCCTCGTGCAGCCAGTAATCGTCCCAGTCGCTGGCGGTCAGCTGGTTGGCGAACCACTCATGGGCGAATTCATGCTGGAACAGCCAGTCGAACCCCTCGGGCGCCTTCTTGTATTCGTTGCCATAGGCGTTGATCGTCTGGTGCTCCATGCCGAGATGTGGCGTCTCGACCACCCCGACCTTCTCGTCGCCGAACGGATAGGGGCCGATCGTGCTTTCGAAGAAATCGAGCGTCGGTGCGAACTCCGCGAACAACGCCCTGGCCTTGGTTTCCTCGCCCGGCAGGTACCAGTAGAACATCGGGATCGTGTTGCCGTAGCGGCTCTTGTAGCTGCCCGAAATCACCTCGTACGCCGCGACGTTGAGCGCGATGGCATAGGTGTTGGGGTGCTTGACCCGCCAGTTCCAGGTGGTGCGGCCATCGGGCAGCGTATCCACGCCGAGCAGCACGCCGTTGGACGGCGCCTTCAGCCCCGCCGGAACGGTGATGTGCAGATTGACCACGCCCGGCTCGCCGGTCGGGAAATCGAGGCAGGGCCAGAAGATATCGCAGCCATCGGCCTCCGACGTGGTGGCAAACCAGGTGCGGCCGTCGGGCGTCTTCGACCACACCATGCCGACGTCCCATGGCGCCCTGACGGCGACATGCGGCGTGCCGCCAAAGCCGATCGTCGCCGTGACATGCCCGCCCATCGCGACGCTGTGGGGCAGGGTGATGATCAGCCGGCCCTCGGGGTTGCGATAGGCCGAGGGTGCCAGTTGCACGCCGTCGATCGCCACCATGTGCGGCCCGAGATTATGGTCGAGGTCGATCACCAGCCGATCGAGCGGTGCCTTGGCGGTGAAGCTGAGAATCGCGGTGCCGTTGAGCGTCTCCGTCTCCGGCAGCACCTCGAAGCGAAGATCGGCGGCGTCGAAGGTCAGCTTGGCCTGATCCGGGTCGATCGGGCCGCCGGAGCGCGCGGTCTGCGGCGTGATCGCCGGCTCGCCCCTGCCGGGAAGCGACGCCGCGGTCAGCGCGAGTAAAGCGGGGACGAGCAACAGGCGGATCATGCGGCGGAAAGCTCCACGGTCAGGTCGTCGATCGCCAGTGCGAAGAACGGTTTGCCGTTCTGGCTGATGGCGATGCGTTGCGGCCAGCGTACACCCTGATCGGTGACGCTGCCGGAAAAGGTAAAACGCTCGCGGATCGTGACGCCCGAATCGGGCGAATCGACGACGTATGCCGCGGCGGCGGGCATGCCGTCGCGTCCGAGCACCAGCAATGCCTCGGGATAGCCCGCCTTGGCCGAGGCGATGACGTTGCCGTGCGCAATCGCGATGCCGGCGAGCAGCATATGGCCGTAAATGCCGAATTGCTGGCGCTCATGCGCGGCCTGCATTGGCGGCATCGGCACCTGTCGCCCCTTGAAGACGAGGAAGCCGTTATCGCCCTCGATCATCATCGTGCGTTTCTCGACGCGACCCTCCTCGACCAGCCAGCTATCTGAACGGGCGCGGATAAACGGCTCGACACGCGTTTCGACGCCGAGTTCGAGCGTGCGCCCGGCCGTGATCACGCGCGCCGTGCCGGTCCACCCGATCGCCCTGACCCGGGCGAGCAGGTCGCTACCTCCCATCGCCGCACGGGCGCGCGCAACGGGGTCGACGAACGGTCGCGCCGCAGCAGCGGGAAAGGCCGAAAACGCCGTCGCCGCGACAATAAGCGCGCGGCGATTGATGGAACCGTTACCATCACCATATAAGGGACAACTGGCGCCGCGTTCAGGCGCCTCCGGAGTTCCCATGACCAATACCTACCCCGTTCTGCCGCTGCGCGACATCGTCGTCTTCCCGCACATGATCGTGCCGCTGTTCGTCGGCCGCGACAAGTCGGTCGCCGCACTGGAAGCCGCGATGGCCGCCGACAAGGAAATTTTCCTCGTCGCGCAGCTCGACCCTGCAGAGGACGACCCGGAGCGCGACGATCTCTACGATATCGGCGTCACCGCGACGGTTCTGCAATTATTGAAGCTGCCGGACGGCACGGTGCGCGTGCTGGTCGAGGGTAAGCTGCGCGCGCAGCTCGAATCGATCGCCAGCAAGGATGGTCATCTCGTCGCCGACGTGACGATGCTGGAAGGTGAGCAAGGCGAGGCCGAGCTCGAAGCCGCGAGCCATGAAATGGCCGCGCTGATGCGGTCGGTGGTCGATCAGTTCGAGAACTACGCCAAATTGAACCGCAAGCTACCGGCCGAGACCGCCGTGCAGCTCGGCGAGATCGAGGACGCGTCGCGCCTCGCGGACGCGATCGCCGGCAATATCGCGATCAAGGTGTCCGACAAGCAGGCGCTGCTCGTCGAGGCGGATCCGGCCAAGCGGCTGGAGATGGTGTTCGCCTTCATGGAGGGCGAGCTCGGCGTGTTGCAGGTCGAGAAGAAGATCAAGAGCCGCGTCAAGCGCCAGATGGAGAAGACGCAGCGCGAATATTATCTCAACGAGCAGTTGAAGGCGATCCAGCGCGAGCTGGGCAATGAGGGCGAGGAAGGCGAGGGCGACGAGATCGCCGAGCTGACCCAGAAGATCGCCACGCTCAAGCTGTCCAAGGAAGCGCGCACCAAGGCGACCGCCGAGCTCAAGAAGCTCAAGACCATGGCGCCGATGTCGGCCGAGGCGACGGTGGTGCGCAACTATCTCGACGTGCTGCTCGGCCTGCCCTGGGGCAAGAAGTCGAAACTGAAAAAGGATATCGCGGCGGCGCAGGCGGTGCTCGACGAGGACCATTATGCGCTGGAGAAGGTCAAGGACCGGATCATCGAATATCTCGCGGTACAGGCGCGCACCAACAAGCTGAAGGGGCCGATCCTGTGCCTCGTCGGCCCTCCCGGCGTGGGCAAGACCTCGCTCGGCAAGTCGATCGCCAAGGCGACCGGCCGCGAGTTCGTGCGCCAGTCGCTGGGCGGCGTGCGCGACGAGGCCGAGATCCGCGGCCACCGCCGCACCTATATCGGCTCGCTGCCGGGCAAGATCGTCACCAACCTGAAAAAGGCCGGGGCGTCGAACCCGCTGTTCCTGCTCGACGAGATCGACAAGCTCGGTCAGGATTTCCGCGGCGATCCTGCCTCGGCCCTGCTCGAGGTGCTCGACCCGGAACAGAACAACAAGTTCCAGGATCATTATCTCGAGATCGACCTCGACCTGTCGGACATCATGTTCGTGACTACGGCGAACACGCTGAACTTGCCCCAGGCGTTGCTCGATCGGATGGAGATCATCCGGCTCGAAGGCTATACCGAGGACGAGAAGGTGCAGATCGCAGAGCGGCATCTGATCGCCAAGCAGATCGAGGCGCACGGGCTGAAGGAGGGCGAGTTCGTCCTCACCACCGAGGGCCTGCGCGCGCTGATCCAGGGCTATACCCGCGAGGCCGGCGTACGCACGCTGGAGCGCGAGATCGCCAAGCTGGCGCGCAAGGCGCTGCGTCGTATCCTCGAAGGCAAGGCCGAGAGCGTGACGATCACGCCCGATAATCTCGCCGACTTCGCCGGCGTGAAGAAGTTCCGCCACGGCTTGTCGGAGCAGGAGCATCAGATCGGCGCCGTGACCGGCCTCGCCTGGACAGAGGTCGGCGGCGAGTTGTTGACGATCGAGAGCGTCACCGTGCCCGGCAAGGGCTCGGCCAAGATCACCGGCAAGCTTGGCGATGTGATGAAGGAGTCGATCGAGACCGCCTTCAGCTACATCAAGGCGCGCTCGCCTAGCTATGGGATCAAGCCGAGCATCTTCAACCGCAAGGACATCCATATCCATTTGCCCGAGGGCGCAGTGCCCAAGGACGGGCCGTCGGCGGGTATCGGCATCGTCACATCGATCGTCTCTACGCTGACCGGCGTGCCGGTGCGGCGCGAAGTGGCGATGACCGGCGAGGTCACGCTGCGCGGCCGCGTCCTGCCGATCGGCGGCCTGAAGGAAAAGCTGCTCGCGGCGTTGCGTGGCGGCATCGAGACCGTGCTGATTCCGGCGGAGAACGAAAAGGACCTGGCGGAAATCCCCGCAAACATCCGCGAGGGCCTGACGATCATCCCGGTAAGCCATGTCGACGAGGTGCTGCGCCTGGCGCTCACGGCCCCGCTCGAAGCCATCGACTGGAGCGAGGCGGACGACCTTGCCGCCCAGCCGCCGGTCGGCGTCGCACCGATCGGGGGTGGCGTTCACCATTAATCGAGGTTGGATTCGAGTCGGTAACGGCTCGAATCCGGACATTTTGCTTTGACACTGCGTGCTTGACCCGCCTTATTGCGCGTTCGGCCGTGCGCCGCGACTCAGTCGAACAGCATCAAAGAACACGGGGGTCTGAGGGCATGAACAAGCAGGAATTGATCGCATCGGTCGCGGACGTCTCCGGGCTGGGCAAGGGTGATACCAGCAAGGCGGTCGAGGCGGTTTTCGATGTGATCTCCGCTGCGCTGAAAAAGGGCGACGAGGTCCGCCTCGTCGGTTTCGGTACCTTCTCGGTCTCCAAGCGCAAGGCGTCGACCGGCCGCAACCCGCGTACCGGCGAGCCGATGACGATCAAGGCATCGTCGCAACCCAAGTTCAAGGCCGGCAAGGGCCTGAAGGATGCGGTGAACTGATTGCACGCCGCTATGGTGGCAGGGGCTGGACAAGCCTTTGCCGCCTGGCCTAAGGCGGCGACACACGGGGCGGCGGCGACGCCGCCCTGTTCCGTTGACGATAGTCGACGGTGACATTGCGGCTTGCTTCGCTGGGCGAAGCGGCAGGGCAATGGGCGCGTAGCTCAGCGGTAGAGCACACCCTTCACACGGGTGGGGTCACAGGTTCAATCCCTGTCGCGCCCACCATGCTTTCAAGCACCTGGCTGAAAGCATGGCGTAAGCGGCGACGCCGATTCCGCATTCCATACGTCCCGGAGGAAGACCGGAAGGTCGTTCGCCGGCATGCCCGCCGGGATCTGGCACATCATGTCGCTGACCAGTCCGCGATGGTAGGTGCCGTGGTTCACGACGTGCAGGAGTATGTCTGCGCGAGTCATCGCTCCCCCGCCACCACCGACGAATTCGAACCTCACGACCTCCGCCAGAGCGGGCTCGTCCAGATTCGACGCCAACTCGCGATACCAACAGTCCATCTCGCGCTGACGTTCGCGAATCGCAGCGGTTTCCAAACGCTCGTCGACATTGCGGAAGGTGTAGCGATGTTGCCTGCCCGTGAGGTGGCAACGGAAGATGTCGTCCGCGACCAGAACGTGCGACAGGGTGTAGGCGATGCTCTCCCACCGGGTGACTCGGGGCGCCTGGTCCTCGCCTGAGGGTAACGCCTCCACTGCGTCGAAGGTCAGCTCATTGGCCCACGACTTGTAGGCCAGTAGCTTCCTTAGCATCGCCAGCATGGCACCCCCTTCCACCACTATTGAACCCTATCGACTCAAGTGCGCGTGCTCGACCCAGGTCGGCGCTACGCAGCAGCCAGCCGCACGATCGCAAAGCGTGGCCACATCAGGAAGACGAAAGCCACCAGCAGCGCCATCGAACCCGCAATCAAGAACGCTGGTGCATAGTCGCCGGCGAACTGGCGGACCAGGCCGGCTCCGATTGCCGCAGCTGCTGCTCCCGACTGATGACCAGTGAAAATCCAGCCATAGATGATCGGCCCGTTCGCCTGCCCGAAATGCTTGTTCACGAGCTTGAGCGTCGGCGGAACGGTCGCGATCCAGTCCAGGCCGAAGAATATGGCGAAAATCGTGAGGCTGACGGCGCCGAGATCGATGAAGGGTAGGGCGAGCAGGGCGAGCCCCCTGATGCCGAAATAGGCGACAAGAAGCTTCAGCGGATCGTATCGGTCGCTCAGCCATCCCGACGCGGTCGCGCCGAATAGGTCGAAGATGCCCATGAACGCGAGCCATCCTGCCGCCTGGACCGGCGGGATCCCATGGTCGCCGCAGAAAGCGATCAGATGCGTTCCGATCACACCGTTTGTCGTGAAGCCGCAGACGAAAAATGCGCCGAACAGCAGCCAGAAGGTCGGCATGCCGAAGGCCAGCTTCAACACCTGCACAGCAGCGAACGGCCGACCGCGCTGCGCGGACATGGGGGGATCGACATCTGCCTGCTCGCCGTAGCGCCGGAGATCCAGGTCCTCGGGCCGCTCGCGAAGGAACAGCCAAACGATCGGGATCAGCGTCGCCGTCGCCATGCTGACCAACCAGACGACCGGACGCCAGTCCCCGGCCTGGGAAAGCCGTGCGAACAGCGGAAGGAAGATCAGCGAACCTGTCGCCGTGCTGGCGGTCAATACACCCATCATCAGACCTTGGCGCGTGGCGAACCAGCGATTGACGATCGCCGCGGCGAGCACGCCCGCGACCGTTCCGCTGCCGATGCCCGAAATGAGTCCCCAGCTAAGCAGATACTGCCATGGCTCGGTCATGAAGAGGCTGGCAGAGGTCGCCAGCGCCATGAGCGCAAGACCCGCCAGCAGCACCCGTTTGATGCCATAGGTCTGCATGAAGGCGCCGGCGAACGGGCCAACCAGCCCGTTGGCGAGGATGCCCAGGCCGGCGCCGGCCGACACGGTCGCCCTGTCCCAGCCAAACGCCAGCTCGAGGGGGAGGATAAGCACACCCGGCGCAGCGCGTAGCCCGGCGGCCGCCAGCAGCGCGACGAACGTCACCGCAATGATCGCGAAGCCGTAGTGAAAAGGGAGTCGCTGGTTCACGGGGGGATCCTCGTCTGGCGGCGGCGACAATGTATCGACCCGCAGCGGTGGCCCAGTGTCACATTCGACATTGATCGGGGGGATCTCGCCAGCGAGGAATGCGCGCTCCCCCGACGCATCAGACCGCGGGAAGGATGGCGAGCCGCACTCGAAACTTGTCTGCCCTGTCCCTGTCCCGGATCGCGTCGATGGCGGATCATACCCATCACCGAGGATGAGGTCAGTGATGCGCCAGTGGACGATCGATGCATTTACCTCCCGACCGTTCGCCGGAAACCCGGCGTGCATCGTGGAGCCGTTGTCTGAGTGGCCGGACATCGCATGGATGCAGGCGATGGCGCGGGAGAACAACGCGGGAGCCACCGCGTTCATGGTGCGCGGCGATGCCCCCAACCGCTTCTCGCTGAAATGGTTCACGGCCTCCGTCGAGGTGCCGCTCTGCGGCCATGCGACGCTTGCGGCGGCCCATGCGTTGTTCACCGAGACGAAACTGGGCGGTACGGCGATCGCATTCGACACCGCGTCGGGGCCACTCGCGGTACGCCAGACATCAGACGGTCTCGAGATGGATTTTCCGGCGCAAGCGGCCACGCGGATACCGCCGCCACCGGCGCTTACCGAGGCGCTGGGCGTTCAACCCGCGGAAGTCTGGGCCGGGTCCTATCTGGTTGCGATCCTCGACACACCCGCGGCGGTTGGTGCCGTTAGACCCGACCCGGGCCTGCTTCGAGCGGTATCGCTCGAACATGGCGGGCAGGGCAATGTGGGCGTCGCGGCATGCATGGCCGGCTCAGCGTCCTGCGATGTGATCGACCGCTTCTTTGCGCCGGGTTACGGCATCGAGGAGGATGCCGCGACCGGCTCTTTCCACTGCATCCTGACGCCGATCATGGCTGCCAAGTTGGGGCAACGGCGACTCCGTTTCCATCAGGCATCTCCGGGCAGAGGTGCGGACCTGATTTGCAGCCTCGACGGCGAGCGGGTGCTATTGTCGGGGTCGGCTGTCACCATCGCCGAAAGCGTTCTGCGCATTGCGCCACATCGTGAGCGGTGACTTCAAGGCGTGCATCATCAAGCTGAGAGGACGAGCTTCGCGGGCGCCTGTCTCCGCTCGGCGAAGGATCGGGCGCGAGCCCGGATCTCGCGCGGGCCAAATCCTGCGCCGCGGCGGATCAGTGTGCGCAGGGTCGACGGATCGGAATATCCAACCCGGTATGCGACCTCTTCGAACGGCAAGGCCGTCGTCTCGATCAGCTGGATCGCCTGCTCCACGCGCAACTGCTGCAGGAACTGGATCGGCGACAATCCGGTCGCCGCCGTCACCCGACGCGAGAATGTCCGGGTGGACTGACCAACCGCCGCCGCGACATCATTGACGCCGATCGACTGGCCGAGCCGAGGCCTTGCCCAGGCGACCGCGCGCGCCACGCTCTCGCTGGACGAGGCCAGGAGGCCGATGGCCATGTACGGCACCTGGGAGCGCCGCTCGTCGAGCACCATGCGCCGGGCGCAGGCGTCCGCCACCTCCGCACCCGCGAACCGCGCCACGAGCCCGACCATCAGATCCATCTGCGCCATGGCGGCGCCTGCGGTGGTGACAGTCGCTTCACTGACCACGAGTTCTGCCGTTTCCAGGATCACCTCTGGATATAGCTCGGCGAATACGGGTGCGAGCCACCAGGCGGTGGTCGCACGCAAGCCATCGAGCAATCCCGTGCTGGCGACGAGCAGCGTCCCCGTGCACGAACTGGCGAGATGTGCTCCCGCGGCGCTCGCGGCATGGATCAGGCGCCGCGCCTCATCGGCGTCGGGCAGGTCCAGGCGCTGCCGATAGGATTCCGCCTTGGAGAGCCCTTGGGCAGGCACGATAAAAAGCGAAGCCCGTTCGTGTTCCGCTTCGGGGAAGGCAAGAAAGGGCCGGAACAGCGCGGCGCCGGTCCCGACGATCCGCACGTCGAACGCCGGTGGGCGGCCTGCCGCGATACAGATGTGGTTGGCCATCGCGAGCACGTCGATGGTGATGGTAACGCTCGAGGCGAGTGCCGTGTCGAGCGCAAGGATCGTCGTTGCGAGCATGCCGTTCCCTACTCCTTCGTCAGCAACAATTAGAACAGCTGCAGGTGAGGGAGTAGTGGCGGATAATCCTATTTTCGAGGTTTTTTCGCCACGATGCCGGGCCCGGCGCCGCATTAAGCCCGCGTGATGCTTTGCTGATGCCCGCGCGACTCCACGGGACGACTTGGCGAAAAGTCCTTCAACTAAGTCTGATCCGCCACTGTGAACGCCGTACCTGGCGGGCCAGCCTGCACCGTGCGAAGGGGAGAATGATCGACACTATGACCAAGGACGATCTCGAAGATTTCGAGCCGCTCGACCTCACGTTCGAAGCCAAAACGAAGCGCGTGTGGAGGGCGGGCCGCGGCGCCGGCGTCGTCATCATGCACGAGATGCCCGGCATATCGCCTCATGTGCTGCGCTTCGCCCGCTGGGTCCGCGACGCCGGCTTTACCGTCTGGCTGCCCTCCCTGTTCGGAACCGATGGCGCGACCGGCACCGCCGACGACGGCGCGGCGGTATTTCGAAGGGCATGCATGAGTGCAGAGTTCCGCGCGCTCGGAGCGGGCGTTTCCAGCCCCGTCACGACCTGGCTCATGGCCCTCGCGCGACACGTCCACCAGACCAATGGCGGCGCGGGCGTCGGGGCGATCGGCATGTGTTTCACGGGCAATTTCGCGCTGACCATGATGCTGGAACCGAGCGTCATTGCGCCCGTGGTCTGCCAGCCGTCGCTGCCGCTCGATGTACCCGACGGACTGGAAATCTCCGCTGACGAACTCGCTTCGATCAGGCAACGTCTGGACGCCGAAGATCGCACGGTCCTGGCGTATCGCTTTGCCGGCGACGCCTTCTGCCGCGCCGAGCGGTTCGCCGCCTACCGCAAGGCGCTTGGCGAACGCTTCATCGGGCGAGAGCTGCCGGACGAGGCCGCCAATCCGGATGTGCCGCCATTCTTCGCCCAGCATGTGCGCACACCGCACAGCGTCGTGACCGTTCACCTGGTCGACCAAACGGGTCATCCGAGCATCGCCGCCCGCGACGAGATCATCCACTATCTCCGCCAGGCCTTGCAGGGCCGCGCGTAATGGAGGAGCTGACCGGTCGATGCGCCTGTAGGGGCGTCAGCTATCGCGTCAGGGGGAAATTGGACCGGGGCTATGCGTGCCATTGCACCGATTGTCAGACGCGCTCGGGGAGCGCCTTCGCTACATTGCTGCCCGTCGACCGATCCGGCCTGGTTATCGAAGGAGAGGTCGGCACGATTATCCAACAGGAGCGCCGCGGCGTGAATGCGTTGCTTCATTATTGCCCTGGTTGCATCACCCGGTTGTTCACCCACAACCCGTCATGGCCGGATCTGGCGATCCTGCGGGCAGGTACGCTCGACCGAAGCCCGGAATTCGTACCGGCACTGCATATCTGGACACGCAGCGCGCAGTCCTGGATTGCGCTTCCTCCCGACACTCCGTCGCGCGAAACACAGCCTGAAACACCGGAAGAATGGCGCTCGCTGCTCTGGCCGCAAGGAAAGCGATCATGACCTCCTATGCCTTCCACACGGTCGACGTGTTCACCGAGCGGCGGTTCGGGGGCAATCCGCTTGCCGTCTTTCCCGATGCCGACGGCCTCGATACGGCGACCATGCAGGCGATCGCGCAGGAGATGAATTACAGCGAGACGAGCTTCGTCGTCGCGAGCGAACTGCCCGAGGCCCATGCCAAAGTCCGCATCTTCAACCGCCAGCACGAAATGCCCTTTGCGGGGCATCCCAATGTCGGAACGGCCTATATTCTGGCGAGGCTCGGACTGATCGGGGACGTCGTGACCTTTCAGGAAATGGCGGGGCTCGTTCCGGTCCGGTTGCTCCGTGACAATGGCCTCGTCACGGGGGCGCGGATCGACGCGCCGCAGCCATTGCAGGTCATCGGAGTACTCGACCCTGCCGAGGTGGCCGACTGTATCCAGATACCCGCCACGGCGGTGCGGACCACCTTGCACCCTCCGACGCGGGCGACGGTCGGAGTCGATTTCGTGCTGGTCGAGATAGACGCGCAGGCACTGGCTGCAGCGACGCCCGATATCTCGGCTTACCGGGCCGTGGCAGGCCGCCATCCAGAGCTCGACGGCCGCCTGTCGATCTTCGCCTACGCGCTGGACGGCGATGTCATCCGCGCGCGCATGTTCGCGCCCCTGGCGGGGACCTGGGAGGACCCTGCCACCGGCAGCGCCAATGCCGCGCTCGCAGCGCTGAGGCTGTCGCTCGGATCATCGAACGACCTTGCCTATACTGCCTTGCAGGGTGTCGAGATGAACCGTCCGAGCGTCCTGTCGCTCGAAGCATGGAGATCGGGCGGAGCATGTCACGCCAGCGTCGGCGGGCCCTGCGTCCCGGTCTTCTCGGGCACGATCGATATATGACGCCTGAAACTTCGGGCGATGCGATGCCCGTACCTCATCTCATGCTGGCCGTGCTCGTCGTCGCCATCTGGGGGACGAACTTCGTGGTCATTCACTTCGGGCTGATGCACTTCCACGCCCTGACCTTTGCGACATTGCGGTTCGCAATTGCCTCTCTGCCGTTCCTGCCGTTCCTGGCATGGCCAGACGCCAGGCGACACCTGGTCGTGCTCTACGGTCTGCTGATCGGAGTTGGCCAGTTCGGTTTGATGCTGTTCGCCATGCAGGGCCACATATCTCCCGGCCTGGCCTCGGTGCTGATCCAGGCACAGGCGTTCTTCACCGTCGTCATCGCGGTGAAGATGTCTGGGGAAAAGCTGCACAGAGGCAATATTGTCGGCCTCCTATTATGTGCTGCGGGCGTGACGATGGTCGCGCTCTATGCCGGCGGTGACGCCGACGCACTGGGCATTGCGCTGGTGATGGGCGCCGCGCTGTGCTGGGGCTTCGGCAATGTCGTTG
This sequence comes from Pseudomonadota bacterium, assembly GCA_040390605.1. Classification (GTDB taxonomy): domain Bacteria; phylum Pseudomonadota; class Alphaproteobacteria; order Sphingomonadales; family Sphingomonadaceae; genus Sphingomonas. The sequence continues at coordinate 27,440 of JAZJXZ010000028.1, forward strand.
CCAGAGGCATCGGCGAGGTCAATCCGCTGGCCTTGGTGGCGTGGAGCAATCTGTTCGCGGTTCCGCCACTGGCCGCAGCGGCGTTGTGGATCGACGGCTGGGCGGTCATCAGCGAATCGGTGCGCACCGCCGGACCTCTCGCCTGGTCGTCGGCGCTCTGGCAGTCGCTGGGCAATGCGATGTTCGGCTACGCGGCCTGGAACTGGCTGCTCGCCCGGCACCCGGCATCGAGCATCGCCCCGCTGGGATTGCTGGTCCCATTCTTCGGCCTCGGCGCATCTGCATGGATCCTCGGAGAAGGCCTGCCGGCGTGGAAAATCGTTGCCGCGCTAGCGGTTGTTTCCGGTCTGGCGATCAACATCCTTGCCCAGCCCGGCCGCGGCAATAGGGACACCGCCAAAGCCAGTACGGGCGACGGAGGCATTCATGCCGACCTCCGCTGACCGGGAGGTATCGGTGGGCGATGTCGTGGCCAGGCAACTGCTCGCCTACAACGCCCGCGATCTCGATGGTTTCATGAGGTGCTGGCGAGACGATGCTTGCCTCTATGCCTTTCCCGACAAGCTCGTTGCAGCGGGTCGCGATGCGATCCGCCAGAGGCACGAAGCCCGTTTCGCCGAACCCTGGTTGTCCGCGGAATTGCTCGCGAGGCACGTTGCCGGGCATATCGTCGTCGACCATGAGCGCGTGACACGTACGAGGGACGGTAGCCCGATGAAGGTCCTCGTCCTTGCGATCTACGAGGTCGACCAATCCGGGCTCATTGCCAGCGCGAGGTTTGCCGAGGGACCCGATGCAGGCGGTCGGTGAGGGCTCACCATTGACCGGCCAGGGCCAATAAGACCCCAAGCGTCACCAGGCCCAGCCCGACCAGCTCGTGCGCCCTGGGCCTCTCCTTGAGCAAATGGTGGGCAAACAGAACGGTAAAGACGACCTCGATTTGTCCCACGATCCGCACAAGGGCAACAGGCGCGGTGGCAAAGCCGGTGAACCAGCAGGCGGAGCCGCAGGCCGACAGCAGGCCGACCTGGCCTGAAACCCGCCAGGTCTTGCCGACAGAATTGAAGGTCGCTGGCTCCTTGAAGGCGATCCAGGTACCGTGAATACCCGTCTGGATCGCCATCACGACCACCAGCGTCAGGAGAGCGGCCCCGATCGCGTCAATGCCACCGAGCTCTCCGCTGGCCTGCTTGACCAGCAATCCGGTCGTGGCGAAGAGTGCCGCCGCTCCCAGCCCACACAAGGCCGCAGGTTGCACCATCGCACCGAGCACGTCGCGAGCGGCGAGCCCGCGTCCCATCAGGGCCAATAGCAGCACACCGGCCAATCCTGCACCGATGCCCAGCCAAGACAGTGGAGAAAGCCGTTCGCCGACAAATGCCGCCGCCGCGATGGCCGCTTGCAGCGCCTCCGTCTTGGAAAAAGCCGTTCCAACGAGAAAGCCGCGGTGACCGAACCCCGTGATCAGCAGAGCCGTTCCGACGAGCTGGGCGACGCCGCCGCACGCGGCGAGCGACAGATATTTTCCCGACAGATGCGGGATAGGGGAATCGTGAAGGGCGAGCCACACGCTCGCCATCGCCAGTGCAAAGGGAAGCCCCCACGCGTAACGGACAAAGCCCGCGCCGCTGACGCTCAGCGATGAACGAAGATGTTGCTGGAGCGCAGTGCGCCACGCCTGGAACAGGCCAGCAAGTAGGGCGGCGGGAAGCCAGATCATGGCCGCCCTCTAGACGGGCCTTTCACAAACCGCGACCATGTCCAGCACGCCATTTCCGTGCCGCCTCGCCGTTTCGAGAAGTTGCTCGCTCGCCGCGACCAGCGAATTGGCGACACCGACTTCCCTGGCAATCGTGCTGATCAGACGCGCGTTCATCAGCACGTCGTTGATCGATGCCTGTGCGGACCAGTCGTCGTCCAGCAACTTTTCCAGCTTCACGCGCGACACATCGCTGGCCATGGGCCCCTGATTGATCACCTCGGCGAACATCTGCCGATCAAGGCCAAGCGACTCCGCCAGTTTCCAGGCTTCGGCAAGCGCTGTGACCAGCGGCACCAGATAGGCATTGACCGCGAGCTTCAGTTTCATTGCCATCGGCGGCGGCCCAACCCTGAACCGGCTGACCGTGAGGCAGGCGAGAATGGCTTCCGCTTCACTAAGATCCTGCTCGCGATGGCCGCCGAGCATTGCGACGAGACGCCCTTGCTCGGCTGGCACGCGCGAGCCCGACACCGGCGCCTCCACATAGCGTCCACCATTGCTCGCGATCGTCTCCGCAAGGGTGATCGAATGGTCGGGATGGGTCGTGCCGAGCTGGATGACGAGACAATTCGCTACATCGACCCCAAGGCGGTCGCCCGTCCGACCGAGGACGCTATCCGCCGCCGCGGCATCAGCCAGCATGAGCAGCACGGCATCGCAGGCAGCGACCAATTGGCCAACGTCCGCATAGGCTTTCGCTCCTGTCGCAATCAATGTTTCGGCAGGGCCGGGCGGGCGGTTCCAAACCCCGACGGCGTGGCCGGCGGCCAGAAGTCGCTGGGCGATGGGGTAGCCCATCCTGCCAATGCCGATCACGCCGACTCTTGTCGGGCGCGAAGGATCGGGGGACGCGGGTAGGGAAGACAGCATTGCACTGCTTTCCGTCCCGGCGAGCCGCGCAACCAGCGGACAACGCGACAACCTTCGGGGGTTATTCGCCATCGCCCCAGGTTGCTCTGGACAAGAGATTTCGGCGCGGGTTTTCAGTCCTGCAGCTGCCGGGCTGCCTTTCGGTTGATCGGCAACAATTGGGAGAACATCGCCGCATGACTATGACGGCCGAGCCGGTCTTTGCCCTGGATATTGCGCCTCGGGCAACGCCATCGAACTACCCTCCGCAATTCGCGAAGCGTGTCACCGGCCGCGTCAAGCGCGCCTTGGGTGATGCCTTCGGACTGACGAGGTACGGTATCAATCTCACCATATTGCCGCCGGGGGTGCAGTCGTCGCTGCTCCACCGCCATGCCGACCAGCAGGAGTTCATCTACGTCCTTGCAGGCCGCCCGACGCTTCGCACCGAAAACGGGGAAGTCCAGCTCGAGCCGGGCATGTGCGTCGGTTTCCTGCCCAACGGAGATGCGCATCACCTGATCAACCGCAGCGGCGAGGACGTGCATTACCTCGAGTTGGGCGACAGGAGCGATGCCGATCGCGGCGAATTTCCGGAAGACGATCTGGTCGCCGAGCGAAATGCGGGGGCGTGGCGGTACGTCCACCGGGACGGCAGTCCCTGGTGATGCACAAGGGGAGCTTCGAGCGATGATCTCTCACATTTTCATCGGCACGAACGATCGCGACCGGGCGATCCGGTTCTACGCCACGGTCATGGATGCGCTGGGGTGGCGCCGCCGCGTTTCCGAGACGACTCCTCATCTGGCGATATGGCACCGCCGGATGAGACACGACCGCTCTTCGTCGTCGGTCAGCCCTATGACGGGCGTGAAGCTCAGCCGGGCAACGGCGGCATGGTGGCGCTCATGACGCTGGACCGGCCGGCCGTCGATCGGGCGTTTGCCGCCGCCCTGGAGGCGGGCGGGACCAGCGAGGGCGATCCGGGTCTGAGGCCGCATTACCATGCCAACTATTATGGCGCTTATTTCCGCGACCTCGACGGCAACAAGCTCTGCGTGTGCTGTCACCTCGCCGAACGAGAGGAGTGACACCGATGGGAAGGGACGATCTCCTGTGAGAGCGCTGGTCCGCTGCGACCGCGAGCAGGGTCTCGCCGTCATCACCCTTGATGCTCCGCATGGCAATGCGATCAATCTCGCGCTGGCGGAGCAATTGCGTGACGCTGTCCGTCAATGCCACGATGATCGCGAGATTCGTGCCGTGCTGGTCCAGGCAACGGGGAAGACCTTCTGCGCGGGCGGAGATCTCGACGAGTTCCGGCGCGAACGCGGGGATCGGGCACGGGCTATCGAAGCGATCGCCAACCGGTTTCACGAGGCCGAGAGCCTGCTGCTGAAGCTCGACGTTCCGGTCATCATCGCCGTTCAGGGCGCGGCGGCCGGGGCCGGCCTGACGCTGGCGCTGCTCGGCGATGTGATCATCGCCTCGGACCGGGCGAGTTTCGTTCCGGGTTTCGCTCGCCTGGGCCTGTCGGCGGATGGCGGTTCGACCTGGGCGCTGCCCCGATTGATCGGAACGAGGCGGACGGCCGAGTGGCTGCTGACCGGCAAGATCCTCGATGCCGACCAGGCCTTGGCCTGGGGACTCGTCAGCGAAGTATGCGGTGCGGAAGATCTTGCCGAGCGTGCGGGTGAAATCGCGCGCAGACTGGCCACGGGGCCGACACCGGCCTTACGCTCGATAAAGCGGCTGATCGGGCAAAGCCTCGGCAGCGATTTCGAGAGCCAGGCCGCCCGTGAGGCCCGAGCTATCGCGCATCACGCGGAAACGCCTAACGGCGAAGAGGGGATTTCGGCGCTTCTGGAAGGAAGGGAGCCCCGGTTCGTCGATGCAGCCGCGGACAGGTCTGATCGCGATTGACTGCGGCGGAGATGCTCCGGATGCATTCACTCCAAGGCCGGACTGGCCGCTTATCGAGCACGGAAATTCCCATTCCGCCCCTCCTCCGGGGGCATGGAATCCTGCCCAGCCGTCTTCACTCGCCGTGGGTAGCCAATCGACGCGGTCACATGTGCAACCGCACTCACGATCTCTTGGGGTGCGTCGAGTTCGATGTGATGGCTCACCCCGGCAAGCACCCGGTGCACGCTTCGCCGCGACAGCGCCGCGGTTTGGCGCTGCAACTCGCTGGTCTGCACTGCGTCGATCCGGTCAAGAGGATCGGAGGACGGCTCGATCGCGTGCGTCAACAACACCATAGGGACTGTACCGAACGCGCCGCGCCTGAACAGCTTTGCGTAAATGGGATCGCCCGCGCGATTGCCGTAGACGCTGAATTCAATCTCCGACGCTTGCGCTGTTTGATAGGCGGTGGTGACCTGCAGGCGCCGACGCTCTGCCGCCACGCCAACTCCGAGGACTTTTCGCGGCGGATCCGAACAGCGTCGGTATGTCTGCGAACCCGGAGAAAGGCCTGTCGTCCGTGCGGCATCCCGGCAATCCTGAAAGTGCCTGACCAGCGCGACAAGGAAGTCCTGGTCCAGGAGCTCCGCCCTTGCTGCTTCTGCCTTGCCGAAACGGGCCACGATCATCCCTCGTGTTCGCTCCCATGCCCGCTCCTCGGAAGGGTCGACGAGGACGAGTCCCTTCACGTCCTGCGGGTATAAGGCCGTGTAGAGCTTGACGTGGAATCCGCCGAGCGAATGTCCGACGAGCACCAGGCTTCTGTCGAGCTTCGCGGCGTGAATGAGGGCGTGCATGTCCTCGACGATGGCGACCGGACTTCGGTCACCCGTGGCTGGGTCGGAATAGCCCAGTCCTGCGCGATCGTAGGAACAGGCGCGCATTGTTCTCGCCAGTTCGGGCTGGACAAGGAACCAGACGACCGACCAGTCACTTCCGCCGGCATCGAAAATGACCGTGGTCGCGCCGTTGCCCATGCAGAACAGGTTGAGCTTCCGCCCTTTGGCGATCTCGATCATCTGATGGGGCCGCAGGAACTCTCCGGACAGCGGATTGGGCGCGTCTTGACAGAACGCCGGGACGAACAGGAAGAGCGCCAGGACCGACGCCGCCAATGTCTTTCGGATCACCATATCCCCGCGTTATTGCGCGGCGATGTTCGACTCTGCGCCGTTGGCCGCCCAGAGGAAATTGAGACAGGTGGCCGGGATATCTCGCCAAAGAATTGACGGCACTTACAGGGCATGGACTGGCGCTCAGCGCGCGGCTTTAACCACGTCGACAAAATCGAGTCTGGCGAGGCAGGCGTGGCGCGAGCGACGGAGATGTAAGCTGGTTCCCCTAAGCGGAACAAGTGACGTTTCGCGCCAAACATCCTCCGGGCTCGGCCCGATGCTCACAGAGCAACTGCAACATTTCTGCCTTATCTCTGCGCTACAAACGGTTGTCGCGCGCCTCGGTCGGGCGCTTATGATGCGATGCACAAAAATCGCATTATGACAATAATATGACAGAAAATGTAACGCCAGTGACATAAACTGTCCCTAGCCGCCCTCTTCAAGGACCCGAGTCCTTTCCGAAGGGGAAATTACACCATGCGTTCCACGATTCGTTTCCGCGCCCGGCTGCTGTTGGGCGGCGCCTTGCTCGCCATCACCGCCACGCCGGCTCTGGCCGCGCCCGCGCCCGGCGACACCGCAGCCAAGCCGGCTGCCGATACCGCCGCCGCGCCCGCTCCGGATGCGCCGGCCGCCGAAGCGGCCGCGCCCGAAGGGCAGCTGCAGGATATCGTCGTCACCGCGCTGAAGCGTGAGACCAACCTGCAGAAAACCCCGATCGCCATTTCGGTGCTCGATGCGTCGGTCATCGCCGACCGGCACGTGCAGAGCCTGATGGATCTGGCTGATGGCGGTGTGCCGTCCCTGCGCGTCGCGACCTTCGAAGCGCGCCAGTCGGCGTTGACCATCGGCATTCGCGGCATCGTGCCGTTCGACCAGAACCAGACCGCGCGCGACTCGGGCGTCGGCGTCTATGTCGACGGCGTCTATCTCGGCCGTTCGCAGGGCCTCAACGCCGCGCTGTTCGACGTCGAGCGTCTCGAAGTGCTGCGCGGCCCGCAGGGTACGCTGTTCGGCCGCAACACCGAGGGCGGCGCGCTCAGCATCGTCACCAAGGCGCCGACCGGCGAGTTCGGTGGCTCGGCAACTGCCGGCGCCGGCAATTACGGCAGCTATGAAGGTCAGCTTCACCTCAACCTGCCGAGCTTCGCCAATATCGCGATCAAGGCTGACGGGGTGATCCAGCACCAGGATCCGACCGTGAAGGATCCGCTCGCCGGCTCGATCGGCTGGAATGCCTATAACCGTGTCGGTGGCCGCATCGCGGCGCGGTGGACGCCGTTCGAGGGCTTCACTGCCGACTTCGCTTTCGACAAGGCGAAGGACGAGAACACGCCCTTCTACAGCCAGCTGGTGAACTATAATCCGCAGGGTCGCACCGTCGGCGTATTCGACCCGACCACCAACCGCCTCGTCGCGCCGGGCAGCCCCGCCGGTGCGCCGACGTGCACGACCTGCATCGCACCGCTCGCGCCGCTCGTCGGTGTCCACCCGACCCGCCAGAGCGTCGCGGATGTCGGCGTGCCGCAGCAGTATAGCGTCGACCAGACGCAAGGTTTCAGCGCCAGTCTGAAGTATCATGTGTCCTCCGGGCTCGACCTCCGGTCGATTACGGCGTGGCGCAAGGTTTCGACCAACCAGTGGGACAATTCGGGCGGCCCGGAGCGTGTGCCGTTCGCGCCCAATGGCAAGACGAGCCGTTACAGCCTGTCGGACCTTTACCAGAGCCAGTTCAGCCAGGAATTGCAGCTGGTCGGCAGCATCCCGCAGCTCGACTACGTCGCTGGCCTCTATTATTTCTATGAGCAGGCACGTGAATCCGCAGCGACGCCGTCGTCGATCCAGTGGAACGCCAACGGCACCGCCTACACCATCCTGCCGTCGCAGGTGTTCGGCACGATCAATTCGGGCAATCAGGGCTGGGACTATAATTCGCGCTTCCTGCAGCGCGCCAGCTTCGCCCGTGCACGCAGCTATGCGGCGTTCGGCCAGTTCACCTATACTCCGGATTTTGCAGACACGCTGCACCTGACGGTTGGTGGACGTTACACCAAGGACAAGCGCAACGGCGTCCTGTACATGGTGTCGGGTGTGCCGACCAACTGGGTGTTCAACTATGATCGTGGCCGGTTCGATCCGATGGTCACGCTGGCATGGGATGCAGCGCAGGGCATCAACTTCTACGCCAAATATTCGACCGGTTTCCGCGCTGGCGGCGCGAATGACCGTTCGTCGAACTTCGGGGCCTTCGGTCCGGAAGCGGTGAAGGCGTACGAGCTCGGCGCAAAGCTGGACCTGTTCGATCGGAAGGTTCGCCTGAACCTCGCGGGCTATATCATGGATCGCACCGGTACGCAGGTCGATTTCGACAATGTCGATACGCAGCCTTTCCTGGCCGATGGCGTGACGCCGAACCCGACCTTCAACCTGCACACCGAGAATACCGCCAATGCGCCGGGCGTTTCCAAGATCCGGGGTATCGAGGCTGACCTGACGGTGCGCCCGGTCGATCACCTGACGCTCGGCCTGTCCTACGCCTACACCTACACCAATGTGCCGACCACGCCGAACCCCAATCCGGGTCCGACGTTCGGCGTGCCCACTTCGGTGTACGTGGTCTATACGCCGCGCAATGCCGTCTCCGGCAATATCGACTATGAAATTCCGGTTGGTGGTAACGACACCACGGTACGCTTCCATCTGGATGCCAGCTATGCGGATCCGCAGTACAGCTTCCAGTCGGAAAGCGTGAAGACCGACTCGAGCTTCATCGTCAACGGCCGCATCGCGCTGGCGGACATCGCGGTAACCGACCACAACAAGGTGACATTGTCGGTGTGGAGCCGGAACCTGTTCAACGAGCAGCACATGTATCGTCGCTCGGGTGCCAATGCAGCTACGCTCGGCGACTATGCCAACTTCAACCCGCCGCGGACCTTCGGCGCGCAGATCAGCACCAAGTTCTGATCGGTCAAAAGGGGGAATCGGGCTCCGATGCTACGGCATCGGGGCCCTTTTCTTTGCGCGACGTCGCCCGCCTGGCCAGACCCGCACACGGTTCGATTCAATTTCCACGCGAATGGTCCATGGTCGCCGTCGATCCGTGTCACATAGGGCTCGGGACGCGCTCATTCTCATTGTCGGTGCAAAGACAGTGACGGCAGGTTGGATTGCCGCGGCCGGCGCGCGCGGGTGCGATAGGTGAAGGCAAGCAAATCGCTACCTATTCGCATAATCGGTCAAGAATTGAGCCAGTTTTCACCAGCCGATCTCCGCCAAATTCGTCAGCAGAGCGTCAGTAACCTGTGTAGGATCGGGGCAGTGATACTGTGCGATATGTTTATCGCAGGGAAGGCATCGGCCCACGAAAATCGCACCCGGGTGGCTCGCAAAATCTCCCCAGTTCTTGACCGAGTGCGGCCGCGTGACGTGCGCAATACTTTCCGTTCGCCGCTCGTCTCACCAACCCCAGGGACGCTCGCGAAACCACTTGGTGATGACATACTTCACGCCCGCGCGGACCTTCATCCCCTGATGGATCGTCGACGGATTGGGTGATCCGTCCCGGCGGCGGTTGTTCCAGGCGAGCAGCTTGCCGGTCTCGGGCTGGATGATCTTGTCGATTGCCTTGAAACGCGTCGCGCCGCCCGCTTCGGGCTCATTGAGGTAGAGCATCACGGTCCAGGTGCGCTGCCCGGCCACGCTGCAGAAGCGATCGTAATCGACGCCGAGCGGCTCGAAATAATCGGTGTGCGCCTTGAACTCCTGGCCGATGGCATAGCGCTGGCCCTGCATCGGCTCGCCGTATTGCGGGTCGAGCCCGGCAAAGGCGCAGATCCGCGCATCGAGGGCGGCGACCAACGGGTCGGTGCGATCGAGATCGCATGTCTCGCTGGTGCGGTAATAGGCATCCCCGTTCGAGTCCGAGATCGTGGACGGCCGCCGCGTCGCGTCGATCCGCGCGATCAGCGCGGTGCAGGTCTCGGCGTCGAGGAATTGGCGGCGCAGGAACAGCGTCAGCTTGGGGTTGGGCACGCGCTGCACGCCGGGCATCGCGGTCAGCGCGGCGACCATCTCTTCGGCGTGCAGGCCCGAACCGAAGCGGCTGGACGATGAGGCGGTTACGACGGGCATGACCGCGCAAATGCCATTGTCACGGGTGATTTTCCAGCCTGCCGCAATTCCCTGACACAATCGACCTGTATCGGTGCCGGTTCACATCGCCATCGGTCCCCTGTATCGGTGGCCGTTCGGCAGCGCGAGATCGGGACTCCTGGATGCGATTGGTACTGGATGCACGAGCGCGCGCCTGGTTCAGGCGCCTCCCGCGCACCAACGTCTATTCCCTCGCTGAGCTGGTGCTGCTGGCGCTGCTTGCGGTGCAGTGCGCGCGGCTGGTGTGGCTCGTCGTGACGCCGACCGGCCCGCTCGGCGACTGGCGTCCGGCCGCACCGGGCTTTGCCGGCTCACCGAGCGCAATGCTGCGCGATTTCGACCCGTTCTTCCGCCTCACCGGCGGCGACGACAGACCAGGCGTCGTCACCTCGTTGCAGCTGACCCTGTTCGGCACGCGCGTCGACGAGGCGATGGGCGGCGGCTCGGCGATCATCGCCGGGCCCGACAATGTCCAGAGGAGCATCGCGGTCGGGCAGGAGATCATGCCGGGGGTCAAGCTCAAGGCGGTCGCCTTCGACCATGTCACGATCGACCGCGGCGGTGCCAGCGAGGAACTCTATCTGCCGCAGGACGGCGTGACACCCGGTCCGCCGCCCCCTGCGACGACCCTCCCGGCTGCACCCCGCGTCGTACCCCCGCCGCCGCCGCCATCGGGTGGCATCAGCCCCAGCCAGTTGCGCGCCGAGATCGGCTTCATCCCGCGCGTCGATGGCGGGCGGATCAGCGGCTTGGTGGTGCGGCCGCAGGGCTCCGGTGCCGCCTTCCGCCAGGCCGGTTTGCATGAGGGTGACGTCGTCACTGCGATCGGTGGTCGCGCGGTGAGCGGTCCGGGAGACCTCGACCGCATCGTCCAGCAATATCCGCATGGCGGCGACCTGCCGATCACCGTAGAGCGCGGTAACAGCACCGTCCCCATCGTCATCACGATCGCGAGCCAATGAACAAGCTTATCCTGGCACCCCTTCTCGCGCTGGCGCTCGCCGCGCCGGTCGTCGCGCAGACGACGCTCAACGTGCATGACGCCGATATCCGCGCCTTCATCGCCGATGCCGCGCGGGTCACGGGGCGGATCTTCATCATCGATGCGCGGGTCAACGGCAAGGTCACCGTCGTCTCGGAACGGCCGTTGTCCAAATCGGAATATTTCGAAGTGTTCCTTTCCACGCTCCGCGCCAACGGGCTCGTCGCCGTGCCGACGTCGAACGGGGCCTTCCGCATCCAGCCGCTCGACAATGCCGCCGCCCAGCCCAGCCGCGTCGGCGCGTCGGGTGTGGGGCGCAACGCCTTCGTCACCGAAGTGGTGCGGCTGCGCGCGATCGATGCGGCGTCGGCGGTGGATACGGTGCGCTCGCTGGTCAGCCCGCAGGGTTCGGTCACCGCCAATCGCGGCGGCAATTCGATCGTCATCGTCGACTTCGCGGACAATGTCCGCCGCGTGCGTCAGGTGCTGGCGCGGATCGACACCGACAACGCCTCGACCCGCGTCGTCGCGCTCAAGAACGCCGGCGCGCGCGAGATCGCCACGGCGCTCCAGACACTCATCGGCACAGGCGGGCAGGGTGGCGCTGCGGCGAGCGGCCCGAGCGCCAGCGTTGTCGCGATCGCCAGCTCCAACTCGATCGCGCTGCGCGGCGACCCCGCCACCGTATCTCGCCTCGCCGGCGTCGCCGAAGACCTCGACCGCCGGGCGAAGAACGGCACCGAAATCAAGGTCATCTTCCTCGAAAACGCCGATGCCGAGCAATTGCTGCCGGTGCTGCAGCAATTGGTCGGCCAGCCGGCGACCCAGCCGGCCCAGGCGCAATTGTCGCAGGCGACCTTCGGCGGGGCGAGCGGCAGCGGCGGCCAGCCCAACACCAATATCGTCCCGCCCCAGGCCCAGGCCATGCCGACGACGACGGGCACCAGCGGCGGCCAGGCGGCGATCACCGCCGAGGGCGGCCGCACCGCCTCGGTGGTGACGCGCTTCGCCGGCGCCAACGCGATCGTCATTGCCGCGCCGGCCGAGGTGCAGCGCCAGCTCGCCGAGGTCGTGCGCCAGCTCGACACGCGCCGCGAACAGGTCCTGGTCGAGGCGATCGTCGCCGAGGTGTCGGATTCGACCGCCTCGAAGCTCGGCGTGCAGTTCCTGCTCGGCGGCCTGCCGGGCAGCGGCGTGCCCAGCTTCGCCACCACCTTCAGCAACTCGGCGCCGAACCTGCTAACCATCGCCGGCGCGATCGGCGCCCGCTCGCTCGCCACCACCACGACCACGGTCAACGGCACCACCACTGTCACCACCACCGATAACGGCATCAGCGATTCGCTCGCCCAGTCGGCGATCAGCTCGATCCTCGGCGCGAGCGGCGGCTTCGGCGGCGGTGCGTTCAACATCGGCAAGGATGCGATCTTCGGCACGATCATCAACGCGGTGAAGTCCGACACCACGTCGAACCTGTTGCAGAGCCCGCACCTCACCACGCTCGACAACCAGCCGGCGCGCATCCTGGTCGGGCAGGAGATCCCGATCACCACCGGCCAGGCGCTGTCGACCAACTTCAACAATGCCTTCCGCACCGTGCAACGCGAGAATGTCGGCATCGAGCTCGAGGTACGGCCGCAGATCAACAGTTCGGGTACGATCAAGCTGTTCCTGCACCAGCAGGTCAGCTCGATCGCCGGCCCAGTGTCGAGCGACAATAGCGACCTGATCCTCAACAAGCGTGAGGTCGAAACCACGCTAACCGTCGATGACGGCCAGATCGCGGTGATCGGTGGCCTGCTCGACGACAATGAGCGCCGCACGATCGAGAAGATCCCGCTGCTCGGCGACATTCCCGGGCTCGGTGCCTTGTTCCGCTCCAAGGCCAAGACGCGCACCAAGACCAATTTGATGATCTTCATCCGCCCGACGATCCTACGCACCGCCGAGGATGTGCGTCGCGTGACCGAGCAGCGCTACGGCTATCTGCGCGTGCAACAGGCGGGGCAGCGGCCGGACGAGGAACCGAGCATCGACCAGCTGGTGCGCGACTATCTCGGCGCGGCGCCGCCACTGCCGCCGGCCGGCTCGCCGGGCAGCATCGAGGACCCGCGCATCGCCGTGCCGACCGCGCGTCCGGCCACCACGCCGATCCGGCGCAAGCACCGCCGCTGATGCGCTGGCCGCGCCCCATTCCCTTGCGTCACCCCGGACTTGTTCCGGGGTCCACTGTACCGCGAGAGCAAATGACGCTTGGGTTGCGGCCCGGTGGACCCCGGAACAAGTCCGGGGTGACGGGTTATGCCATGGCCGAATGCCGGTGATGACCGAGGCGGCGATCCCCTATGCCTTTGCCCGACGTTTCGGCGTGGTGCTCGATACCGATGACGCCGGCGAACTGGCCATCGCGATGCGCGAGGGGAGCGATCCCAAGGTGTTGCTCGAGCTGCGCCGTCATCTCGCGCGGCCGTTCGATGTCGCGATCGTCGCGCCCGAGGCGTTCGATAAGCTGCTGTCCGAGCGATACGCGATGGACGGCCAGGCCGCGGCGATGGCCGCCGGCTCGCTGGGGCTTGGTGACGAGCTCGATCTGCTCGCCGACCACCTGCCGACCGCCGACGATCTGCTCGACACCGCCGACGATGCGCCCGCCATCCGCCTGATCAACGGCATCATCGCCGACGCCGCGCGCAACGGCGTGTCCGACATCCATGTCGAGCCTTACGAGACCGGGCTCGTCGTGCGGATGCGCATCGACGGCGTGCTGCGCGAGACCTTGCGCATGCCGCCACATGTCGCGCCGGTGGTGGTCAGCCGTATCAAGGTCATGGCGCGTCTCGACATCGCCGAGCGCCGCGTGCCGCAGGACGGCCGTATCGGCCTGACGCTCGGCGGCAAGTTGCTCGACGTGCGCGTTTCGACCTTGCCGAGCCGCGCCGGCGAGCGGGTCGTGCTGCGCATCCTCGACAAGGACAATGCCGGCATCGACCTGACCATGCTCGGCATGAAGCCCGCCACGCTGGCGATGCTGACCCACGCATTGACCGAGCCCAACGGCATCATCCTCGTCACCGGCCCGACCGGTTCGGGCAAGACCACCACGCTCTACGCCGCGCTACGCCTGCTCAACGACGGCAGCCGCAACATCCTGACGGTCGAGGATCCGGTCGAATACGCGATCGAGGGCGTCGGCCAGACCCAGGTCAATCCCAAGGTCGGCCTGACCTTCGCCGCCGGCTTGCGCGCCATCCTGCGCCAGGATCCGGACGTGGTGATGGTCGGCGAAATCCGCGACCGCGAGACCGCCGAGATCGCCGTGCAGGCCTCGCTCACCGGCCATCTCGTCCTGTCGACCGTGCACACCAACGATGCGATCGGTGCGATCACCCGCATGCGGGACATGAAGGTCGAGCCGTTCCTGCTCGCCTCGACGCTGCGCGCGGTGATCGCCCAGCGGCTGGTGCGGCGGCTGTGCGAGCATTGCCGGCGCCCGGTCGAGGCACCCCCTTCCGTCACGGCGATGCTGGGGCTGAAGAAGGGTGCGATCGTCTACGAACCCGTTGGTTGCGAGCATTGCTCGGGCAGTGGTTTCAAAGGCCGCATCGGCGTGTTCGAAGCGGTGCGGATCGACGAACCGATCCGCCGCATGATCAACGACGGCAGCGATGAACTGGCCATCGTCAAACACGCCTTCGCTCATACCGATGACCTTGCCACCGCGGCGCGCGCGCTGGTGCTCGCGGGCGAGACGACGCCCGAGGAAGCGGTGCGTGTGTCTCGCCGCGATGCCACCGAGCCCGAATCCTTGATCGCGACGGATGGCTGAGTTCGACTATCTGGCGATCGACACGCGCGGCCGCGAGACGCGCGGCCATGTCAGCGCGCCGTCGCTCGACGATGCGCGCGTGCTGCTCGATCGCAAACGGCTGTTCGTGGTCAAGGTCGAGCCCGGCTCGGGCCCGCCCGCGCGCGGCACGCCGCTGCTGTCCGACCTGCGCTTCGGCAAACGCCGCATGAGTGCCAAGCATCTGACGCTCTTCACGCGCCAGCTCGCCACGCTCAATCGCGTTTCCCCGCTGGAGGAATCGCTACGCACCATCGGCCGCCAGACCGAGAAACCGCAGGTGCGCGAGGTGATCGAAACGGTCCATGCCGGCGTGGTCGAAGGTCGCCGCCTCGCCGAGGCGATGGGTCGCGAACCGAAAAGCTTCCCGCCGCTCTACCGCGCGATGGTTTCGGCCGGCGAGAGCTCGGGCTCGCTGCCCACCATCCTCGAGCGGCTCTCGGTACTGCTCGAACGCCAGGCCGAGATCCGCGGCAAGATCATCACCACGCTCGCCTATCCCGCAGTGCTGGCGGTGGTGGCGGTGTTCGTCGTCACCGCGCTGATGATGTTCGTCGTGCCGCAGGTCGTGGCTCAGTTCGACACCGTTGGGCAGCAACTGCCGTTGCTCACGCGGATGGTGATGGGTCTGTCGGCGTTT
Organism: Pseudomonadota bacterium; assembly: GCA_040390605.1. Classification (GTDB taxonomy): domain Bacteria; phylum Pseudomonadota; class Alphaproteobacteria; order Sphingomonadales; family Sphingomonadaceae; genus Sphingomonas. The sequence goes on from JAZJXZ010000028.1 coordinate 42,755, forward strand.
CTCGTCGGCTGGTGGTGGGCGATGCTGATCGTCTTTGCGCTGCTCGCCGTTCTGGCGTGGCGGGCAATGAAGGAACCGGCGGTGCGGCTGGCTGTCGACACGCGGCTGCTCAAGCTGCCGTTGCTCGGGCGCCTGCTGCGCGACCTTCACGCCGCACGCATGGCGCGCACGCTTTCGACCATGGTGGCCAGCCGCCTGCCGCTGCTCGAAGGTCTGACGCTGACCGGCAGCACGATCCACAATCGTCGCCTGCGCCTGGCCTCGGACGAGATCATCGAATCGATCCGCGGCGGCGGCAGCCTGTCGGCGGCGATGCGCCGCGCGGCGGTGTTCCCGCCCTTGCTGGTGTATCTCGCCGCGTCGGGCGAGGCGGCGGGCCAACTCGACACGATGCTGGAACGCGCCGCCGACTATCTCGAACGCGAGTTCGACCGCTTCACCGCCACAGCGATGGCAATGCTCGAACCGCTGATCATTGTCGTGATGGGCGGCGTGGTCGCGACCATCGTGCTATCGATCTTGTTGCCGATCCTGCAGCTCAACACGCTGGCCGGACAGTGAGGATGACCATGAAAGAGTGCACGCGTACCGAGACGGATGAGCAGCGTCGCAAGAAAAAGCGGAGGCGTGAGGATGGCTTCACCCTCGTCGAGCTGATGGTGGTCATTGTCATCATCGGCCTGCTCGCCACGATCGTGGTGATCAACGTCCTGCCGCTCGGCGACAAGGGGCGCATTACCAAGGCCAAGGCTGATATCTCTTCGATCCAGGGCGCGCTCGATCTCTACAAGCTCCAGAACGGCGCTTATCCGACCACGTCGCAGGGGCTCGAAGCGCTGGTCACGGCGCCGGCGGGTGTCGATGCGTCGAAGTACCAGGCCGGCGGGTATCTCAAGGGCAAGCTGCCGGTCGATCCCTGGGGCCATCCCTATCTCTATGCCTCGCCGGGGCAGCATGGCGAAGAGGATGTCTGGACGCTCGGTGCGGACAACCGCGAGGGCGGTGAGGGTGCCAATGCCGATATCGGCAGCTGGGAATAACCGCTCGGGAAGCGAGGGCGTCACGCTCATGAGGCGTTCCGCCGAACACGGCTTCACGTCCGTGAGGCGTTCCGCCGAACACGGCTTCACGCTGGTCGAGCTGATGATCGTCATCGCCCTGATCGGGCTGGCGACGGCGGCGGTGGTATGGGCGCTGCCCGATCCGCGCGGCCGGCTGGCCGATGAGGCGGAGCGCTTCGCCGGGCGGGCCAAGGCGGCGCACGACCTGGCGATCGCCGGCTCACGGCCGGTCAGCCTGTGGGTGACGGCGAGTGGTTATGGTTTCGACGAACGCCGCGCCGGCGCCTGGGTCGCGATCGGCGACAAGCCGCTGCGTGTCGCGCAATGGGGGCAGGGCACGCGCGCCCAGATCGGTGGTGGGCGCGAGCGGGTGATCTTCGATCCCACGGGCCTGGTCGATCATCCGCTGGCGGTGCGCCTCGACCGCGACAATGCCTCGACGGCGATTACCATCGGCGGCGACGGCGCTGTGAAGGTGGGCGGGTGATGCGGATCACCCGATCCGAGCGTGGCTTTACCCTGATCGAGATCATGGTCGCGCTGGCCGTGTTCAGCCTCGCTGCGCTCGCGCTGATCCGGCTGGAGGGCGCGACCATCCGCGGCGCCAGCATCCTCGATTCGACGCTGACCGCGCAACTCATCGCGCGCAATGTCGCGATCGAGGCGGTGACCGATGCGCGGCCGCCGGTGATCGGCGACACGACGGGTGTCGAGACCAATGGCGGACGGGCGTGGTCGTGGACGCGGCATGTCGAGGCGACGGGGGATGCCCGGATCCTCAAGATCGATGTGACGGTGGCCGATCCTGCGGGTGTCAGGCAGGGGGGGATCACCATGGTGCGCGCCAGTTTGCCGGCGGCGTCGTGATGAGGCGGGCTGTCCTCGCTAACGACTCCCCTCCCCGGAAGGGAGGGGTTGGGGGTGGTTTGCTCTCGGGGGAACGACGCGCTCTCCGCCGGCCCACCCACCCCCAACCCCTCCCTTCCAGGGAGGGGAGCACGCCGGCCGGCTTCACATCCGTCAGAGGTTCCGAACACGGCTTCACGCTTGAGGGGCGTTCCGCCGAGCTCGGCTTCACGCTGGTCGAGGTGATGATCTCGCTGTTCATCTTCGGCCTGCTTGCCGCCGCCGGCGTCGCGCTGCTCAGCTTCAGCGTTCGCGCCCAGACCGCGACCGCCGCCAGGTTGGATGACGTCGCCGCGTTCAACCGCCTTACCTCCTCGCTCACCGCCGACCTCGCCCAGGCGCTGCCTCGCCGCGCGCGCGGGGAGGGTGGAGAAATCCAGCCGGCGTTTTTCGGCGCTGCGGGCTCGGGTACCGCGCCGATGTTGCGGCTGGTGCGTGGCGGGTGGAGCAATCTCGACGAGGCGCCGCGCGCCGGCGTGCAGAAGGTCGATTACATCTATGTCGATGGCGGCATCGCCCGCGTCGCCTATCCGATGATTGACGGCGCTGCCGCACTGCCGACCACGCCGATGCTGACCCATGTGCGCAGCGCCACCTTCCGCTACCGCTATAATGGCGCATGGAGCGACCATTGGGACGGTGGCTCGGCGGCGGTGATGCCGCAGGCGATGGAGCTTCGCCTCACGCGTGACAACGGCACGGAATTCCGCGCGCTGTTCCTCGTCGGCGCGGATCAGATGAACCATGCGACCGGTTGATCACCCCCAGGAACGCGGTGCGGCACTGCTGACGGTGCTGCTGCTCGTCGCGGTGATCGCGGTGCTGGCCGGCACTGCGCTGGAGAAATTACGCCTCTCCACCAAGATCGGCGGCAACGCGATCGCGCTCGATCAGGCGCGGGCCTATGCCGGCGCGGCGGAAATCCTTGCCGTGGCCAAGGTCGGCGACCTGCTTGCCAAGGACCCGAACCGGGTGACGCTCGCCGGCGGATGGAGCGACAAGCCCTTTCCGCTGCCGATCCTTGGCGGCATTGCCACCGCGCGGGTCAGCGATGGCGGCAATTGCTTCAACCTCAACAGTCTCGTCGTCGAGACCGGCCCGGGCGCCTACGCCTCCTACAGCCCGGCGCGACGGCAATTCGCGCGGCTGATCCGGCTGGTGGGCGCGCCGACATCATCGCCCGACGGGATCGCCGGCGCGACCTCCGACTGGCTCGACAGCGACAACAGCCCGGTGGAGCAGGGCGTCGAGGATAGCGGCTACACCGCCTATCGCCCGGCCAACACGCTGATGGTCGATCCCAGCGAATTGCGTGCCGTCAGCGGCGTCACGGCGGCGGTCTACGCCAGGCTGCGCCCGTGGATTTGCACGCTCCCCAAAGCCGAGCCATCGAAGATCAACATCAATACATTGCTCCCCGAACAGGCGCCGCTGTTCGCCATGCTGCTGCCCGATACCTTATCGGTCGAAGGCGCGCGGCAGCTGTTGCTCAAGCGCCCGCCGCAAGGTTTTGCCAACACCACGGAATTCTGGAAGCTGCCGGCGCTGTCGTCGGTTACCGCCGCCCCCGACGCCGTGGCGCAGACATCGGTGACGACGACATGGTTCGCGCTACGCGTCGACGTGCGGCTCGGCGATGCCGATCTCGAGGATCATGGCCTGATCGACGCAACAAGGCTTCCCGCGCGGCTCGCAACCCGGCAATGGGGGGAGCCGTCATGAGCGACACCCTGGTTCTTTTCCTGCCGAGCGGGCAGTCCCCCTGGCGCTGGCTGCGCGTTGCCGGCGACAACGTTACCGCGCGAGGCGATGGCGTGCCGTCCTTCAACCCGGAGGCACCCGAAAGTGCCGTTGCGGTGGCGCCGGCCGAATCGGTCACGCTGCATTGGGCGGACCTGCCCGATCGTTCGACTGCCCAGGCTGTCGCTGCGGCACGCCTGCTCGCCGCCGACGCCAGCGCGTCGCCGATCGGCGACCTGCATGTCGCGGTCGGGCGGGAGGCCGAAGGCGTCGAGCGTCCGATCGGCGTGGTCTCGTCGCACTGGATGCGCGGCGCACTGGCGGCGCTTGAGGCGGAAGGGATCGATCCTGACGCCGTCATCCCGGCGCCGATGCTGCTGCCGCGCCCCGAACAGGGTTATGTTCGCGCCGATCTCGGCGGCGAGGGGGTGGTGCGTGGCACGACCAGCGGCTTCGCCGACGAGGCACGGCTGACCGAGCTGGTCACCGGCGGCGTCGCACCCGCGACGCTCGGCCGCGACGAACTGGAAGCGGCGATCGCCGGCGCGATAGCCGCCCCCGCGCTCGATCTGCGCCAGGGCGAATTCGCCCGCCGCACGCGCGCGGCGATCGACTGGGCACTGGTGCGTCGGCTGGCCTGGCTCGGCGTGGCGATCCTCGTCGTGACGCTGCTGATTAGCCTGACCGAGATCGTGAAGCTCAACGGCGCCGCATCCTCGATGGAAGCGCGCGCCGATGCCCTGGCACGCACCGCGTTGCCGCGTGGCGAAACCGTCAACAACGCCGATCGCCAACTCAGCGAACGGCTGGCGCGACTACGCGGCGCCGGGCTGGGTTTCAGCGGTACGGCAGCGTCGGTGTTCGCCGCGGTCGGTGCGACGCCGGGCGCCGAGCTCCGCGCCTTGTCGTTCGACGGCACCGGCAAGCTGCGCGCGACCGTTGCGGTGCAGAATGAAGGCCTGATCACCGACATCACCCAGCGCCTGCGCCGCCAGGGCTTCACCGTGACGCAGAGCACCGCGCAGAATGTCGGCGGCGTGTTCAGCATCGACCTTACGGTGGGTGCGTCATGATCGACCAGATGAAGGTCTGGTTCCGGTCGCGCTCATTGCGCGAGCAACGCTTGCTGCTGGTGATGCTCGCGCTGCTCGCGCTGACCATTGTCTGGGCCGGTATCATCCTGCCCGTGACTGATGCCCTGTCGAGCGCACGCACGCGCCATGACGCGGCGGTGGTGGTGCTCGCCGAGACCGAGGCGCGCGTTCACGCCGTCAAGGCGCTGCAACGCGACCGGCCGGGCGCGCTCGGCGCGCCGCTCGACACCGTCATTCGCGATCGCGCCAATGCCGCCGGCTTCGCCCTCGCCACCGTCACCCGCGTCGGTGACACTGGCGTGCAGATCGGCATCGGGTCGGCCCGACCCGGCGCATTGATGGCCTGGGTTGCCGGACTGGAGGACGACGGTATCCTCGTCGACACGCTGACACTGACCGATAATGGCGACAAGACGGTGGCCGCGCAGATTTCGCTCAGGGTACGCGGGCCGTGATGAAATTCCGCCTTCAGACGCGACCCGCCGCCATGTTCGGCGCGATGTTCGTCGTCGCGCTGATCCTTTTGCTCCCGTTGCGCCTCGTCGCCGGCTGGGCCGGCCTCGGCGATGCCGGGCTGTCGGCGCGGGCGGTGCATGGCAGCGTGTGGCTCGGCACGATGGACGAAGCGACTGCCGGCGGCGTTGCGCTCGGCGACCTGCGCGCGCGCCTTTCGCCGCTCGACCTGCTGCTTGGGCGCGCGCGCGTCGCGGTGCGCAGCCGCGGCGAGGGACCAGCGGCGCAAGGTGCGGTGATGGTAAGCCGCCACAGCAATGGCGTAGATGACGTCACTGCCAGCCTGCCGACCGGCGCGGTCTTCGCACCCTTGCCGATCACGCAGCTCGACCTGAGCGGGGCGAGCGTGCGCTTCGATGATGGTCGTTGCGTCCGTGCGCAGGGCAAGGTCCGCGCAGTGGTGACGGGCGATATCGCGGAGGTCGACCTCGGCGGCAGCATGACCGGCGATGCGCGCTGCGATGCCGGCGCGCTGCTGATCCCGTTGCGTGCCGCTGCGGGGGGTGCCGCGATCGATCTGCGTCTGCCCGGCAATGGCCGCTTCCATGCCGACCTCATCGTCCCGGGCGGCGACGCAGCCACCGTTGCGCGTCTGCAACTGGCCGGCTTTCAGGCGGGCCCCAGGGGATACACGCTTTCGGCCGAAGGCAGCTTCTGACGGAGCATCGTGCTGAAAAGTGGGTACCGGTTTTCAGCTATTCACGATGCGATCACAAAAAGGTGGAGCAAGCTGACCGATTCGGATTCGGGCGGCTTGCTCCACCTTGACGGTGCCATGGTCGGCCCGCTAGGGGCACCCGCTCTGCGGCGATCGTAGTTCAATTGGTTAGAGCACCGGCTTGTGATGCCGGAAGTTGCGGGTTCAAGTCCCGTCGGTCGCCCCACCATTTTCCCGGGATTGCATCGTGATCAGTGGCTGGGGTTTCCCCGATTTCGACGACCATGAGGGCGTCCATCTGTTCACCGATCGTGAGTCCGGTCTCCAGGCGATCATCGCGGTGCACTCGACCGCGCTCGGCCCGGCCGCCGGCGGCGTGCGCTTCTGGCATTATGCCACCAGCGACGATGCGATCACCGACGCACTGCGCCTGTCGCGCGGGATGAGCTTCAAGAACGCCATGGCCGGCTTGCCGATGGGCGGCGGCAAGGGCGTGGTGCTGGCGCCGGCACGCGGCGCGGAGATTTCCACCGCACAGCTCGAAGCGTTCGGCGACGCGGTCGAATCGCTCGGCGGCAAATACGTCACCGCCGAAGACGTCGGCATGTCGGAAGAGCGGATGAAGGTCATTGCGACCCGGACGCGCCATGTCTCCGGCCTGCCGGTCGCGGCGGGCAGCGCCGGTGGCGATCCCGGCCCGTTCACGGCCATGGGTATCTATCTCGGCGTCAAGGCGGCGGCGCAGCGCAAGCTCGGCGTCGATTCGATGAAGGACGTGCATGTCGCGATCCAGGGTGTCGGCAGCGTCGGCGGTGGCCTTGCCCGGCTGCTGGCGAAGGACGGCGCGCGACTGACGCTGGCTGACGTCAACGTCGCCAAGGCGACGGCATTGGCGGATGAGCTGGGTGCAGCGACCGAATCGGCCGACGCGATTCTCGCGATCAAGGCCGACGTGGTCAGTCCCAATGCGCTCGGCGCGATCCTCACCGAACGCTCGATCGACGCTTTGCAAACCACTGTGGTGGCGGGCGGCGCCAACAACCAGCTGGCGACGGGGCAGGAGGGCGCGCGGCTGCACGCACGCGGCATCCTTTACGCACCGGATTATGTGATCAACGCCGGCGGCATCATCAATGTCGGCCTTGAATATCTGGGCCAGGGCGACCGCGCCGAGGTCGAGGCACGCATCGCCCGCATCCCCGATCGCCTGATCGAAGTGTGGGACGAGAGCGACCGCAGCGGCGCCCCCGCCGCCGACGTCGCCGACATGCTCGCCAAGCGCCTGATCGGGCGCGGCTGACGCGATTCAATCGCGCTGGATGAACCGCTAACCAAGGAGCCTGGCACGATCCGCCCGGCTCCTTCTCATCGTCGATATGCGACAAACGGAACAGCATCGCTGATGCGCGCTGTTCCGCCGCTGATATTTCCACGCGCAGGCTGTGAAAAGCCTATGAAAACTAGGTGTAATTACGTGCTGTATCTCGTCCGGGAAACGTTACTGGGCGGTAACAGCAATGCAACGGCGCCGACTCGGCGCCCGCACCGCTGGAATCAGGCAACGCCGCTGGATTCCAGCACGTAAAAGCCCTAGCAGCGACGGATCGTGCCCAGCCTTCACGCCCTTGCCAATCCTGCCCGCTTCCTGAGGATCGCCCGGCCGCTCACGCCGGTGCTGTTCTGGCTGGGCGTGGCATTGGCGCTGTTCGGATGCTGGGCCGGTCTTGCGCGGACGCCGCCCGATTACCTGCAGGGCGAGACGGTGCGCATCCTTTACATCCACCTGCCGACCGCCTGGCTCGGCATGGGTGGATGGAGCGGGATCGCGATTTCTTCGATCGCCTACCTCGTGTGGCGTCATCCCCTGGCGATGGTCGCGGCGCGCGCCATCGCGCTGCCCGGCGCGTTGTTTGCCGCCCTGTGTCTGGTAACGGGCTCGATATGGGGTCGCCCGACCTGGGGGACGTGGTGGCAATGGGACGGGCGGCTTACCTCGATGCTGTTGCTGTTCTTTGTCTATCTCGGCTTCATGGCGTTGAACCGCGCTGACGCGGATCGCGGCGGCGACGGGCGCATCACGGCGATTTACGGCGTCGCCGGATCGGTGCTGCTGCCGATCATCCACTATTCGGTGGTGTGGTGGAATACGTTGCACCAGGGATCCACCTTTGGGCTGACGGGCTCGAAGATGGATTCTTCGATGGCCTGGCCGCTCCCTTTCACCTTGAGCGGCTTCACCCTGTTCTTCGCCGCGATCGTGCTGATGCGCATGCGCGCGCTGCTCGGCGCGGCCAAGGCCGAGGCGCGGATGCGTCGGATGGCGACCGCATGAACCCCTGGCCCTTCGTCACTGCCGCCTATGGCCTGACCTTCGCCAGCTCGGCTGCGCTGGCGATCTGGGCGTGGCTGCGCATGCGGGATGCCGAAAAGAGATGAAGGCCAAGCAACAGCGTCTGGTGCTCGCGGGGCTCGCGATTCTGGCGATCGCCGGGGCGAGCGGGCTCGCGCTTTCGGCGCTCAAGGATCAGGCCGCGTTTTTCTACGCGCCCGGAGACGTCAGAAAGACCGGATTGCCCTTGGGCCATGCCGTGCGGCTCGGCGGCATGGTGGAGGGCGGATCGATCAGGAAGCAGCCCGACGGGGTGACGATCAACTTCGTCGTCACCGATGGCGTCGCGACCGTGCCCGTAACCTTCCGCGGCATCACGCCTGACCTGTTCCGCGAGAAATCGGGCGTCGTCGCGGAAGGGCAGTTCAATCCCGACGGCAGCTTCACCGCGACCAACCTGCTCGCCAAGCATGACGAGAAATACATGCCGCCGGAAATGGCCGGGAAGATGCACGAAACCAAGACGTTGGCGAAGTGAGATGACGCTGTCCCATTCTTCGTCATGCCGCACTTGTTCCGGCATGCGCCGTGCCGCAGGGGCCGGGCCTGCCGGGTTTGCGCGACAGTGGACCCCGGAACAAATCCGGGGTGACGAGGTGGGTGCGTGATCGCCGAAGCTGGTCTCGCGACCCTGTGGCTGGCGGGCGCCCTGGCCGCGCTCCAGTTAATCCTCGCCTCGATCGGCATCTCCAAAAATCACGGCGAGGCGATGGCCGCCGTGCGCCCGGTGGCGGTGGTACAGGGACTGCTCGCGGTGGCCGCGATGCTGCTGCTGATCACGGTGTTCATGCGCAGCGACATGTCGGTGCTGCTGGTCGCCGAGAACAGCCACTCCGACAAGCCGTTGCTCTACAAATTCGCCGGCGCCTGGGGCAACCATGAAGGCTCGATGCTGTTGTGGGTCACGATCCTCGGGGTGGCGGGGGGCGCGGTGGCGCTGCTCGAGCGTCGCCTCGACAACCGCACGCTGATCGCGACGCTGGGCGCCCAGGCGACGATTGCGCTGGGTTTCTATGCCTTTCTGCTCTTTTCCTCCAACCCGTTCGCAAGGATCAATCCGGCACCGGCGGACGGCAACGGCCTCAACCCGCTGCTCCAGGACCCCGGCTTGGCCTTCCATCCGCCGACGCTCTACATCGGCTATGTCGGCATCTCGGTGGCCTTTTCCTTCGCGGTCGGCGCGCTGGTCACGCGTGACGTCGGCCCGGCCTTTGCCCGCGCGATGCGGCCCTGGGTGCTGGGGGCGTGGATCTTCCTGACGCTCGGCATCACCGCCGGCAGCTACTGGGCCTATTACGAGCTCGGCTGGGGCGGCTGGTGGTTCTGGGATCCGGTCGAGAACGCCTCGCTGATGCCGTGGCTCGCGGCGACCGCGCTGCTCCATTCGGTGACCGTGCTGGCGACACGCGACGGGCTGCGCGCCTGGACGGTGATGCTGGCGGTGGTCGCCTTCTCGATGTCGATGATCGGCACCTTCCTGGTCCGCTCGGGCATCCTGACCAGCGTCCATGCCTTCGCCGTCGACCCGAAGCGCGGGGCCTTCATCCTCGCGTTGCTGGCGATCTATATCGGCGGCGCGCTGATCCTGTTCGCCGCGCGGGTCGGCACGGTCCGCGCCGGCAACACCTTCGAGGCGGTCAGCCGCGAGGGCGCACTGGTGGCGAACAACCTGTTGCTCTCCGTCGTGCTCGGCATCGTGCTGATCGGCACGCTCTATCCCATTGTCGCCGCCGCGTTCGGCGTGCAGCTGTCGATCGGCCCGCCCTTCTTCGACAAGACCGCCGGGCCGATCGCGCTGATCCTCGTGGCGATCATGGGAGCGGGGCCGTTGATGCGCTGGCGGCGCGATGGCGCGGCCGAGGTGCTCAAGCGCATGGCCGTTCCCGGCGGCGTGGCATTGATCACGCTTGCCTTGTTCATCATCCTGGCACCCGGCATCGGCATTTTACCCTTGCTTGGCCTGACCTTGGCGGCCGGCCTGGCCGCGGCGAGCGTCGCGCCTTTGTGGAAGCGCAACTTGCGCCGCACGCCGCTGTTCACCTGGGGCATGGTGATCGCGCATCTCGGCATCGCGGTGAGCCTCGCGGGCATGGCGTCGGACAGCGCCTTTACCCAACAAGTGCTGATTGCGACGAGGCTGGGCGAGCCGCAGCATGTCGGGCCATTCACGATCACGCTCGATTCGATCGCGCCGGTGGTCGGCCCGAATTATTCGGCGCTGGAGGGCACGCTGACCGCGCGGCGCGGCGACGGCGCAGCCTTCACACTGAAGCCGCAATCGCGCTTCTTCGCCAACCCGCAGACGGTGACCAGCGAGAGTGCGATCGCGACCAGACTGGACGGTCAACTCTACACTGTGCTCGGTCAGCAGGACGAGCAGGGACGCTGGCAATTGCGGCTGTGGTGGAAGCCGTTCGTGACCTTCATCTGGCTCGGTGGCGCACTGGTCGCGCTCGGCGGCTTTCTGTCGCTGCTCGGCCGCCTCTGGCGCGAGCGGCGCTGGAAGCGGGAAGAGGAGGAGCCGGTATGAGGCGCTGGCTGTTGTGGTTGCCGTTCCTGGCCTTCGTCCTGCTGTTCGGGGTGGTGACCTTCGGGCTGAAGGCGCCGGCCGATCGCACGGTGAAGTCGGCGATGGTCGGCAAGAAGCTGCCCGACTTCGCGCTGGCGGGGATCGTGCCGGGCAAGCCGGGCCTGTCGAGCCGCGACTTCGCGCCGGGCAAGCCACGGCTGCTCAACGTCTTCGCCAGCTGGTGCCTGCCCTGTATCGCCGAGGCGCCACAGTTGATGGCGCTGAAACAGGCCGGGGTTGAGATCGACGCCGTCGCGGTCCGTGACACGGCGCCGGCGCTGCAGGAGTTCCTCGCGCGCAACGGCGATCCCTATGCGCGGATCGGCGACGACAGCCAGAGCAGCGTCCAGCTGTCGATCGGGTCGTCGGGCGTGCCGGAGACCTTCCTGATCGACGCGCAAGGCAGGATTATCGAGCAGCATATCGGCGACATCCGTGCCGATGAGGTCCCCGACATCCTCGCCAAGCTGCGAGCCGCGCAATGAAGCGCGCGATCCTCCCGCTCTTGATGCTCGTCGCTACGCCGGCGCTCGCCGACAGCAACCTGCCACCGGCCGCGCTGGCCAATACCCAGCTCAAGGACCCGGCCAAGGAGGCCAAGGCGCGTGAGTTGATGTACACGCTGCGCTGCCTGGTCTGTCAGGGCCAGTCGATCGCCGACAGCGATGCCGAGATGGCCGGCGACATGCGCGCGCTGGTGCGCCAGCGTATCGATCGGGGCGAGAGCCCGGACAGCGTGCGCACATGGCTGGTCGCGCGCTATGGCGACTATGTGACCTATGATCCGCCGTTCAGCTGGGTCACCGCGCCGCTGTGGCTGGCGCCCTTGCTGATGCTCGGGATCGGCGCGTGGCTGGCGCGCGGCAGTTTCAAGCGGAAGGCGCGCTGATGGGATGGGTGGCACTTGCACTGGCGGGGATCGCCTCGGCCGGGCTGTTGTGGCTGATCGGTGTCGGCCGCGACATGATGTGGTTCGTCGGTGCGGCGCTGGTGCTCGGCGCCACAGGCTATACCCTGCAAGGCAGTCCTGGTCTCGAAGGGCATCCGGTCGAGGCCAATGTGACGCCGATCGAGGTCGACAACGGGCTGGTCGAACTGCGCGGGAAAATGTTCGGCATAGCGACGGGGGAGGCGGCATTTCTCGGCACGTCGGACGCAATGATACGTGCCGGCGATCTGGGTAGCGCCAGCAACCTTGCGCTGGCCGGGATCCGCCAGTCGCCCAACAGCGCGATGTTGTGGACGGGACTCGGCAGCGTGCTCGTCCAGCACGACGGGAACACGATGTCGCCGGCGGCGAGCTTCGCCTTCCATCGCGCGATCGCGCTAGCGCCCCAGCATCCGGGGCCATACTTCTTCCTCGGCGTCGCGCAGATTCGCGCCCGGCAACTGCCCGCGGCGCGGGCGGCCTGGGCGCAAGCTCTCGCGCTGACCTCGCCGACCTCTGCCTATCGCGAGGAACTGGCCGGGCGGCTTGCGCTGCTCGACCGGTTCCTTGCCCAGAACGGTAACCAGCCCGCTCCCTGAGAAGCCAGCAATTGCTCGATTATGCCCACGCCTCGAACGGCAGGTCGAGCGCGTCGGCGACCGCCTGATGGCGGATCTTGCCGGCGGATACGTTGAGGCCGTTGGCGAGGTGATGATCGGCCTTCATCGCGCCTTCGGCACCGAGATTGGCCAGCTTGAGCACGAACGGTAGCGTCGCATTGTTGAGCGCGAAGGTCGAGGTGCGTGCGACCGCGCCGGGCATGTTGGCGACGCAGTAATGGATCACGCCGTCTACCTCGAACACCGGATCGTCGTGCGTCGTGGCGTGGCTGGTCTCGAAACAGCCGCCCTGGTCGATCGCGATGTCGACCAGCACCGAGCCGCGCTTCATCGTCTTGAGCATGTCGCGCGTGACGAGCTTGGGTGCCGCCGCGCCTGGCACCAGCACCGCGCCGATGACGAGATGCGCGTTCTTCACTGCGGACGCAATCGCCGCCTTCGAGGCATAGGCGGTCTTGATCTGGCTCGAGAAGAACATGTCGAGTTCGGCGAGGCGCGCGTTGGAGATGTCGTAGATCGTCACGTCGGCACGCATGCCGACCGCCATCTGTGCCGCGTTGACGCCGGAGACTCCGCCGCCGAGGATGGCGACGCGGGCCGGGGCCACGCCGGGGACGCCGCCGAGCAGCACGCCGCGGCCGCCCTGTTCCTTTTCGAGATA
>JAZJXZ010000029.1:0-59748 GCA_040390605.1 Pseudomonadota bacterium
GGCGCTCGCGCTCGGCATCGCGGACCTTCTGGAAGATCACCTGCTTGGCGGCCTGCGCGGCGATGCGGCCGAACTCGATCGGCGGCAGCGGATCGACGATGTAATCGCCGACCACCGAACCGGCCTGGAGCTTCTGCGCCTCCTTGAGGTTCACCTGCTTGAAATAGTCGTCGACCGCCTCGACCACCTCGACGACGCGCCACAGGCGAAGGTCGCCGGTGTTCGGGTCGAGCTTGGCGCGGATGTCGTTCTCGGCGCCGTAGCGCGCGCGGGCGGCACGCTGGATCGCGTCCTCCATCGCCTCGATGACGATGCCCTTGTCGATCATCTTCTCGGTCGCGACGGCGTTGGCGATCGCGATCAGCTCGGCGCGGTTGGCGGTAACGGCAGTGGCCATCAATTCTGTTCCTCGGTCTCGAATTCGTCGGCGCCCTCGGAGGAGAGGGGCGCGGTGGCGGCAATCAGTTTGTCGGTAATCAGCAGTTTGGCGTCGGCGACCTGGTCGAAGCCGATCGTCATGCGCTCGTGCTTGCGCACGTCGATCATGATGCGGTCGCCGTCCAGCCCGGCGAGATCGCCGGTGAGCTGCTTGCGGCCATCGACCGGCGCGGTCAGGTTGATGCGCGCCTCATGGCCCACCCAGTCGGCGAAATCGCGCAGCCGGGTCAGCGGGCGGTCGATGCCCGGCGAGCTGACCTCGAGGCGATATTCATGCTCGATCGGGTCGATCTCGTCGAACTTGTCGGAGATGCGGCGCGACAGCTCGGCGCAATCGTCGATCGTCAGCTGGCGCGTTTCGGGGCGCTCGGCCATGATCTGCAGCGTGTGGTCGCCGGCCCCGCCGAACATCTTCACGCGCACGAGATCGAAGCCGAGAGCTTGCGCTTCGGGTGCGATCAGTGCGGTCAGGGCGGCGATATCCGCCATCGATGCTCCAGGGCATAAGGGTTCGGCGCCGGAACCGGGTGGCTCCAGCCTCTTCATCTGGCGATGTAGAGAGTGAGCGCGATATAAGCCGGTTGCATCGGCGTGGCAAGCGGGCAACCAAGCATCCGCAGCGGACGTTCATCGGCCGCACCGGAAATGATGGAGAATGCCATGCGTGTCGCTTCGCTGACTGCCGCCCTGTTGCTTGCCGGCACCGCCTGTTCGGCCGCGCCGCAACAGACCGGGCAGGCCGGCACCGAATCGCCGGCGCCGGCACCGAACCCGGCGCAGAAGCTGCCGCGCAACGCCCCGGATTATGGCGTGACCAATGTGCCCGCGACGAGCGGGCGCGCCAATCTGCCCGACAGCGCGCCGCCTTTTGCCAGCGCGCAGATCGGGCAGTTCGACCAGCCTTTCGCCATGGCACTCCTGCCCGACGGGCGCTTGCTGGTGACCGAGAAGCCGGGCCATCTCAAGCTGCGCGCGAGCGATGGCTCGGTGCGCGACATCGCCGGAGTGCCGGCGGTCGCGTTCAAAGGGCAAGGCGGCTTGCTCGATGTCGCGATCGCGCCGGACTTCGCGTCGAGTCGCATCGTCTATCTGAGCTATAGCGAGCCGCAGCCCGGGGGCAGCAGCCTCGCCCTGGCGCGCGCGAAACTCGACCCCGCGGGCAAGCTCGACGGGCTGGCGGTGATCTGGCGCGCCGGGTCGGACGGGATCGGCGGGCAATTCGGCGCCAACATCCTGTTCGCGCCCGACGGCAAGTCCTTGTTCCTGTCGTCGGGCGAGCGCCAGCGCTTCGCCCCGGCACAGGATCCCGACCAGGCGCTGGGCAAGATCCTCCATTTGACGCTCGACGGCAAACCCGCGCCGGGCAATCCCATGGCGAACGCCGGCGGGGTCAGGGCGGCGACCTGGAGCACCGGCCACCGCAACCCCTATGGCATGGTGTTCGCGCCAGACGGGCGACTGTGGGAGGAGGAGATGGGCCCGCGCGGCGGCGATGAGCTCAATCTGGTGCTGCCGGGCAGGAATTATGGCTGGCCGATCGTCTCGAACGGCGACAATTACAGCGGCGTACCGATCCCCGATCACCCCAGCCGGCCGGACCTCGAAGCACCGAAATTGTGGTGGAACCCGTCGATCTCGCCGGGTGGGATGATCCATTATTCGGGCGCGATGTTCCCGGCGTGGCGCGGCTCGCTGCTGATCGCGGCGCTGTCGGGCGAGGCGATCATCCGCGTCACGCTGGACGGCGACAAGGCGACGCCGGCCGCGCAATGGTCGGTCGGCATGCGCGTGCGCGATCTGGCCCAGGCGCCAGACGGCGCGGTGTGGCTGCTCGAGGATGGCGAAGGGGGGACTGGCGGGCGGTTGTTCCGGCTGACGCCGAAATGAAGGACCGTCCTTAAAATTCCTCCCCGGAACGGGGAGGGGGGCCGCCGGCGAAGCCGGTGGTGGAGGGGCTGGTAGGGAAAGCCTGTGCCTCTTGAGCCGCGAGTACGTTTGCCGGGCGCACGCCCTCGGTCCCTGCAGGCTCGGTATCGACCGACCAGCCCCTCCACCAGCTTCGCTGGTCCCCTCCCCGTGCCGGGGAGGAATTAGGCGGATTACCCCTGCAGCGCGTTGATCCGGCGATCGGCTTCCTCGACGCCGGGATTGCCGGGCTGGCCGGTCAGCTTCTCGAACAACTCGTCGAGCGCGGCGTAGCGCTGGCGCGCCTTCAGCCAGAAGGCCTCGGCGCTGTCGCTGTCGCCGATCGCCTCGGCATGCACCGCGGCGCTGCGCAGCGCGTTGGCGACATCCAGCGGCGGCGCGTCGCCTGCCTGGCGGTAGAGCGCGAGCATCTCGGCGATCGGTTCGCTTGCTTCGCCGGCGCGGCCCGCCTCGACCAGCATGTCGGCGATATGGCGCACGGCATGGGCGAGTGGCGCGGCGTCGCCCAGTTCGCGCCACAAGGCCACTGCACGGCGCTGGCGG
Organism: Pseudomonadota bacterium; assembly: GCA_040390605.1. Classification (GTDB taxonomy): domain Bacteria; phylum Pseudomonadota; class Alphaproteobacteria; order Sphingomonadales; family Sphingomonadaceae; genus Sphingomonas. The sequence continues at coordinate 2,908 of JAZJXZ010000029.1, forward strand.
ACCAGCGCGCCTTCGCGGTCGCCGGCCTTGCGCAGTAGCTCGGCCTCGGCGTGATAGGTGGCGGCCTGGGCGGCGAGATCGCTCATTCGCGCACGATCAGATAGTTCATCCGCGCCGCCGAGATCGGCCTGGCCTCGTCATCCTGCCAGGCAAGCGCCTCGACATTGGCGACACGGTTGCCGAGCCGGGTCACGGTGCCCTTGCCAAAGGTCGGCTTGTCGCGCCCGCCGCGCATGAAATCGACCGTCACGTTGATCGGCTTGATCCGGCCGCCGCCTTCTCCCTCCAGCGCATGCTTGAGCGCGACGATCGCCGCCATCTCGAGCAGCCCGCTGATCGCGCCGCCATGGAGGAAGCCGGGCCGGCCGAGCACGGCGTCGCCGAACGGCATGATCAGGCGGCAGCCATCTTCGTCCGCTGGATCGACATGCAACCCCAGCAGATCGGCATAGGGGGGCAGGATCACGAATATCCCTCCGGCGCCATGAAGGTGCCGGCGACATGGGCGAGCGGATCGTCGGGGTCGCCGTCATGCGCCTGGCCGCGCACGAAGGAGATCGAGCGGGAGATGCGATAGCATTGGCCGCGGCCGATCACGGTCCTGCCCGGGCGCGCCGGGCGCAGATAATCGACCCGCAGGTCGAGCGTCGCGTGAGGGCGGAAGGCGTTGAGCTTGAGCCAGACGCCCATGCTCGTGGCCATGTCCATCATCGACAGGATCGGGCCCGAGGCGATCACGCCGCTGTCCGGATCGCCGACCAGCGCGGGATCATAGGGTAATGCGAGTTCGACCCAGTCCGGGCCATGCGCATGGTAGATCAGGCCCAACCGTCCGCCGTGCCCGCCTACCCCGCCGCGCAGGAAGCGCTCGGGGTCGAAGACGAAGTTGGGCGCGCTGCTCATGACCGCCGCTCCTATATTATGGTGCAACGCAGCGGAAGCCCCGCGCCGATTTGGCTAGCGGGCAATTGCAGGCGCCGGCATCGGCGTCTAGCATCGCGTTTCAAAAGACAACCGATGGAGAGGCGAATGCATCCCAGCGTCCATGCGATCGACAACCCCGACAAGGCGGCGCTGATCGTCGCCGAGACGGGCGAGCGCATCAGTTATGCTGAACTCGATGCGCGCTCCAATCGCGCGGCGCAACTGTTCCGCGCCGAGGGCCTGGGCGTCGGCGACACGGTCGCGTTGCTGCTCGAAAATGTGCCGGAATTCTATGAGCTGGTGTGGGGCGCACAACGTGCCGGGCTGATCTATGTCTGCATCTCGTCGAAGCTCACGGCGGCCGAAGCCGGCTACATCATTCAGGACAGCGGCGCGACGCTGGTCGTCGCCTCGGCATCGCTCGGCGACACGGCGGCGAACATCCCGCTCGACGGGGTCGCGACCTTTTCGCTGGGCGGCGAGATTGCCGGCTGGCGCTCGTGGGAGAGCGCGGCAGCGGTAATGCCCGCAACGCCGATCGCGGATCAGCGTGCCGGGGTGGACATGCTCTATTCCTCCGGCACCACCGGCCGGCCCAAGGGTGTTCGCGTGGCCTTGCCCGAAGATCCCGATATCGCCGCGGGCAATGTGCTGGCGATGCTGGCGCGCGGGCTTTACGGGCTGGGCCCGGACACGGTCTATCTCAGCCCCGCGCCACTCTATCATGCCGCACCGCTGCGCTGGTCGATGACCGTGATGCGGCTTGGCGGCACGGTGGTGATGATGCGGCACTTCGATCCGGAAGCCGCGCTGGCCGCGATCGAACGCTATCAGGTCAATGCCAGCCAATGGGTACCGACACATTTCGTGCGACTGCTCAAATTGCCCGAGGAAGTGCGCCGTCGCTATGATGTGTCGACGCTCAAGGTCGCGATCCACGCCGCCGCGCCATGCCCGATCCCGGTCAAGCGCGCGATGATCGACTGGTGGGGGCCGGTGTTGTTCGAATATTATGCCGGCTCGGAGGGCAACGGCCTGACCGCGATCGATTCCGCGCAGTGGCTGGCGCATCCGGGCTCGGTCGGCAAGGCCGCCTATGGCGTGATACACATTTGCAACGAGGCGGGCGAGGAGCTGGGGCCGAACGAGGAAGGGCTGGTCTATTTCGAGGGCGGCACGCCGTTCGAATATCATAACGACCCGGCCAAGACGGCGGAGGCACGCAATGCGCGAGGATGGTCGACGCTCGGCGATATCGGGCGGATCGATGCGGAAGGGTATCTCTACCTGACCGACCGCAAGAGCTTCATGATCATCTCGGGCGGGGTGAACATCTATCCGCAGGAGATCGAGAACCGGCTGATCACCCACCCGCGCGTCGCCGATGTCGCAGTGATCGGCGGCCCCGATCCGGAGATGGGCGAGCGGGTGATCGCGGTGGTGCAGCCGGTCGACATGGCCGAGGCGGGTCCCGCGCTCGCCGCGGAACTGACCCGCTGGTGCCGCGCCGAACTGTCGGGCGTGAAGACGCCGCGCCAGATCGATTTCACGGCGGAATTGCCCCGCCACGCCACGGGAAAACTCTACAAGCGCCTGCTGCGCGATGAATATTGGGGCGAGACGGGCAGCAGGATCGTCTGAACACCTTCGTCATCCCGGCGAAAGCCGGGATCTCATGGTGGGGAATATGGCAGGAGACCCCAGCGTGCGCTGGGGTGACGAGATTGAAGGATAAGCAATGAACGACCGCGTCAGCATCACCGTCGCCGACCAGATCGCCGATGTCCGCCTCGCCCGCGCCGACAAGATGAACGCGCTCGACCCGGCGATGTTCGAAGGCATCGGCGCGGCAATCGATTCGCTGGCCGACCGGCGCGACGTGCGGTGCGTGGTGCTGTCGGGCGAGGGCAAGGCCTTTTGCGCAGGACTCGACATGGCGAGCATGGCCGGTGGCGGCTCGGGGCTGTCGGCGCGTGGCCGCAACGACCAGGGGTCGATCCTGCCGCAGCACGTCACCTGGGGCTGGCGCAACCTGCCGATGCCGGTGATCGCGGCGGTGCACGGCGTGGCGTTCGGCGGCGGTTTCCAGATCATGTCGGGCGCCGACATCCGCATCGCCGCGCCGGGCACGCGTTTCGCGATCCGCGAGACGCATTGGGGGCTGGTGCCCGACATGGCCGGATTCCCGATCTGGCGGACCTTGGTGCGCGACGACGTGCTGCGCGAGCTGGTCTATACGGCGCGCGAATTCGGTGCGGACGAGGCGCTGGCGCACGGCTTCATCACCCGTATCGCGGACGATCCGCACGCCGCGGCGATGGAACTGGCGAGGGTGATCGCCGGCCGCAGCCCGCACGCCATCCGCGGTGCCAAGCGGCTGTGCAACATGGCGCACGACGCCGATCCGCGCGCGATGCTCGAGGCCGAGACCGAGGAGCAGGTCAAGGTGATCGGCAAGCCCAACATGATGGAAGCGGTGGCGGCGAACATGGCCAGGCGCGCGCCGGTGTTCGTGGACTGACGGACGTGTCCGCGTTCACCGTTCGTCCGGCAGTGCGTGACGATGCCGTGGCACTGGCCGATCTGCTCAACGAGATCATCATGGCTGGCGGCACCACCGCCTATCAGATTCCGTTCACGCGGGAGGCGTTCGCCGAAGCGCATATCGATGGACCCGCTGTCCTGACCTGCATTGTCGCAGAGGACGAATCCGGCGTGCCGATGGGCTTCCAGATATTGCTGCGCGATGACCGGCTGCCGCCAGGCTGGGGCGATATCGGCACCTTCGCCCGGCGCGGGGCGACCAAGAGCGGCATCGGCTCGACCTTGTTCGCGGCGACATGCGATGCGGCGCGGCGCCTCGGGCTGGTCGGCATCAATGCCACGATCCGCGCGGACAATAGCGGCGGGCTGGCCTTTTACGGCAAGCAGGGGTTTGTCGATCATTCGGTCGCCCCGGCGGTGCCGCTGAACGACGGCACGCTCGTCGATCGAATCTCCAAACGCCATCTGCTGGTCTGAGACTCGGGATTATCAAACGTCATACCGCACTCGTTCCGGCATCCACTGCGCCGCATAATCTCCGGGTTCGACTCCGGCGGCGCGGTGGACCCCGGAACAAAGTCCGGGGTGACGGCGTGATTTTTGAACTGACCTGACGGCCTTCAACCGCCGCGCGTCATTCGCTTTTCCAGCTCAGCCCGCACCTCGTCGCGCAGCGGCTTCGCCTCGCCATCGGTGCGCGTCACCACCACCGTGTCGCAGGTCGCGATGCAGTGGCCGGCCTGGAACATCGCCTGTTCGATCGTCCAGCTCGACGTGCCGATCCGGCCGATGCCCGAGCAGATCGTCACCGGCTCGGGAAAACTGCCCTCGCGCAGATAGGCGATGCTGACGCTGGCCACCATCGAGCGCTCGTTGGCTGGGCGGCCGTCCCACGGCCGCGTCGCGCGATTGATCCGCACGCGGGCATTCTCGAACAAGGCCGCGAAGGCGACATTGTTGAGGTGGCCGTTGGGGTCGAGATCCTGGTAGCGCGTGCCGAATTCGTCTGCGACCGGATAGGCCGCCGGATCGAGCCGCCAGGGCGCGGGGCGTGTCACGCGCGGATCAGAGCCCGCCGGCGAACAGGTCCGGCTTGCCGATCGGCACGCCTTTCATGCGCAGGATGGCGTAGGCGATCGACAGGTGGAAATAGATGTTGGTGGTGGCGAACACCGACAGCCACTGGCCGGCGGGCAGGGTGGGTTCCATGATCTCGCCGAGCTTGACGGTCAGCGGCTCCTGCTCGCGGCCTTCGAAGTGCGCCGGCTCGACCGCGGCGAGATGCGCCTTGGCGTCGGCGATCGCGGCGCGGAAGCCGGCCAGGTCGAGCGTCTGCTCGATATCGGTCGGTGCCGGCTGGCCGGCGACGCGCGCGGTCCAGCTGCGCGTGAAGTTGACCACCACCATGATCTGGAAGCGTAGCGGCGCCATGTCGTCGATCAGCTTCCAGTCAAGCATCTCGTCGGTCGGGATGCCCTTCTCCGTCGCAAAGACCTCACCCTTGTCGAGGATGTGCGACAACGTGCCGAGCACGCGCTCGTAGAGGCCGACGAAGCTGTGGAGCGTGAAGGGCATTCTGGGGTCCTTTTCAGGGAGTGAATGTGAGTAAATGCCACCCCGGCGAAGGCCGGGGCCCAGTTGGGAAAGCCGGAGTAAACTGGACGCAACGCTATTTAATAACCGTTCCCTAACTGGGCCCCGGCCTTCGCCGGGGTGGCGCAGAAATTGAGCGGCTTTACGGCCTCAGCGAGGCGCCATCCGGATCGCCCCGTCCAGTCGCACATCCTCGCCGTTGAAATAATCATTCTCGATCATCGTCAGCGCGAGGCCGGCATATTCCGCCGGGTTGCCGAGCCGCTTCGGGAACGGCACCGACGCGGCGAGCGCGTCCTTCACCTGTTGCGGTGCGCCGTTCATCAAGGGCGTATTGAAGATGCCGGGCAGGATGGTGTTGATGCGGATGCCTTCGCCCATCAGGTCGCGCGCGATCGGCAGGGTCATGCCGACCACGCCGCCCTTCGACGCCGAATAGGCTGCCTGGCCGATCTGGCCGTCCTCGGCCGCGACGCTGGCGGTCATCACGATCGCGCCGCGCGCGCCGTCGGTGCCGGGATCCAGCGTCAACATGCCGGCCGCCGACTTGGCGACGCAGCGGAAGGTGCCGACCAGATTGATCTGGATGAGCCAGTTGAACGCCTCGAGGCTGAAATGCTTGATGCTGCCGTCTTCCTTGGAGCGGCTGGCGGTCTTCATCGCATTGCCGGTGCCGGCGCAGCATACCAGCACGCTCTCCTGGCCATGCGCGGCGCGCGCCTTGGCGAAGCCGGCATCGACGCTCTCGTCGCTGGTCACGTTCACTTCGCAGAACACGCCGCCGATATCGGCCGCGACCGCCTCGCCCTTGTCCTTCTGCAGGTCGAAGATCGCGACCTTCACGCCCCTGGCGGCGAGTGCGCGGGCGGTCGCCTCGCCGAGGCCGGAGGAGCCGCCGGTGACGACCGCGGATACGGTTTGATCGAGTTTCATTGTTTCTACCTCTCCTCTGGCGTCATCCCAGCGAAAGCTGGGATCTCATGCGGCTCTTGCGCCGCGCTTCGTCATGAGACCCCAGCTTTCGCTGGGGTGACGGGTTTGTTGAATTGTGCGACTAAAGCCGCTCGACGATCGTTACGTTGGCGAGCCCGCCGCCCTCGCACATCGTCTGCAGGCCGTAGCGGCCGCCGCGCTTGTGCAGCGCGTGCACCAAGGTCGCCATCAGCTTGGTGCCCGAGGCGCCGAGCGGATGGCCGAGCGCGATCGCGCCGCCATTGACGTTGAGCCGCGCATAATCGCCGCCCGTGTGCTTCAGCCACGCCAGCGGCACCGACGCGAATGCCTCATTGACCTCGTAGAGATCGATGTCCTCGATCTTCAGGCCGGCGCGCTTCAGCGCCTTGTCGGTCGCGAACAGCGGCTCCTCGAGCATCACCACCGGATCGCCGCCGGTGACGGTAAGGTTGTGGACGCGCGCCAGCGGCGTCAGGCCGTGCTCCTTGAGCGCGCGTTCGCTGACCACCAGCACCGCGCTGGACCCGTCGCAGATCTGGCTGGCATTGGCAGCGGAAATGACGCCGCCTTCCTGCAACAGCTTGACCGAATGGATGCCCTCGAAGGTCGCGTCGAAGCGGATGCCCTCGTCGACGGTGTGGAGAACCGCGCCCTCGGGGGTCTCGATCATGAGGCCGACGATCTCGTCCCGGAAATCACCACGCTCGGTCGCGGCGGCGGCGCGGCGATGGCTTTCCAGCGCATATCGGTCGAGCTGATCGCGGTCGAAGCCATATTTGTCGGCCATCATCTGCGCGCCCACGAACTGGCTGAACTGGATGCCGGGATAGCGCTCCTCCTGGCGCGGCGACTTCGACTTGCCGAGCCCGGCCTGGTGGAACAGCATGCCGGTCGAGCCCATCGGCACGCGCGTCATGCTCTCGACGCCGGCGGCGATGACCACATCCTGCGTGCCCGACATGACTGCCTGGGCAGCGAACTGGATCGCCTGTTGCGAGCTGCCGCACTGCCGGTCGATCGACACGGCCGGCACGCTTTCGGGGAGTTTCGAGGCGAGCACCGCACCGCGGCCGATCTGGAAACCCTGCTCGCCGCCTTGGCTGACACAGCCCATGATGACGTCCTCGACGGCGGCAGGATCGATCCCCGACCGGTCGAGAATCGCGTCGAGCGTCGCGCCCGCCATATCGGCCGGATGCCAGCCGGCAAGCTTCCCGCCGCGCTTGCCACCGGCGGTGCGTACCGCCTCGACGATAAAGGCTTCGGCCATGGCGACTCTCCTATCGGTTGTCCTTTGCAACCTCTCTCTTGCCGAAAGCGTAAAGCTCGGCAAGGGTCGAGCGGCAAGCGAAAGAGAGCGAATGATGGATGTCACGGAAGCCGTAGCGGCAAGGCGATCGGTGCGCGGGTTTCTCGCCCGTCCGGTGGACCCGGAGACGCTGCGCGAGATCGTGATCAAGGCTGCGCGGGCGCCCTCGGGGGGCAATCTCCAGCCCTGGCATATCGACATCGTGAGCGGCGAGTCGCTCGCCCGGCTGAAGACGATCATGGCCGGAAAGCTGGCGCGGGGTGAGGTCGAGACGCCGGCCTATGCGATCTATCCACCCGAGCTCGACATGCCTTATCGCGACCGGCGTTTCGGGGTCGGCGAGGCGATGTATCGCGAGATCGGCATCCCGCGCGAAGACAAGGCGGCGCGGCGGCTATGGTTCGCGCGCAACTTCCGCTTCTTCGATGCGCCGGCGGCGTTGTTCTGCACCGTCGAGCGCCGCATGGGCCCGCCGCAGTGGAGCGATCTCGGCATGTATCTGCAGACGGTGATGCTGCTTGCGGTCGAGGCGGGCCTTGCCACCTGCCCGCAGGAATGCTGGGCGATGTATCCCGAGACCGTGACGCAGTTGATCGCCACGCCGCCCGAGCGGATGCTCTTTTGCGGCATGGCGATCGGCTATGAGGATGTGGAAGAACCGGCCAACCGCCTCAGGAGCGACCGCGCACCTGAGGAGGAATGGCTGAAGGTGCACGGCTAACCGGTCCTCACCGCGCCGGGGAGGACCCGCCGGAAGTTACGCGCTGGCCTGCGAGCGACCGCCGCCATTGCCGCCACGTCCACCGCGACGCGGGCCGCGCCCGCGCGGCGCATAGGGGCTGGTCGGACGCGCGGCGTGGGTAGCACGCGGACGCGCAGGACCGCGCTCGTGGCGCGAACGCTCCTCGCGCGGTGCCGGGTCGGCACCGATCGTGGTCTGGCGAACCGCCTTCAGCGCATTGGCGCGCTGCTGGAAATCGGCCGGAAGCGGCAGCACGGTGATCTTCTGGCGTGTCACCTTCTCGATGTCGCGCAGGTACGGCCGCTCGTCATCGGCACAGAAGCTGATCGCCGAACCGGAGGCGCCGGCGCGCGCGGTGCGGCCGATGCGGTGGACGTACTGCTCCGGCACGTTGGGCAGCTCGAAGTTGAACACATGGCTGACGCCCGACACGTCGATGCCGCGCGCGGCGATGTCGGTTGCGACCATCACCTTGACCTTGCCCGACTTGAAGTCGGCCAGGGCGCGCTCGCGCTGCGGCTGGCTTTTATTGCCGTGGATCGCGGCGGCGGCGATGCCGTTGCCGGCAAGCAGCTTCACGACGCGGTCGGCGCCATGCTTGGTGCGGGTGAAGACCAAAGCGCGCTCGACCTCGAGGTCGTTCAGCGCGATGGTGAGTAGCGCCTGCTTCTCCGACTGGTTGACGAAGGTAACGGCCTGGTCGACGCGCTCGGCGGTGGTCGCCGCCGGCTTCACCGACACGGTCGCCGGATCCTTGAGGAACTGGTCGGCCAGCTCGCGGATCGCGTTGGGCATCGTCGCCGAGAAGAACAGGGTCTGGCGCTGCTTGGGCAGCATGCGGACGATCTTGCGCAGCGCATGGATGAAGCCGAGATCGAGCATCTGGTCGGCTTCGTCGAGGACGAGGATTTCCAGAGTCGAGAGGCTGACGAAACGCTGCTCGATCAGGTCGAGCAATCGGCCCGGCGTGGCGACCAGGATGTCGACGCCGCGCGCCATGTCGGTGCGGTTCTTGTTGATGCTGGTGCCGCCGAACACGGTGGCGACCGACATCTTCGAGAACTGGCCGTAGCCGCGGGCGCTCTCGGCGATCTGGCCGGCGAGCTCACGCGTCGGGGCGAGCACCAGCATGCGGCAATGCGTCGGCAGGGCGCGCTTCTGGTCCTCGACCAGGCGCTGGATCGACGGCAGCACGAAGGCCGCGGTCTTGCCGGTGCCGGTCTGCGCGATACCGAGCAGATCGCGGCCGGTCAGCACCGTCGGGATGGCGTCGCGCTGGATCGGGGTGGGGGTGGTATAGCCCTTCGCTTCGAGAGCGCGGACGAGCGGCTCGGCAAGGCCGAGATTCTTGAAAGACATGGAAATTTAAGTCCGATATTGGCCATGCACCCACGTCCGGAGGACGCAGATGTGGCGGGGGTAAATGACACCCCGCGTGACTTGGGAAGCCTGTTGAACGACCGAAGCGGAGCCTGTGCCCTGACGGACACGATCACGCTGCATACGCCTCGATGGGCGCCATATGCATGCTGCAGCGCAAAATGTCAAGGTGCCGCCTCAGCCACACCGGTGTTCCTGCGAACGCAGGAACCCAGAGCCACAAGCGCTGACGCGTGAAACCTTGGGCTCCTGCGTTCGCAGGAGCACGAAGAGTTCAGTGTTGATAAGCCTTGGGCAGCGACCCTTCCTGTGGCTGCATGTACCGATCGCGCAGCATCCGCTGTCGCGTATCGAGCGGCTGCTTCACCCCGTCGATCCACACCCCGAGCGCGGCCGCGTCGAGTTCCAATGGGTCGTTCGACCAGATCACCACATCGCCGCGCCGGCCGGGGCGCAGCGAGCCGATCTCGCCGCCCATGCCGATCGCCTCCGCCGGGGCCGAGCTGATCGCCGCGAACGCCGCGTTCCAGTCGAGCCCGGTCGCGCCCGGCATCCGCGTCAGCGCGACGAGATTGCCGGCATATTGCTTCTCGTTCCGCGCCTGGCGCGCATCATTGTCGCCGATCATGCCGAGCCCGACGAGCACGCCGGCCGCTTTCATTCGCCCGACATTGGACTGGGTCGCGGCGAGCTGTTCGAAGCTTGCCGGCAAGTCGTTGAGTGCCGAGGCGATCACCGGTACGTGCGCCGCGGCCAATTGCGAGGCGACCATCCAGCCTTCGCTGACGCCCACCAACACCATCTTCAACGCCGGCATCTCGCGCTTGAGATCGAGCAGCACGAGGATGTCGGAGGCGCGTTCGACATGGATCAGCAGCGGCACCTTGCCGGCGATCACCGGTTGCAGCGCTTCGGCATCTGCGCGGGTCAGCAGCGCGTCCTTGCCCTGATCCGCGTAGCCCGCCGGGTTGCGCGCATAGAGTTTCGCCTGCGCCAGTGCGTTGCGGAACGCCGCGATCGCCGCCGGCCGGCTGCCCCCTGCGGCACCCGCGCCGCCCTCGCCATATTCCATGAACTGGAAGGCGCGGGGGCGGGTGACGGCATCGGCGTCGGCGCCGAGATCGATCACCGCGCCCTGGCCGGCGAAGATCGAGCCGCGATTGTCCGGCGCGACGATCGCCCGGGTGATGCCCTCGGCGCGGTTGAGGATCACCGCGCTGGTGCGCGGATTGACCGCCGGTGCCACGTCGATCGATGCGTGGAACGGGCTGGTCGAGGCGCCGCTGTCATTGGTCGCATCGACTCCGTCGACCTCGACGATACCGAGACGGGTGAAGCCGGCGACGATGCCCGGTGTGACATAATGCCCGCCGGCATCGACCGTCTGCACGCCCTGCGGCACGGTGACCTGCGCGCCGGCCGCGACGACCTTGCCGTCGCGGATCAGCACGGTGCCGCCCTCGATCGGGGCGGAACCGTCGCCGATCACCAGCTTGGCGTTGACGATGGCGACCGACTGGGCGCTGGCGGGGAGCGCGACGAACGCCGCGGCGCTGGCGAGGAGGGGTAAGAGGCGCTTCATTTCACGTCTCCCGCGCCGGGCTGGCCGAGTTCGAAATCCGATACCGGTCGTCGGGTCGGGTCGTTGGCGTCGTAAAGCAGGGCTCCGTCGATCCACACCTTTTCGGGCCGCGAATAGACGCTGAACGGATTGCCGTTCCACAGCACCAGATCGGCCATCTTGCCCGGCTTTAGGCTACCGGTCCTGTCGTCGATGCCGAGCGCGCGTGCCGGGTTGATCGTCAGCCAGGTCCAGGCCGTCGCGTCGGAAATCTGGATCCCCGCCCGCCGGCCCGCGGCGAGCGCCTTGCCGACTTCCTGGTTCAACCGCTGGATGCCGTTTTCGTCGTCGCTGTGGATCATCGCGCAGGCACCGGCATTCTGCAGCAGCGCGAGATTCTCGCTGATCGCGTCATAGGCTTCCATCTTGAAGCCCCACCAGTCGGCCCACACCGCCGCGCAGGTGCCATTGGCCTTTAGCAGGTCGGCGATCTTGTAGGCCTCGACCGCGTGGTGGAAGGCGCTGACATGATAGCCGAATTCCTTGGCCATATCGAGCACGATGGCCATTTCGTCGGCGCGGTAGCAATGGTTCTGAACGCGGATCTCGCCGGCCAGCACGCCGCGCAGCGTGTCCATCGCGATGTCGCGCGCCGGCGGTTCGCCGCCATCGGTCTCGTATTTGTCCCATTTGCGCTTGTATTCGACCGCGCGCGCCCAGGTCGCGCGATCGACCGCGATATTGCCCATCCGCGTCGAGGGCTCGCGGCCCTTGCTGCCATAGACACGCTTGGGGTTCTCGCCGCACGCCATCTTGAGGCCATAGGGCGCGCCGGGGAACTTCATGCCCTGCTCGGTGCGGGCATAGACATTCTTCACCACCACCGATCGTCCGCCCATCAGATTGGCCGAGCCGGGCAATATCTCCAGCGTCGTCACGCCGCCATTGACCAGTGCGCGGCTGAAGCCGGGATCCTGCGGCCACACGCTGTGCTCGGCCCACACGTCGGCGGTGACCGGGCCGGTCGCCTCATTGCCGTCGCTGTTCGCCGGCACGCCGGGCGAGGGGTAGTCGCCGAGATGGCTGTGGATGTCGATCACACCAGGGGTCAGCACCTTGCCGGTGCCGTCGATCACCGTCGCGCCTGCCGGGGCCGTCAGCGACTGGCCGATCGCGACGATCTTGCCGTCGGCGAACAGCGCCGAGCCGCCATCGATCCGTCCACCTTCGCCATCGAAGATCGTGACGTTGGTGACCAGCGTGGGAACGCCGGGATATGCATGGTAGGTCGAAGGATAGGGGTCGTGGCTATAGCCCTTTCCCATGCCCGGCGCGGGCCCCTTGGCGGGCGTCGCGCTCGCGCTTTCCGGCCTCGCACCGTCGTCAACGCAACCCGCCAGCATCATCGTGCCGGCAAGTGCCAGCACCAGATTCCGTGTCATCCGCACGATTTCGCCCCTTTTAACGCGTCGATGGGCAAGATGTCCGGCAGTGTATTGCTGATGTCAACCGCCTGTCGACGAACGGCTTATTGCGACGCCCAGACTTCCGCCGCGGCCAGCGCCTTGGGATCGTCGACGTCGATCCAGGTCAGGTCGCTGCATTCGACGACCTCCGCGGCGCCATTTGCGGCCAGGGTGCGCACTGCCTCGGTAATCGATGGGGCCTCCAAGCGGGCGAGCGCGTCGAAGAAAGGCTGGCCGACGGCAAACACGCCGGTGTCATAGGCGTCGTAGCTCTCCATGCCCTTGCCGATCGCGACGATCCGCGCGCCGTCGGTGGCGACGAAGGTGACGTCGTCGAGATCGACCCAGGGATGGCCCAGCCGCCGGTCGACGCCGAGCCGCAGCCCGTTGCCTGCGCCCGCCGCGGCCATGCGCGCATAGAGCGCCGGCTCGACCAGGTGATCGCACATCGCGAGCAGCGCAGGCGTGCCCGCCAGCGGGCCGGCTGCGGCCAGAGCGGAGACGCCATTGGGCAGCTGCCAGTCCGGCGTGCGCACGGTTTCGACCGCCAGCGGCCAGTCACGCGCCGCGATATGCGCTTCGATCGCCTCGGCGCGATAACCGGTGGTGACGATCGCCCGCGTGATCCCGGCTTCGGCAAGTCGCTCCAGCGCGTGATCGAGCAACGTCTTGCCGGCGACCACGCATAACGGTTTCGATTCGGCCGCCGTGCGCAGGCGGGTGCCCGCGCCGGCGGCCAATATTACCGCCGTGTCGACCGGCTTCACGCAGCGATGAACTGCTCGACCGCCTGTTGCGCGAGGTCGTCGGTCATCTGGATCGGCGGGTGCTTGCAGAAATAGGCCGATGCCGGGTGGATCGGGCCGCCCAGGCCGCGGTCGCTGGCGATCTTGGCGCAGCGGATCATGTCGATCGCGACGCCGGCCGAATTGGGGCTGTCCTCGACCGACAGACGCAGCTCGAGATTCATCGGCACGCCGCCGAACATCTGGCCTTCCATGCGCAGGAAGCAGACCTTGTTGTCGTTCTGCCACGCGACATAATCGCTCGGCCCGATATGGATGTTCTCGTCTTCCATCCGCTCGGCGGCGACGGCCTGCACCGCCTCGGTCTTGGAAATCTTCTTGGAGGCGAGCCGCTTGCGGTTCGACATGTTGAGGAAGTCGGTATTGCCGCCGGTGTTGAGCTGATAGGTGCGCTCCAGCTTAACGCCACGCTTGGCGAACAGGTCGGTCAGCACGCGGTGGACGATGGTCGCGCCGAGCTGAGCTTTGATGTCGTCGCCGACGATCGGCACGCCGGCATCCTCGAACTTCTTGGCCCACACCTCGTCGCTGGCGATGAACACGGGGATGTTGTTGACGAAGGCGACGCCGGCCTCGATCGCGCATTCGGCGTAGAATTCGGTCGCCTTCTGGCTGCCGACCGGCAGATAGTTCATCAGCACGTCGGCGCCGCTATCGCGCAGCGCGGCGACGACTTCTTCCTTGCTCGGCTGGGGGCGGTCGGCGACGACGAAGGTGCGGTCATCGATATATTCGTGCATATGCTCGGCGACGCCGTCGAGCACATTGCCCATCATCACCTCGACGCCGCTCGCCGGCACGTCGGCACAGAAGATCGCGGTGCAATTGGGCTTGGCGAAGATCGCCTCGGCGACATCGGTGCCGACCTTGCGCGCGTCGACGTCCCAGGCGGCGACGATGCGGATGTCGCTCGGTTTGTAGCCACCCATGTCCCAATGCATCAGACCGATATGGTCGTTCGAGCCTTCCCGGTAATGGGCGAGGCCCTGGACCAACGAGCTCGCGCAATTGCCGATCCCGATGATCGCGATGTTGATGGACTTCATGGTGTAACGACCTTTCGACTTCAATGATTGTCAGGGAGTGCCGGCTCAGCCGGTGATCAGGTACGTAGCGCCGATGACCGGGCGGGGTTGGTGAAGAACCCCTCGGCGCGGCGATGCCAGATAAGGCCGATGACCAGGATAAGGGTCAACGGCACGATTTCGAACCACCAGAACCAGCGCGGATTGCCGAGCAGGCAGGCGAGGAAGATCGCATAGACCCGGACATTGGCAGTTTCCAGCGCCAGAAACTTCATCGCCGGTGCTGCACGGTCGCCATAGGCCGCGCCGAGCCGCTTTGGATCGTCACTATCGCGCAACAGGCGGTCGAAGGGTTCGGCCATGCGGTCGATGGCCCGGGGGATATTGTCGTACAGCCACTCGACCACGCCGCCGGCGCGCGGCGGGCGCGCCGTGCCGGCATCCCCGCGTATCCGGCGATGGAAGCGCGCGCGTTCCGCCTCATAGGTGCTCGACTGGATGATATGCGCGCCGCCGGCGGTGAGCGCGAGCGCCCAGCCCTCGCCTGTGCCGATATGGGTCGCGATGAGCACATAGATCAGGATGAACACGCCATGGTCGCAAATGCCGTCGAGCAGGCGACCGAACGGGCTGGCGGTGCCGGTCGCGCGCGCCACCATGCCGTCGAGTCCATCGGCGATCAGCCAGGCGATCGACAGGACCAGGCCCAGCAGCGCCGCCGCGGGCGTCGCCCAGTTCCAATAGGCGATGGCGGCGCCGATGCCGAGCGCGAGACCCGTCAGCGACACCATGTTGGCGGACACGCGCCACGCGAGCGCAAGCGGCAGCAGCCGGCGCGACGCAGGATGGATCAACCAGAGGTTGGTGGGGTCTTCAATCCGCCTGTCTCGGGATCCGTCGGGCGGTGGTGATGTCATCGGATTGTCATGATGCCAATTTGGATCGAATCGCGCAAGGTATTCGGCGCGTCGCCGGCCGGATTTGGGACGAGTTGCAGCGCCCTCGCCGCCGCAACCCGTGCCTAAATCATGAAAATGCGTGGCTTTTCCTCAGAGGCTGCGACCGATCAGCTCTTTCATGATCTCGTTGGTGCCGCCATAGATTCGGCTGACCCGCGCCGCCCGCCACATCCGCGCGATGGGATATTCGTTCATGTAACCGGCGCCGCCATGAAGCTGGAGGCACTTGTCCATCACTTCCCATTGCAGTTCGGTGTGCCACAATTTGGCCGCGGCGCCCTCGGTCGGGGTCAGCTCGCCCTTGAGGTGGCGCTGGATCGCCCAGTCGAGATGCGCCCAGCCGACCTGCAGCTTGGACTTGAGGTCGGCGAGCACGAATCGCGTGTTCTGGAAATCGAACACCATCCCGGCAAAGGCCTTGCGGGTCTTGGTGAACTCGACCGTCTCGTCGAACGCCTTTTGCGCCGAGGCGTGCGTGCCGACCGCGATCGACAGCCGCTCCTGCGGCAGCTGGCTCATCAGATAGATGAAACCCTTGCCCTCCTCGCCGAGGCAATTGGTCATCGGCACGCGCACGTCCTCGAAGAACAATTCCGAGGTGTCGGCCGCATCCTGCCCGATCTTGTCGAGCTTGCGGCCGCGCTTGAACCCCTCGCGGTCGCTCTCGACCAGGATGATCGACATGCCCTTATAGGCCGGCTTCGCGTCGGGGTCGGTCTTGGCGACGACCAGGATCAGGTCGGCATTCTGGCCGTTGGTGATATAGGTCTTCGAGCCGTTGACGACATAATGGTTGCCGTCCTTCTTCGCCGTGGTGCGGATCGATTGCAGGTCGGACCCGGTACCCGGCTCGGTCATCGCTATGGCGGTGATCGTCTCGCCCGAGACGAAGCGCGGCAGCCACTGCTTCTTCTGTTCTTCCGAGCCATAGGCGACGATGTAATCGCACACGATGTCTGAGTGGAGCGTGAAGCCGGCCGGCACGCCATTATAGGCCAGCTCCTCGTTGACGATCGAATTATAGCCGAAGTCGAGACCCAAGCCGCCATATTCCTCCGGCACGGTCGGACACAGCATGCCGATCTCGCCGGCCTTGTGCCAAAATTCCTTGGGAACGAGGTGGTTCTTCTCCCACTCGCCGACGTTCGGAATTCCCTCCTTTTGCAGGAAGCTGCGCACGGTTTCGCGGAACGCCTCATGGTCGGCATTATAGGCGAAGCGGCCGGGAATAATGTCAGGGGTCATATCAGTCCTCTCCTGCAACCTTTTTTCCGCTGTGCGGGCGATTGACGCGAACGTCAAGCAGGCACGCCTCGACTTGGTACTGCGATGGTGGCTAAGTGCCGTTCCGAAAAGGAGAGAAAGCCAGCATGAAACTCGCCAGCCTCAAGCATGGCCGCGACGGCAAGCTCGTCGTCGTCTCTAACGATCTCGCCTGGTATGCTGACGCGGGGCATATCGTGCCGACGTTGCAGGGGGCGCTCGACGACTGGGATCGGTTGCTGCCCGATCTGCGCAATCTCGCCACCGATCTCGAACATGAGATGATCCCGCGCGATCGCTTCCATGAGCATGACGCCGCGGCGCCATTGCCGCGCGCCTATCAATGGGCCGACGGCTCGGCCTATGTGAACCATGTCGCGCTGGTACGGCAGTCCCGCGCGGCCGAGATGCCCGACTCGTTCTGGCACGATCCGCTGATGTATCAGGGCGGCTCGGATGGGTTCCTTGGGCCGCGCGACCCGATCCCGCTCGCCGACGAGGCCTGGGGCGCCGATCTCGAGGGCGAGGTCGTGGTCGTTACCGGTGACGTACCGCTCGGCGCGACGCGCGACGAGGCACTGGCGGCGATCCTGCTGGTCGGGCTGACCAACGACGTGTCGTTGCGCAACCTGATTCCCGGTGAACTGGCCAAGGGTTTCGGCTTCTTCCAGTCCAAACCGGCCAGCGCCTTCTCGCCGGTGTTCGTCACCCCCGACGCGCTCGGCGACTGGTGGAAGGACGGCAAGCTGCACCGCAAGCTGATGGTCGATCTCAACGGCAAGCCTTTCGGCCGCGCCGAGGCGGGCGAGGACATGACCTTCGACTTCGGCACGCTGGTCGCGCATGCGGCGAAGACGCGCGCGCTGGGCGCCGGCACGATCATCGGTTCGGGCACCGTTTCCAATCGCGATGCCGATGGCGGCCCCGGCAAGCCGATCGCCGAGGGTGGCGTTGGCTATTCGTGCCTCGCCGAAGTCCGCACCGTCGAGACGATCAAGGGCGGCAAGCCGGTCACGCCGTTCCTCAAGAAAGGCGACACCGTGCGTATCTGGGCCGAGGACGACAAGCACCACCCGATCTTCGGGGTGATCGAGCAGACGGTGGCGTAAGGAAGTTCCTCCCCGGTACGGGGAGGGGAACCATCCGAAGGATGGTAGAGGGGGCGTGCCAAAGGCGCGGCGTTCGCGGCAAGCCCCCTCCGCCACGCCGCTTCGCGTCGCGGTCCCCCTCCCCGTGCCGGGGAGGTATCAGATCAGTGGAAATCGTGGCTCTTGATCGGGATGACATCCTCCCGATCCTTTTCCCGATAGTGATAGTCGCTCCGCAGCTTCGGCTTCCACTCCGCATCGCCGCGATCGGGCGAACCACCATGTGTCGCGCCATCGCCGCGCGATACCATGCGCGGCAGATCGATCTCGCCGACCTGGCGCAGCAGCGGCGTCAGGTCGGTGACGCGTTCGGTCACGACATGGATAACGATCCCCTCACGTTGCACATGCCCGGTGATGCTGACCATCGCCGACGACATCACGATCCGCCGATGCGCCTCGAACCGGTCCTTCCACAGCACGCCATTGGCGATGCCGGTCTCGTCCTCCAGCGTGAGGAACAGGATGCCCTTGGCGCTGCCCGGCCGCTGCCTGACGAGGATGATGCCGGCGACGGTGACCGGATCGCCGTCCTTCATCGCCTTGAGATCGCCGCACGGCCGGATGCCACGCCGGCGCAGTTCGGCGCGCAGAAAGGTGAGGGGGTGCTGGCGCAGCGAAAGCTGGGTGGCGCGGTAGTCCTCGACCACTTCGCGGCCGGCGGTGAGCGGCGTCAGGACTACCGGCGCTTCCTTCGCCTCGGCGGTGATGACACCGGCACGTTCGTCGGCGGCGGCGAACAACGACAGTGGCGCCCGGCCAAGCCCCTTGATCGCCCATAAGGCCTGGCGCCGATCGAGCCCGAAGCAACGAAACGCATCGGCGCGCGCCAGCCGTTCGAGCGCCGCCGGCTTGATTCCCGACCGCCGCCAGGCATCCTCGATCGAGGTGAAGGGCGCGCCGGCACGGGCCGCGAGGATTGCCTCGCCCTCCTTGTCACTCAATCCCTGGACGATCCGCATGCCGAGCCGGAGGGGGAGCATCGCCGCCCAATCCGCATCGTTGCCGCGAAAAATTTCTGGTCGATCAACGCGCCGGGCCGGTGTCTCGTTCAGTACCTCGGTATCCCAGCCGCTGCGATTGATGCACACCGCGAGTACCTCGACGCCATGCTCGCGCGCGTCACGCACGATCTGCGCCGGCGCATAGAAGCCCATCGGCTGCGCATTGAGCAGCGCGGCGCAGTACAGGTCGGGATGATGGCATTTCATCCAGCACGAAGCATAGGCGATCTTGGCGAAGCTGGCGGCGTGGCTTTCGGGGAAGCCGTAGCTGCCGAACCCCTCGATCTGCTTGACCATGCGTTCGGCAAAGTCGAGCGAGATGCCATTGGCGAGCATGCCGTTGACCAGCTTGTCGTGAAATTCACCGACGCCGCCGGTTGCCTTGAAGGTCGCCATCTTGCGGCGCAGGCGATCCGCTTCGTTGGCGCTGAAGCCGGCACCGACCATGGCGACCTGCATCGCCTGTTCCTGGAATAACGGCACGCCCAGCGTCTTCTCCAGGATCTTCTCCAGAGCGGCATTGGGATAGGTGATCGGATCCTTTCCCTCGCGCCTTCGAAGATAGGGATGGACCATGTCGCCCTGGATCGGCCCGGGGCGCACGATAGCCACTTCAATGGCGAGATCGTAGAAATCCTTCGGCTTCATCCGCGGCAGCATCGACATCTGCGCCCGGCTCTCGATCTGGAAAACCCCCAGCGTGTCGGCCTGCTGGATCATGGCATAGGTGGCGGAATCGTCATCCTGCATTTCGGGCGAGGCCATGCTCAACCGCACGCCCTTGCATGTTTCGAGCAGCTCGAACGCCCGCCGCATGCAACCGAGCATGCCGAGGCCGAGCACATCGACCTTCATCAGGCCGAGTTCCTCGACATCGAGTTTTTCCCATTCCACCACCCGGCGATCGACCATCGCCGCCGGCTCGACCGGGACCAACTCGTCGAGCCGGCCATGCGCCAGCACGAAGCCCCCCGGATGTTGCGACAGGTGGCGGGGTGTATCGATCAACTGGTGCACCAGCTCCAGCGTCAAAGCGAGGCGTGGGTCGGTCCGGTCCAGATTGAGCTGGTCGACATGCTCATTGTCGAGACCGCCGCTCGATACCCCCCATACCTGCCCTGACAAGGCGGCGGTCATGTCATCGGACAGGCCCATCACCTTGCCGATCTCGCGCATCGCACCGCGCGTGCGGAAGCGGCTGACCACGGCGGTCAGCGCGGCGTGCCGTTCACCATAGGTCTCATAGATCCACTGGATCACTTCCTCGCGCCGCTCATGCTCGAAATCGACGTCGATATCGGGCGGCTCGTGGCGATCCTCGGAAATGAAACGCTCGAACAGCAAAGTGTGCTTGACCGGATCGATCGAGGTTACACCGAGCACGAAGCAGACGATCGAATTGGCTGCCGAACCGCGCCCCTGGCACAGGATGCCCTGGCTGCGCGCAAAGCGGACGATTGAATTCACGGTCAGGAAATAGGGCGCATAACCCATCTTTCCGACCAGCCTGAGCTCATGTTCCAGTTGCTCGGCATAGGGCAGGGGAACGCCCTCGGGATGCATCTCGGTCAGGGCTTCGCGCGTCATCTTCTCCAGCGCGTCCTGTGGGGATCGGCCGCTGATCACCACCTCGTCGGGATAGCGATATTGCTCCTTCAATTCGCGCAGGGAGAAGGTGCAGCGTTCGGCGATCGCCTCGGTCGCCAGCAACGCCTCGGGGTGGTGGCGGAAGCGTCGTACCATCTCTCCGGGCCCCTTGAGATGCCGGTCGGCACTGCGCTCGCGGCGGAAGCCGAGATCGTCGATGGTGCATTTGTTGCGGATCGCGGTGACGACGTCCTGCAGCATGCGCCGTTCGGGCAGGTCGTAGAGCACGTCGCCGGTGGCGAGCGGCGCCAGGCCGAAACGCTGCGCCATGTTTTCCAGATCGTACAACCGCAACGCGTCATCGGGCCGTCGGTGATGCGTCAGGCAGACATGTCCGCGGTCCCCAAAGGCATCGGCCATCCAGCGCATCGCGACCGCATCGCCATGATCGGCCAGACCCGGCACCAGCGCGCCGACCATGCCCTGATTATATGCGGCCACATCCTCCCAGTGCAGGAAGCATTTGCCCTTCTCGCCCTTCTGCGCATTGGCCCGTCCCTTGCCGAGCGTGAGCAGCCGGGTGAGCCGGCTCCATGCCGGGCGGTCCTCGGGCCAGACGAGGATCGAGGTGCCGTCGACCAGATCGAGCCGGCACCCGGCGATCATGCGGATCGGCAGGCCGGCCGCCGTCAACTCCTCCGCCGCAACCAGCGATCGCACCACGCCGCCGACCGAATTGCGATCGGTGATGCCGAGCGCCGGCAGACCGAGTGCAACGGCTGTGAGAAACAAATCCTTCGGGGAAGAGGCGCCACGCAGGAAGCTGAAATGCGTGGTGACCTGCAATTCGGAATAGGTCATTGCAGGCATTGTCCGAAATGACTATATGAAATGTACATTTCGAGAGGAGGCTTCGCCATGGGCAAAATGGTGAGCGCAACCGAATTCAAGGCCAAAAGCCTCAAACTGATCGATGAGATGGAGCGCAGCGGCGAGCCGTTGACCATCACGCGTCGCGGCAAGGCTTCACTGACTCTCAGCGCGCGCAAGGCCGGTGTGGAGCGGCCCGCGAGCCTGATTGGCTGCCTGAAAGGTTCGGTCAAAATCCTCGAGGACATCACTGGTCCGATCGATCCCGATTGGGAGGCCAAATGGGATGCCAATAATCCGCCCGAACTATATGATTCTGGGCGGGCACCTTCACCGCGATGATTCTGCTCGATACGCAGACCCTGCTCTGGCTGACCGAAGATGGAAGGCTGGGTGCACGGGCGCGTCGGCGAATCGACGCCAATACCGGCAACATTCATCTGTCGGCGATATCGTTCTGGGAAATCGCCATGCTGATCGACAAGCGCCGCATCGCGCTTGCCATGCCGCTTCAGGACTGGATGCGACGTTTGTTTGACACCGGTGGCTTCAGGACGGTCAGCATAGATCCCGCCATCGCTACAGATGCCGGGTCGCTGCCGGGGGATCTCCATGGTGATCCCTGCGATCGAATCATCATTGCGACGGCACGTTCGTTGGGATGCGCGCTTCTCACGTCGGATCGTGCGATCCTCGATTACGCCGCCCAAGGCCATGTTGAGGCGATCGACGCGACGCGCTGACATCACCCGAATGCCCCGTGCATGAACCAGGCGAGGTCGCCGCTCTCGGCACGCTCGCCGTCGCCGCGGCGGAACAGCCAGAAGCGCTGGCCGGCCTCGTTCTCGACCTGGAAATAATCGCGCACCGCATGCCGCTCGGCGGTGCGTTTCCACCATTCGCCCTGCACGCGTTCGGGGCCGTCGGCGCGCACTACCTTGTGCATCTCGCCGCGCCAGCTGAAGCGACGCGGCGGCTGGTCGGGCAGTTCGGCGATGACATGGTCGAGCTGCTCGGGCCGGCGCAGCAGCCGCACCGGGCGCGGCCAGCGATGGTGCCAGGGGTGCAGGTCGGGCGAACGGTCGAGCTGGCGGACATCGTCGGGCTTGAGCTTGATCGCATGCTGCGCCGGTGGATCTAGTGGCGGCAGGGAAGCGACCGAACGCTCGGGCACGTCGCTCTCGACCGGCTGGCTGCGCGACAGTCGCCGGTCGCCGATGCGATTGGCCAGCGCATCGACCAGTGGGGCGAGGTCGGTCGGTCGTTCCTCCAGCCGTTCGGCAAAGGGTTGGGCTCCAAGCGGATCGGCGCGGCGGACATGCAGCGCCAGCGCGTCGATGCCGAAGCCGGGCGCGATCTCCTCGATACGCCGCACGATCAGCCTGAGCAAATGAGGCGCATCGCGCGTCGGTCGGGCGAGACCGATGCGCAGGCGCTGCGGCACGCCGTCGATGCGGTCCGCCACCAGTTCGACCAGCCGCGCACCGAGCCCCGCCTCGGCCAGCGCGGTGACGAGGCGCGGCATCAGTTCTCCCAGCCAGTGCTCGATCGCCTCGGCGGTGGCGATCGGCTCGGCGAAGCGTTGCGCGACGACGATCGCCTCGACCGGAATGACGGGGTCGAGCGGCTCGTCCCGACGCCCCAGCGCCTGGTCGAGCCGCGCGACCAGGGTCGCACTGAATCGCCGGGTGAGCGGTGCGCGTGGCATCGCGGCGAGTTGGCCGATCCGTTCGATGCCAAGCCGGCGCAGCAACTCGATCGCCTTGTCGTCGGCGCGCAAGGCAGCGATCGGCAGCGGCGCCAGCGCCGAGTCCAGCGTGCCGGCGGGGCAGATGGCGACACCGCGCTCGACCCGCCCGTAACGCGCCAGCGCCCAGGCGGCGCCTGCCGTATTGGCCACCGCGATCCGCGCGGTGAAGCCGAGCCGCGCCAATAGCCGCACGATCCGCCGCGCCATCTTCGTCTCACCGCCGAACAGATGTGCGGTGCCGGTGATGTCGATGAACAGGCCGTCCATGCCCGACAAGGCGGTCAGTGGCGACCAGCGTCGTGCAGCGGCGATGGCCAGTTGTTCGAGCGCGGCAAGGTCACCTGCCGGATCGGCCGGTAGCACGATGACCCCCGGCACCTGCGCCCGTGCCTGCGTCACCGCCATGCCGGGGGTGAGGCCGATGGCGCGTGCGGCGGGGGAGGCGGCGGCGATGATGACTTTATTGCCCTCGCGGGTTTGTGTGACGACCAATTCCTCCCCGGCACGGGGAGGGGGACCACGAAGTGGTGGAGGGGCTTGGAGCACGAGGCCCGTGCGGCGCGCTCCAAGCCCCTCCACCACCGGCTTCGCCGGCGGTCCCCCTCCCCGTTCCGGGGAGGAGTTATGAGAACGCGCCCACCTTGCACCCGGTCGCCAGCCGTCGCCGCGCGCTTCCAGCACGGCGACGGCGTTCGCCCCCAGGTCAGGCGGCGCGGCGATGCGCCCCGCCCGCCGCAGCCGGTCGATCGACCAGTCGGGCAGGAAGAGCGAGGCGACCCGTTTCATCGCATGCCTCCAGCGTCCATTGATGGGGTTCGCCGCCGCGCTGGCGGGCGAGTTCGACGCGCCAGCGCGGTCGGCCGATGCCGGCGACCGGCAGCGGCGTCGAAGGTGCCGCAGCGATGCGCCAGCGCGTCACCGCCGCCGACGGCACGGCGAGCGGATCGCCGCCCTCGCGGGCATGGCGCTTCATCAGCAAGGCGATCGTCCGCCCGCCCTCGGCAGCCAGTTGCAGCCGTCGCGTATTGGCCATCGAGGCGCGCTTGACCTCGCCGATCACCGCGCCGAGCCCACGGTGGCGCAGGCCTTCCTCCATCAGTGTCAGCAATTCGGCGTCGTCATTGGCCTCGGCATAGAGCAGTCGGTCGGGCGAAAGTCCGGCCTGGTACAGTCCCGGCGCGAACAGGTCGCGCCGTCTGACCACCCACAGTACCGGCCCCCAGGCACGCGCCGCGACCCCGGCGGTGAACAGCGTCGCGGCGGCGTCATCGCCCATGCCCGGGTTGCCTGGCGCGACCTCATGCAGCGCATCGAGCCGCAGTCCACCGGTCGCGATCCGGTCATCCACCCCGGCAATGTTGAAGGGCAGCACGGGGCGACGCTTGAGGCCGTCACCCTCGATGGCGCGCAAGGTTTCGCGCAAGGTATCCAGCTGGCAGGATGGCACAGGCACGACTCGTAAAGGGACAATGTTCCTATTTTGTTCCTTTAAGGGTCAAGGAGTCAACCGGACTCGTGCATGCCGGCGATCAGAAAATCAGCGCGAGAATACCCACCAGCGGTTGAGCGCGAAGCTGGTCAGCGGCGTCACGAAGACCATCGCCGGCACCGGCGCCCAGGCCGGCAGCGCGAGCAGGCTGGTGCCGAGCCACACCCACAGCGAATTGAGCGCAAAGGCCACAACCGAGGCGATGGCGAAACGCCACAGGCTGCCGGCATCCTGCGTCGCCGATTCGCGAAAGCTCCAGCGGCTGTGGATCGAATAACCCAGCACCACGCCCGCGACATGGCTCACCGCATTGGCGAGCAACGGGTCGGCATGCAGCCCCATGGCATAGAAAAGATAGATAACGACCGAGAAGGCGGTGACACCGACTCCGGCGACCGCGAAGCGCAGCAGCTGCGCCATTGCCTCATTCTGGAACAGCACGCGCATTGTCGGATCAGTCGCCGAGCACCGCCGTGCCGGCATAATCGATCATCTGCAGCAGCGCGCGGGGCGCCTTGACCATCCCCTGCACGCCCAACATCGTCGCGGCGTAGATGGCGTAAAGCGTCAGGAACGGCAGCATGAACAGCACTGCGAGTGGCATCACGACGCCGCCCGACAGGCGACGGCGCATGACCGAGACGGCGGGCTTGGTGCGGACGATCGGGGCCATGTACATCACAAGGTGCTTCCTGTTGTGCGATACGAGCATGCCGCCCAAATGGTTAACAGTTCGTCACGATCGGCACATTCCTCCCCTCGCCAAAACGTTTGAAATTTTATAACAAGGATGCGAACGGCGAATCCGGGCGTTTCGTAACGGAATGCCTGCTCAGGGAGTGGAAAAGACCATGGCAGGCGACCCGGTGCGCCCCAATCTGCAACCCTTGTCGCTGCACGTGCCGGAGCCCAAATTCCGCCCCGGCGACGCGGTTGATTTCACCCAGGTGGTGCTGCCCGCCGCCGGCGAAGTGCGCCGCCCCGACACCGCCGACAAGGCCGACGGCTTCATCGATCTGGCCTATGAGCTGATCCGCGTGCTCGACGAGAATGGCCAGGCGGTCGGCCCGTGGAACCCGCGTCTCTCGCCCGACACGTTGCGCGCCATGCTGCGCTCGATGGTGCTGACCCGCGCGTTCGACGAGCGCATGTTCCGCGCCCAGCGCCAGGGCAAGACCAGCTTCTATATGAAGTGCACCGGCGAGGAGGCGGTCGCCGTCGCCGCCGCCTTCGCGCTCGATTATGAGGATATGTGCTTCCCCTCCTATCGACAGCAGGGCCTGCTTATCGCGCGCGGCTGGTCGATGGTCGACATGATGAACCAGATCTATTCGAACAAGGGCGATCGCCTGCAAGGCAAGCAGCTGCCGATCATGTATTCGGTGCGCGAGGCGGGTTTCTTCTCGATCTCGGGCAATCTCACCACGCAATATCCGCAAGCGGTGGGCTGGGCGATGGCGTCGGCCGCCAAGGGCGACACGCGCATCGCCGCGACCTGGTGCGGCGAGGGTTCGACCGCGGAGGGCGATTTCCATTCCGCCTGCACCTTCGCCAGCGTCTACCGCGCGCCGGTGATCTTCAACATCGTCAACAACCAATGGGCGATTTCGAGCTTTTCGGGTTTCGCCGGTGCCGAATCGACCACCTTCGCGGCGCGCGCGGTGGGTTATGGCATCGCCGGCCTGCGCGTCGACGGCAACGACGCACTGGCGGTTTATGCCGCCACCGCCTGGGCCGCCGAGCGCGCGCGCACCAACCAGGGTCCGACGCTGATCGAGCATTTCACCTACCGCGTCGAAGGCCATTCGACCTCGGACGATCCGACGCAATATCGCTCGGCCGGCGAGCCGACCGCCTGGCCGCTGGGTGATCCGATCAAACGCCTCAAGGATCATCTCATCGCGATCGGCGAATGGGACGAGGAGCGCCACGCCGCGCAGGATCTCCAGGTCGCCGAGGAAGTGAAGGCGGCGCAGAAGGAAGCCGAGAAGAACGGCATCCTCGGCCACGGCCTGCACCAGCCGCTCGACAGCCTGTTCGATGGCGTGTTCGAGAAGATGCCGTGGCATCTCAGGGAGCAGCAGGCGCAGATGATCGCCGAAGAACAGGCCTCGGGCCGCCCTTGGGCACGGAAATGAGCGACATGACCGAGACCACTGCCGACACCCCCGCCGATCTTGCCCCCGAGGAAGCGGGCGACGGCACCGTGCGCATGAACATGATCCAGGCGATCAACTCGGCGCTCGAGGTGATGATGGAGCGCGACCCCAATGTCATCGTCATGGGCGAGGATGTCGGCTTTTTCGGCGGCGTGTTCCGCGCCACTGCGGGCCTTCAGGCCAAGTTCGGCAAGACCCGCGTGTTCGACACGCCGATCACCGAATGCGGCATCATCGGTGTCGCCGTCGGCATGGGCGCCTATGGCCTGCGCCCCGTGCCCGAGATCCAGTTCGCCGATTACATCTATCCCGCGCTCGACCAGCTCGTCTCGGAAGCGGCGCGGCTGCGTTATCGTTCGGCCGGCGAGTTCATCGCGCCGATGACGGTGCGCTCGCCGTTCGGCGGCGGCATCTTCGGTGGCCAGACGCACAGCCAGTCGCCCGAAGGTATCTTCACCCATGTCTCGGGCATCAAGACGGTCATTCCCTCGACGCCGTACGACGCCAAGGGCCTGCTGATCGCGGCGATCGAGGACAATGATCCGACGCTCTTCTTCGAGCCGAAGCGCATCTATAACGGCCCGTTCGACGGCCATTGGGATCGCCCGTCGAAGAACTGGTCGGCGCATCCCGCCGGTGAAGTGCCGACCGGCTATTACAAGATCGAGCTCGGCAAGGCGAAAATCGTCCGCCCGGGCGAGGCGCTGACCATCCTGGCCTATGGCACGATGGTCCATGTCTGCCAGGCGGTGGTGGAGGAATCCGGCGTCGACGCCGAGATCATCGACCTGCGCACGCTGATCCCGCTCGACATCGAGACGATCGAGGCCTCGGTCAAGAAGACCGGCCGCTGCATGATCGTTCATGAGGCCACGCGTACCTCGGGTTTCGGTGCCGAACTGCTGTCGCTGGTGCAGGAGCGCTGCTTCTATCATCTCGAAGCCCCGATCGAGCGCGTCACCGGGTTCGACACACCTTATCCCCACAGCCTCGAATGGGCCTATTTCCCCGGGCCCGTTCGCATCGGCGAAGCCCTCAAGAAGATCATGAAGGACGCAGCATAATGGCGCGCTTTGTTTTCAAGCTCCCCGATATCGGCGAGGGCATTGCAGAGGCCGAGATCGTTACCTGGCACGTCAAGGTCGGCGACCGCGTCGAGGAGGACCAGGGCCTGGCCGACATGATGACCGACAAGGCCACGGTCGAGATGGAATCGCCGGTTGCCGGCACGGTGATCGAGCTGGCTGGCGAAGTCGGTGACCAGGTGCCGATCGGCGCGGCGCTGGTGGTGATCGAGACCGATGCGGTCGAGGGTGAGGCGGAAGCGGCGGAGCAGATCGCGGCTGAAACGCCCGGTGCCGCCGAAGCCGGCGTGCCCGATGCGACGCCGCTGGAAACGACCGCTGCTTCCTCTCCTCAGGGGGGAGAGGGGCGGCCACAAGCGGAAGCGCCTGTGGTTCTGGCCTCTGCGGTACCCGAACCCGAGATCGAGACGCCTGCGCCCGTGGCGGGCCCTCTCCCCGCCGTGGAGAGGGAGAAGAACATTATTCTCGCTTCTCCCGCCGTCCGCGCCCGCGCCGCCGACCTCGGCGTCGACCTCGCCCAGGTCAAACCCGCCGAAGGCGACCGGATCCGCCACGCCGATCTCGATGCCTTCCTCCGCTACGGTTCCGGCCAGGGTTATCGCGCCCCGCACGCCAGCAATGCCCGCGCGGATGAGCCGATCAAGGTCATCGGCATGCGTCGTCGCATCGCCGAGAACATGGCCGCCGCCAAGCGCGCCATCCCGCACTTCACCTATGTCGACGAGATCGACGTGACGGCGCTGGAGGCGATGCGCACCGATCTCAACGACAATCGCGGTTCGCGGCCGAAGCTCACCATGCTGCCGCTGCTGATCGTCGCGATCTGCAAGTCGATCCCGCAATTCCCGATGATCAATGCGCGGTATGACGACGAGGCCGGCGTGGTCACTCGTCACGGGAGCATCCATCTCGGTATGGCGACGCAGACCGATGCCGGGCTGATGGTGCCCGTGATCCGCGATGCGCAGGACATGAACGTCTGGCAACTCGCCACCGAGATCGCCCGTCTCGCCGAGGCCGCGCGCACCGGCAAGGCCAAGGTCGAGGAATTGTCCGGCTCGACCCTGACCATCACGTCACTGGGACCGCTCGGGGGCATCGCCACCACGCCGGTGATCAACCGCCCCGAGGTGGCGATCATCGGCCCCAACAAGATCGTCGAACGCCCGATCTTCCAGGGCGACGAGATCGTCCGCGCCAAGCTGATGAACCTGTCGATCAGCTGCGATCACCGCGTGGTCGATGGCTGGGACGCGGCGAGCTACGTCCAGGCGCTCAAGAAATATCTCGAAACGCCGGTTCTGCTGTTCGCGCAATAGGCGCTTGCCCCGTCATGCGCGCATCCGCGCATGACGGGGGTACCGTCAGAACAGACCGCGGCGGATCATCGCCTGGCCGCTTTCCATCGTCGCCAGGCTTTCCCGCATCAGTGCGCTCGATTCCGCCGACAGATCCTGTTCGCGCCGGTTATGGGCATTGAAATCGCGCAGGTCGGCCGGGCTCGTAAAGGCAATGCGGCCAAATTGCTCGACCCAGTGATGCCGTGCGAGAATCTGGCACATGGCAACCAGTTCGCCGATCTGGGCATGCTCGTTGGTCGCCGCGCGCTGCAGCAGATTGTCGAATCTGCCGTGTGACCTGTCACCGGCGGCGGCGAATCCCTTGCGGAAATTTTCATCCATATCGATCGCGTTCAGATCTGCCTGCCACTTGATGAACGCGGCGCGGCGACGCGCATAATAAGCCTCGATCATCGGCGTCACGGTTGCGCGCTGGTCGCAATGCGACAGCAACCCGTCATGCTGCTTCAAGGCGTCAGGTGATGTCATCGCATCATAGTCAAGCGCCTGGAGCGCCTGGCGGTGCTTCGTCGCATCGTCGACCACGATCTTGAGATAAGCGAAGGTAGCCTTGGAGATCGGCCCGCGCGCGCCGCCTTCCGGCAGTTCGAGGCCGAAGCTCTGGGTGACCTTGACCTCCGCTATCGCGCGCACGTCATCCTGCATCGCGGTGATCGTGGTGCCGATCCCGATCACACCGGCGACCAGGCCGACGACGATCATCGCGAAGAAGGAGCCGATCTTCCAGCCGATCGGTGCCCGGCGCAGCGTGACGAGGAACGCCACGGCCCAGACCAGCAACGCGACGACCGTGCCGGCGCCGAGCGTGGTCGCCAGCATATGGCGGTGGCTGGAGAAGTTGTAGATCATCACCGATACGACCAGGATGACGATCGCGCCCGTGATCGTCGCGGCCATCGGAAAGCTGTCCTTGCGGGTCAGCTCATATGCCCATTCGTCCATCTCGTCGTCATCGTCGTGACGGCGCCCGAACAATCCCATGGCCTTGTCTCCCCCCGGATTTTCGCGAGGCTGGCATCGCAGCCGGCCGTATCGCAAGCGAAATCGACACGACGCAGAGGCAATGCGGCGAAATGTTAAACCGATCGGTTGACTATTTACCGGCTCGCCCATAATTCAACCATATGGTTGAACGACTCGACATGACCTTCGCCGCACTGGCGGACCCCACCCGTCGCGCCATGCTTGCCCAGCTCGGCCGGGGCGAGCATTCGATCGGTGAGCTCGCCGCGCCCTTCGCGATGAGCTTCGCCGGGGCCGCCAAGCATCTCGGCGTGTTGGAACGCGCCGGGCTGGTCGAACGGCGCAAGGCCGGCCGCCAGCAGCTCTGCCGGCTGCGCGCTGCGCCGCTGGCCGAAGCGGATGCCTGGCTCAGGCAATGGGAAGGGGTGTGGACCGCGAGTCTCGACCGCCTCGAGGAGATTCTCAAGGCGGGCCGGGAGAAGACGGCGTGAAGATCGGACTCACCAGCCTCATGGTCGACGATCAGCCAAAGGCGATCGCCTTCTACACCGAGACGCTCGGCTTCACCGTGAAGCAGCGCTTTCCGGTCGGGGAATATGAGTGGATCGGCCTGATCGCGCCCGATGGACCCGAGGACGTCCAGCTGTCGCTCGAACCTGCCCCGCAGGATTGGGCGGTCGCTTTTCGTCGTGCCCTGTACGCCAATGGCATTCCCGCCACTGCCTTCCAGTCGTTCGACCTGCAGGCCGAATATGATCGGCTCGTCGCCAGGGGCGTAGCGTTCAGGGGGCCGCCGGTCGCGCATCCCGGGATGCCGACCGTGGCGACGTTCGACGATGGCTGCGGCAACTGGATCCAGCTTTACGAGCTGCCGGCATGAGCGTGCCTGTCATCCTCACCGTCACACGCGACATCGCCGCGTCACCGGAAGACGCGTTCGACGCCTGGCTCGACCCCGCCATCGCGCGCCGCTTCCTGTTCGCCACGCCCGAGGGCGAGATGCTGACCTGCGAGATCGACGCCCGGGTCGGCGGCCGCGCGCTGATCGTCGAGCGTCGCGCCAGCGGCGACGCGCATCACCATCTGCTGTTCGACGAGATCGATCGGCCGCACCGCCTCGTGTTCCGCTTCCGCGCCGATCCGGCGAAGGAAGGCGAATGGACCCGCGTGTCGATCGACTTTGTCGGGCAGCACGATGGCACGCGCCTCACCCTCACCCACGAAATGGACCCGGCCTGGACCGCTTATGAAGAGCAGACCCGCAGGGGCTGGACGATGATCCTGGCGAGCCTCGCCACCGCATTGGAGAAAGACCTTGGCTGACAGTGACAGCTTCACCCCACGGCAACTGCGGTTCGAACGGCTGCTCGACGCGCCGATCGACACGGTCTGGCCCTATCTGATCGACGAAAAGCTGCGCGCGCGCTGGTTCATGGGCGGGCCGACCGAGCCGTGTGTCGGCGGAAAGCTCGGGCTGACCTTTGACCATGCCAATCTGTCGGACGGTGACGTACCGACGCCGGAGAAATACTCCAAGAATGTCGGCAAGAGCTGGCACGAGACCATCACGCGGATCGAGCCGCCGCATCTGCTCGCCTTCACCTGGGATGGCGGCAAAGCGGGCGAGGTGACGATCGAGCTCACCGCGGACGGCGACCGTACCCGGCTGGTGTTGACCCATACCGGTCTGCGCGGTGCCGACGATGCGCGCAATTTCGGCGGCGGCTGGGGTTCGCACCTTGCCGTGCTGCAGACGCGGATCGCCGGCGGCAAGGTGGCGGATTTCTGGGACCTGCACCGCCAGGCCGAGGCGAAGGCAGTGGCCGCGCTCGCGCAATAAGCGCCGTTCGCGGCACGGCGAATATGCTATGAGCCCCTCGCTCACCGGGCGAGGGGATTAGCGATGCGCCGCACCATGACCTTCCTGAACGCGGACGGCGTGCGCCTGCACGGCGTGCTCGAACTGCCCCCGGGGCGCCCGCGCGCCGTCGCGGTGTTCGCGCATTGCTTCACCGGCAGTTCGGCGCATATCGGTGCACGGCGCATCACCACCGCGCTCGCGGCCCAGGGTATCGCCACGCTGGCGTTCGACTTCACCGGTCTGGGCAAGAGCGAGGGCAATTTTGCCGACAGCGATTTCGACGCCAATGTCGCCGACCTGATCGCGGCCGCGGCGCATCTCCGCGCCGAGATGCTCGCTCCTGCCATTCTGGTGGGCCATTCGCTCGGCGGCGCTGCGGTGATCGCCGCGGCCGAGCATATTCCCGAGGTCAAGGCGGTGGTGACGATCGGCGCGCCGTTCGACCCGGCGCACGTCCTGCATCAACTCGGCGACGGTATCGATCGCGTTCGCGAACAGGGCGTCGCCGAGGTGGCGATCGGCGGCCGACCCTTCACGGTGACGCGTGAATTTATCGAAGCCGCCGAGCGTCAGGACCAGGCCGCGCGGCTCGCCCGGCTCAAGCGTGCCCTGCTGGTCATGCACGCGCCGACCGACACCACAGTCAGCATCGACAATGCCGGCAAGATCTTCGTCGCGGCGAAGCATCCCAAGAGTTTCATCTCCCTGGACGGCGCCGATCACCTGCTCACTACGCCGGGTTCGGCCGCCTATGCCGCCTCGATCATCGCCGCCTGGTCGGAAGCCTATCTGCCCGTCGCAACCTGCGCGGCGGCAATGCCCGAGGGCCTTGTCACCGTCACCGGCGCGGAGGGCAAATTCCTCCAGATCGTCGACGCCGGCGGCCACAGTTTCCTCGCCGACGAGCCGCTGGCCAAGGGCGGCACCGATCTCGGTCCGACACCTTACGACCTGCTGCTCTCCGCGCTCGGCGCGTGCACCTCGATGACGATCGAAATGGTCGCCGCGCGCGAGAATATCCCGCTCGACGGGCAGACCGTCACGCTCGAACATCGCCGCTGCCACGCCGACGATTGTCGCGAGGCGGGCGACGACCATGCCAAACTCGAGATCATCGAACGCGTCATTTCCTTCGCAGGCGAGCTCACCGACGAGCATCGCGCACGCCTGCTGGCCATCGCCGACAAATGCCCCGTCCACCGCACGCTGGAGGGGGGCGTCGCGATAAGGACGACGCTCGCCAGCTAGCGGTCGTGCCGCCGGGCACTCAAACGATCTCGAACAATCCCGCCGCACCCATGCCGCCGGCGGTGCACATCGACACCACAACCCAGCGCACGCCGCGCTTGCGCCCGGCAATCAACGCGTGCCCGACAAGGCGGCTGCCGGTCATCCCGAACGGATGGCCGATCGCGATCGCGCCGCCATCGACATTGTACTTGTCGGGATCGATGCCGAGATGATCGCGGCAATAGAGGCACTGCGACGCGAATGCTTCGTTCAGCTCCCATAGCCCGATGTCCGCCACCGACAGCCCGGCGCGCTCGATCAGCTTGGGGATAGCGAATACCGGCCCGATACCCATCTCGTCGGGGGCGCAACCGGCGGCCTGGAAACCGCGATAGATGCCGAGGATTTCCTTGCCCTCGGCCTGTGCCGTGGCGCGGTCCATCACGATCTGCGCCGAGGCGCCATCCGACAGCTGGCTGGCATTGCCGGCGGTGACGTTGCTGCCCGGCCCGGTGAACTCGCCACCCGGCCACACCGTCTTGAGCCCTGCCAGCGCCTCGGCCGTGGTGCCCGCGCGGATGCCCTCGTCCTGCGACAAGGTCACCGTCTCGCTGCCGGTGCGATTGCCTTCCTTGTCGAACAGTGCCTTTTCGACGGTGATCGGCACGATCTCCTCGGCGAACGCGCCACTTTCCAGCCCGGCCGCCGCGCGCTGCTGGCTCTGTGCGCCGTATGCGTCCTGCGCCGCGCGCGTGATGCCGTAACGCTCGGCGACGATCTCGGCGGTTTCGATCATCGGGATATAGGCGGCCGGTTCGTGCGCGATGACCGACTGGTTGACGTAGCGCGGTGCATCCTTCGTCACCGTCAGGCTGATCGACTCCATGCCGCCCGCCAGCGCGACGTCGGCTTCACCGCAGATGATCGTCCGCGCCGCCAGCGCCACCGCGGTCAGACCGGATCCGCATTTCCGGTCGAGCGTGAAGGCCGGCACCGATTGCGGCAGTTGCCCGGCGAAGATCGCCATGCGCCCGGCATTGCCGCCCTGCGTGCCCCATTGCCCGCCGACGCCCCAATAGACATCGTCGATCCGCGCAGGATCTATCCCTGCGCGGGCCACGGCGGCGTTCATCACATGGCCGGCGAGCACCGGCGCCTCGGTGGCGTTGAACGCCCCGCGATAGGCCTTGCCGATCGGGGTGCGGGCTGTGGCGACGATGGCGGCTTCGCGCATGGGACGACCTTTCGAGCATGATGTTGGCGCCGCTCTATAAGGCCGACGCGCTTTCGCAAAGTGCGCGTCGATGCCCGTGCCTGCACCGAATCTCCACATCCGCCGGATCACCCCGCCACCGCGCCGCGCGATAAGCGTCACCAGACATTGACCCCATCAAGGGACACACGCACTGGTGCACGCCATGACTCACCATATCCTGGTCGTCGACGACGATCCGCATATCCGCGAGCTGCTCGCCTTCGCGCTGGGGAAGGCCGGGATGAGCATTGCCGAGGCTGCCGACGGCGAGGAGGCGCTGACCCGCATCGCCGCACATATGCCCGATCTGATGGTGCTCGACATCAACATGCCGCGCCTCAACGGCCTGGATCTGTGCCGGCGGCTGCGCAGCGCCGGAGGGGCAGGCGCGGCGCTGCCGATACTGTTCCTGTCCTCGCGCGACGACGAGATCGACCGCATCGTCGGCATCGAGGTCGGCGGCGACGATTATGTCGTCAAACCCTTCTCCCCGCGCGAGGTCGTCGCCCGCGTCGGCGCGATCCTCAAGCGCAGCGCCGCGCCTACGCCCCAGCCCCAAAGCATCGTCCACCACCGCCTGACGCTCGACACCGATGCCTGGGAAGCACGCTGGGACGACGCGCCCGTGCCGCTCACCGCGACCGAATTCCAGCTGCTGCAGTTGCTCGCCGGCATGCCGAGCAAGGTCTTCTCGCGCGATGCGATCATCGATCGGCTGCACGGCCCCGGCTTCGCCATCACCGACCGCACCATCGACAGCCATGTCCGCAACCTGCGCGCCAAGTTCGCCGGGCGCGGTGCCGGCGATGTGATCGAGACGCGCGCGGGTATCGGCTATCGCATCGGTGCGTGCGATTGATCGGCGCGCTCAAGAACTTTGCCAAGGCACACTGGCCCGCGCTGTCCCTGCGCACCATCCTGTTCGGCACCTTGCTGTTCGTCGCGGCCTTGCCCGGCGTCGCGGCGCTGTTTCTGCGCGTGTACGAAAACACCATCGTCCAGCAAACCGAGTCCGAACTGATCGCGCAGGGCGTGGTGCTCGCCTCAGCCTATAAATCGGCGTGGCGCGACGGCGTGCCCGATCCCGCCCCGCGCTATTTCGCGCCCGAACCGCCGACCATCGACTTGCGCGCCATGCCGATCCTCCCCGCCAGCGCCCCGCACGAGCGGCATATGACGTTCGATCCCCATGCCGGCCGGGTCGGTCATCAGCTCGCCCCGATGGCCAACGACACTGCCGCCGTCACGCTTACCGCGATGCGGTTGCTCGACGGACACGGCACGGTCGTGCTCGGCCGCGACGATGTCGGCGTCAACATGGCCGACCTGCCCGAAGTCCGCACCGCGCTCGCCGGCCGTCCGCGCACCGTGCTGCGCGAATCCGGTTTCGGTGCCGCCTCGACCTGGATGGCGCTGATCAGCCGCGCCGCGGTGATCCGCGTCCATCATGCCCGCCCGGTGATCGACCAGGGCAAGGTGGTCGGCGTGATCATGCTGTCGCGCACGCCGCGTGGCCTGTTCGTTGGTCTCTATCAGGATCGCGGCAAGATCTTGGTAGGCGCCGGCCTCATCCTGCTTACCCTATTGGTTCTGGCGGGCCTGCTGTCGCGCGGCATTGCCCGGCCGATCGCCGCGCTTGCCGATGCCAGCGAGGATGTCGCGCGCGGCCATGTCGTCATCCCCGAAACGCCGGCCACCGCCGCGATCGAGATTCGCGCGCTCTACGCCAATTTCGCCGCCATGGCCGAACGGATCGAGCGCCGCTCGCGCTACCTCAAGGATTTCGCCGCCGCCGTCAGCCACGAGTTCAAGACCCCGCTCGCCGGCATCCGCGGCGCGCTGGAACTGCTCGACGAACATGGCGATACGATGAGTGCGGCCGATCGCCATCGCTTCCTCGGCAATGCCGGCGCCGATGCCGAGCGCCTGTCGCGCCTCGTCCAGCGCCTGCTCGACCTCGCCCGCGCCGACATGGCGACGATCGATGCCGACGCACGGGCGGATGTCGCGGCGGCGGCGGCACGGGTTGCGGATTCATTCCGTTCCGATCGCTTTGCGGTGGCGGTGGAAGGGCGCGACGCGATGGCGCGCATCACACCCGAGGTGATCGAAACCGTGCTGGAGACGGTGGTCGAGAACAGCCGCCAGGCCGGCGCGACCGAGGTAACGATCTCGGCGCTGGCCGATGGCGAAGTGGTATGCCTCGCGGTGACCGACAACGGCCCCGGCATCGCCGAAGCCGACCGCGAGCGCATCTTCGAACCCTTCTTCACCGGTCACCGCGAAACCGGTGGCGCAGGCCTCGGCCTCGCCATAGCCCGCTCGCTGCTTGCGGCGAGCGCGGGCACCATCGCGACGGAGCCGGCGGTCGGCGCCCGCTTCGTGATCACGCTGGTGAAGGCATGATGACCTCGCACGCTTCCACTGCACTTTCCCCGCCGAAGGCCGGGAGAGAGAAGATAGTTGTTCACGCGGAGGCGCGGAGGCGCGGCGATTGCGTTCGCGGCGACGTTGCGCACCATGCGCGTGCGGGTGCGCGACCTGCGATCGAGAGATTTCCTCGCGCCTTCGCGCCTTCGCGTGAAAAAGATGGCGGCCACCAGCCGGGCCGCAGGCGCGACACCTCCGCGCCTCCGTGCCTCCGCGCGAACAACTCTTCCTCTGCCTGCTCCGGCGGCGAACGCCGGTGACCTGGGACGTCATCATCCTCGGCGCCGGCGCCGCCGGGCTGATGTGCGCCGCCATTGCCGGCCAGCGCGGGCGCCGCGTGCTGCTGCTCGATCATGCCGACGAGCCCGGCAAGAAAATCCTCATCTCCGGCGGCGGGCGGTGCAACTTCACCAACATCCACACCGCGCCCGACCGCTACCTCTCGGCCAACCCGCATTTCGCCAAGTCGGCGCTGGGCCGCTACACCGCCGCCGACTTCATCGCGCTGGTCGACGCCTATGGCATCGCCTGGCACGAAAAGACCCTCGGCCAGCTATTCTGCGACGGCTCCGCGCGCCAGATCGTCAACCTGCTGCTCGACGAATGCGACAAGGGCCAGGTCACCATCGGCCTCGGCCAGGAAATCCGTGACGTCGGTTATGCCGACGGAGAATTCCGCCTCGCCGTCGGCAATCGCGAGGAACGCAGCGCGGCGCTTGTCATCGCCACTGGCGGCCCCTCGATTCCGAAAATGGGCGCGACAAGCTTCGCTTATGAGGTCGCGCGGCGCTTCGGCCTCAAGATCGTCGAGCCGCGCCCCGCGCTTGTTCCACTCACGCTGGGCGGCGACGAAACGCTGTTCCGCTCGCTCTCGGGTGTCGCCACCGAGGTGATCGCCCGCGCCGGCAAGGCGTCGTTCCGTGAGGCCGCCCTGTTCACCCATCGCGGCCTGAGCGGCCCGGCGATCCTCCAGGTGTCGAGTTACTGGCGCCACGGCGAACCTGTCGCGATCGACTTCCTCCCCGGCCGCGCGCCCGACTGGCTGATCGCGGCCAAGCGGACCAAACCCCGCGCCTCGCTCAGCGCGACCTTGGCGAGCTCCCTCCCGGCCCGCCTCGCCGAAACGCTCGCCGACCGCCTGGGCCTCACCGGCGAGCTCGGCGCGACCACCGACAAGCGCCTCGAAGAAGCCGCCCGCCGCCTTGCCGACTGGCACTTCAACCCCAATGGCACCGAGGGTTTCGCCAAGGCCGAGGTCACCGCCGGCGGCATCTCGACCGAAAGCCTGTCCTCGCGCACGCTGGAAGCGCGTCAGGTCCCCGGTCTCTATGCCATCGGCGAGGCGGTCGACGTGACCGGATGGCTCGGCGGCTATAATTTCCAATGGGCCTGGGCCAGCGGCTGGGCGGCCGGGCAAGTGGTGTAGCGGGCGAGTGCGCTCATCCCGCCGATCGCCGGCGGAGCATCAGACGGAACGCCATGACGTGCGTGATCATCAGCAACGGCACATAGATGACGGGAATCGCATAGGTCGCGCCCAGCTGCCCCGCCACCGCCGGCAGGCCAGCCTGCATCGCGTGATAATAAGCGACGAGCAGGTCGACCATGCCGACCAGGTTGAACGCGACCACCAACGTCCAGAACAATGGCCGTACGCGCACCGTCGCCAGCGCCTGCAGCGCCAACACGCCGGTGGTGAAATCGCCATAGGCGGCGGCGACGGCGAAGCTCGCCGGCAGCTGCGGCCCGACCACACCCGGCACCAGAAAGGCCAGCCCGAAGAAGCGAAAGCCGTGCAGCGTCGCGATCACCCGCTGCGCGCTCACAGGGTCCATCGCCTTCAAGCGCGACCACCCAAAGCCCCCGAAAAACAGCAGCCAGGCGACATAGCCGAGCGCCAGCTGAAGGGGAAAAATCACTGCCGACGACATAAGTTTCTCCTCATGCGGCCGCCGCGCGTCCCCGCGCCGCCTGACCGCGAGATCGATATAGGCCGCTTCCCGACGATGATAATTCGCGATAATGTCGATGAGCCATGAAGCACAACTTCACAGTCCGGCACGGCGCGCTCGATGGCGTCGAGGTGTTTCTCAGCGTCGCGCGTCACCGTAGCTTTCGCCGTGCGGCGACCGAGCTCGGCGTCAGCCCCTCGGCGATCAGCCAGTCGATCCGCACGCTCGAGGCGCGGATCGGCGCCGTGCTCCTGCTGCGCACCACGCGCAGTGTCGGCCTTACCGAGGCCGGCGAGCGCTTCCTCTCCCGCGCAGGGCCCGCCTTCGAGGAGCTGGTCGCCGCGGGCGAGAGCGCGCGTGCGCTGGGCGAGCGGCCGACCGGCCTGCTACGCCTTTCCGTGCCCCGCGCGGTGGTGTCGCTGGTGCTCGAGCCGCTCATCGCCTCCTTTTGCCTCGCCTGGCCGGAGGTCGAGGTGGAGATCGCAGCGAGCGACGAGCTGATCGACCTCGCCGGGCAAGGCTTCGACGCCGGGGTCAGGCTGGGCCAGCTGATCGCGGCCGACATGGTCGCGGTGCGGCTGACCCCGTCCTTCCGCTTCGTGGTCGTCGGCAGCGCGGTCTATCTCGAACGCCACGGCCGGCCGGAGCGCCCGGAAGATCTGCGCCACCATGCCTGTCTGCGGCTGCGCCGCGCCAACGGCGCGCTCGCCTCATGGTCGCTCGACGACAAGGGCCGTGCGATCGAGATCATGGTGTCCGGCCCGCTCATCGCCAACGACTTCTCCACCTTGCTGGGCGCGGCGAGGAAGGGCGTCGGCCTGGCGCTGTTGCCCGAACCGGTCGCGGCGGAGGGCATCAGGACCGGGAGCCTCGTCCCCGTGCTCGAGCCGTTCGCGCCGGTCACGCCGGGGGTGTTCCTCTATTATCCCGGCCGCCGCCAAATCATGCCGAAGCTCCGCGCCTTCATCGACCATGCCAAGGCACGGTCGGACGCTAATTTGCCCCCAGCGGCATCCGTAACGCCACCCTGAACCCTTCGACCCCGGCCGAGGCGGTGCACGTTCCGCCGATCTCCCCCAGTCGCGCCGCGATATTGCCCAGCCCATGCCCGGCGACCGTCCCGCGCGCCTTCGCCCCCGCGCCGTCATCGGCGATCGCCAGCGTCAGCGCCCCGTCCTCGATCGCCATCGTCACCACCAGCGCGCTCGCCCCGGCATGCTTGATGACATTGCTCACCACCTCGCGCACCGACGAGGCCAGCGCCTTGTGGTGCGTATAATCGAGCATGACCGCGTCCAGCGCCGCGCCGTCCCCGGTGCCCCAATCGAGCGACACCCCCGCCGCCGCCAGGCGCTCGGCCGTCTCGTAGCGCAGGTCGGCGATCACGGTCGCCAGCGGCAGCGCCGGGCCGAACAGGCTCGAGACGATCGTGCGGATCTCGACCAAAGCCTGGCGCACATCGCCGCGCACCAGCGCGACATCCTCGCGGTGTAGCCCCGTGAGCAGATGCGCCGAGACATCGTCGTGCAGGTCGCGCGCGATCCGCAACCGTTCCTCCGCAACGCCCCGGCCATATTCCGCCCGCGCCGCTTCCGCCTCGCGCATCAACGCGATCAGCTCGCGCGCCGTGCTCAGCTCGGCCGGGCCGAACAGCCGCCGTCCGCCACGGGCGAAGCGCAGACACAGCGCCGCGTCATCGGCGATCGCCGGCAGCACCAGCATCTCGCCCATTTCCTCGATCTCCGGCGCCGTGATGCTCTCCGGCCCCGGCACCATTTCCAGCGGCTCGAACACCCGGTCGAGCAGCTCGCGCCAGCCGGCCCGCCGCGCCGCCGGGCTCGCGGAAAACGCCACCACCGCCGCCTGGCGGAACAGCGCGTCGCTCGTCACCTCGCGTGCGCCGCTCACCCAGCGCCACAGCAAGGCGCGCAGCGGGAAATAGAGATAGCCGACTGCCAGCACCGAAAGCGCCAGCGCCACCGGCGCCTCGACGCGCAGCACCGACACCAATGCCGCGTCACCCAGCACCAGCATCAGAATGGCCAGCGCACCCAGCACCAGCCGATAGGTCCAGCGGTCGAGCTCGAACACGCGGAACCCGGCCACGCCGAAGGCGATACCGCCATAGATCAGCAGCAGCGGCACGATGATCATCCCGTCCGAGGCGATCGGCGCGATGCCGAACAGCACCGGCGCGGCCATCGCCAGCCCCATCTGCGCCGATCCGAAAAAGGTCCACGCCCCGTTCCACCTGAGCAGCGAGCGCCCCGCCGGGTCATGCCGCGTCCGCCGCCACTGCACGACGAAGATGACGGGGAAGGCGAGCGTGGGCAGCAACAGCGCGAGATAGAAGCCGAGCCGCGGTACCACCGCCACGCCTTCCAGCACGCCCAGCACCGCCGCTGCGATCAGGAGTCCCATGGTCGTCCGCCGCGGCGCGATCTTGCGCGGCACATGCAGGAACAGCGCACACAGCCCCACGCCGCACAGGTTCGAGCCGATGAAATTGAGCCCCTGCATCACCTGCAGCAACGTGCCGTCCGCGACCAGCTCGCGCGCATCGAACACCGCGCCCGACAGGCCGGCGAGGAACACCCCGTCGCTGCTCGCGCCGAACAGCCAGCTGCGCAGGTCGCGCGGCCGCGCCAGCCGCACGCCCAGGCCGAGCAGCCCGATCACGATCGCCTGTACCAGCAGCAACCAGAAATCGATCGGCAGGTCGGAAGGCGAGCGCCCCCGCGGCGAGAGCGGTGCGCGCACGACATGCCCGCCATCCGCCACGCTGATCGTCGCCCCCGGCGCGCGCGCCAGCCGCGCCACCGTATCGCGCCACCGGTACCAGCGGCGCACCGCCCGCGGCCCGCCATCTGGCATATAGTCCGGCACCATCTCTTCGGCGGCCGCGCGCGCGCTGCCCGCGCTGCTGGAGATCGTCACCACAGCTTCGGGCTGCACGATCGCGACCCGCCCGTCGGCCAGATACAGACCGATATCATCCCCCGCCTGGTCGAATCGCGCGCCGAACGCCGGCATGTGCAGCGCGATCACCAGCGCTCCCACGCACAAGGCCGCGATGACATAAGCGAACAACCCGATCGTCACCGCCGGCCGTCGCCATAGGCGGATGGCGGCGGAGGCCACGCCGCGCCGTGTAATCTCGGACCGGATGGTCACGTTGAGGGCTTCACATCAAAAACCATCGTCACCCTGAACTCGTTTCAGGGTCCACGCGCGGTCAGCAATCACAGGAGCGTCACTCATGGTTCAGATGACCGGGCATGGGCTCAAGCCAAAGCCCGAACCCTGAAACGAGTTCAGCGTGACGAAGAAGAGGCGGCGGAGGTCCAACCACCCCCTCATGTCAGCCGCCGCCGCGTCGCCTCCAGCGCCGCCTCTGCGCGCGACGTCACTCCCAATTTGCGATAAACCGTCTTCACATGGCTCGCTACGGTCGAGCGCGAGATGCCCAGCGCCTTGCCCGCCTCGTTCAACGTCAGCCCGCGCGCGATCATGCCCAGCACCTCGCTCTCGCGCGCGCTCAGATCGGGCTCGTTGGATTCCGCCGCCCCCGCCGTCATGAAGGTCGCGTGGCGCCGGAAATGGTCGAGCAGTCGCCGCGCCATCGGCGGCGACAGCGCCGCCTCGCCGTCACCGATCCGCCGCAGCAACGCGACCAGCTCGTCCGCCGGCCGGTCCTTGAGGAGATAGCTGTCCGCGCCCGCCGCCATCGCGTGCATCAGGTGCGCGTCGTCGTCATAGATGGTGGTGACGACCAGCTGCACATGCGGGTGCGCCACGCGCACCTCGCGGATCAGGTCGATGCCCGATCCATCGGGCAGCCCGATATCGATCAACGCGATGGTCCGCCGCTCGGCCGCCCCACCATCGGCGAACCAGGCGCGGGCGGTGCGCAGGTCGCTGGCGAAATACACCCCGGCACGCTCGAAGGCGGTATGGACCAGCCCGGTCAGCCATTGCCGCGTGGCGAGAATGTCTTCGACGATCAGCGCCTGTTCGAACGTCTCGCTGGTGCCCATCGCCCTGATCCTAATCCGGGGGCACGAGGATTGATATGGGTCGCGCCTTGATGGAGATTATGGCCGATCCGGGCGCGCACGGCTTGGACGTTCGCGACCGGATTGGGTTTGAGGTTGATTCCGCTCCGGCGGCGGCACCGGCGTGCCGACCAACAGGGTTCGCTGCTGTCCAATTGACTCAAAGCTTTGCTCGACAAAGTCAGCAAACATCTTAGAAATAACGAAAAATTGTGTTGGAACGAGATGTGCGGCTGTGTCGCATTTCGCCAATTTTGGCGGTGACGAATCGGATACCCTACCGGAAATGAACAGGGGGTCGAACTCGTCGCGGGGGTTTCGCGTCGTCGGGCTGATCCCAAAAAAAGAGGGACTCCCCATGACTCGCGCACCCAATTCTTCGGGCCTCCTTGCTTCGGCTGTAGTGCCGTCATCCGCACGCGTGGCGCGCCGCAGGAACCTCTGTTCGCAAGCGAGCCGGCTGACGCTGCGCTCGGTGATCGCTGCCGCGACCGTGGCGGGCGTCAGCCTGCTTGCCCCCGGCCAGGCCTGGGCGCAATGTCTGGTCGGCGGCACCACCGTGACGTGCGACACCACGACGACCACCAATACGACGTTTCCGGCCAATGCGCCGAATGACCGCAACTATCAGGGCTTGTTGCCCGTACCGGTCGTCGTCACCGTAAATCCGGGCGCTACCGTGAGCGGGAACGGTATTGCGGTTTCCAACGCCGGCACCGGCGGCGTCACCGTCACGAACAATGGCGCGATCAGCGTCGATGCCGGCAACACGCCGACCGCGGGCGGTACGGCTGCCCTGTCGGTCTCGGCGGCCGGCGGTGCGATCACCTATACCGGTGGAAGCATCACCAACAACGGTAACGGCAACGCGTTTGACGCGGTGCAGACCGGCGGCGTCGGTTCGGTCAACATCAACGTCACCGGCAATGTTTCCGCGGCGGCGGGTGAGGGCATCACCGTTCGCGACGTGGCGACAAGCACTGGCATCTCGGTGACCACCAACGCCGTCACCGCACTGACCGCGGGCAAGGACGGTATCGACGCGCAGAGCCAGTCGCTGACCGGCAACATCACCGAGGTGGCGAACGGCAACATCCAGGCCGGCAATGCCGGCATGGTGGCGGCGATTCTCAACGCTGCGGGTACCGGGAACATCGACGTCACCGCCAACGGCTCGATCGACGCGCGGTTCGGCATCGACGCCGAGAACTTCGGCGCGGGCTCGACCAGCGTCACCACGGTCGGCCCGGTCAATGTGACCACCGGCAACGGTATCTTTGCGCTGTCGACCGGCGGCAACGTCACGGTGAATGCCGGTGATGTGACCGCCGTCAGCAACACCGCGATCATCGCGCAGCAGACCAAGGTCGCTGGCGCGGGTGCGGTCAGCGTGACCACGGGCAATGTCTCCGGCACCACGGGCATCGATGCGCATAACTTCGGCACCGGCACGATCGACATCACCACGCACGGCACGGTGACCGGCACGGCGGCCGAAGGCATCAAGGCGAACGGCAATGGTGCGGTGACCGTGACGGTCGATCAGGCAGTGACCGGCGCGACACGCGGCCTCAGCCTGATTGGCGGCACCGGCGGCAGCGGCAACATCAGCGTCACCGGTACGGGCGGGTTCAATGGCGGCACCGGCGATGCGGCCAACATCCTCAACAACGGCTCGGGCACCGTCACGGTCAACATCTCGGGTGCCAGCAGCTCGGCGGGTGGCGAAGGCTTCGTGGTCCGAGACACCGCGGCCGGCGGCAACATCAGCATTACGACCGGTGCGGTGACTGCCTTGACGGCGGGCAAGGACGCGATCGACGTGCAGAGCCAGTCGCTGACCGGCAACATCACCGAAGTGGCGAACGGCAACATCCAGGCCGGCAATGCCGGCATGGTGGCGGCGATTCTCAACGCCGCGGGTACCGGCAACATCGACGTCACCGCCAACGGTTCGATCGACGCGCGGTTCGGCATCGACGCCGAGAACTTCGGTTCGGGTTCGACCAGCGTCACCACGGTCGGCCCGGTCAACGTGACCACCGGCAACGGCATCTTCGCG
Organism: Pseudomonadota bacterium; assembly: GCA_040390605.1. Lineage (GTDB taxonomy): Bacteria > Pseudomonadota > Alphaproteobacteria > Sphingomonadales > Sphingomonadaceae > Sphingomonas. The sequence continues at coordinate 47,695 of JAZJXZ010000029.1, forward strand.
CTGACCACCGGCGGTAACGTCACGGTCAACGCCGGCGACGTGACCTCCACCGGCAACACCGCGATCATCGCGCAGCAGACCAAGGTCGCTGGCGCGGGTACGGTCAGCGTGACCGCGGGCAACGTCTCCGGCACGACCGGCATCGACGCGCATAACTTCGGCACCGGCACGATAGACGTCACCACGCACGGCACGGTGACCGGCACCTTCGCCGAAGGCATCAAGGCGACCGGCAACGGCGCGGTGACCGTGACGGTCGACCAGGCGGTGACCGGCGCGACGCGCGGCCTCAGCCTGATTGGCGGGACCGGCGGCGGCGGTAACATCAGCGTCACCGGTACGGGCGGGTTCAATGGCGGCAGCGGCGACGCGGCCAACATCCTCAACAACGGCTCGGGCACCGTCACGGTCAACGTCTCCGGTGCGAGCAGTTCGACCGGTGGCGAAGGCTTCGTCGTGCGCGACACCGCGGCGGGCGGCAACATCAGCGTCACCACGGGGGCGGTCACCGCGCTGACCGCGGGCAAGGACGCGATCGACGTGCAGAGCCAGTCTGCGACCGGCAACATCACCGAGGTCGTGAACGGCAACCTTCAGGCCGGCAATGCCGCGATGGTGGCAGCGATTCTCAACGCCGCCGGCACCGGCAACATCGACGTCACCGCCAACGGTTCGATCGATGCGCGGTTCGGCATCGACGCCGAGAACTTCGGTTCGGGTTCGACCAGCGTCACCACGGTCGGCCCGGTCAACGTGACCACCGGCAACGGCATCTTCGCGCTGACCACCGGCGGTAACGTCACGGTCAACGCCGGCGACGTGACCTCCACCGGCAACACCGCGATCATCGCGCAGCAGACCAAGGTCGCTGGCGCGGGTGCGGTCAGCGTGACCGCGGGCAACGTCTCGGGCACCACGGGCATCGACGCGCACAACTTCGGCACCGGCACGGTCGACATCACCACGCACGGCACGGTGACCGGCACCTTCGCCGAAGGCATCAAGGTGAACGGCAATGGTGCGGTGACCGTGACGGTCGACCAGGCCGTGACCGGCGCGACACGCGGCCTCAGTCTCATCGGCGGCACCGGCGGTTCGGGCAACATCAGCGTCACCGGCACTGGCGGGTTCAACGGCGGCAGCGGCGATGCGGCCAACATCCTCAATAACGGCTCGGGCACCGTCACGGTCAACGTCTCCGGCGCGAGCAGTTCGACCGCCGGCAACGGCTTCATCGTGCGCGACACCGCGCTCGGCGGCAATATCAGCGTCACCACGGGGGCGGTCACCGCGCTGACCGCGGGCAAGAACGGTATCGACGTCCAGACCCAGTCGGCAACCGCCAACGTCACGGAAGTCGCCAATGGCAACATCCAGGCCGGCAATGCCGGCATGGTCGCGGCGATCTTTCCGGCCGCGGCGACCGGCAATATCGACGTCACCGCGAACGGTTCGATCGACGCGCGGTTCGGTATCGATGCCGAGAACTTCGGCACGGGCTCGACCAGCGTCACCACGGTTGGGCCGGTCAATGTGACCAGCGGCAACGGCATCTTCGCGCTTACCAACGGCGGCAACGTCACGGTGCACGCCGGCGACGTCAACTCCACCGGCAACATCGCGATCATCGCACAGCAGACCAATGCGGCCGGCGCTGGCGCGATCGATGTGACGGGCGGCAGGGTTACCGGCACCACGGGCATCGTGGCGACCAACCTTGGCACCGGCGCGATCACCGTCACAACCGGATCCGGCGGTGTCATCGGCACGAACGCGGAAGGCATGCTCTTGCAGGGCAATGGCGCTGTGACCGTCAGCGTGGCGGATACGGTGGCCGGCGCAACGCGCGGGCTGAGCCTGGTCGGCGGCACCGGTGGCACCGGGAATATCAGCGTCACCGGCGTCGGCAGTTTCGTCGGCGGCAGCGGCGACGGCGCCAACATCCTCAACAATGGCGCGGGCACGGTCACCGTCAACACCAGCGGCCAGTTCATCTCGACCGCCGGCAACGGCCTCATCGTGCGCGATACGGCGCTCGGCGGTAATATCAGCGTCACCACCGGCGCGGTCACCGCTCTGGCGCCGGGCAAGAACGGCATCGACGTGCAGAGCCAGTCGCTCACCGCCAACATCACCGAGGTGGTCAACGGCAATATCCAGGCGGGCAATGCCGGCATGGTCGCGGCGATCTTCCCGGCGGCGGCGACGGGCAATATCGACGTGACGGCGAATGGATCGCTCACCGCGCGGTTCGGCGTCGATGCCGAGAATTTCGGCACCGGCTCGACCAGCGTGAAGACCGTTGGTCCTGTCAACGTCACCACGGGCAACGGCATCTTCGCGCTGACCACCGGCGGCGCGGTCACCGTGACCGCGGGCAACGTCACCTCGACCGGCAACACCGCGATCATCGCCCAGCAGACCAATGCCGCCGGTGCAGGCGCGGTGAGCGTCACCGCGGGCAACGTTTCGGGCACCACCGGCATCGTCGCGACCAATTTCGGCACCGGCACGCTCGGCGTGACCACGCACGGCACCGTCACCGGCACCGCCGCCGAGGGCATCAAGGCGACCGGCAATGCCGGCGTGACCGTCGCGGTCGACGCCGCGGTGACCGGCGCGACGCGCGGCCTCAGCCTGGTCGGCGGCACCGGTGGCACGGGCAACATCTCGGTCACCGGCACCGGCGGTTTCGTCGGCGGGACCGGCGATGGCGCCAACATTCTCAACAACGGCGCCGGCACCACCACGGTCAACATCTCGGGCGCGAGCGGCTCGACCGCGGGCAACGGCATCATCGTCCGCGATACAGCGCTTGGCGGCAACATCAGCGTCACCACCGGCGCGGTCACCGCGCTCGCGGCGGGCAAGAATGCGGTCGATGTTCAGAGCGTGTCCGCCACCGCCAACGTCACCGAGGTCGCCAACGGCAATATCCAGGCCGGCAATGCCGGCATGGTCGCGGCGATCTTCCCGGCCGCGGCGACCGGCAATATCAATGTCACCGCCAATGGCACGATCAACGCGCGCTTTGGTGTGGATGCCGAGAATTTCGGCACCGGCAATACGATCGTCCACACGGTTGGGCCGGTTAACGCGACCACCGGCAACGGCATCTTCGCACTGTCGGCCGGCGGGAACGTCGTTGTGAATGCCGGGGACGTCACCTCGGTCGGCAACACCGCTATCATCGCGCGGCGGACCAACGCCGGCGGCCCCGGCGCGGTCGGCGTCATTGCCGGCAATGTTTCGGGCACCACCGGCATCGATGCCTCCAACGTGAGCTTCGCCGGACTTACCATCACCGCCAATGGTACGGTGACCGGCACCGCCGCCGAGGGCATCAAGGCGGTCGGCAACAACGTCGTCGTGACGACCACCGGCGCCGTGACCGGTGCCACGCGTGGCCTGTCCCTGGTCAACGGGACCGGCTTTGTCTTGGTCATGGGCACCGGCGGGTTTGTCGGCGGCAGCGACGATGCGGCCAACATCCTCAACAACGGCGCGGGCACCACGACGTACAACATCTCGGGTGCGACTAGTTCGACCGGCGGCAACGGCATCGTCATTCGTGATAGCGCGATCGGTGGCAACATCGACGTCACCACCGGCGCGGTCACCGCGCTCGCGGCCGGCAAGAACGCGATCGACGTGGTCAGCCTCTCCAACACCGCCAATGTCACGGTGGTGACCAACGGCAATGTCCAGGCCGGCAATGCCGGGGTGGTCGCCGCGCTGGTCTCGCCGACGGCGACGGGCAATGTCGATGTCACCGCCAACGGCGCAATCGACGCCCGCTTCGGCGTGGATGCCGAGAATTTCGGCGCCGGCACGACCACGGTCAAGACCGTCGCCCCGGTCACCGCGACCACCGGCAACGGGCTGTTCGCGCTCAGCACCGGCGGCAACGTCAAGGTGACGGCCGCCAGCGTCTCGTCCACCGGCAACACCGCGATCGTCGCGCAGCAGGTGCTGGCGGGCGGTGCCGGCACCGTCGATGCCGCGCTCGGTGGCGCGGTCACGGGCACCACCGGCATCAACGCGTCGAATGCCGGCACCGGTTCGGTCAGGATCAGCGGCGCGGGCAGCGTCACGGGTACCACCGGCACCGCGATCGTCGCGACATCGGCGTCGGGCAATATCGACATCCTGTCGACCGGCATCATCGTCGGCGCGACCAACGGCATCACCGCCACCTCGACCAGCGGCACCGTGACGATTTCGGGTACCGGCGCGGTCACCGCCAGCAACGGCACCGGCATCTACGGCTTCAGCAATGCCGGCAACGTCGTCATCGCCCCGGCTTCGTTCGTCACCGCCACCGGCGGCAGCGGCATCCTCGGCCAGGTGGCCGGCGGCGGCAATGTGAACATCACGACCGTCGGCAAGGCCACCAGCACCACCGGCATCGGCATCGCCGCGATCACCAACAATGGCGGCGCCACCGTCACTGCCAATGGCCAGGTCGCCGGGGTCACCGCCGGCATCTATGGCACCGCGACCGGCAGCGGCAGCGTGGTGATCAACGGCAACGCCAACATCGCCGCCTCGAACGGCACCGGCATCCTCGCCACGCTGCAGGGCGCCGGCGCCGGTACGATCACGGTCAACCAGGGCGTCAACTCGTTGATCACCGCGACGGGCGGCCATGGCATCCAGACCGACAGCGGCACCTCGACCGGCCTCACCACCATCAACGTGGCGGGCGAGGTCCGGGCGACCGGCGCGGGCAATGCCGGTATCCGCGGCATCTCGACCGCGGGCGGCATCACCGTCAACATCGCCACCACGGGAAAGGTCGATCCCGATTTCGGCATCGCGCTCAACACCGTGAACGGCGCGCTGGTGGTCAACAATTCGGGCCTCGTCACCGGCAACATCACCGGCGTCCAGCTCGTCGCCACCGGCACGGGCACGGCAACGATCAACAACGCCGGCACCATCACCGGCGGCACCAACGCGGTCGTCGGCAGCCTCAATGGCGGTGCCTTCACCCTGCTCAACCTCGGCGTCCTGAACGGTGCGATCAATGTCGGCGGCTCGAGCATCGCCGGCTCGACCTGGACCAACGCCGCCGGGTCGATCGCCAATCTGACTGGCGCTTCGGTCTTCTCGGGCAACCTCGTCAATACCGGCACCACCAATATCGGCGCCGGCGCGACGCTCGGCATTCTCGGCAACAGCGCCAATGCCGGCCGCATCAACTTCATCGGCGCAGGGACCTTCACCACCAACGGCGCGCTGGCCAACACCGGCATCATCAACGCCCAGAACAACCTGACCACCAACGTCGTCACGGTGGGCGGCAACTATACCGGCGGCGGCCAGTTCTTCGTCGATTACAGCACCGTCACCGCCACCGCGGACCGCATGAACATCGGCGGCACCGCCTCGGGCAACACCAATGTCACCCTGAACCGCGTCGGCACGCGCAGCTTCGTGCCCGGCGGCTTCCTACCGGTGGTCACGGTGGTGCCGGGTGCCCCGGTCGGCACCTTCACCTCCAACACCGTGTTCGACACGACCGGTTTCGTGCTCGACAGCTTCGGCCGCAACCCGGCGAGCGCCACCCAGTTCGGCCTGATCCAGACGATCAACCCGCTGGCCATGCCGCTCGGCGATCTCAGCTATATGGCGGAGGCGGCCTCGGCCAATCTCGACGAGCCGATCAGCCCGTTCGTCACCATGCGCAACGATCCGCCGGCCAGCGCCACGCGCTTCAGCCTGTGGGTGCGTGGTGGCGGCGGCCATACGACGGAGACGGTCGACTCGCGCCTGGTCGGCGGCGGCGTCACCTACACCGGCTCCAGCGACATGCGCACGGTGCATGAATCGGCCCAGTTCGGTGCCGATATCGGCTTCCTCAACCTCGGCGGGCACGGCTGGAACGTGAATGTCGGCCTGACCGGCGGCTGGTATGACGGCCAGGTCGCGCTGACCTCGGTCGACCGCATGAAGGTCGAAACCCCGTTCGTCGGCGGTTATGTCGTGGTCGGCAACGGCGCCGCCACGCTGGAAGGCAGCATCCGCCGCGAATGGCGCCACTACAAGCTCGCCATGCCGACCCTGTTCGGCGCGATCGGCACGCAGAAGCTCGACGGCAGCGCCACGGCCTACTCGCTGCGCGGCTCCTATCGCATCGGTGGCCAGACCGGCTTCGCCGCGACGCCGTTCGCCAGCTTCCACTATGCCGACAGCCGGATCGATCCGCTGACGATCGATGCGCTCTCGGTGTGGACGCCGGGCAGCGACAAGACCAAGATCGGCCAGGCCGGCCTGCGCCTGTCGTACCGCGGCAATGTCGGCTCCAGCTTCACGCTCGAGCCCTTCGCCAGCGCGGCCCGACTGGAGAACTGGTCGAGCGGCGACAGCTCGAGCTTCGCCTTCGGCACGCCGGTGACGACCTTCTCGCTCGACACGGTCAGCTGGAAGCATGCGATGCGTTACTCGCTCGGCCTCATCGGCACCGGCGCCGGCGGCCGCGTCTCGGGCTTCGTGGTTGGCAACATCAACGACGACGCCCGCCTGCGCAGCTTCACGATCAACGCCGGGCTGCGCTTCAACTTCTGATCCTGAGGACATGGCAAGCGGCAGCGGGGCAACCCGCTGCCGTTTTGCTGCCCGGGAGACGAAGCTGTCGCCCCATAAAGCTGGCCATCACCTCCGAACCACGCCACACCGGCTTCACGCTTCACTGGTCCGGGGGGAACCCAGCATGTGCTTTTCCGCCACGTCCAGCTTCATCGCCGCCGGCGTGCTCGGCACGATCGGCGTGGCGACGCTGCGCCATGTGCGTGAACCGCGCACCCTGCTCTTCGCCTCGGTGCCGCTGCTGTTCGCCTTCCATCAATTTTGCGAAGGCGTGGTGTGGCTCGGCCTGCACGGCCAGATCGGCAAGCTCGCGCTCGATCACGCCGCCTTCCTCTTCACGGTCTACGCCCAGGGGATGCTACCCTTCCTCATGCCGCTGGCCATCGCGCTGATGGAGCCGCGCGGCCGGCGCCGCATCGCCATCCTCGCGCTGACCGCGATCGGCGCGTTCGTCAGCGTCTGGGATCTCTTCGGCCTGGTCTTCTACCCCAGCGAGGTCTTCGTCTCGCACCACTCGATCGCCTATCGCAACCCGCTGACCGGCGGGGAGGTGATCCCCGGCCTGTTCGTCCTCGCCACCTGCGGCGCGATGCTGCTGTCGACCCATCGCGTCGTCAGGGCCTACGGCATACTCAATATCATCGGCCTGACGATCGTCGGCTTCGTCAAGGGCAATGCCTTCGCCTCGGTATGGTGCTTCTACGCCGCGACGCTCAGCGTCATGCTCTACTGGCAGTTCGCCCATCGCACCATCGACGTCGAGACGCCCAACGGCACCTCGCCGATCCTCCGGCCGCTGCTGCTGCCATGGCTGAGGTGGCGGCGCCCGGCGGACTAAGTATCATCACCAATGGCGACAAGGCCGCGGAATCGCGATCGATTGCGCCATTGGCCTTGGGCGGGTTCGCCCGGCGCATCGGTTTCGCGCGCCCTTTCGCCAAGCGGCGCAAGGAGACGAACGGGGGGTCATATCGACGCGCCGACAGGCGGCAACCGATGGTTGGCGATGCCAGCCGGAAGGAGGAAGCGTGGCGCGTTCTTCGCAAGCGATGGCCGCGACGCCGCAGTCCCATCGCGGCCGCCCGATCATCTACCGTGCCGAAGCGCTTGCCAAGACCTATGGTGCCGGCGACAACGCCGTCCACGCGCTGCGCGGGGTCGATTTCGAGATCGCCGAGGGCGAGATGCTGGTGCTGCTCGGCCCTTCGGGGTCGGGCAAGTCGACGTTGCTCAACATCCTCGGCGGGCTCGATCATGCGAGTGGCGGGCACGCCTGGTTCTACGACCGCGACATCACCGGCTTCGATGACGACGCGCTCACCGAATATCGCCGGCACAGCGTCGGCTTCGTCTTCCAGTTCTACAATCTCGTCGCGTCGCTGACCGCGCGCGAGAATGTCTCGCTGATCACCGAGATTTCGGACGACCCGATGGACCCGGCCGAGGCGCTGGCGCTGGTCGGGCTCGATCAGCGGCTCGATCATTTCCCGGCCCAGCTTTCGGGTGGCGAGCAGCAGCGCGTCGCGATCGCCCGCGCGATCGCCAAGCGCCCCAAGGTGCTGTTGTGCGACGAGCCCACCGGCGCGCTCGACAGCCTGACCGGCACCCGCGTGCTGGCCGCACTCGATCAGGTCAACCGCGAGCTCGGCACCACGACCTTCATCATCACGCACAATGCCGTGATCGCCGACATGGCCGACGAGGTGATGCTGTTCGGCGACGGCCGTATCACCGGCAGCCGGCACAACGCGACGCGCGTATCGCCGATGGCGCTGAGCTGGTGAGGCGATTCGGCTCGACGCTGACGGTCAAGTTGCTGCGCGACCTGTGGCGCCTGCGCGCGCAGTCCGTGGCGATCGCGCTGGTCATCGCCGCGGGCGTCGGCACGGTGGTGATGGCGGCCGGGCTGATCCGCTCGCTCGAGGCGACGCGCGCCGATTATTACGACCGCTACCGCTTCGCCGACGTGTTCGCGCCGCTGGTCCGCGCGCCCGAGGCGGTGATGGCGCAGGTTCGCCGCATCCCGGGCGTGGCCGCCGCCGACAGCCGCGTCACCGCCTATGCGACGCTCGATGTCGCGCATGTCGCGGAACCGGTCTCGGCGCGCGTCCATTCACTGCCCCCGTCGGTGGGATCGGCGCTCGACCGCCTCGTCCTGCGCAGCGGCCGCTTTCCCGAGCCCGGCAATCCCCGCGACGTGGTCGCCAGCGAGCCCTTCGCCCAGGCTGCGCGCCTGCGGCTGGGCGATCCGATCAGGGCGGTGATCTATGGCAAGCAGCTCGATCTCAGGCTGGTCGGCACGGTCCTGTCCCCGGAATATATCTATGCGCTCGCGCCCGGCCAGATCGTGCCCGACAATGAGCGCTACGGCATTTTGTGGATGGAGCGCGAGCCGCTCGCCGCCGCGCTCGATCGCAAGCAGGCGTTCAACGACCTGATCGTCCGCACCGCCCCCGGCATCGTGCCCGAGGACGTGGCGCGCCGGCTCGACGTCCTGCTGGCGCCCTATGGCGGCGTCGGCGCCTATACCCGAAAGCAGCAGATCTCGGACCGTTTCATCTCCAGCGAAATCGATCAGCTGCGGACCATGGCCGTGGTGCTGCCGCCGGTCTTCCTGCTCGTCGCGGCCTTCCTGCTCAACATCGTCCTCGCCCGGCTGGTCGACACCGAGCGCGAGGTCATCGGCCTGCTCAAGGCGTTCGGCTTCCGCAGCCGGGCGATCATGCTTCACTATGTCCAGCTCGCGCTGCTGCTGTCGCTCGGCGGCTTCCTGCTCGGGATCGGGCTCGGCATCTGGCTCGGCCGGGCGCTGGCCGCGGTCTACCAGCATTTCTATTCCTTCCCCTTCCTCACCTTCCGCGCGGGACTCGACGTCTATCTGATCGCCGCCGCGGCGACCCTGGTCCCGGTGGTGTTCGGCGCCGCGACCGCCGCCTGGCGCTCGGCGCGCCTCTCCCCGGCCGAGGCGATGCACCCCCCGGCGCCGCCCGATTATGGCGGGCGGCTGGTCGGCGATCTCGCCGCGGCGCTTGGCCCGGACGAACCGTCGCGCATCATCCTGCGCGGCGTGCTGCGCCGCCCGGTGCGCAGCGCGCTGTCGATCCTCGGGCTCGCCGCGGCGCTTGCGCTCTACATCGCGACCGAAAGCGCGCCGGCCAGCGTCGAGCGCATGATCGGCCTCGGCTTCGGCGGGGCGAACCGCGCGGACCTCGTCGTCACCTTCGCCGAACCGCGCGACGCCAACGCGCTGCACGAGCTCGAGCGTATTCCCGGCGTGATCGCGGTCCAGCCGTTCCGCGCCACCGAGGCGCGCTTTCGCGCCGGTCATCGCACGATGCGCGAGGGTCTGTCCGGCGTCGAGGCGCGGGGCAGCCTCGCGCGCGTGATCGACATGGAGGGCAATGCGCTTCCGCCGCCGCAACGGGGCGCGCTCGTTTCGGGCCGCATGGCGCAGACGCTGCACGTCGGGCGCGGCGACACGATCGAGGTTCGCGTCACCGAGGGCGAGCAGCCGGTCCTGCGCCTGCCGGTCGTCGGCGTGCTCGAAAGCCCGTTCGGCGCCAGCGCGACGCTCGACCGCGCCATGCTCAACCGGCTGCTGCGCGAAGGCGACGTCCTGTCGGGCGCCTATCTCGCGGTCGATGCACGTCAGCTGCCGCGCATCCGCGCGCGCCTGAAGCAAAGCCCGATGGTCGCCGGGATCAGCTCGAGCGCCGCCGCGCTGCACTCGATCCGCGCGACCATCCAGGAGAATATCGGGAGGATGACCCTGTTCTATGGCGCGCTGGCCGTGCTGGTCGTCGCGGGGGTGGTCTATAACGGCGCGCGCATCAGCCTGTCCGAGCAGGCGCGCGACCTTGCCTCGCTGCGCGTGCTGGGCTTCCGCCGCCGCGAGGTCGCCTTCATCCTGCTCGGTGAACAGGCCTTGCTCGTGCTGCTGTCGCTGCCGCTCGGCATTCTCGGCGGGGTCGCGCTGTGGCGCTATCTCAGCAGCCGCTTCAACAGCGACCTGTTCACCATCCCTTTCGTGATCGACACGCGCGTGTTCGGTCAGGGCGTGCTCGTCGTCGCGGCGGCGGCCGTCGGCACCGCCTTCCTCATCAATCGTCGCGTCGATCGGCTCGATCTCGTGCGCGCGCTCAAGACAAGGGAATGACCCTGATGAAGAAGCTCGTCACCGGTCCCCGGCTGATCCTCGGCCTCGTCCTGCTGGTCCTCGCCGTCGCGATCGTCGTCGCGACGCGCAAGCCCGCGGTCGAGGTGGAAATGGCGCAGGTGACGCGCGGGCCGCTGTCGGTCACCGTCAGCGACCTCGCCGAAACCCGCGTGCGCGACCTGTACATGGTCTCGGCACCCGTCACCGGCGAACTGCTGCGCGTCCCGCTCAAGCCCGGCGCGCACGTCGTCGCGGGCAAGACGGTGCTCGCGCGCATCCAGCCCGTGTCGCCGGGGCCGCTCGATGCCCGCACCGTCGCGCAGATCGAGGCCAATATCCGCACGCTGTCCGCGCAGCAGCAGGCGGCGCGCGCGCGCGTCGACGAGGCGAATGCCGCGCTGCTGCTCGCCGATCGCCAGCTCGGCCGCATCGCGCAGCTGCACCAGCACGGCTTTGCCACCCTCGCCGCGCTGGACGAGGCGCGCGCGGCGCGCGACCGCGCACGCGCCGGCGTGCGCTCCGCGAGGGAGGCGGAAAACGCGGCGCGCGAGAGCATCGCCGCCGCCCGCGCCGGGCTGATCGCGCCCGACACCGCCGCCCCGGGCCGCGGCGTGGTCGACGTGCGCGCGCCGGTCTCCGGCTATGTCCTGAGCGTGCCGCAGGAGAGCGAGCGCCCGGTCGCGGCAGGCACGCCGCTGGTCGCGCTGGGCGATCCGCGACAGCTCGAGATGGTCACCGACCTGCTCTCGTCCGACGCCGTCCGCGTCCGCCCGGGCGCTGCCGTGTCGATCGAGGATTGGGGCGGCGACACCCCATTGCAGGGGCGCGTGCGCCTGATCGAGCCCTATGGCTTCGTCAAGATCTCCGCGCTCGGCGTGGAGGAGCAGCGCGTCAACGTCGTCATCGACCTGGTCGGCGCGCCCGACACATGGGCGCGGCTCGGGCACGGCTTTCGCGCCACGGTGCGGATCGAAACCTGGTCCGCGCGCGATGTCGTGCTGGTCCCTGTCGGCGCGCTGTTCCGCAGCGGCAGCGACTGGCAGGTGTTCCGCGTCGGCGCGGACGGCCGTGCCAGGGCGACGACGGTGCAGCTCGGGCAGATGAACGACCAGTCGGCCCAGCTGCTGCGCGGCCTGGCGCCGGGTGACCGGCTCATCCTCTATCCGGGCGACAAGGTGGCCGACGGCGTCCGCGTCCGGACACGCGAAGCCAATCGCTAGCGTCATACCACATCTCGGGAAGCGCGACCTACAGCCCCTCCCCTTCAGGGGATCGTTGCGTAATTTGGTTTTAGGCCGGTTGGGGAG
>JAZJXZ010000030.1:0-135727 GCA_040390605.1 Pseudomonadota bacterium
CGAACATGATGACATAGTCGGGCGCGTCGGCGAACTGGCTCCAATAGGCCTTGTTGCCCAGCGCGTTGACATGGGCGCGCATCGCGCTGGCGTGGGCGGCGAGGCCGACGAGCCGCTCCGCCTCGTCCACCGCGCCGAACGCGTCCTGATAGGCGTTCAGGGACACCTTGGCGTCGATCACCAGCGCCCGGCCACCCGGCACGCGGATGATCGCGTCGGGGCGCAGCCGCCCGCCCTCGTCGTCGCTGACGCTTACTTCGGTTGCGAAATCGGCGTGCTCCGACAGGCCGCAGGTCTCCAGCACGTTCTTTAGCTGCTGCTCGCCCCAGCGCCCGCGCGACTTCGGCGCGTTGCGCAGTGAGTTGACCAGCTTGGCGGCCTCGCTGCTGACCTTTTCCTGGCCGACGCGCATCGCCTCGATCTGGCCCTTCAGCTCGCTGAACGCGCCCTTGCGCTCGGCCTCGACCTTGCCGACGGCTTCCTCGTAACGCAGCAGGCGATCACTGACCGGCTGGAGCATCGATTTGAGGTTCTGCCCGGCGGTCTCTTCCGACTGGCGGAAGCGCTCGTCGGCGCGCTTGAGGAACACCTCCTGCGCCTGGCCCAGCGCCTTGGCCGACAGCTCGGCGAACTGCCCCGCCATCGCCTCCTTGGCCTCGAGCAGTTCCTTCTGGCGCGACTCGAAGGCCGAGGCGAGCGTCTTGAGCTCGATATTCTCCAAGCGTGCGATGTCGCGTTCGTCGCGCAAGGCCCCCAGTTCCTCGCGCAACTGTTCGGCGGCGCGGGCGCGTTCTTCGGCCGAAGCGAGGTCGACGATGGCGCGCTTGAACTCCTCGGTGCGGGCGTCGCGCTCGGCGCGCAGCTGCGCTGTGCCGCGGCCGCCGAGCAGCCAGCCGACGAGCAGGCCCGCAACGAGTATGGCAACCATCGCCAGCGCTATCGTTATCCCGCCCATTCACGCCTCACACAGAACATTCGGCGAACTTTCTAGACCGTCACGCCGTTTTGGCAAAGCGGCTTGCGGTGGGCCGTGCCCGCGTTACCAATCGCCGCCATGCTGACCGACATCGAGATCTCGCGCGCCGCCACGTTACAGCCGATCGGCGCGATCGCCGCACGTGCTGCGATCCCCGCCGAGGCGATCGAACCCTATGGCCACCACAAGGCGAAGCTCGACCTGTCACGACTCCCCGTGTCCGAGAAACAGGGCAAGCTGATCCTCGTCACCGCGATCAATCCCACCCCTGCGGGCGAGGGCAAGTCGACCACCTCGGTCGGGCTGGCCGATGCGCTCAACCGCATCGGGCGCAAGACGATGATCGCGCTGCGCGAACCGTCGCTCGGCCCGTGCTTCGGCACCAAGGGCGGCGCGACCGGCGGCGGTTATGCGCAGGTGGTGCCGATGGAGGACATCAACCTTCATTTCACCGGCGATTTCCATGCCATCACCACGGCGCACAACCTGCTCGCGGCGATGATCGACAACCATATCCATTGGGGCAACGCGCTCGATATCGATGTGCGCCGCGTCGTGTGGCGGCGCGTGCTCGACATGAACGACCGCGCGCTGCGCGACATCGCCCAATCGCTCGGCGGCCCGGCCAATGGTTATCCGCGCGAGTCCGGATTCGACATCACCGTCGCCTCGGAAGTGATGGCGATCCTGTGCCTTGCCCGCGATCTCGAGGATCTCGAAGCGCGGCTCGGGCGCATCGTCGTTGCCTATACGCGCGACAAGCGACCCGTCACCGCGCGCGACCTCAAGGCCGATGGCGCGATGGCGGTGCTGCTCGCCCAGGCGATCAAGCCCAACCTGGTTCAGACGCTGGAAGGCAATCCGGCGCTGATCCATGGCGGGCCGTTCGCCAATATCGCGCATGGCTGCAACTCGGTGATCGCGACCCGCACCGCGCTCGGCCTGGCCGATTATGTCGTGACCGAAGCCGGCTTCGGCGCAGATCTCGGCGCCGAAAAGTTCTTCGACATCAAATGCCGCCAGGCCGGGCTCAAGCCGGCGGCAGTGGTACTCGTGGCCACGGTACGCGCGCTCAAGATGAACGGTGGGGTGGCCAAGACCGATCTCGGGCGGCCGGATCATGAGGCGGTGCGGCGCGGTGGCGTCAATCTGTCACGCCATATCGAGAATATCCGCCAGTTCGGCGTGCCGGTGGTCGTCGCGGTCAACCACTTCGACGGCGACACCGCAGAGGAGTTCCAGGTCATCCGCGAAATCGCTGCCGCGCAAGCCACCGAGGCGGTGATGTGCACGCACTGGGCCGATGGCGGCGCGGGCGCGGAGATGCTGGCACAGCATGTCGCGTCGCTATGCGACCAGGGCAGCGCGCAGTTCGCACCCCTTTACGGCGACGAACTGTCGCTGTTCGACAAGATCAACACCGTCGCAACGCGCATCTACCGCGCCGAAGCTGCGGTGGCCGAACCCTCGATCCGTCGCCAGCTCGATCGGTGGGAAGCGGCCGGCTATGGCCATTTGCCGGTGTGCATGGCCAAGACGCAGTACAGCTTCTCGACCGACCCGGCCAAGCTGGGCGCGCCAACCGGCCATGTCGTCGATGTCCGCGAGGTGCGGCTTGCCGCCGGTGCCGGCTTCGTCGTGGCGATCTGCGGCGAGATCATGACCATGCCCGGCCTGCCGCGCGTGCCGGCAGCGGAGAATATCCGCATCGTCGATGGGGTGATCGATGGGCTGTTCTGAGCGAGTCGCCACCTGCTCTCACCTGCTTTTGCAGGTGAGGCTTTTTTGCGCATTGTCATTTCCGCAGCCTATATCAAATATAACTAGTTATTTTCGTAGCTTGTGGAAATACCCTCACACAAGATCGTCAGTGCGAAATCCAAATTATCAGGTGGCGAGCAGGTGCGTCAGCAGGACGCTGAGCAGGTGGCGCCACCTGCTAGCAGGTGAATCCCGGTTTCAACCACAATGAGAAAGAGCGTGCGGCACGCAGTGCGCGCCGTCCGCCCTCACCTTGCGATTATTTTCGCCGATGTTGAATCGAGTTGGCGGCCGGATGATCATCATTGTCCCTCACCCCCGGACTCGTTCCGAGGTCCACCGGCCCGCAAAAGCCGCGGCCTGTTCTCTGGGGGAAGGGTGGATGCCGGAACGAGTCCGGCATGACGGACTTGGGCGCGTGACGCGCCGTGACAATTATCGTTTCAATAGGGTGACTTCTACGCGAAGCCTACAGGCGTGACCCAAGGAGCCGACGCCTCGTAGCTCAGGCAGCCTTGCGCTGCTTGGCGAGCTTCTTGAGCACCATGTCGCGCTTGAGGCGCGAGATGTGGTCGATGAACAGGACGCCGTTGAGATGGTCGATCTCGTGCTGGATGCACGTCGACAGCAAGCCGTCCATGTCCTGCTCATGCTCCTTGCCGTCGGCGTCTAGCCACTTCACCCGGCAGCGCGCCGGGCGTTCGACCTCGGCATATTGCTCGGGGATCGACAGGCAGCCTTCATTGTAGCTGGCGAGTTCGTCGCTGAGCCAAGTCAACTCGGGATTGACGAAGGCGAGCGGCTGGCGCGCGGGCTTGGCTTCCTCGCCCTCGCCTTCCGGCTCCTGCAGGTCGATGACGACGATGCGGCGCTCGATGCCGACCTGCGTCGCGGCGAGACCGATGCCGCGCGCATCGTACATGGTGTCGAACATGTCGTTGATCGTGTCGCGCACGCCCTCATCGACGGTGTCGACAGGCTTGGCGACGGCGCGCAAGCCGGGATGCGGTACTTCGAGGATTTCAAGCAGGCTCATGGCCGCGAGCTAGGAAAGGTCAGGCCTGACGTCAAGCGACAGGTCGACGCGCGCGCAGCGCCTGGGCCAAAGTCCCCTCGTCGAGATAGTCGAGTTCACCGCCCACCGGCAGGCCGTGCGCCAGCTGGGTAACCCGCACCGGGAAGCGTTCGATGCGGTCCGCGATATAGTGGGCGGTGGTCTGGCCCTCCAGCGTGGCGTTCATCGCCAGCACCACCTCGTCTATCCCGCCCGCCTCGATCCGGCGCACCAGCGAATCGATGGTCAGATCCTCGGGCCGCACGCCTTCCAGCGCCGACAGCCGGCCGCCGAGCACATGGAAGCGGCCGGGGAACAGGCGCGAGCGGTCGAGCGCCCAGAGATCGGCCACTTCCTCCACCACGCACAGCGCGCGGGCGTCGCGGCGCGGGTCGGCGCACACGCCGCACGGATCGGTGGTGTCGACATTGCCGCAGGTCGAACAGGTGGCGAGGCGCTCCTCCACTGCGGTCAGCGCGGAGAGAAGCGGCCCCAGCGCCGCCTCGCGCTTCTTGAGCAGGTGCAGGACGGCGCGACGCGCCGATCGCGGGCCGAGGCCGGGTAGCCGCGCGAGCGCCTGGGTCAATGCTTCGATCTCGGGAGATGCCATGGGGAACAGATAGGGGGTTGCGCACCCCTCTGCCAAGCGGCGAGAGAGGGAGCATGCGGATCGTCTTCATGGGAACCCCCGACTTCGCCGTCCCGGTGCTGCAGGCGCTGGTCGACCACGGTCATGACGTCATAGCGGTTTATTGCCAGCCGCCGCGCCGTGCCGGGCGTGGCAAGACGCTGTCGCCGTCCCCGGTGCAGCGCCGCGCCGAGGCGCTCGGGCTCGAGGTGCGCACGCCGGCGACGCTGCGCGACGAGGCGGAACAGATGCGGTTCGCTACGCTGCGCGCCGATATCGGCGTCGTGGCGGCATACGGGCTGATCCTGCCGCGTGCGGTGCTCGACGCGTCGCGCCATGGTTGCCTCAACGTGCACGGTTCGCTGCTGCCGCGCTGGCGGGGCGCTGCGCCGATCCAGCGCGCGATCCTCGCCGGCGACGTCGAGACCGGCGTCGACATTATGCAGATGGAGGCCGGGCTCGATACGGGACCGATCCGGCTTGAGGAGACGACGCCGATCGCGGGCAAGACTGCCGGCGACCTGACCGCCGAATTGAGCGCGATGGGCGCTCGGTTGATGGTCACCGTGCTGGCCGATCTGGGTGCCTATCCGCCGATGGCGCAGGCGGACGAGGGTGTCACTTATGCCAGCAAGGTCGACAAGGCCGAGGCGAAGATCGATTTTGGCCAGCCGGCGATTGCGATCGAGCGGCAGGTCCGCGCGTTCAATCCGGCACCGGGCGCGTTCTTCGAGATCAATGGCGAACGCATCCGGGTGCTTTCCGCCGTGGTCGAGCCGGGTTCGGGCGCGCCGGGAACGGTGGTCGACGACGGGCTCGGCATCGCCACCGGCGATGACCTGATCCGCCCGACCTCGCTGCAGCGCGCCGGCCGCGGCGTCATGACGTCAGCCGAGCTGTTACGCGGCTTTGCCTTGCCCGCCGGCACGCAGCTCGCGTGACACGCTTTGCGCTGACGATCGAATATGACGGCCGCCCGTTCATGGGCTGGCAGCGCCAGTCGCATGGTCCGAGCGTGCAGGAGGCGATCGAGATCGCCGTTCGCAAGATCACCGGCGAGCAGGTCGCCGTCCACGCCGCCGGACGGACCGATGCGGGCGTTCACGCCACCGCGATGCGCGCGCATCTCGATATCACGCGGCCGATTACCGCGTTCCGGTTGAGCGAGGCACTCAACGCACTGGTGCGCCCGGCGCCGATCGCCATCCTCGCCTGCGAGATCGTGCCCGACGATTGGCATGCGCGTTTTTCCTGCCTCGGCCGACATTATGAATATCGCATCGTCACGCGCCGCGCGCCGTTGACGTTCGAGGCGGGACTCGCCTGGCGGTTGGCAACGCCGCTGGATGCTGACGCCATGGCCCAAGGGGCCGCGCGATTGGTCGGTCGGCATGATTTCACCACCTTCCGTTCGGCGCATTGCCAGGCCGACAGCCCGCTACGTACGCTCGACCGGCTCGATGTGGATAAACAGGGCGATCGGATCATCGTCTACGCTTCGGCGCGGTCGTTCCTGCATCACCAGGTGCGCTCGATGGTCGGCTGCCTCGCGCTGGTCGGCCAGGGCAAATGGACCCCGGACGATATGAGCGCGGCACTCGAAGCACGCGACCGTGCCGCCTTGGGGCTGAACGCGCCGCCCGACGGTCTTTATTTCATCGCCGCGGATTATCCTTCGGTCGATTGAGTCGATGGGTTCGGGCTCGCAGCAGTACGCTTTTTGCGAGCAACGCCCATAATGACGTCATGCCGGGCTGGTTCCGGCATCCACTGCTCCGCAAACGCGCAACCACTTCACGTGCGGCACAGTGGACCCGGAACAAGTCCGGGGTGACGTAAGGGGTGGGCGTCAGCGACTGAAGCGCGCGGCGAGCTCGACATGCGTCGACCAACGGAACTGGCCGACCGGCTGGATCCAGTCGAGCGTATAGCCGCCCTGATACAGAATCTCGGCATCGCGTGCGAAGGTACCGGGATTGCAGGAAACATAGGCGATGACCGGCGTCGTTGCGGCGGCGAGCTGGAGCACCTGTTCACGGGCGCCGGCGCGGGGCGGATCGAGTATGATCGCGGCGAAGCGGCTGCTCTCCTCGCTGGTCAGCGGCCGGCGGAACAGGTCGCGATGGTCGGCGAATATCTGCCGTCCGGCCAGCGCCGCGGCCGATTTCAGCGCGCCGGTCGGGTCGCGCGCGCCTTCTGCCGCGTAAACCCGCCCCGGCAAAGCGAGAGCGAAGGTGCCGAGCCCGGCGAACAGGTCGGCGATGGTGCCGGCATTGCCGATCGCAAGGCGCACGGCATCGACCAGCGCGGCCTCGCCTTCGCGGGTGGCCTGGAGGAATGCGGCATAGGGCAATGGCACCGGCACGCCCCCCAGGGTGACGGTAACAGGTTCGGGCTCCCAGCGAGTCTCCGGGCCCATGCCATTGTCGATCGCAATGCGCGCAACGCCGTTGCGCTGGGCGAAGGCAGTGATCGCCTCGGCGGCGGCGAGGCCTTCGGCGGCGATGCCCTCGATCAGCAGCTCCGGCCCCTGATCCGCCTCGGCGAGGTGCAGACGCACGCGGCGCTTCGGTTTCATCAACCCGCCGAGCAACTTTCGCAACGGCGCGATCAGCGCGAACAGGGTGGGCGTCAGCACCCAGCATTCCTCGAGATCGACCAGCGCATGGCTCGCGCCCTCGCTGAACCCGATGCGTACGCGCCCGCCGGTCATCTCGGCCTGCAGGGCGGCGCGGCGGCGGGTGCGCGGCGGCGACAGCAAGGCTGCGCGGATCTCGGTGGTCAGCCCATGCGCGGCGAGCGCGCCGGCGACCCGGTCGCCAATGAAGCCGGCATAGCTCTCGTCATCGAGATGCTGGAGCTGGCATCCGCCACAAATCGGGAAATGACGGCATGGCGGCACGGCATGGTGCGGCCCGGGCACGACGACGCCATCGGCGGTGAGCGTGTCGCCCGGTGCGGCGAAGGGCGCATGGCGGCCATCGGCGGTCACGCCGTCGCCACGGCCGGCGATGCGCAGGATGGTGTCGTTCATAGGGAGGCTCTGGCAGCCGTCAGCGCGAAAGCAAGGTCATCCGCCAGAAAAGCACCGCCAAGCCGGCGCGCGGCCTCGGCATGGAGCCAGACGCCGGCGGCCACCCGGTCGAGCGGCGTGCCCTGCCCGCCTGCCAGCATGGCGGCGATCGTTCCTGCCAGCACATCGCCGGTGCCCGCGGTCGATAACCACCCGCTTGCCGCCTCGGCGAAACGCAACTGGCCATCGGGCGCGGCGATCACCGTGTCGGCGCCCTTGAAGACGACGAAGCATCCTGCCCGGCGCGCGGCGGTGCGCGCTGCGTCGGCCTTGTTCTCGACCTTGCCGAACATGCTGGTGAATTCCCCGGCATGGGGCGTCAGCACGGTGACTGAGGTGCGGCGGGACACCTTGCCGAGGCGGCGATCGCCCAACAAATGGAGGGCGTCGCCATCGATCACCAGCGGGTGGGTGCTGGCGATGGCGGCATCGAGCTTCGCCGCGGCATCGCCGTCGCGCCCCAGGCCAGGACCAACGAGGACGGCGCCGATACGCTTCTCGGTGAGGGCGTCGGGGCTCCAGGACTTGCGGACGATCGCATGCGGCACATGCTCCGCGTCCTCGCCGAGCAACAGCACGTAGCCGGCACCCGATCGTAGCGCCGCCTCGGAGGCCAGCGCCGCGGCACCGGGCATTGCGCCGCCGATCACCGCGACCATGCCGCGGCTATATTTGTGCGCATCGGCATCGGGCGCGGCCAGCGTTGGGCGTGCGATGACGATATCGCCGGCGGCGACGGGCACACCGATGTCCAGGACACGCACGGTGCCGCAATGCCGCGCCGAGGGTTGCAACAGGTGCGCGGGCTTGGCGGCACCCAGCGCGAGCGTGACGTCGAAATCCGGCAAGATGCCCAGGACCGCGCCGTCATCGGTGCCGACGCCGCTCGGCAGGTCGATCGCGACAGACAGGCGGGCCGCGTCTGCCAGCCGCCGCAAAGGCCGGGCAATCTCCTCGCCCGGCGGGCGCGACAGGCCGGTGCCGAACAGCGCGTCGAGCAGCACGGGCGCCGGCGCGGCGTCCGCCAACGCATCAACGGGGCCAGTCCACGCGGCGCGCGCCTGTCTGGCCGCGTCGGTGCGGGGCTCGCCGGCGGCGGCAACGCGCACGGCGATACCGCGCTCGGCCAGCGCGCGCGCCGCGACATAGCCGTCGCCGCCATTATTGCCCGGCCCGCACAGCACGAGCACCGCCGAGCCGCCGCCGAGCCGCCACACGGCCTCGGCGACGGCATGGCCGGCACGATCCATCAGGGTGTCGACCGTCGCACCACGCGCAATGGCTTCGGCTTCAGCCGCGCGCATCGTCGCGACCGTGAGCACCGGCGTTCCGGCAAGGGGCGTCATGAACCGTGCGCCGCGGCGCCCTTCACCGTCGCCGGCAGGCGGTAGCGATCGCCGCCCAGCGCCACCTCGATGCTCCCCGGCCCGAGAACGGTGACGACCGCGGTCTCCGCGCCATCGGCGGCGACCACGCCGCGACCGTCCTTCGTCACCAGCAGGCGGTGGAACGAACCGTCGGGATGGCTGACGGTCAGCACCAGGCCGTCGGCGCCGTTCACCCGGTCGACGGTGCAGACGCGGGCGTAGTCAGCGGAACCATGCTGTGCACAGACGATCCGCCCGTCATTCTCGGCATCGTTGCGCTGCCGCGTCTCGACCTGTGCCAGCACATTGCGGTCGGTCGTCCGCTCGCCGCACGCGGCCAGCAACAGGGGAAGCAAAATTACGCTAGATATCCGCGTAGACATGGGTTTCGGCGCCGGCTCCGGGGTGCGTGACCGCCCCCTTATAGGCCGGCCCGACATTCTGCGCATAGCGCCACAATGCCCCCGACTGATAGTCGTTGCTGCGTGGGCGCCAGTTGGCGCGACGTTCGGCGAGGATTTCCGGTGCGACCAGCAGGTCGATCGTGCCTGCCTCGGCGTCGATGCGGATCGTGTCGCCCTGTTCGACCAGCGCGATCGGCCCGCCCTCGGCGGCCTCGGGGCCGACATGGCCGATGCAGAAACCACGCGTCGCGCCCGAAAAGCGCCCGTCGGTGATCAGCGCGACCTTCTCGCCCATGCCGAGGCCGTAGAGCGCGGCGGTCGTCGACAGCATCTCGCGCATGCCGGGGCCGCCCTTGGGGCCTTCGTAGCGGATCACGACCACCTCGCCTTCGAGGATCTCGCGCTGCTCGACCGCGGCGAAAGCGTCTTCCTCGCATTCGAACACCCGCGCCGGCCCCTCGAACACGAGGCGGTGCATACCGGCGACCTTCACGATCGCGCCGTCGGGCGCCAGGGTACCGCGCAGGCCGACGACGCCGCCGGTCGGCGAGAGTGGCGCCTTGACGTCATAGATGACCTTCTGGTCGGGGTTCCACGTCACCTGGTCGATATTTTCGCCCAGCGTCTTGCCGGTCACCGTCAGGCAATTGCCGTCGAGCAGGTCGTTGGCGAGCAGGGTCTTCATCAGCATGTAGACGCCGCCGGCATCGTACATGTCCTTGGCGACGTACTTACCGCCCGGTTTCAGATCGGCGATGTAAGGCGTTGATTTGAATGCCTCGGCAACGTCGAACAGGTCGAACGAGATGCCCGCCTCATGCGCCATGGCGGGCAAATGCAGCGCGCCGTTGGTCGAGCCCCCGGTCGCCGCGACGACGCGGGCCGCGTTGATGAACGCCTCGCGCGTGCAGATGTCGCGCGGGCGGATATTGTCGGCGAGCAGTTCCATCACCTGGGCACCGGCTGCGACCGCGATCTGCTCGCGCGTCGAATAGGGCGCCGGCACCATGTTCGAATTGGGCAGCGACAGGCCGATCGCCTCGCCGACACAGGCCATGGTGTTGGCGGTATACTGGCCGCCGCACGCGCCGTGACCCGGACAGGCGACCTTTTCGAGTTCGTGGACCTCGGACAGCGGGCAGGCGCCGGCGGCATAACGCCCGACGACCTCGAACACATCGACCACGGTGACGTCGCGATCGTGGAACCGCCCGGGCAGGATCGAGCCGCCATAGACGAAGATCGACGGGATATTGAGCCGCAGCATCGCCATCATCATGCCTGGGAGCGACTTGTCGCAGCCGGCAAAGCCGACCAGCGCGTCGTAGCAATGCCCGCGCACGCTGAGCTCGACCGAATCCGCGATCACCTCGCGGCTGACCAGCGAGGATTTCATCCCCTGATGGCCCATCGCGATGCCGTCGGTGACGGTGATGGTGTTGAAACGCCGCGGCATGCCGCCGGCCTGGATCACCCCGCCGCGGGCCGCATCGGCCTGGGCGTCGAGCGTGGTGTTGCACGGCGCGCTGTCATTGCCGGCGCTGGCCAGCGCGACGAACGGCTTGGCGATATCCTCCTCGGAAATCCCCATCGCGTAATAATAGCTGCGATGCGGGGCGCGTTCGGGGCCGACCGAGACGTGACGGCTGGGCAGGCGGGACTTGTCGAAGGAGCGTGTCATGCGCGCGCCTATGTCGCGGAAGAGCCCTTTTGCGCAAGACTATTACGTATGCTTTCCAGAATCGGCGCGAGAATGTCCGACCAGCGCGCGACGCCATGGTCGTCGCCGATCAGGTCGTTGCGGATTTCGATCGCCAGGCTGGCGATGCCGTTGGCCTCGCCGTGGCGGTTGAGCGTCGCGTTGAGCGCGCGGCCCGAATAGGGTTCGTTGTCGCCGGTCGGTATGCCAGCCTCACGAAACAACGCCACCGCGAGATCGGCGGCGCGCCGATCGCGGTTGGACAGGATGCCGATCTCCCAGGGGCGCGCCGTCCCGCCCTGTTCGAGGCGCGGCGTGAAACTGTGGATCGAGGCAAGCAGGGTCGGCGTCGTCTCGCGGATCGTGCTCGACAGGGCATGATGGTAGGGACGGTGGAAGCGCGCGATGCGCTCGTCGCGATCGGCGTGTTCATTGCCGGGGATGATGTGGCCGTCGCTGACATGCGGCATCAGCCCGGGATGGTCGGGCTGGCGGTGCAGGTCGATCACCAGGCGCGAGACGGTGGCGAGGACCGCCGGCGCGCCCAGCCGGGCCGCCAGCGCCTCGGTCACCGGGCCTGCGCCGATGTCGATCGCGATATGCTTGTCGAGCAGTTGGGGATCGATACCGAGATCGATTCCCATCGGCACCGCGTTGGAGGCGTGATCGCAGATCAGCAGGATACCGCCGGCATGGCCCGGGATGAAGCGCGGCTCGGTCATGCGCCAAGCAAAAGGGCGACAGGGGGAAACCTGCCGCCCTCATGGGGGGATGACGCGCGGGGGAACCGCGGACCATCGACAGGCGCGCCGCACGCGACGGCGGACCTGCTCCCCGCTTCATGAGCAAGAGTGGTGCCAGTCATGCTTCTCCTCCTGCGGGGTCTCTGCGGCATGGGTCAGCGTCCCGATACGATACGGCAAAGTGTCACGCGAGGACCGATTCGAGACACCACCAGCCGGGATGGGCAGCGCGGATCGTCGCTGCAGCCCGTGATCGAGCCGCGTCATTGGCATAGAGGGCGAAGCAGGTCGCGCCCGAGCCGGACATGCGCACGAGAAGCGGCTCGCCGGTGCCTCGCAACGCCGCGAGCACGTCATCGATAGCGGGGGCCAGTGCCCGGGCGGGTGCTTCCAGGTCGTTGCGCGCCGCCCGTGCGCGGTCCAGCGTTCCACCAGCAGGAATCGGCCCATGATCGACCCCGCCCCATCCCGCAAACACCTTCGCGGTGGGAACCGCGACGCCCGGATTGACGAGCAGCACTGCGGTTCCCGCGATACTGTCGAGCGGATCGAGCAATTCCCCCCTGCCCGCGCCCAGCGCCGTGACGCCAAGCAGGCATGCCGGTACGTCGGAGCCCAGCGCGGCGGCGCACGCGAACAGCCGCCGGTCATCGAGCGGGATACCGTCGCGCCGCGCCAGCGCCCGCAGCGCCGCCGCGGCATCGGCCGATCCACCGCCGATCCCCGAAGCGACCGGCAGGCGCTTGTCGAGCGTGAAGGCGCCTGCCGCCGTGACGCCAAATGTCGTCGCGTAGGCGCGTACGGCGCGCAGCACGAGATTGTCGTCGTCCGCTGCGAGGTCGCCGGCAAACGGACCTATGATGGTCAGTGAGGGCGCGCCCGGTGCCAGCGTCAGCACATCGCCATCGCGCAGAAAGGCGAACAGAGTCTCGATCTCGTGATAGCCGTCGGCGCGCCGCGCACGGACGTGCAGCGCGAGGTTGATCTTGGCGGGTGCCGTTTCGACGATCATGCGGTGCACCATGCACTAGGCAATAGCGTCACCCCGGACTTGTTCCGGGGTCCACCGTGCCGCAAGCGCGGCGCCTTAAGCATCGAACGCTGATCCAGCCGCAGGGTGGACCCCGGAACAAGTCCGGGGTGACGAGCAAGGAGGAGGCGGGACACCAATCCGCCTCACATATTCGGATAGTTCGGGCCCCCGCCGCCCTCCGGCACGACCCAGTTGATGTTCTGGGTCGGGTCCTTGATGTCGCAGGTCTTGCAGTGGACGCAGTTCTGCGCGTTGATCACGAACTTCGGATCGCCCTCTTCCTGCCCGACGATCTCGTACACGCCGGCCGGGCAATAACGCTGCGCCGGCTCGTCATACATCGGCAGGTCGAATTTTACCGGGATGTCGGGGTCCTTGAGCGTCAGATGGACCGGCTGGTCCTCCTCGTGATTGGTGTTGGAGACGAACACCGAGGACAGGCGGTCGAAGGTCAGTACGCCGTCGGGCTTGGGATAGACGATCGGCTGGACCTGGTCCTTGCGCCACAGGCTCTTGTGGTCGGGGTGATGCTTCATCGTGAAGGGCCATTTGATCCCGAGATATTCGCACCACATCGCCACGCCGGCGAGCAACGTGCCGAGCGAATCGCCGAACTTCTCGACCAGCGGCAACACGTTGCGCACGATCGACAACTCCTTGCGCACCCAGCTCGTCTCGAAGCTTTCCGGATAGGCGGTGAGTTCGTCGCCGCTCCGCCCGGCCTGCACCGCGGCGAACGCCGCTTCGGCCGCCATCATCGCCGACTTCATCGCGGTGTGGGTGCCCTTGATGCGCGGCACGTTGAGGAAGCCGGCGCTGTCGCCGATCAGCGCGCCGCCCGCGAACGCCAGTTTCGGCATCGCCTGCAATCCGCCATCGCTGATCGCGCGCGCGCCGTAGGAGGCGCGCTTGGCCCCTTTCAGGATCTCGGCGATCGCCGGATGCGTCTTCCAGCGCTGCATTTCCTGAAACGGCGACAGATAGGGGTTGGCATAGTTGAGCCAGGTCACGAAGCCGAGCGCGACCTGGCCATTAGCCTGGTGATAGAGGAAACCGCCACCGTTCGAGCCGCTCTCCGACAGTGGCCAGCCCTGGGTGTGGATCACCCGCCCCGGCGCATGGAGTTCGGGATCGATATCCCACAATTCCTTGATGCCGAGGCCGTAAACCTGCGGCTGGCTGTCCTTCGCCAGATCGAAGGTGCGGATAATTTCCTTTGTCAGGTGGCCCCGGCAACCCTCGGCAAAGAAGGTGTATTTTGCGTGCAGTTCGAGCCCGGGCTGATAATCCGGCTTGTGCGTACCGTCGCGGGCGACGCCCATGTCGCCGGTCGCGACGCCCTTCACCGAGCCATCGTCGTTGAACAGGATCTCGGCCGCGGCGAAGCCCGGGAAGATCTCGACGCCGAGCTCCTCCGCCTGCCCGGCGAGCCAGCGGCATAGGTTGCCCAGGCTGCCGGTATAGGTGTTCTTGTTGTGCATGAAGGGCGGCGCGATGATGTGCGGCATGCCGAAACGCTTGCGCTTCGTCAGCACCCAATGCTGGTTGTCGTTGACCGGCACCTCAGCGAGCGAGCAGCCCTTGTCGCGCCAGTCGGGAATAAGCTCGTCGAGCGCCCGCGGATCGATCACCGCTCCGGACAGGATATGCGCGCCGATCTCGGAGCCCTTTTCGAGCACGCAGACCGACAATTCGGACCCCGCCTCATTGGCCAACTGCTTCAACCGGATCGCCGCCGACAGGCCGGCAGGGCCGCCGCCGACCACGACCACGTCATAGGGCATGGACTCGCGTTCGCTCATGTTCGTCTCCCAACGGGACGCGCGCCAACCTGTCGTCGCGTCCCTGCCTCGGTCTGTCCTTAGCCGCGTGCCAGCGAATTGACCGCCGCGTCAACATGCGACTCTAACGATCGCTTATGGGGGCAAACCAGAATTACGATTGGCACAGTGCCGCGACGAGCGCGATCGACTGGTGGATCGACGCAGGCGTCGATGCGTCGGTCGACGAGACACCGCGCGACTGGCTGGCCGCGATCGTCGCCCCTGCCCGGCCCGATGTGGCGCGCGGTGCTGCTGCCGCCGTTGCCGAGGCGCTGCCCGTGCCGAAGCTCCCCGACACGCTCGACGCTTTTCTCGCCTGGCGGGCGAGCGATGCCGCACCGGAGGCCTCCTGGCCCGGCGCCATCGTCTCCGCGCAAGGGCCGGTCGAAGCGCCGTTGCTGGTGCTGGTCGACCTGCCCGAGCGTGAGGATGCCGATGCCGGCACCCTGCTCGGCGGCGCGGCAGGACGGCTGTTCGACCGCATGCTGGCGGCGATCGGGCACAGCCGCGCCTCGATCCACCTCGTCCCCTTGTGCGCGAAGCGCCCGATGACCGGCCGGATCGCGCCGGATATCGAGGAACGCCTCGGCGAGATTGCCCGCCATCACATCGCGCTCGCCGGGCCGAAACGGGTGCTGTTGCTGGGTAATGCGCCGAGCCGTGCGCTGCTTGGGGCAGACGTCGCGCCGGCCCGGGAAAGTTTACGTGTCGTTAACCTTACGGGTGGGAGTAAGGCAGTAACGGTCGAGGCGGTGGCAAGTTTTCATCCTCGCTTCCTGCTCGAACGACCGGCGCAAAAGGCCGACGCCTGGCGCGATTTGCAATTGTTGATCGGGGGCCTTCAGACGTGAAAGCGAAACTCCTCCTCGCCGCTACCGTCGCACTGATGCCGCTCGCGGCGCATGCCGCACCGGCCGACTATGCGCCCGCCGCGGTTTCCTCGGCGATTCCGGCGCAGCTCGATGCCGAGCAGCGTGCCGGCTATCGCGCCGTCTTTCAGAGCATTCGCGACCAGCGCTGGCAGGATGCCCAGCTGCAACTCGACGCGATGAAGCCGGGACCGCTGCACGCCATCGCCCGTGCCGAGCTGCTCACCGCCAAGGGCTCGCCCAAGGCCGATCTCGATCCGCTGGTGCGACTGCTCGCCGAGGCGCCGGAGCTGCCCCAGGCGCAGCAGGTGGCGACGCTCGCGGCATCACGCGGCGCCGTCGGGCTGCCGCCGCTCCCCGCGACGCATGCCCTGAGCTGGATCGATGGCGCGCCGACGCGCGCGCGCACCCGCACGATCAAGAGCGATCTGGTCGGCGCGGAGCTCGCACTGAGGATGCAGGCCTTCATCAAGTCAGATGACGGTGCCTCCGCCCAGGCCGTGCTCGAAAGCACCGCCAACCTCTCGTCGGAAGCGCTGACCGAATGGCAGCAAAAGGTCGCCTGGATGTATTTTCTGTCGGGCGACGACAATAATGCGCGCGCCATGGCACGGAAAGCTTCGCAGGGCACCGGCGACTGGGCGGTGCAGGGCGACTGGGTCGGCGCGCTCGCCGCGTGGCGCCAGCATGATTGCGCCGCCGCGGGTGCCGGCTTCGAGTCGGTGACCGCGCGCGCCAGCGATATCGAACTGCGCGCCCGCGGGCTTTATTGGGCGTCGCGCGCCGACATGGCCTGTGGCCGCCCCAATCAGGTCGAGGCGCGCCTCAAGAGCGCGGCGCAATATCGCGAAACCTTCTACGGCCTGCTGGCGCGCGAGGCGCTGGGCATCAAGGACACGCCGCACAGCGCTGCGGCGACGTTCCTCGCCGGCGACTGGCAGTCGCTCGCGCGGCGCCCCAATATCCGCGTCGCGGCGGCGCTGGTCGAGATCGGCGAGACCGGCCTCGCCGATGCAGTGATCCGCCAGCAAGCGAAGATCGGCGACCCGTCGGAATATCCGTCGCTGGTCCGCTTCACCGAGGCGTTGAGCCTGCCGAGCACGCTGGTATGGCTGTCGCACTACGGGCCGGCCGGCGTTTCGCCGCCGGTCGAGGCACGTTTCCCGGCGCCCAACTGGACGCCTGACGGTGGCTGGCGCGTCGATCGCGCGCTGGTCTTCGCCCACACCTTGCAGGAGTCGAACTTCCGCACCGATGTGGTCAGCGCCGCCGGCGCTTATGGCCTGATGCAGGTACGGCCGGTCGCTGCGGCCGATATCGCGCGCAAGCAGGGCCGCGCATTCGATCGTTCGTCGCTGAGCCGTCCGGGTACCAATTTCGAGGTCGGCCAGAGTTATCTCGAGCAGCTGCGCGACCAGCCGTTCACCGGCGGTCTGCTGCCCAAGGTGATCGCCGCCTATAATGCCGGCCCGACCCCCGTCGGCCTGTGGAACACCCAGGTGCGCGACGGCGGCGACCCGCTGCTCTACATCGAATCGATCCCCTATTGGGAAACGCGCGGTTACGTCACCACCGTGCTGCGCAATTACTGGATGTATGAGGGCCAGACCGGCCGCACCGCTTCGCCGAGCCGCGTCGCGCTGTCGCAGGGCCTGTGGCCGCGTTTCCCGGGACTGCCGGGCGCGACCGCCGTTCGGATCAGCGCCAACACCCCGCCCGCCGCAGTCGCCAGTGCCAATTGACGAAAGCGCCGCGTTCCTGCCGGTCCGCATCGCCGTTCTGACCGTCTCCGACACCCGCACGCTCGCCGACGATCGGTCTGGCGATACCCTCGTCGCGCGCCTGTCCGATGCGGGGCACATCCTCGCCGATCGCAAGATCCTGCGCGACGATGTCGATCGGATCGTCGCAACCTTGCACGGCTGGATCGACGACCCCGCCATCGACTGCATCATCTCGACGGGCGGCACGGGCGTCACCGGACGCGATGTCACGCCTGAAGCGATCGAACGGGTCCAGGACAAGGCCATCCCTGGTTTCGGAGAACTGTTCCGCTGGCTCAGCTACAAGACGATCGGCACCTCGACCGTTCAGTCGCGTGCCTGCGCCTGCGTCACGCGCGGCACCTATATCTTCGCCCTGCCCGGCTCGACCGGCGCGGTGAAGGATGGCTGGGACGGCATCCTGCGCGACCAACTCGACAGTCGGCACCGCCCCTGCAATTTCGTCGAGCTGATGCCGCGCCTGCGCGAGAGCTGAAGAAGCGCTCAGTCGGGCTGCATCGCCGCCAGCTCGTGCCCCGCCGGATCGCGAAAATGGAAGCGACGGCCGCCCGGAAAGGCGAAGATCGGTAGCGTGATCGTGCCGCCGGCCTGTTCGACGCGCTCCAGCGAATCTTCGAGATCCTCGACCTGGATGACGGGCAGCAATTGCGCGGTCCATTGCGCGGCATCACCGTTCAGGCCGAGATCGCTGTCGCCGGTCATCGTCGCGGCATAATC
Source organism: Pseudomonadota bacterium (assembly GCA_040390605.1). Classification (GTDB taxonomy): domain Bacteria; phylum Pseudomonadota; class Alphaproteobacteria; order Sphingomonadales; family Sphingomonadaceae; genus Sphingomonas. The sequence goes on from JAZJXZ010000030.1 coordinate 17,932, forward strand.
CGGGCCGAAGTCGGTGAAATCCCAATCGAAGGCTGCACCGTAAAACGCCTTCTCCGACGCGACATCGCGCACCGGCAGTTCGAGATAGGAAATCCTTGCCATCGCACCCTCCAATGTTCTTGCTATGTTCTATCAGAGCGCCTAGCTTCTGGCAATGGCCAAGACTCGCCCCGTTCGCGGCGCCACGGTGAATCATGCAAGTGTGCGCTTCAACCTGCCCGCGCGCGAGGCGGATGGCGACTGGCTGGATGAACGCGAGTCGCTTGATGGTGAGGCACCACCATTGCGCACCACGGTGACCGTCGAACATCCCCGCACGATCATCACCCGCAACGCTTCGCCCGATGTCGGTTTCGACCGCTCGATCAACCCCTATCGTGGCTGCGAGCATGGCTGCATCTACTGCTTCGCACGGCCGAGCCATGCCTATCATGATCTGTCGCCGGGCCTCGATTTCGAGACCAAGCTGTTTGCCAAACCCGACGCGCCTACCCTGCTGCGCGCCGAACTCGGCAAGAAGGGCTATGTCGTGGCGCCAATCGCCTTCGGTACCAACACCGATCCCTATCAACCCATCGAGGATCGATGGCGCATCACGCGCGGCTGTATCGAGGTGCTGGCGGAACATGACCATCCCCTGACCATCACCACCAAGTCCGACCGCGTGACCCGTGACATCGATCTGCTCGCGCCGATGGCGGCGAAGGGTCTCGCCTGCGTCGCGCTATCGATAACATCGCTGCAGCCGAAAGTGGCGATGACGATCGAGCCGCGCGCGCCCGCCCCCTTGCGCCGGCTTGCCGCGGTCAGGAAGCTGTCAGAGGCCGGCATTCCGACTTACGTCTCGCTTGCGCCGGTTATCCCCGCCATCACCGACATGGAAATCGAGCAATTGCTCGCCGCCGCCGCCGAGGCCGGCGCGTGCGGCGCGTTCTTCCTGCCTGTGCGCTTGCCATGGGAGGTTGCGCCCTTGTTCCGTGCCTGGCTCGACACACATTTCCCCGACCGGGCGAGCAAGGTCATGGCGACGATCAGCTCGCTGCGCGGCGGCCGTGACAACGATCCGGAATTCTTCTCGCGCATGCGCGGCAGCGGCCCCTGGGCCGAACTGTTGCGCACGCGCTTCCGCATCGCGTGCCGCAAGCACGGCTTCAACGGCGAGCGAATCCAGCTTCGCACTGACCTGTTCCGGCCCCCGCGGGGGCCGCAGGGCGAGTTGTTCTAGGCGGACTTCACGCCGGCACGACATTTCATCAGCGGCTGGATCTTGGTCCCGAAATCCTCGACGCCCTGGATGAAGTCATCGAAGGTCAGCAGGACGCCGCCTGTATTCGGTACCTCGGCCATCTCGTCGAGCATGCGCGCGACGCTCTCATAGCTGCCGACGAGCGTGCCCATGTTGATGTTCACCGCCCCTTCCGGTGCGGCGAGCTGACGGACGTTGGTGGTGGGATTGTGCTTGTCGGCCGCGCCCTGGTTGGCGAGCCAGGCGATTGCCTCGAGATCGACGCCGTCATTGTACGACTTCCATTTGGCCATTGCGTCCTCATCGGTCTCGGCGGCGATGACCATCACCAGCACAAACACCGAGACATCGCGCCCGGTCTTGGCCGTGGCCTGGGCGAGGCGATCATTGTTGAACGCGAAAGCGGTCGGCGTATTGACGCCCTTGCCGAGGCAGAACGCGTAATCGGCCCATTTCGCCGAGAAGGCGAGGCCCTCGTCCGACGAGCCGGCGCAGATGATCTTCATGTCACCCTGCGGGGTCGGCTTCACCCGGCAGTCGTCCATCTTGTAATAGTCGCCCTTGAAGTCGCTCTCGCCTTTTTCCCACAATTCGCGGAGGATATGGGCGTATTCGTCGAGCATCTGGTAACGGTTGCGGAAATGCTCGTCGCCCGGCCACATGCCCATCTGGCTATATTCCGGGCGCTGCCAGCCGGTGATCAGGTTGAGCCCAAAGCGCCCGTGGCTGATCGAGTCGATCGTGTTGCACATCCGCGCCGCGAAGGCGGGAGGAATGACCAGCGTCGGGCAGGTAGCGTAGATCTTGATCTTCTCGGTCACCGCCGCGAGTCCGGCCATCAGCGTGAAGCTCTCCAGGCCATATTCCCAGAATTCTGTCTTGCCGCCGAAGCCGCGCAGCTTGATCATCGAGAGCAGGAAGTCGAGCCCGTGCTTCTCGGCGCTGAGCGCGATCTGCTTGTTCATGTCGAACGACGGCTTGTACTGCGGCGCGTTCTCCGAGATCAGCCAGCCATTATTGTTGATGGGCACGAAAACGCCGACTTGCATGGGCTTAGCTCCTGAGAAAATCGAGAACGAGTTTGTTGAATTGCACTGCGTCGGTGACGTTGCAGGCATGCCCGCCCCACGCCATCGTCGCCAGCGCGGCGCCAGGGATGCCCTCGGCGAGCCGCTGCGAAGAGGTGATCGGCACCAGCATGTCGTCGGCGCTTCCTATGACCAGCGTCTTCACCTGCACGCTGTTGAGCCGCGCATCGACATCGAACGAGCGCAGCGCGGCGATGCGCTTTTCATAGGACTCGGCCCCGGCGAAATGCGCCAGATGCACCTCTTCCTCTTCGTCGAGCAGTTCGAAATTGGCCGAGATCCACGTCGCGGGGTAGAGAAACAACGGCTGGGCATGGATATAGGCACGCGGCCCGCTGTCGCGCAGCAGAGACAGCCTCGTATCGAAGCAGCGCGCGAAATGCGGGTCGAGCCGCGACCAGGCGTTGACCAGCACCAGCTTGTCCAGCCGTTCCGGCACCTTGAGTGCCAGTGCGAGGCCGGCAACACCGCCCGCGGCATGGCCGACGACATGCGCGCGCTCGACACCTAGTCCGTCGATCAGCGACAGCAAATCCTCGCCCATCTGCGCAACGGTGACGTGCTCAGGCAGCGCGCGGTCGCTGCGCCCGGTGCCGCGATGGTCGTACAGCACCACGCGGTGATAACGGGCCAGTGCGTCGAGATTGGGCAGCCAGTAATTGCCCGAACCGCCCAGGCCGGCCGAAAGGATCAGCGGGACACCGTCCGCCCTGCCATGTTCTTCGTAATAGAGGCCGGCGGTTTCGGGCATCAGGCCCCCCTCGCGGGCAGCGTCACGAGATGTGCGCCACGGATGCGATCTCGACGAGGCAGTCGGGCTTCACCAGATCGCACCTGATGCAATAGCGCGCCGGCTTGGCGCCCGGGAAATACTCGGCATAGACGCCGTTGAACGCGGCATAATCGCCGAGATCCTTGAGGAAGATGTGGTTCATCGCCACGTCCTCCAGCGTCGCCCCGGCCGCCTCCAACGTGATTTTGATTACGTCGAGCACATGCCGCGTCTGCGCCGCCGCGTCGCCCACATGCAACACAACGCCGCCCTCGCCCAGCGCCAGCACGCCCGAGACATAGACCGTGTTCCCTGCCTTGGCGCCGGCTGAATAGGGCGCGATCGGGGTGGGGAATTGCGGCGGGTTGATCGGTTCGAAGGGCATGATCTTACTCCTTGGGCGACTGGCCGAAGCTGCCGCAGAAATCCGCGACGGTCGACACCCAGCCGAAGAATTTCTCGATATTGTAAATGGTTGCCTGCTGCATCGCCTCGGGGCCGAGATGGTGCGTGGCATCCTCCAGCATGACTCCGAAATATTCGAGGTGGAAACCGTCGCGCAGCGTGCTCTCGACACAGACATTGGTCGCGATGCCCACGAACACGATGTTGCGGATGCCGCGCGCGCGCAGCGTCGAATCGAGCTGCGAGTTGAAAAAGGCCGAATAGCGCGTCTTGTGCAGCGTGATGTCGCCGGGCTGGGGTTTCAGCGCATCGACCAGCTCATAGTCCCACCCGCCGCGCGCAAGCAGCTGGCCCGACAGTTCGGGCCGCTTGCGCATCGTCTTCAGCGCGTTGGACTTGTGCCAGTTGGGCGAGCCCGGCCCGCCCGCCTCGACATAATCCTTGTCCCAGCCATTCTGCAGATAGATCACCTGCACGCCGGCCTCACGCGCGGTCTGCAGCACGGTGCCGATCTTGCCGATCACGCCTGCCGCGCCGCTGATGTCGAACCCGGCGAGATCGACATAGCCCCCTTCCGAGGCATAGGCGTTCTGCATGTCGATGACGACCACCGCGGTCTGCCTCGGGTCGAGCCGCAGCCCCTCGGGCCGCGCAGGCAGGGTGACGGCGGCCGTGCCGTCAGCGGCGGTGGAGATGATCGGATCGGCCTCGGCCATGCGCCCTCGCGAGAAATAAACGACTAGTCTGCCGCGTTTCCAGCGACCAACGCAAGCCGAAAGCTCAAGCTGCGCCGGCCAGCCGGTAAGCCTTGTATTGCTCGCGCAGCGCCGTCTTGAGCAGCTTGCCCGTCGCGGTGTGCGGCAGTTCGTCGACGAATACGACCTCGTCGGGCAGCCACCATTTCGCGACATGGCCGGAAAGATGCGCGATCACCTCCTCGGCCGTCAATGCGCTGCCCGGCTTGCGCACCACCAGCAGCAGCGGCCGCTCGTCCCATTTGGGATGGTACACGCCGATCGCCGCAGCTTCGCCGACGCCGGCACAGCCGATCGCGGCATTTTCCAGATCGACCGAGCTGATCCACTCGCCGCCCGACTTGATCACGTCCTTGGCACGGTCGGTGATCTGCATCGTCCCGTCGGGGTGCAGCACCGAGACATCGCCGGTGTCGAACCATTGATCGGCATCGACCGCGTCGGCATCGGCCTTGAAATAGCGCTTCACCACCCACGGCCCGCGCACCTGCAGGCGTCCCGAACTGACCCCGTCGCGCGGCTGCTCGTTGCCCTCGTCATCGATGACGCGCAGTTCTACCCCGAACGGCACCGACCCCTGGCGGGAGATGAGATCGAGCTTCTCGTCCTTCGACATCTCGTCAAAGTGCGGCGGATACATACCCGCCGTGCCGATCGGCGAGGTTTCGGTCATCCCCCACAGATGCTTGACGGTGACGCCCATATCCATGATCCGCTCGATCATGGCGCGCGGCGCGGCCGATCCGCCGATCGTCACCTGCTCCAGATAGCGCGGCACCTCGCCGGTCGCGTCGATGTGCTGGAACATCGCCAGCCACACCGTCGGCACACCCGCCGAATGCGTCACCTTCTCCTGGTTCATCAGCCGGCACAGCACATCGGCATTGTTGACCGCGGCATAGACGAATTTCGCGCCGCCCAGCGCACCCGCAAAGGGCAAACCCCAGGCCGCGGCATGGAACATCGGCACGATCGGCAGGATAACCGCATTGGCCGAGATGTTGAACACCCCCGGCGCCACCTCGGCCATGGCATGGATCATGGTCGAACGATGCTCGTAGAGCACGCCCTTGGGGTTGCCCGTCGTGCCGCTGGTATAGCACAGCATGCACGGCTCGCGCTCGTCGCCCTCGATCCAGGTGTAATTGCCGTCCTCGCCGGCGATCAGCGCCTCGAAACCGTCCGGCCCGTCGCTGTCGAACACGACATAATGCTCGATGCTGGTCCAGTGCGGCTTCAACCGGTCGACCAGCGGCTGGAACTGCTTGTCGTAGAACAGCACGCGGTCTTCGGCATGGTTGGCGATGTAGATCAGCTGTTCGTCGAACAACCGCGGGTTGATCGTGTGGATCACGCCGCCGATGCCGATCGCGCCATACCATGAGACGAGGTGCCGGCTGTGGTTCATGCCCAGCGTGCCGATCCGGTCGCCTTTGCCGCAGCCCAGCCGCTCCAGCGCCTGGCACAGCTTGCGCGCGTCGCGGGCGACGCCCGCCCAGTCGGTGCGGGTCTCGCTGCCGTCTGCCCAGCTGGTGACGATCTCGCGGCTGCCATGCTCGCGTGCGGCGTGCTCGATCAGCCGCGGCACACGAAGCGCGAAATCCTGCATGGCACCGAGCATCTGATACTTCCCCTCCCGCTTGCGGGAGGGGACCGAGGGGTGGGCGCCCGGCTTCCGCAAGTATTCACATCCGTGAGCGCGTGCCCACTAACTCACCAGAGCCAACCTCGTCTCAGAGGTCTTGAGCTCTACGTTGCGCACATCCTGCAAGGCTTCGATCTTCGCGGCAAGCTCTCCGTCGATCAGGAAATCGCGTCCGAGCAGCACGCGCGCCGATCCGCCATCGGGCAAGGCGGCATTGACCCACACCTGGCCGCGCCCGCCGCGCGCTTCCGCCAAGGCGGCAGCCAGCGTCAGCATTCCCTCGGGCGAGGCGATGTCCGCCTCGAGCACGAAGCGTGCATTGGTCGCCAGCGCCTCGAACGGCTGGATCCGCTTGATCGAGACACGGGGCGAATCCTCGCCCGGCCGGCGATCCAGCTCGACGGTGATGATCCCGCACCCGCCGTTGCGCGCCGCCTCCTCCAGGTCGGCGGCCACCGCGTCATCGAAACAGGTCGCCACGAACTGCCCGGAAGGATCGGACAGGGTCGCCATCATGTAACGACGCCCGCGCGCCGAGGTGCGCCAGCGCGCATCCTCGACCAGTGCGGCCATCGTCGCCCCGGCCCGCGTGCCGTCATCGGGAATGTCGAGCTCACCCAGCGCCGCATAGCTGCGCGCGCCGTGCATCCGCGCGAGATGGCCGTGCCGGTCGACCGGATGGGCCGAGAAATAGAAGCCGAACGCCTCCTTCTCCTGCTCCATGCGCTGCGCCAGCGCCCAGCGTGCCGACAAAGGCAGGCGGATCGGCGGCTCCTTGGCATCCTCGCCACCGAACAGGCCGTGCTGCCCGCTGACCTTCTGGTCGTTGACCCGCGCCGCGGTGGCGAGGATCGTCTCGGCACAGGCGAAGATCCCGGCGCGGTTGAGATCGAAACTGTCGAACGCCCCTGCCGCGGCCAGCGTCTCGAGCTGCCGCTTGTTGAGCGCCCGCGGGTCGACGCGGTGGGCGAAGTCGTCGATTCCCTTGAACGGACCCTGCGCGTCGCGCTCGGCGACCAGTCGCTCCATCGCGCCCTCGCCGACGCTCTTCAGCGCAGCCAGCGCGTAACGCACGGCGAACCCGTCTTTCGTCTCCTCGACCGAAAAGTCGGCGATGCTCGCATTGATGTCGGGCGGCAGGCAGCCCACCCCCATGCGCCGCATGTCGTCGACGAAGATCGCCAGCTTGTCGGTCAGGTGGATGTCGTAACACATCGACGCGGCGTAGAATTCGTGCGGATAATGCGCCTTGAGCCAGGCGGTATGATAGGCGAGCAGTGCATAGGCTGCGGCGTGGCTCTTGTTGAAACCATAGCCGGCGAACTTGTCGATCAAGTCGAACAGCTCATTGGCCTTGGCCGCCTCGATGCCGTTGACCGTCTTGCAGCCTTCGACGAAGCCGGCGCGCTGCGCGTCCATCTCCGCCTTGATCTTCTTGCCCATCGCGCGGCGCAGCAAATCGGCCTGGCCCAGGCTGTAGCCGGCCAGCACCTGCGCGGCCTGCATCACCTGTTCCTGATAGACGAAGATGCCGTAGGTTTCGGACAGGATGCCTTCGAGCAGCGGATGCGGATATTCGATCGGCTCGCGCCCGTTCTTGCGCGCGCCGAACATCGGGATATTGTCCATCGGGCCCGGCCGATAGAGCGAGACGAGCGCGATGATGTCGCCGAAATTGGATGGCCGGACCGCCGCCAGCGTGCGCCGCATCCCTTCGGATTCGAGCTGGAACACGCCGACCGTGTCGCCCTTCTGGAGCAATTTGTAGACGCCCTCGTCGTCCCATTCGAGCGTGTCGAGATCGACCACCACGCCGCGATCGGCGAGCATTTCCAGTGCTTTCTTGAGTACCGACAGCGTCTTGAGTCCGAGGAAATCGAACTTCACGAGGCCCGCATATTCGACATATTTCATGTCGAACTGCGTCACCGGCATGTCGGAGCGCGGATCGCGATAGAGCGGCACGAGCTGCGCCAGCGGCCGGTCGCCGATCACCACGCCCGCGGCATGGGTCGAGCTGTGGCGCGGCAGGCCTTCGAGCTTCATCGCCAGGTCGAGCAGACGCCGCACGCCATCGTCGTTGCGATATTCCTGCGCCAGTTCGCTCACGCCGTTGAGCGCGCGTTCCAGCGTCCAGGGGTCGGTCGGGTGGTTGGGCACCAGCTTGGCGATGCGATCGACCTGGCCATAGCTCATCTGCAGCACGCGGCCCGTGTCCTTGAGCACCGCGCGCGCCTTCAATTTTCCGAAGGTGATGATCTGCGCGACCTGGTTGCGGCCGTATTTCTCCTGCACGTAGCGGATCACCTCGCCGCGCCGGGTTTCGCAGAAATCGATGTCGAAGTCGGGCATCGACACACGTTCCGGGTTGAGGAAGCGCTCGAACAGCAGGCCCAGCTTCATCGGGTCGAGATCGGTGATGGTCAGCGACCAGGCGACCACCGAACCGGCGCCCGAGCCGCGGCCCGGGCCCACGGGAATATCGTGATCCTTGGCCCATTTGATGAAGTCGGCGACGATCAGGAAGTAACCCGGAAAGCCCATCGAGATGATGACGTCGAGCTCGAAATCGAGCCGGTCGGTATAGCGCTGCCGCGCCTCGTCATCGGCGATGCCAGCCTTTTCCAGCCGCGCGATCAGCCCGGCATGCGCATCCTCGCGCAGCTTCTGCGCCTCGGCGTCCCGATCGCCGGCAAGGCTGGGCAGGATCGGCTTGCGCCCCGGTGCCGACACCGCGCAACGCTGTGCCACGACCAAAGTATTGGCGATCGCCTCGGGCAAATCGGCGAACAGCAGGCGCATGTCCTTGGCCGGTTTCATCCAGGCATCGGGCGAGCTGCGCGGCCTGTCCTCGCTGGTGATGTAGGTCGAGTTGGCGATGCACAGCAAAGCGTCATGCGCCTCGCTGAACGCCTCGTCGGCGAAGCAGCACGGGTTGGTGGCGACCAGCGGCAGATCGCGATCATAGGCCAGGTCGAGCAGCGGCGCCTCGGCCTTGCCTTCGATCTCGTCGAGCCGTCGCGTCAATTCGATGTACAGCCGATCGGGGAACAGCGCCTGCAGGCGGTCGACATAGGCAAAGGCGCGATCGGGCTGGTCCTCGGCGAACAACCGCGCCAGACCGCCCTCACGCCCGGCGGTGAGTGCAATCAGCCCGTCGGTGCGCCCTTCGAGTGCGGCGAAATCGACATGCGGCGCCAGTTCGAGCGGCCGATCGAGATGTGCCTCCGACACCAGCCCACAGAGATTCTGATAACCCGCCTCATCCTGGGCATAAAGCGCGATCCAGTCGATCACCGGCTCGACCGTCTCGGGCATGTCCGGTCGCGCCAGTCCGAGCATCGCGCCGATCACCGGCTGCACGCCGGCCGCCTTGCACGCATCGGAGAAGGCCATGGCCGCGTAGAGCCCGTTGCGGTCGGTCAGCGCGACGGCGGGAAAGCCGAGTTCCTGCGCGCGCTTGGCGATCGCCTTCGGCTCGATCGCGCCGTCGAGCATGGTGTAGGATGAAAAGACGCGGAGGGGCACGAAGCCGGAATGGGGCATCGTCCGGTTATGCGCGTCTCAGATGATTCGCGAAACCGTCATCCACCGCATGCCGGGCGCTTTTCGTGGAAATCGTCCGCTGGTCGTACCCGGAGCCCGATATGTGCGTTCGCGGCGCGCCAATCACCTTTCGTCACCCCGGACTTGTTCCGGGGTCCAAGGTGCCGCGAACGCCACCGGCAATTGCGTACGCGGATCGTTGGATGCCGGAACAAGTCCGGCACGACGATACTGAATTTTGCTCGATCGGCTCGAACATATCCCGGCGGAGGAAACGCTAGAGCAGCGCCTCGATATCTGCCTTGATCTCTTCCGGTTTGGTCGTCGGCGCATAGCGTTTCACCGTCTTGCCGTCGCGATCGACCAGGAACTTGGTGAAGTTCCATTTGATCGAGCGAGAGCCCATCAGCCCCGGCGCCTCTTCCTTGAGTTTCTCGAACAGTGGCTCGGCGTTGCCGCCATTGACGTCGATCTTGGCGAACAGCGGAAAGGTCACATCATAGGTCAGCGAGCAGAAATTGGCGATTTCCGCGGCGTCACCGGGCTCCTGCGCACCGAACTGGTTGCAGGGAAAGCCGAGCACCTCGAAGCCGCGTGGCCCCAGCTCGCGGTGCAGCGCTTCCAGCCCCTCATATTGCGGCGTGAAACCGCATTTCGAGGCGGTGTTGACGATGAGCAGCACCTTGCCGGCATAAGCCGACAGATCGGTGGGTGTGCCGTCAGCTGCCTTGACGCTCATCTCGGTGATCGCGGTCATTTGCCCCTCTCCTCATAGGTCGCAAGGAGCAGCTCGAGATTGCGTCTGACGCCCGGCCACTCATTCGCCAGGATCGAGTAAACCACGCTATCGCGCACATGGCCATCCGGCATGATCATATGGCCGCGCAGCACGCCGTCCATCTTGGCGCCGAGCCGCTCGATCGCCTTGCGTGACGCGCGGTTGAACCAGCCGGTGCGCAACTGCACGCACTGCGCGCCGAGCGTGTCGAAGGCGTGGCCGAGCAGCAGCCGCTTCGCCTCGGTGTTGAGGCCGGTGCGCTGCACGCGCTTCGCATAGACCGTCCCCCCGATCTCCAGCCGCTTGTGGCGCTCGGCGATGCGCAGGAAGCGCGTCGTACCCGACACCGTGCCTTGGGCGTCGAGCACGACGAATGGCATCGCACGACCGGCGGCCTGCTCGCGCTCGAGATTGTCATACCAGCCGTCGATCGTCGCCTCGTCGGGCACGATCGTGGCGAAGGCGCTCTCCAGCCCCACCGAGAAGGCCGCGACCAGCGCGTCGCGGTCGTCGCGCGACAGCGGTCGTAGCGTGACATGGCGGCCAGACAGCGTCGGCGTCTCGCGCCAGGCGCTCACGCCAGCCGTCCCTCGTGCAACCTCACGACCCGGTCCATCTTGCTCGCCAGCCGCTCGTTATGCGTCGCGACCAAAGCCGCCGAGCCCTCGCCGCGCACCAGCCGGAGGAATTCCGCCAGCACCACGTCAGCCGTGGCCTCGTCGAGATTGCCGGTCGGCTCGTCGGCCAGCACAAGCGCCGGCCGGTTGGCCAGCGCTCGCGCCACCGCGACGCGCTGCTGCTCGCCGCCCGACAACTGGCTCGGCCGATGCGTCAAGCGGTGACCGAGGCCGAGCGCCGTGAGCAAGGCGGCCGCCCGCTCGTCCGCCTCGGCGCGCGAGCGATCGCGTATCAGCTGCGGCAGCACGACATTCTCGGTCGCGGTGAAATCGGGCAGCAGATGGTGAAACTGATAGACGAAGCCGAGATAATCGCGCCGCAACACGGTGCGCGCGTGGCCATCGGCGCGCGACGCTTCCTCGCCGGCGATGCGGATCGACCCGCCAAAGCCGCCTTCGAGCAACCCGACCGCCTGCAACATGGTCGACTTGCCCGAACCCGACGGCCCGAGCAACGCGACGATCTCGCCCTCGCCCACCGTCAGGTCGACGCCGCGCAAGACATTGATGGTTTCACCGCCCTGGCTGAAGCTGCGCGTTAGCCCGACGACTTCGAGGATCGACTTATTCATAACGCAGCACCTGTACCGGATCGGTGCTCGCCGCCTTATAGGCCGGGTAAAGCGTGGCGAGGAAGCTGGCGACCAGCGCCACCACCGCGATGACGACGATCTCGACCGGATTGCTCTTCGAGGGCAGCTCGTCGAGGAAGCGGATCGTCGGATCCCACAGATTCTGCCCCGTCACTTTCTGCACCACATTCACGATCGGCTGGCGATAGGTCAGGAACAGGAAGCCGACCACCAGCCCCGACACCGTGCCCAGCGCGCCGATCGTCGTGCCCACCGTCATGAAAATCCGCATCATGCCGCCGCGGCTCGCGCCCATGGTGCGCAGGATCGCGATGTCGCGCGTCTTGGCGCGTACCAGCATGATCAGCGACGAGGCGATGTTGAACGCCGCGACGATGATGATGATGCACAGCACGGTGAACATCGCCACGCGCTCCACCCCCAGCGCCTCGAACAATTGGGCGTTCATCTGCCGCCAGTCCGTCACCTGGGCCTGGCCGGCGACCTTGTCGATGATCGGCTGGAGGATCGTCTGGACGCGGTCCGGATCGACCGTGTTGACCTCGATCATGCCGACCGAGTCGCCCATCAGCAGCAATGTCTGGGCATCTTCCATCGGCATCAGGACATAGGATTTGTCGTAATCATAGACGCCGATCTCGAAGATCGCGCCGACCTTGTACGATACGATCCGCGGCACCGTGCCGAACGGCGTGGCCTGGCCTTGCGGGCTGATCAGCGAGATGTCGCTGCCGACCGTCGCGCCGAGTTCCTCGGCAAGGCGCGAGCCGATCGCGATGCGGTTGCTGCCCGCGCTGAGACTGGCGAGCGAGCCGAGCACGATCTTGCGGTTGATCGTCGCATTGCTGCGCAGATCCTGCACGCGCATGCCGCGCAGCAGCACCGCCTCGACCCGGCCGTTATAGCTGGTCATCAACGGCTGCTCGATCAGCGGTGTCGCGCTGGTCACGCCGGGGGTGGCATCGGCGATCTCGATGACGTGACGCCAGTTGGGCAATTGCCCGCCCACGCCCTGCACCACGGCATGGCCATTCAATCCGACGATCTTGTCGAACAGCTCGGCACGAAAACCATTCATCACGCTCATCACGATGACCAGCGCTGCCACGCCGAGCAGCACCGCGCCGAGGCTGAACCCCGCGACGAGCAGGATGAACGCCTCGCCCTTGCCTGGCAGCAGGTAGCGCCGGGCGATCATGCGTTCGTAACGGGAGAGGATCATGCGGGCGCCGGCACCATGGCTGGAGGATGGCCCGCTCTAGGGTCTGACTGCGTCGGTAGCAACCGAAACGGCCTGTTGCGCAATCGCCACAGCTTCGCCGTAATCGGTTCACTCCGGTCCGAATCCCGGTGACAAAACCGTCATCCCTGCCTAGCAATCCAATCGCTGAGACACAGGCAATGGCCGTGGTTCGGGGAAGGATTGGAGCCCCGCCTCACAGGGAGGCGCGCGGGCGACGTCCGAAGGGGGCTGACGAGCGATCGTCACGCAGGCGCCCGGGCTGGAAACGGTCCGGGCGTTTGCCGTTTCAGGGGCTTTCTCTTCATCGTCACCCCGGACTTGTTCCGGGGTCCGCCGCGCCGCGAGCACAACGATCTTTGCTCTCGCGGCGCCGTGGATGCCGGAACAAGTCCGGCATGACGGACAGGGTTTAGAACCTCTTCGAGATCGTCGCGCCGAAGGTACGTGGGTCACCCGGCTGGCCGACGATGAGGCCGGTGCTGCCCGATTGCACCGACAGTAGTTCGAAATAATGATGGTCGAACGCGTTGCGCACCCAGCCAAAGACGTTGAAGCCGTCCTTGCGGAAACCCAGACGGAAGTTCGACAACGAATAACCCTCGATCCAGGTATAGGCCGAAGGGCTCGGATTGGACGAGAAGCGCGTGCGGTAGCTGCCGTCATAGCCGACATAGACCTCCCCACCGCCGACCGGGTGGTTGAGTTCGCCGCCGAACGACAGCGCCCATTTCGACACGCCCGGCAGCACCTGGCCGGAGATGTCGCACGAGGCCGGGCTATAGGATGGCGTGGTGGACGAGCCGGCCTGACCCGCGGGGCTGGCCGGATGCGTCGCGTCCGCCGCTGTGCCGCCGGAAAGTTCGGGTGGGCACGGTGCATTGGTGAACCTGGTATAGGTCGCGTCGGTATAGGCGCCGTTGAAATACAGGCTGAGCCGCTCGTTGGGGCGGAACGAGCTGTCGAACTCGACGCCGCGCACGCGCACCTGCCCCGCATTGGCGAGATATCCGCGGATCACGTTGATCGCGTTGTTGTTCACCGTCGCCTGATAGTCGTTGATGATGTCCCAATAGCCGGCAAGGTTGACCGTCAGGCGCCGGTCGAGGAACTGCGTCTTGAGGCCGATCTCGAAGTGATTGACCTTTTCCGGCCGCACCGTCTGGGTGGTCAGGTCGACCGCCGTGTTGGTCGAATTGAGCGGCAGGCCCGACAGGTTGATGCCGCCCGACTTGAAGCTGCGCGCATAGGTCGCAAAGCCGTGGATATCGGGTGTAACATCATAGGCGATATTGATGTCGCCGGACACGTTCCAGGCACTGAACTCGGGCGTGTAATGCTGCGGCGCCAGCGTGTTGGTCTGGTTCAGGAACGTCGTTCGGCCGGCGCTGGGATTGGGAAAGGCGGCCAGCAGCGTGGCGACATTGTCGGCCGTCGCCACGAAATCGAACTGCGCATTGTGGATGCTGACGACCGAATCGTAATAGCCCGACTTCTTGTCGTAATTCACCCGCAGGCCCGGTGAGATGTGCAGCCGGTCGGTCGGCGACCATTTCAGCTTGCCGAAGATCGCCGCGCTCTGGTTGCTGAAATTGATCGTGTTGGTGCTGGTCAGGCCGTTGAGCACGTTGGGGTTCGACGCGTCGGCGCCGGACAGCAGCCAGCGGCTCGCCGCGGCACCCTGCACCTGCGACCCCTGCGTGTTGATCTGCTGGCTGAACAGAAACACGCCGAAGGTGTAGTTGAGCTTGTTCGTGCCGTTCGAGGCGATGCGGAATTCCTGCGACCATTGATGCTGTTGCGACGGGTTCTGCGACACCGTGGTGATCGGCAATCCGACGAAATCGCGGTCGTTGGCCGGCTTCCAGTCCCAATATCGCCATGCCGTTACCGAGGTGATGGTGGCGGGGCCGACATCCCAATTGCCGACCAGCGACGCGCCGCCCATCTCCTGGCGCGAGTTGATCGTGGCATCGAGGTCGGTCACGCGGTCGAACGGATTGGTGCTCGGGACCGTGTAACCCAGCGCGGCCGCGAGCTGCTCATATTGGCGCGCAATCGGACGCTGCGTCGTGCCGACACGGGCATAATATTGCACGCAGCACAGCGGGTTCTGGACGTTGAAATCGCCGGTCAGGCGGAAATCCAGGTTCGACGCCGGCTTCCACAGCAGCTGGCCGCGCAGGCTGAAATTGTCGAGCTTCTGCAGTTTGCTCTTGCTGGTGGTGTCGTAGATCGTGCCGCCACGCCGGGTGAACGACGTCGACAGGCGCGCCGCCAGCGTGTCGCCCGCCAGCGGTCCCGATACCGAACCCTTGAACTGGTAATAGTCATAGTTGCCGATGCTGGCCTCGGCCTGCGCCTCGGGCGTGAAGCTCGGGGCACGCGTGCTGATGTTGACCGCGCCGGCGGTGGTGTTCTTGCCGTACAGCGTGCCCTGCGGCCCGCGCAGCACCTCGATCCGGTCGACGTCGACGAAATCGAAGGTCGAGGCGCCGACGCGCCCGACATAGACGCCGTCGAGATAGAAACCCACGCCCTGCTCGATGCCGTCATTGGTCAGACCGAACGGCGTGCCGAGCCCGCGAATGTTGATCGACGAGTTGCGCGGATTGCTCGAATAGAATTGCAACGACGGCTGGAGCTGCTGCAGCCGGTTGACGTTGAACGCCCCGGTTCGGCTGAGATCGCCCGCGCTGACGACCGACAGCGCGATCGGCACGTCCTGGGCGCGCTCCGCACGGCGCTGCGCGGTGACGATCACATCCCCGCTAGCGGGCTCTGCCGGCACCGTGGCGGCCTGCGGCTCGGTCGCCACTTCCGGCGGTGGCGGGGGCGCAGGCGGCGCGGCCACGGGCGTGGTGGAGGCAAGCAGCAACGCGAACGAAGAAAGCATCTCGATCAGTCCCCTTATCGATTCGCCTCTAATCTCCCCTAATTTACTAGGATAATAAGCCCTGCCAATCTTGCCCGCCTGCAAGCCCAGCTTTAGGCCGACGCTTTTCCGCCATTTTCCCTCTTGAACAGGCGACGGAACGCACCAGATTTGCGGTGTCCGGTGCCGTATGGGCCGGGCAAACACGGTGTCGCACCCCGGTGGACACCGAATTTGACGACCAACTCGCTTCTTTGGAGGATTTGAAAATGCGTCAGTTCGATTTGACCCCCTTCCGCCGCTCCGCGATCGGCTTCGACCGCCTGTTCGACATGCTCGAGACCAGCGCGCGCCAGTCGGCGGCGGACAATTACCCGCCCTTCAACCTCGAGCGCCTCGCCGAGGACCGCTACCGCATCACCATTGCGGTGGCTGGTTTCACGCGCGACGAAATCGAGATCACCGCGCAGCAGAACCTGTTGCAGGTGCGTGGCAAGAAGGCCGAGCAGGGCACCGACAATGGTGCGTTCCTGCATCTCGGTATCGCCAATCGCAGCTTCGAACGCCGTTTCGAGCTGGCCGATTTCGTGCGCGTCGACGACGCCCGGCTCAATGACGGCCTGCTGACCGTCGAGCTGGTCCGCGAAGTGCCCGAGGCGATGAAGCCCAAGACGATCGCGATCAAGACGGGCGCGCCGCTCGCGGCGATCGATGGTGGCAAGGAAGCCGAAGCGGCCTAAGTCGCTTCGACGGGTAAGAGTGCTGGGGCGCCCGGAGCAATCCGGGCGCCCTTTTCTTGTGTTTCTCACTCCTCCCCGGCACGGGGAGGGGGACCAGCGAAGCTGGTGGAGGGGCTGGTCGAGGGTGCTTTACCCAAAATAGCCTTGGGTTTGTTCGTCGTGCGTAGCCGTCCCGTTCGGCGCTTGCTTCCGTCAAGTCAGCCCCTCCACCACGCGCTGAAGAAGCGCGCGGTCCCCCTCCCCGTTCCGGGGAGGAATTGAGTAGGGCCTGATTCAATCACCGTGCGAACTGCTGTTAGCTCGCGGCATGCACGCAACCACTCATCCGCGCTTCAGTCTCGCTCTCGGGGCGCAACGGCATTGCCGACCGCGCGGCGAAAATTTTATCGAATTCCCTGCCAATTTCCCTGCCAAATCCAAATGGCAGGGAAATCATACCGCCTCAGACCAGTCGGCTTTGCCGTATCGCCGCCTCGATGAAACTGGCGAACAACGGGTGCGGTTCGAATGGTTTGGACTTCAGCTCGGGGTGGAACTGCACGCCGACGAACCACGGATGATCGGGCCGCTCGACGATCTCGGGCAGCATGCCGTCGGGCGACATGCCGGAAAACACCAGCCCGCCCTTTTCCAGCGCTGCCTGGTACGCCGTGTTGACCTCGTAGCGATGGCGATGCCGCTCGGAGATGTGCGTGCTGCCATAGATGGACGACACCACGCTGTTGCCGTCGAGCACCGCGTCATAGGCGCCGAGACGCATCGTGCCGCCCATGTCGCCACCGGCCTCACGCGTCTGGATGCCGTCGGCCGACATCCATTCGGTGATCATTCCGACAACGGGCTCGCTGGTGGGGCCGAATTCCGTCGAGCTGGCATTCGTGATTCCGGCGAGATCGCGCGCGCCCTCGACGCATGCCATCTGCATGCCGAAGCAGATGCCGAAATAGGGAATGTCGCGTTCGCGCGCGAAGCGCACGCTGGCGATCTTGCCCTCGGCGCCGCGCTCGCCGAAGGCGCCGGGCACGAGGATCGCATGGCAGGGCTCGAGCCGCGCGGCGATCGCGGCATCGTCCTCGGTCTCGAACAGCTCTGCGTCGATCCAGTCGATATTGACCTTTACCCGGTTGGCGATGCCGCCATGGACCAGCGCCTCGTTGAGCGACTTGTACGCATCCTGCAGGCCGACATATTTGCCGACCACGCCAACCGTGACTTCGCCCTCCGGGTTGGTCAGCCGATCGACGATCTCGGCCCAGCGCGACAGGTCGGGCGCCAGCCCCGGCAGGATGCCGAACGCCTTGAGCACCTCGGCGTCGAGGCCCTCGCCATGATATTGCAGCGGCACGGCGTAGATGCTCTTGGCGTCGAGCGCCGGGATCACCGCTTCCTTGGGCACGTTGCAGAACAAGGCGATCTTGGCGCGCTCACTCTCCGGCAGCGGCTGCTCGCAGCGGCAGACCAGGACATCGGGCTGCACACCGAGTGCGGCGAGCTCGCGCACCGAATGCTGGGTCGGCTTGGTCTTCAGCTCGCCCGCGGCCGAGATGTACGGCACCAAAGTGACGTGGATGCTGATCGAGTTGCCGCGCCCGAGATCGTTCCTGAGCTGGCGAATCGCTTCGATGAACGGCAGCGATTCGATGTCGCCGACCGTGCCGCCGATCTCGCACAGTACGAAATCGAGATCCTCGGTCTCGGCCTGGGCGAACTGCTTGATCGCATCGGTGACGTGCGGGATGACCTGGACCGTGGCGCCGAGATAGTCGCCGCGCCGCTCGCGCTGGATGATCTGCTGGTAGATGCGGCCCGAGGTGATGTTGTCCGACTGGCGCGAGGGTACGCCGGTAAAACGCTCATAATGGCCGAGATCGAGGTCGGTCTCCGCCCCGTCGTCGGTCACATAGACCTCGCCATGTTGGTAGGGCGACATCGTGCCGGGATCGACGTTCAGATAGGGGTCGAACTTGCGGATGCGCACGCGATAGCCGCGTGCCTGCAACAGAGCCGCGAGGCTCGCCGCCATGAGACCTTTGCCGAGCGAGGAAACCACGCCGCCGGTAATGAAGATAAACCGCGCCATGGGAGGAAACGCCTAACGTGTCTGGACGCCACGCGGCAAGCGCGCGACTCATATTATTTTCATGAAAAGACCGAAACGCGGCGTCTTGCGCCGCGTCGGTCGATTATTGCTGCCGCGGAACTGCGCCGTTGCCGATCGGTGCCAGCGCATTGGCGGCACCGGCCGAGAACGGGCCCGCGCCCGGCTGGAGCGGTGCCTGTTGCGGCACCGGTGCGCTGCCGACCGGCGGCTTGGCCGCGACGTTGGGATCGATCTTGGTACTGTGGCCAGCGGCCGCATAGATCGCCAGGCCGATGCTGAGCAGCACGAACAGCGTCGCCAGGATGGTCGTCGCGCGCGTCAGGAAGTCCGCCGCGCCACGCGCCGACATCAGGCCGGACGGGCTGCCCCCCATGCCGAGGCCGCCGCCCTCGGAGCGCTGCATCAGGATGACGACCACGAGCACAAAGGCGACGATGGCGTGAACGACAAGAAGAAACTGGAACATGGAAAGATGGTCATCCCGAACGGCGAAGGCGGGCACATAGGCGACGTGCCCGCTTCGATCAACCGCTGCGCGATTGGCGGATTTCCGACAACATTTCGCATCCGTCCTGAAACCACCACGCGCCGGACGCGTTGTTGGCTCCAGGCGCGGCGTATTTTCGCAGCGCCGTGTAACGAGTTGGACAATTTAGGTGGCCCATCTATTCGACCGATCCTTGACCAACTGGATGCAGGCACTGGTCGATTATGTCCGCTCGGGACAGCCCGACCTGACCAATCGCCAGATGGCCTTGCTCCTGTTCGTCTATCTCACCCCGGGCCCGCACACCGTGCGCGGATTAGCCCATGTTCTCAATGTCTCGAAACCCGTCGTGACACGCGCCTTGAACAGGCTCGGTGCGCTGGGCTATCTGCGCCGCCAGCGCGACGAAACGGACAAACGCAACATCTTCGTTGCGCGTACGGCGGAAGGGGCAGATTTTCTTGCGGAATTCGGACAATTCATCGGCGGCGGCGAGCAGCCAGTCGCCCGGCGCGCGACCGCGTAGGAGCTTTGCGCTCCTCGGCCGCTCGGTGACGCTCGACCCGCGTACCAACGCCGTGCGCCGCGATCTGGCCGATATCCGTCTCGCCGAGCGCGTCTTCGCGCCACATTATGCCGCGCCGCGCACGATGGTCGCGCTGCGCGAGATCGTCATGCGCGCGGGACCGGCCGCGGATGACGAGATCATCGGCTCGCTCGGCGAGGGCGATAGCTTCGAGACGCTCGAACTGGCCGGCGGCCATGCCTGGGGCAAGGCGCCGCGGCTCGACCTGGTCGGCTATGTCGACGCCGACGCATTGGCCAACGCATGACCATCAACGTCTTCATTGATGGCGCTGCCGGCACGACCGGGCTGGAGATTCGCGAACGGCTTGCCGGACGGGGCGAGATCGCCGTGCTCGAACTGCCCGATGCCAAGCGCAAGAACCCCAAGGCGCGCGCAGAGGCGCTCAATGCCGCGGACTTCGTCATCCTGTGCCTGCCCGACGACGCGGCGCGCGAGGCGGTGGCGCTGATCGACAATGATCGCACGCGGGTGATCGACGCCTCGACCGCGCACCGTGTCGCCGATGGCTGGACCTACGGATTCCCGGAGCTCGAACCCGGCCAGCAAACCGCGATCGCCGACGCGATGCGGGTGTCGAACCCCGGTTGCTACCCGACCGGTTTCCTCGCGCTGGTCCGGCCACTCGTCCGGGCCGGGCTGGTGCCGGTCGACTGGACCTTCGCGGTCAACGCGATTTCGGGCTATTCGGGCGGCGGCAAGAACATGATCGCGGAGTTCCAGGGCCCGAATCCGCCTCCGGCGGCGCGCGTCTATGCGCTCGGCCTCGCGCACAAACATGTCGCCGAGATGCAGAAGCATGCGCGGGTCGAGCATCCGCCGATCTTCATGCCCTCGGTCGCCAATACCTATCGCGGCATGATCGTCGAGGTGCCGCTGCCGCTGCACCAGTTCGTCCGCCGCCCGACGCTGGCCGCGTGCGAGGCCGCGCTGCGCGACGCGTACAAGGATTCGCCCGTCGTGCGTGTGGTCGAGCCCGATGGTGACACCATTGCGATCGAGACGGATGCCGAGACCGATCGGCTGACGCTCAGGGTATGCGGCAACACTGACACCGGCCAGGCGCGCATGATTGCCACGCTGGACAATCTCGGCAAGGGCGCGGCCGGCGCTGCGGTACAGAACCTCAACATCATGGCCGGTCTCGACCCGGTTGCGGGACTGACCCTGTAGCGGCCTGACTACGTATTCACATGGCCGCGCGCGAACGCCTCTGTTAGGCGCCCGGCGGCGATTACGGCGAGGTAAGACGAACGATGCGCAATCCGGTGGGCAAGCTGCTGCTGTTCGGGGCGACGGGCGATCTGGCGCAGCGCATGCTGCTGCCCTCGCTTTACGGCCTGCACGCCGATGGATTGCTGCCCGAGGGGCTGACGATCACCGGCACCGCGCGTTCCGAGAATACCGACGCGGCCTACCGCAGCTTCGCCAAGAAGGCGCTCGACGAGTTCCTGCCCGAGGATCGCAAGGACGAAAGCGCGATCAAGACGTTCCTGCCGCGTCTCCAGTACCAGACGCTCGATGCCAACGACTTGGGGCACTACAAGAACCTGGCAAAGAAGGTCGGCGATGTATCGGGCGGGCTGGCGATCTTCCTGTCGACCGCGCCGTCGCTGTTCGAGCCGGTCATTCGCGGCCTCGAATCGGCCGGGCTGACCGGGCCGACGGTACGCATCGGGCTGGAGAAGCCGCTCGGCTACGACCTCGCCTCGAGCCGCGAGATCAACGACACGGTGGCATCGGCCTTCCCCGAGGACCGGACCTTCCGGATCGACCATTATCTCGGCAAGGAGACGGTGCAGAACATCCTCGCTTTGCGCTTCGGCAATAGCTTCTTCGAGCCGGTGTGGAACGCACAGGGGATCGACAACATCCAGATCACCATCGCCGAGACGGTCGGGCTGGAAGAGCGTGCGGGTTACTATGACACCGCCGGCGCGCTGCGCGACATGGTCGCCAACCACATGCTTCAGTTGCTTGCCCTTGTGGCGATGGAACCCCCTGCCCGCTTCGACGGCACCGCGATCCGCGACGAGAAGGCCAAGGTGTTCCGCTCGCTGCGTCACGTCACACCCGAGGAAGCGCCGCATGTCAGCGTGATCGGCCAATATGGCTCGGGTGCGTCCGGCGGCGAGATCGTCAAATCCTATGTCGAGGAACTCGGCAAGCCATCGACCACCGAAACTTTCGTCGCGATCAAGGCGCATGTCGACAACTGGCGCTGGCAGGGCGTGCCCTTCTACCTGCGCACCGGCAAGCGCATGGCTGTGCGGCGCAGCGAGATCGCCATCCAGTTCAAGTCGGTGCCGCACTCGATGTTCGCCAGCAAGGGCGGACTGCTCCAGCCCAACATGCTGATCATCCGCCTGCAGCCCGAGGAATATATCCAGCTGCTGGTGATGGCCAAGGAACCCGGCCTCGACCGCGACGGCATCCGCCTGCGTGAGGTGCCGCTCAACCTCAGCCTCGACGCCGAGTTCGCCGGCACGCGCCGCCGCATCGCTTATGAGCGGTTGCTGCTCGACCTGATCGAGGGCGACCAGACGCTGTTCGTGCGGCGGGACGAGGTCGAGGGCCAATGGGAATGGGTCGACGCGATCCGCGCCGGCTGGACCGCCAACGACATGAAGCCCAAGGGGTACGCCTCGGGCACCTGGGGCCCGTCCGCCGCGATCGCGCTGACCGAGCGCGACGGCGTGACCTGGCAGGACGATTGATCGACCCGTTCGTGTGTTGAACGGGCAAAGGAGTTAGCATGAGCGACAATGAAGAAATCGAATGGTGGGACTATGACGACGCCGAGGAGATGGCCGACGCCGTCGCCGGCGACATCGCCTTCATCATCGAAAGCGCGATCGACGCGCGCGGCGGCTGCGTCATCGCGCTGTCGGGCGGCAAGACGCCGATCCCGATCTACGCCAAGCTGGCCCAGACCAAGCTCGACTGGAAGCGCGTCACGATCGTGCCGACCGACGAGCGCATCGTGCCGCTCGGCGATCCGCTCAGCAATGTGACGATGATCGCCAAGACCTTCCTGCCCAAGGGCGCGCGGGTCATGCCGATCGTGCCGACCGCGACCGCCGACTACAAGGCGGCCGGGCGCTCAGCCGATGCGCTAATGCAGGATCTGCACTGGCCGCTCGACCTGTGCCTGCTCGGCGTGGGTGCGGATGGCCACACCGCCTCGATCTTCCCTGGCCCCGATTTCGACGAGGCGCTGAGCGGCCCGAACGAGCGTCGTGCGCTGGGCGTGATGCCCGAGCCGCTGCCGGCGGAGGCGCCGGTGGCGCGTGTTTCGCTATCGCGCGCCGCGATCGTCTCGGCCCGCGCACTGATCATCGCGGTGACCGGAGACGCCAAGAAGAAGGTTATCGAACAGGCGATCAAGCAGGGCCCGTCATCCGCCTATCCGATCGGCCGCGTGCTAGCTGATGCGGAACTGCCGGTCGATATCCACTGGGCGCCGTGACACTTCATCCCGAAATCTCCGCCGTCACCGATCGGGTGATCGAGCGTTCGCGGCCGACGCGTGAGGCCTATCTCGCGTTGATCCGGCGCGAGCGTGACAGCCATGTCGCGCGGCCAGCTCTGGGCTGCGCCAACCTCGCCCATGGCTATGCCGGGACCGAGGAAGACCGCGACGCGATGAAGACCGGAAAGGCGATGAATATCGGCATCGTCAGCGCCTATAACGACATGCTGTCGGCCCACGCCGTCTATTACCGCTATCCCGAGCAGATGAAGGTCTGGGCGCGCGAGGCCGGCGCAACGGCGCAGGTCGCGGGCGGCGTGCCGGCGATGTGCGATGGCGTGACGCAGGGTTATGCCGGGATGGAACTGTCGCTGTTCAGCCGCGACACCATCGCGCTGTCGACCGCGGTGGCGTTGAGCCACGGCATGTTCGAGGGCGCGGCTTTGCTCGGCATCTGCGACAAGATCGTGCCCGGCCTGCTGATGGGCGCGCTGCGCTTCGGCCATTTGCCGATGGCGCTGGTGCCGGGCGGGCCGATGCGCACCGGCACGCCAAACAAGGAGAAGGCTGCCGTCCGCGAGGCGTTCGCCGAAGGCAAGGTCGGGCGCGAAGCGCTGCTCGAGGCCGAGATCGGCGCCTATCATTCCAAGGGTACCTGCACCTTTTACGGTACGGCCAATTCGAACCAGATGATGATGGAGGTGATGGGCCTCCACATGCCCGGCGCCGCCTTCGCCAATCCGGGGACGAAGCTGCGCCAGGAACTGAGCCGTGCGGCGGTGCACCGGCTGGCGAAGATCGGCTGGGACGGCGACGATTACCGCCCGTTGGGGCTGTGCGTCGACGAGAAGGCGATCGTCAACGCGGCGATCGGACTGCTCGCCACGGGTGGGTCGACCAACCATCTCATCCACCTGCCCGCCATTGCCGCGGCGGCCGGCATCCTGATCGACTGGGACGATGTCGACCGGCTGTCGCGTGCCGTGCCGCTGATCGCCCGGGTCTATCCCAATGGCGCGGCGGACGTGAACGGCTTCGAGGATGCCGGCGGCATGCCCTATGTCATCCGCGAATTGCTGAGCGCCGGCCTGCTGCACCGCGACCTTATGACGGTCGGTGGTGAGGACATGACCGATTACGGCAAGCGACCGGTGATCGCCGACGAAGCGTTGAGCTGGGAAGACCCCGGCGCCAGCGGTGACGACACGATCCTGCGTCCCGCGGCGACGCCGTTCGCTCCCGAAGGCGGCTTCCGTATCCTTGCGGGCAATCTCGGTCGCGCCTGCATCAAGGTCAGCGCGGTCGAACGCGAACGCTGGGTGATCGAGGCGCCGGCGCGGGTTTTCCACGACCAGCTCGAGGTGCAGGCGGCGTTCAAGGCCGGCGAGCTCGATCGCGATGTCGTGGTGGTGGTGCGGTTCCAGGGGCCGCGCGCCAATGGCATGCCGGAGTTGCACAAGCTCACGCCGCCGCTCGGGGTGTTGCAGAACCGGGGTTTCCGCGTCGCGCTGGTCACCGATGGCCGCATGTCCGGCGCGAGCGGCAAGGTGCCGTGCGCGATCCATTCCAGCCCCGAGGCGCTTGGCGGCGGGCCATTGGGCAAGGTGCGTGACGGCGATATCGTGCGGCTCGATGCGGAGGCCGGTACGCTCGACGCCCTGGTCGAGGCCGCAGAATGGGCCGCCCGCCCCTTCGCCGAGGCACCGCCACCCGCGACGGGCATGGGCCGCGAAATGTTCGCGCTGTTCCGCGGCGCGGCAAGCGAGGCGGAAAAGGGCGGTTCGCCGCTCCTCGCCGCGATGGGTTGGTGAGCATGCAGGTCGTCGCGGTCGATATCGGCGGGACGCATGCGCGCTTTGCCATCGCCGAGGTGGCGAACGGCAAGGTCGTGTCGCTGGGCGATGCAACCACGCTCAAGACCGCCGAGCATGCCTCGCTGCAGACCGCCTGGCAGGCGTTCGGCGAAGGGCTCGGCCGCCCCCTGCCCCGCGCCGCGGCGATCGCGGTCGCCTCACCGATCGGCGGCGATATCATCAAGCTGACCAACAATCCGTGGATCATTCGCCCGGCGCTGGTGAAGGAACGCCTCGCCGTCGACGATTACGTCCTGATCAACGATTTCGGCGCCATCGGCCATGCCGTGGCGCAATTGCCCGATGCCGACTTCCTGCACCTCTACGGCCCCGGCGATCCCTTTCCCGCGCAAGGTGTGATCACGGTATGCGGGCCGGGTACCGGCCTTGGGGTCGCGCAGGTATTGCGTACCGGCGACGGCTATAACGTACTGGAGACCGAGGGCGGACACGTCGACTTTGCCCCGCTCGACGCGATCGAGGATGCGATGCTCGCGCGGCTGCGCAAGACCTTCACCCGGGTCTCGACCGAGCGCATCGTCGCTGGCCCCGGCATCGTCGCAATCTACGAGACGCTCGCCGAAATCGAAGGCCGCGCGGTGCAGCGGCTCGACGACAAGGCGATCTGGACCGAAGCGCTCGAGGGCGACGACAGCCTCGCGCTCGCCGCGCTCGACCGTTTCTGCCTGTGCCTCGGCGCGGTGGCGGGCGATCTCGCACTGGCGCAGGGGGCCAAGGGCGTCGTGATCGCCGGCGGGCTTGGCCTGCGCCTCAAGGACCATCTCGCACGCTCCGGCTTTGGCGAGCGTTTCACCGCCAAGGGCAGGTTCAAGTCGCTGATGGCGGCGTTGCCGGTCAAGCTCATTACCCACCCCCAGCCCGGCCTGTTCGGGGCCGCCGCTGCCTTTGCCCAGGATCACGTCCGATGACCGATATCGCCGACATCATGCGTACCAGCGCGGTCATCCCGGTACTGGTCATCGACGACGCCGCGACCGCGCGGCCGCTGGCCGAGGCGCTGGTCGCCGGCGGCCTTCGCGTACTGGAGGTGACAATGCGCACCGCCGCCGCGCTCGACGCCATCCGCGAGATGAAGCAGGTGCCCGGCGCGATCGTCGGCGCCGGTACGGTGGTCAACACAGAGCAGTTCCAACAGGTGATGGATGCCGGCGCCGAGTTCATCGTCTCGCCTGGCCTGACCGAGCGGCTGGCCACGCCGATCATCGACAGCGGCGTACCGTTCCTGCCCGGCATCGCCAACGCGGCCGACATCATGACCGGGCTCGATCTGGGCCTGACACACTTCAAATTCTTCCCGGCCGAGGCCAATGGCGGCCTCAAGGCGCTGAAGGCGCTCGCCGCGCCCTTCTACCAGTGCAACTTCTGCCCGACCGGCGGCATCACCGAAGCGAGCGCACCCGAATGGCTGGCGTTCGCGCCGGTGCTGTGCGTCGGCGGGAGCTGGGTAACCGGTGGTTCGATGGCCGATGTCGAGGCCAAGGCGCGTGCCGCGTCGGCGTTGCGGGGCTGAACGACCAGATCCGTCATGCCGGACTTGTTCCGGCATCCACTGTACCGCGAACACAGTGGCCGATGCTCTTGCGGAGCGGTGGACCCCGGAACAAGTCCGGGGTGACGAAGTATTAGAGGTTCAGGGAATCTCGCCGCGCTCGCGCCTGATCGAGCGCCATTTCTCGACGTTCGCATTATGCTGTTCGAGCGTGTCGGCGAAGACGTGGCCGCCGGTGCCGTCGGCGACGAAGTAGAGCGCGTTGGACTGGGCTGGGTTGAGTACCGCGTCGATCGAGGCGCGGCCCGGGTTGCAGATCGGGCCGGCGGGCAGCCCGGTCATGGCATAGGTGTTATAGTCGTTCTTCGCCTCGATCTCGGAGCGCAGGATGCGCCGGCCAAGCGGGCGGCCTTGCGTGATCGGATAGATGATCGTCGGGTCGGCCTGGAGCATCATGCCGCGCTTGAGGCGGTTGGAATATACTGCGGCGACCAGCCGGCGTTCCTCGGGCTTGCCCGTTTCCTTTTCGACGATCGAGGCAAGGATCAGTGCTTCGCGCGGTGTGCTGACCGCGATCCCGGGCTGACGCTTGTCCCACGCCGTCGCGAGATAGGCGACCATGGCGTGTTGCATGCGCTTGAGGATGAACTCACGCGTGTCGCCGCGCTGGAAGGCATAGCTGTCGGGCAGCACGGTGCCCTCGACCGGCACGGCAACGGCACCGCTCAGGCCCGGCTCCTTCATCAGCGCGTCGCGCACCATCACCGAGGGCCAGCCTTCGGGAATAGTGACGAAGCGCTGCACCGTCTTGGTGCCTTGCAAGACCTTGAGGATGTCGGCCTGGCTGAGATGCGCCGGGATGCGATACTCGCCGGCCTTGATGCCCCCGCCCCCGCCAAGGACCTTGGCGAACAGGCGGAAGCGGCTGGCCGAGGAGATCGCGCCGGCCTTTTCGAGCTGCTCCGACGTCGTCGCGAGGCTGCTGCCCGGCGCGACGGTGATGGTGATGTTGTGCGTCAGCGGGCCACGCCCGCCCCACATGTACAATATGCCGAACCCGGCCGCGACGGCGAGCAGGATTGCCAACAGGCCGAAGCAACCGAGACGGCGCATGTGCGGTCAGACCGCTTTCATCACGAGGCTGGCATTGGTGCCGCCAAAGCCGAAGCTGTTGTTGAGCACCGCCTTGACCGAACGCTTCTTCGCGACATGCGGGACGAGGTCGACGCCGATGCAATTCTCGCTCGGATTGTCGAGGTTGAGCGTCGGCGGCACGATCTGGTCGCGCAGCGCGAGGATGCAGAAGATGCTCTCCACCGCGCCGGCACCGCCGAGCAGATGCCCGATCGCCGACTTGGTCGAGCTCATCGACAGCGTGTCGATATTGCTGCCGAACAGGCGGCGCACGGCGTTGAGTTCGAGTTCGTCGCCGAGCGGGGTCGATGTGCCGTGCGCGTTGATGTAATCGATGTCCGACAGCGACAGGCCCGACTTCTTCATCGCCATTTCCATTGAGCGGAAGGCGCCCGAACCTTCGGGATGCGGTGCCGTCACATGATAGGCGTCGCCCGACAGGCCATAGCCGATCACTTCGGCATAGATCTTCGCGCCGCGCGCCTTGGCGTGCTCATATTCCTCGAGCACGACGACACCGGCGCCCTCGCCCATGACAAAGCCGTCGCGGTCCACGTCATAGGGGCGGCTGGCACGCTCGGGCGTGGCGTTGAAATTGGTCGACAACGCGCGCGCCTGGGCGAAGCCGGCGATGCCGAGCGGGCAGATCGCCCCCTCTGCGCCGCCCGCCAGCATGACGTCGGCATCGTCCATCGCGATCATCCGCGCGGCGTCGCCGATCGAATGCGCGCCGGTCGAGCAAGCGGTGACCACGGCGTGGTTCGGGCCCATCAGGCCGTATTTGATCTGCACCTGGCCGGTGATCAGGTTGATCAGGCGGCCATGCACGAAGTGCGGGGAGACGCGGCGCGGCCCCTTTTCGTGCAGCACGATCGATTCGCTGGCGATGCCGGGCAGGCCGCCAATGCCAGAGCCGATCGAGCAGCCGGCGCGGTAGCGCTGCTCCTCGGTCATGTCGGTCAGGCCGGCATCTTCGAGCGCCTGGCCGGCAGCATCGATGCCATAGATGATGAACGGATCGACCTGGCGCTGGACCTTGTGGTCGACACGCTTGCCGGGATCGAAGCCATAAGGATGATCGGCCGGCTTGACCTCGCACGCGATGGTGCAGGCATAATCGGTCGCGTCGAAACGCGTGATCGTTGCCGCGCCCGATTTTGCGGCGAGAATGTTCGCCCAGGCCGTTTCGACATCCGCACCCAGCGGCGTCACCAGCCCCAGCCCTGTTACCACGACACGACGCATGGCTTTCTCCACTATCCAGAGCAGCGGCTGCCCTGATCATTTTGTTGTCGCACCACTTGTTGCGAAGAGCCGGTTTCGACCTTTTCGCGCGATGCTCTTAAACGGAAATCGGCCCCCCGCCCCGTGCTGTGCCCTGGGACGGGGAGCCGATCCTGATCATTCGCCCGCTCGGGGCACGGGTCCGCGTTGCCGCGATCCCGCAGGCGTTCAGGCCTTATGCTCGTCGATGAAGGTGATCGCGTCCTTGACGGTCGTGATCTTCTCGGCGGCGTCATCGGGAATCTCGACACCGAATTCTTCTTCGAACGCCATCACCAGCTCAACGATGTCGAGGCTGTCGGCGCCCAGATCATCGATGAAGCTCGCATCTTCGGTCACCTTGTCGGCGTCGACACCGAGATGCTCGACGACGATCTTCTTAACGCGATCGGCAGTCTCGCTCATGTTAATTCCCTCTCTGCTTGGGGGTCTGTGTGTTGCTGAACGCACGTAGAACGCCCGTAGGGGCGGCGCAAGGGGTGCGGACGTCGATCAGGCGGCGTATTCTTTCTCCGCATCCTGTTGCGCGACGATTCCGGTCACGCCTTCGGCGATCGCGTGGTTCACCGCGGCGCTGTCCTCAGGCGACAGCGAGTCGACCACCAGGCCGGCATTCTTGAGATAGGCGAAAGCGGCTGTGCTGAGCGCGGCGGTGGGTTGCCCGGCCAGATAGGCGGCGCGACCGGCCGCATCGAGCGTACCGACCAGCCCGGCGAGCATCTCGTCGGTCAGGCCGAATTTCTTGCCCTGATACACCGCATCCTCGCGCAGCACGGTCGCGCTCAGGTAGCGCAGCGCGATACCCTGCTTCTTGTCGGACCAGCCATATTGGCCGCGGCACGCCGCGACGCCCGCGCCGAGTGTCATCATGGCATCCTTCTCGGCGCCGCTCACCGGGCGAAAGCCGCTGCGCACCAGCGCGAGCAGATCGGGACGTTTGACGCGCTTGGCCTTGGCATAGATGCACGCCACGGGACGTTCGTCGCGCGCGAAGGCCGGCGACGCGAACAGAATCGCTGCCGCCACCGGCAGCGCCAAGATGATACGCATAAGTTTCCCCCGTCGCCCGGCAGAGGCCGGGCCAATGAATCAGATCATCGCCATTCCGCCGTTGACGTGCAAGGTCTGACCGGTGACGTAGCCGGCCTCCTTGCTGGCGAGATAGACGACCGCCGCACCGATATCCTCGCCGGTGCCGAGATCGCCGGCCGGGATCTTCGTCAACAGCGCGGCCTTCTGGGCTTCGGGCAGGACATCGGTCATCGCCGAGCGGATGAAGCCGGGGGCGACGCAATTGACCGTGATGTTGCGGCTCGCCAGTTCCTGCGCCAGCGCCTTGGACATGCCGACCAGTCCGGCCTTGGAGGCGGCGTAATTGGCCTGGCCGGGGTTGCCGGTGGTGCCGACCACCGAGGTGATCGAGACGACGCGGCCATAGCGCGCCTTCATCATCGGCCGCGCAGCGGCGCGGATCAGGCGGAAGGCGGCCTCGAGGTTGACGCGGATCACCATGTCCCATTCCTCGTCCTTCATGCGCATGGCGAGATTGTCGCGCGTCACGCCGGCATTGTTGACCAGGATGTCGAGCTTGCCGCCCAGCGCCTCGACCGCGCTCGGCACCAGCGCATCGACCGCGGCGCCGTCGCCCAGATCGCACGGCAACGCGACATGGTCGCCGCCGAGCGAGGCACGGAACGCCTTGAGCTTGTCGGCATTGGAGCCCGACACGGCGAGCCTGGCGCCCTGCCCGGCCAAAGCGTGTGCGATGGCCGAGCCGATCCCGCCCGAGGCGCCGGTGACGAGGGCGGTCATGCCTGTGAGGTCGAACATGGTCTTCTTCCTTATTGTTTGTTCACGCGGAGGCGCGGAGACGCGGAGGGAGTGTAGTCGTTGACGACGCGGTGCAGCCCTTCTTTCAAGGTGGCACCGCCGAAATTGATGAGCAGGCCCACCGGTTGCTTCGTCAACCGCAAGTACGTCAGCAATTGTTTGCCGTGAGCGGCGTTAAGGCGCTCGACGGATTTGATTTCCACGACGAGGCGCCGATCAACGAGAAGATCGATCTTGAAAGCGGATTCGAAGCGCAGATCATCATATTCGATATCGACCGGCTGCTGACGAAAAACGGGATAACCCATTTTTTCAAGTTTCGCCGCCATGACCGCCTCATAAACGCTCTCAAGCAATCCCGGACCGAGGTCGCGATGCAGCCGGTAGGCCAGGTCGACGACGTCTCCACTGACTTGCTCGATATCCCGCACTTCTTCTCCGCGTCTCCGCGCCTCCGCGTGAACAAACCTTTTTAAAGCGCCTTAGCCAAAGCCTCGATGTCGTCCATCGTCACCACGCTGATCGCGTCGACGTCGGGGGTGATGCGCTTGACCATCGGGGCGAGGACCTTGCCGCCGAATTCGACGAAGCGCTCGACGCCGGTATCGGCCATGGCGAGGACCGATTCGCGCCAGCGCACCATGCCGGTGACCTGCTCGACGAGCAGGCGACGGATCGTGTCGACGTCGCTGACCGGCTGGGCGGTGACGTTGGCGAACACGGGCACGAGCGGCGTGTCGATCCGCGCCTCGGCCAGCGCCTTCTCCATCGCGTCGGCGGCGGGCTGCATCAGCGGGCAGTGGAACGGTGCCGAGACGGGCAGCAGGATCGCGCGCTTGGCGCCGAACTCCTTGGCGATGTTGACGGCCCGCTCGATCGCCGCGAGCGCGCCGGAGATGACGACCTGTGAAGGGTCATTGTCGTTGGCGACGGTGCAGACCTGCCCCTCGGACGCGGCGTTGGCGATGATCCGGGCCTTGTCGACATCGGCGCCGAGCAGTGCCGCCATGCCGCCCTCGCCGACCGGTACCGCCGCCTGCATGGCGAGACCGCGATGCTTGAGCAGCAGCGCAGCGGTGGCGAGATCGAGCGCGCCGGCGGCGCACAGCGCGCTATATTCACCAAGCGAATGGCCCGCGACATAATCGGCCTTGTCGGCGAGGCGGATGCCGCCTTCCTTCTCGAGCACCCGCAACGTGGCGATCGCATTGGCCATGATCGCCGGCTGGGCATTCTCGGTCAGCTGGAGCTCTTCGGCCGGTCCCTCGAACATCAGGCGCGAGAGGTGCTGGCCGAGCGCCTCGTCGACCTCCTGGAACACGGCGCGCGCCACCGGACTGGCCTCGGCGAGCGCCTTGCCCATGCCGACGGCCTGGCTGCCCTGCCCGGGAAAGATGAAAGCGCGCATTGATGGTCTCCACTCGAAACGGAGCGCCGGACTAGAAATACCGGCGCGCGAAGGCAAGGCATGCCCGCCACGGGCTTTTCTGAACCTGCGTTCAGCTATGGAGATGCTTTGTGAACGGCGGTTCAGTTTCGCGACAGCTTTGCGACAATTGGCGACCATTTCATACATTTGGCGCGACCGGCCCGCGACAATCGCTCCCCAGATAGGTGTCGACGCCGCTTCGGTGGCGCCGCAACCGAGGAGTAGAGACATGAAGAAGGTCGTTATGGCTGCGCTGGCAGCTTCGTTCGCCGTCACCCCGATGGTCGCCGCGCCGGCCTCCGCCGCGCCCGACCGCCACGACCAGCGCCATACCACGATCGTGCGCCACGAGCCGGGCCGCACCGTTGTCGTCAACCGCACCGTCACGCGCGGACCGCAGTATCGCAATTGGCGCCGCGGCGAGCGTTTCGATTACCGCCAGGCGCACAACTATCGCGTGATCAACGACTGGCGCGGTTATCGCGGCCGCCACCTCTATGCCCCGCCGCGTGGCTATCACTGGGTCCGCTCGGGCAATGACGCGGTGCTCGTCGCGGTCGCCGGCGGCGTGATCGGCGCGGTGCTCGCCGGCGCGTTCAACTAGGACCATCGCCTTCGGGCATGATCAGGCGGCGGCGCAGCGATGCGCCGCCGCTTTCGTTTCGCCTTAACCGCTGCCATGCAATGTCCAGACGAGTCGGCGGCGGAGAGACGGGTGACCAAGCGAGCGTGGATTCTGGGCGGCGTTCTGGCCATCGCGGCGCCGGCGGTGCTGCTCGGGCAGCAACAGCGTGCCGGCTACCTGCCATCAGGTACGATCGATATCACGCACGTCCTGCCGCCTGCTCCGCAAAAGGGCGATCTGCGCTACGCTGCCGATCGCGCGATCTTCAAGGCGACGCGGCACTGGCTCGGTACGCCGCGGGGCGAGTTTGCGACCCGGGACGTCAATACCGGCATACCCTATATGATGAGCGCATTCAGTTGCTCGGTCGGCGTCGCGCTGACGCCGCAAAACGCGCCGGCGCTGGTCAAGGTGGTGGGCAAGGCCGGCATCGACACGCAGACCCAATCGGGCGCGGCGAAGGACTATTTCAAGCGCTTGCGCCCGTTCCAGATCGACAAGGGCAAGACCTGCCAGGCGCCCGAAGAGCTCAAGGGCAGCTTCGACTACCCCTCGGGCCATGCCACCTGGGCCTGGACCTGGGCGAGCCTGCTGACCGAACTGGCGCCTGATCGCGCGACGGCGATCATGGCGCGGGGCCGTGCTTATGGCGAAAGCCGCATCGTGTGCGGCGTGCATAATTCCACCGCCGTCGAAGCCGGGCGGATGACCTCGGCCTCGACGCTGGCCGCAGTGCATGCGCAGGCCGCGTTTCAGGCCGATCTCGCCCTTGCGCGAGCGGAGCTGACAGCGTTGCGTGCCGATCCGGCGACGCCCAAGCCGGAGAATTGCGCGGCGGAAGCGACACTGGTGAGCCAGCCGATTCTCTGAGAGCTCGGTCGTGGAAGGCGCCTGACAAATACCCTGCCGTCATGCTGAACTTGTTTCAGCATCCATGCGCGGTCATCTGAACCAGGAGCGGCGCTCGTGTGGCCACTGACCGCGCATGGATCCTGAACCGAGTTCAGCATGACGGCTAAAATGAAGCGCGCGCCTCCCAGCGCTTGCCTTTCGCCCACATTCCGCTAAGGGACGCCGCTTCCGGGGTGGATGGCCTTGCGCCTTCCGCCCCTGATTTATTGAGACGACAGCCGGAGGGGCGTCCGCATTGGGCGGCGTCAGCGATCGGCCAAGAGAAGGTAAGACAACATGGCTCTTTACGAGCACGTGTTCCTTGCGCGCCAGGATCTGGCACAGGCGCAAGTGGATGCGATGGCGGAAGCCGCCACCCAGATCGTCAAGGATCACAACGGCACGGTCGTGAAGACCGAGAGCTGGGGCCTGCGCAGCCTGGCGTACAAGATCGCCAAGAACCGCAAGGCGCATTACGTGATGCTCGAGATCGACGCGCCGGCCGGCGTGGTCGCCGAGCTGGAGCGCCAGACGCAGATCAACGAAGACGTGATCCGCTACATGACCGTCAAGGTTGACGGCCATGAAGAGGGCCCTTCGGTGATGATGCGCAAGCAGGAGCGCGACCGCGAGCGTCGCGGTGACCGCGAAGGTCGTGGCGATCGTGGCGACCGCCCGCGCCGTGATTTCGACGGCGAATAAGGAGCGATAGACCATGGCACGCCCATTTTTCCGCCGCCGCAAGAGCTGCCCCTTCTCCGCGAAGGACGCGCCCCGGATCGACTATAAGGACGTCCGTCTGCTGCAGGGCTTCGTGTCCGAGCGCGGCAAGATCGTCCCGTCGCGCATCACCTCGGTGAGCGCGAAGAAGCAGCGCGAACTCGCCCAGGCGATCAAGCGCGCCCGTCACCTGGGCTTGCTGCCCTACATCGTTAAGTAAGGAGTAGCAGACATGGAAATCATTCTGCTCGAGCGCGTCGAAAAGCTCGGCGCCATTGGCGACGTCGTCACCGTCAAGGACGGTTTCGCACGCAACTTCCTGCTGCCGAACAAGAAGGCGCTGCGCGCCAACGAGGCCAACCGCAAGGTGTTCGAGGCCAATCGTGAGCGCATCGTTGCCGAGAACGCGTCGCGTCGCGGCGTTGCCGAGACCGAAGCCAAGTCGATCGACGGGACCTCGGTCACGCTGATCCGCCAGGCATCGAACACCGGCCAGCTCTACGGCTCGGTCGCGGTGCGCGATCTGGTCGAGATGCTGGAAGCCGAGGGCCACAAGATCCCGAAGTCGGCGATCGTGCTCGACAAGCCGATCAAGTCGATCGGCGTGTACGACGTGAAGGTCGCGCTGCACCCCGAGGTGTCGGTGACGGTCAAGGTCAATGTCGCTCGCTCACCGGAAGAGGCCGAGATGCAGGCCAAGGGCGTCGACGTGATGGCCGCCATGTTCGAAAAGGACGAGGCAGGCTTCGTCGAGGCTTACGATCCGAACGCAGAGCCGGGCGCCACCGCCGAGGTTTCGGCCGAGGAAGCACCGGCAGCGGAAGAGGCCAGCGAAGGCTGATCCTCCCACGAGGCACAAAGAAAAAGGGCCGTCCGGAGCGATCCGGGCGGCCCTTTTCTCATGGGGAAATGATGTCGGGCGTTACGGCGCCACGACATAGGCAGTCGCCACCGCGGCAAGCGGGATCAGGGCGAACAGCAGGGGAAGCATCTTGCTCATTGGGCATTTGGTCCAGGGAGACACGATCGTCTCGACGCTGGATGTAAGGTGCCGTTAACGAATTTCAACGGTGAGTCGAGTGATTCTGTCGATGAGTTGAGTTGACACAGGGGACAGCGACGCAGGCGCCAATCACCGCGAGCAGCGGGATCAGGGCCAGGAACAGGGGCACCGCATTCTTCATCGCTCATTCGCTTTCGTCGGACAGTCGAGCGAGATACGCGCGCCCGTCGCAAAAGGTTGCGGCACGATGAACGGGCTTATTTTTGCGGCGTGGGGGAACCGGGGCGCGATGAAGTGGGTGGCGTGACGGGTATGCGCCTGAACGGCTGCTGCCAATCCCGCCCCTCACCGCCTCCCGAACAATTTCTCGATATCGCCGTGCGCGAGCTTGATCCAGGTCGGGCGGCCATGGTTGCACTGGCCGCTGTGCGGGGTGACCTCCATTTCGCGGAGCAGCGCGTTCATCTCGGCGACCGACAGGACGCGGCCGGCGCGAACCGAGCCGTGGCAGGCCATGGTTGCGGCGATATGGTCGAGGCGTTCCTTGAGGCTCAGCGCCTCGTCATAGGCGGCGAGTTCGTCGGCGAGGTCGGCGATCAGGCCGCGCACGTCGCTCTGGCCGAGCATCGCGGGGACGCTGCGCACCAGCATGGCGCGCGGGCCGAAGCGTTCGAGCTCGAGGCCGAATTCGGTCAGTTCGTCGGCACGGGCTTCGAGGCGGTCGCAGGCGGGTTCTTCCAGCTCGACCACTTCCGGGAGGAGCAGCGCCTGGGCGGCGACGCCGCCGCTCGCCATGGCCTTGCGCATGCGTTCGAGGACGAGGCGCTCGTGCGCGGCGTGCTGGTCGACGATGACCAGGCCGTCCTCGGCCTCGGCGACGATGTAGGTGCGGGCTACCTGGCCTCTCGCGACGCCTAGCGGGTGCTGGGTGGTGTTGGGGATCGGGGCGTAGGCGGGTTCGGCGCGCGCCTGGGGTGGGGGGGCGGCGAAGTAGGTGGGGCGTGATTCCCGGACGTAGCTTGAGAGGAGATCGGACTGCCCCTCTCCCCGACCCTCTCCCCATAAATGGGGAGAGGGAGACTGGGTCTCGCCTCTGACTAGCGGTTCGGTTTGCCATTGGGCCATGGCGTTGGCCGAGGGGCGCTGGACGCTGCGGTGGCCGGCTTCGTCGAGTGCGCGGCGCAGGCCGCTGACGATCATGCCGCGCACCATGCTCGGTTCGCGGAAGCGGACTTCGGTCTTGGCGGGGTGGACGTTGACGTCGACCATGTCGGCGGGGACGTCGAGGAACAGTGCCACCACGGCGTGGCGGTCGCGGGCGAGCAGTTCGGCATAGGCGCCGCGCACCGCGCCGATCAGCAGGCGGTCCTTCACCGGCCGGCCGTTGACGAACAGATATTGGTGGTCGGCGACGCCGCGGTTGAAGGTCGGCAGGCCGGCGACACCACCGAGGCTCAGTCCTTCGCGCTGGAGGTCGACCGCGATGCCATTGTCGATCAGGCCGCGATCGGTCAGCGCGGCGACGCGGTCGGGCAGCGTTTCGCCGGCCGGGACCGAGAGGGCGCGGCGGCCGTCATGCTCCACCGAGAAGGCGATGTCGGGCCGTGCCATGGCGAGACGTTTCACCACGTCGAGGCTCTGGCCGTACTCGGCGCGCGGCGAGCGCAGGAACTTGCGACGTGCCGGCACGCGGGCGAAGAGTTGCTCGACGCGGACGCGCGTGCCGGGGGGAATCGCCGCCGGACCTTCGGCGATCAGCGCCCCGTTATCGACGATCCGCGACCAGCCTTCCGCCCCGCGCACCCGGCTTTCCAGCGTCAGGTGCGCGACGCTGGCGATCGACGGCAGCGCTTCGCCGCGAAATCCGAGCGTTACGACGTTTTCGATCGCCTCGTCGGGCAGCTTTGATGTGGCGTGACGCTCCAGCGCGAGCGCCATTTCGGGCGGCGCCATGCCGCATCCGTCATCGGTCACCTCGATCAGATCGACGCCTCCGCCAGCGAGACGAATGTCTATGCGCGTGGCACCGGCGTCGATCGCGTTCTCGACCAGCTCCTTCAGCGCGCTGGCGGGGCGTTCCACCACCTCACCGGCGGCAATGCGATTGACGAGATGCTCGGGAAGGCGCCGTATTGACATGAATGTTGCTCTAGCCCAAGCGACGGCATCCCGCGACCCGCATATACAGGTAACCAGAGCGTGGAATTCCAGGCTTCTGGGGTTGGGGATATGGCGATGTGCGACGCGGCCGGACCACCGGCCAGGAACGGAAACGATTAAATGGCCTTCTTCTCGCGATTCTTCAAATT
Source organism: Pseudomonadota bacterium (assembly GCA_040390605.1). Lineage (GTDB taxonomy): Bacteria > Pseudomonadota > Alphaproteobacteria > Sphingomonadales > Sphingomonadaceae > Sphingomonas. Next base: position 55,526 of record JAZJXZ010000030.1, read on the forward strand.
CATGTCGCACGACATGGCGATCGATCTCGGCACGGCGAACACGGTGGTCTATCTGCGCGGACGTGGCATCGTCCTCAACGAACCCTCTGTGGTGGCGGTCGAAACGATCAACGGCGTGAAGCGCGTGAAGGCCGTCGGCGACGACGCCAAGCTGATGATGGGCAAGACCCCCGACAGCATCCAGGCGATCCGTCCCTTACGCGATGGGGTCATCGCCGACATCGACGTCGCCGAGCAGATGATCAAGCACTTCATCCACAAGGTGCATGGCGGGCAGCGGCGCTTCATGCGCTGGCCGCAGATCGTGATCTGCGTGCCGTCGGGCTCGACCTCGGTCGAGCGCCGCGCGATCCGCGACGCCGCCTCCAATGCCGGCGCCAGCCAGGTGTGGCTGATCGAGGAGCCGATGGCCGCCGCGATCGGTGCCGACATGCCCGTCACCGAGCCGATCGGTTCGATGGTCGTGGATATCGGCGGCGGCACGACCGAAGTCGCCGTGCTCAGCCTGCGCGGCCTCGCCTACACCACCTCGGTACGGGTCGGCGGCGACAAGATGGACGAGGCGATCGTCTCGTACGTGCGCCGCAACCACAATCTGCTGATCGGCGATGCGACCGCAGAACGCATCAAGCAGGAAGTCGGCGTGGCCAAGCCGCCGGCGGACGGCATCGGCCTCACGATCCACATCAAGGGTCGCGACCTGGTCAATGGCGTGCCCAAGGAAATCCAGATCAACCAGGGCCAGATCGCCGAGGCGCTCAGCGAGCCGGTCGGCACGATCGTCGAGGGCGTGCGCATCGCGCTGGAGAACACCGCACCCGAGCTCGCCGCCGACATCGTCGACCAGGGCATCGTGCTGACCGGTGGCGGCGCACTGCTGCAGGGCATCGACGAAGTGCTGCGCGACGAGACCGGCCTGCCGGTGACGGTCGCCGAGGATCCGCTGATCTGCGTCGCGCTCGGCACCGGCCGCGCGCTCGAGGATCCGGTGTTCCGCGGCGTGCTGCACAGCGCCTGATCGTTTTTTGCGCCTTGTCCGCGAGGGATGAGGCGTCGGGCTTGAGGGGAGAATATGGCGCCGCCTCGTAACCGGCGCCCGGGTTTTTCGCGGCGGGCGCAATATACGCAGTTCATTGCCTATGTCGTCGCCGTGGCCGGCTGTTTGTTCGGCGCGGTGCTGATGGTGCTCGCCACGCTCGATCCGACGGCTTTCGCCGCTTTCCGCGCCACCATCTCCGAGGTGACCACGCCGATCTCGTCGGGTGCCGCCGGTGCCGGGCGCGGCATCGCCGCGATCCCGCAGGGCATTTCCGATTACGTCGCGGTGCATGACGAGAACGAGAGGCTGCGCAAGCAGCTCGATGACGCCAAGGCGCTGCTGATGCGCGCGCGCGCCATCTCCTACGACAATCGCCGTCTGCGCACCCTGCTGGCGCTGCGCGAGCGCACCACCGATGCCGTCGTCACGGCGCGGCTGGTGAGCAGCACGGCGTCGAGCACCAGGCGGTTCGCGGTGCTCAATGCCGGCAGCTGGCAAGGCGTGAAGAAGGGCCAGCCGGTGCGCGGGCCGGAAGGGCTGATCGGCCAGATCCTCGAAACCGGCCCCAACAGCGCGCGGGTGCTGCTGCTGACCGATCCGGAAAGCCAGATTCCGGTGCGGCGCACGCGCGACGGCATGCCGGCGCTGGCGGTCGGCCGCGGCGACGGGTTGCTCGACATCAAGTCGGCCAATTCGACCGCCGCGGACTTCCTGCCCGGCGACGTGTTCGTCACCACCGGCACCGGCGGCATCTATGCGCCGAACGTGCCCGTCGCGCAGATCCTCCGGCATATGCACGGCGATGCCGGGCTGGCGCGCAGCTTCGCCCAGCCCGACACGCTCGACTTCGCGCTGGTGCAGCAGGCCTTCATGCCGGTCGCGCCCACTCTGCCGCCCGGCACCGCCCCATGAGCGCCCCGCTCAAGGGGGCCTATGACGAAGAGCCCGCGATCGGCTGGCGCAAGGCGGTGCCCGCGGGCACGATCATGCTCGGCTCGCTGGTCACGATCTGGCCGATGGTCGCCTCCTTCCCGTTCCTGCCGCCGTTCGGGCTGCTGCTGCTGCTCGGCTGGCGGCTGGCGCGGCCCGGCGTGCTGGCGATCTGGGCGCCGCTGCCGCTCGGCTTCTTCGACGACCTGCTCAGCGGCCAGCCGATGGGCAGCGCGATCCTGCTGTGGCAGTTGTGCTTCATCGTCATCGACCTGATCGACCACCGGCTGGTGTTCCGCGATTTCTGGCAGGACTGGCTGATCGCCTCGGGCGCGATCGCCTTCTGCCTCATCGCCGGAAGGCTGGTCGCGACGCCCCTCGGCGCGCATGTCGATACCGTGCTATTGGTACAGATCATGATCTCGGTGATGCTCTTCCCTCTCGCGGCACGGCTCGCGGTATGGCTCGACCGGAGGCGCGCGGTCGAATGAACGGCGTGCGGCCGATGGTCACCGAAGCGGCACAAACCTACAGCTTCTCGCGCCGCGCTCTGCTGCTGGGCGCGGGCCAGGCCGGCGTCGGGCTGCTCCTGGCCGGGCGCATGGCGTGGATCGCCGTCGCCGAGAACCAGCGCTACACGCTGGCCAGCGAGAGCAACCGCGTCAACATGACCCTGGTGCCGCCGCGGCGCGGCTGGATCGTCGACCGCAAGGGCGTGGCGATCGCCAACAACCGCACCGATTTCCGCGTCGACATCATTCCCGACCGGCTGGACAAGGACCAGCATGAGCATGTGCTCGGCCTGCTGCAGCAGATCCTCGGCCTGCCCGTCCCCGAAATCGACCGCATCCGCACCGACCTGAAGCGCGCCGCCGGTTTCCAGCCCGTCCAGGTCGCCGAGAATCTCGACTGGGAGCGCTTCGCTGCGGTCAGCGTGCGGCTGCCCGACCTGCCCGGTGTGGCGCCGACGCGCGGCTTTTCGCGCAGCTACCCCTCGGGTGCTGCGGTGGCGCATCTCACCGGCTATGTCGGCGCGGCCAATGCCGAACAGTTCCAGAAGACGCACGACCCGCTGCTCGTCACCCCCGGCTTCAAGCTCGGCAAGGACGGGCTGGAAAAGGCGCTGGAGAAGCAGCTGCGCGGCATACCCGGCGCCAAGCGCGTCGAGGTCACCGCGCGCGGCAAGCTGGTCAAGGAACTCGATACGCGGCCCGACACCCCGGGCGCGAACACGCGGCTGACGATCGATGCCGGCCTGCAGGAATATGCCGCGCGGCGGCTCGGCACCAATTCGGGTTCGGCGGTGGTGTTCGACTGCCACAGCGGCGAGATGCTGGCGATGGTGTCGATGCCGGCCTACGACCCCAATGTCTTTTCCGACGGCATCAGCCATCTCGAATGGAAGATGCTCAGCGACGACGACCATGTGCCCTTGATGAACAAGGTGTTGCAGGGGCTCTATCCGCCGGGCTCGACGGTCAAGCCGATGAACGGCCTGGCGCTGCTCGAGGCCGGGGTCAGCCCCGACCAGAAAGTGGTGTGCGCGGGCTCGATGCGCGTCGGCAATGGCGTGTTCCACTGCCACAAGAAGAGCGGCCACGGCGCGCTCGATCTCAAGCATGCCATTATGCAGAGCTGCGACATCTATTTCTACACCATGGTGCGCGAGGTCGGGTATGACGCGGTCGCCCCGGTCGCGCGGCTGCTCGGGCTGGGGCAGAAATACGACCTGCCCTTCACCACCCAGCGTTACGGCACGGTGCCCGACCCGGCGTGGAAGCTGAGGCGTTATCACCAGGACTGGACGGTCGCGGATTCGCTCAACGCGTCGATCGGCCAGGGCTATGTGCTGGCCAATCCGTTGCAGCTCGCGGTGATGGCGTCGCGCATCGCCTCGGGCAAGATGATCCAGCCGACGCTGCTGATGGGGCACGGCAAGCCCGCACCCGCGCTGCCGCTGACCCCCGAGCATCTCGCGCTGATCCGCAACGCGATGTTCGGCGTGGTAAATGAGGGCGGCACCGGCGGCGCCGCGCGCATGGCGACGCCCGGCGTCACGCTCGCCGCCAAGACCGGTACCGCGCAGGTGCGCCGCATCACCATGGCGGAGCGCTCGACCGGCGTGCTCAACAACGCCTCGCTGCCGTTCAAGATGCGCGACCACGCGCTGTTCGTGTGCTTCGCGCCGGCCGACAACCCGCGTTATGCCGCCGCGATCGTGCTCGAGCATGGCGGGCACACCGTGCGCAACCTCGACACGCCGGGGATCGGCCGCGACATCATGACCTATCTGTTCGACCGCGACCGCGCGCTGGCCAGCCTCGCCGAGCTTGAGCCGACCTGGGGCGGCGACATCAAGACGCGCATGGCCGATGCCACCACCGCCTATCGCAACGCCGCCAACGCGCCGACCGCGGTGGCCGCGGCGCAGACCGAGACCGATGCGGATGCCGCGACCGATGCCCCCGCCGTCGCTGCCGCGCAGCGCGCCGCCGATGCCAGCGCCGAGGCCCAGGCCAATGCCGCCGCGACCGGCGGCGGCGTCGCCAGCCAGGGCTCACCGGAGCCGACGCCGCAATGAGCGGGCTCGATTTCGTCCCCGCCCCGCTGGCGCAGCTGCCGTGGAAGATCATCACCGTGGTGCTGATCATCGGCTGTTTCGACATGCTGGTGCTCTATTCGGCGGCCGGCGGGCATATCCGCCCCTGGGCGCTGTCGCAGGGCATCCGCTTCTTCGTCTTCCTTGCCGGCGCGGTGGCGCTGTCGCGGGTCAAGGAGGACGTGTGGAAGTTCGGCGCCCTGCCCGCTTACGGCGTGCTGATCGTGCTGCTGATCCTGGTCGAGCTGCTCGGCGCGGTGCGTGGCGGTGGGCAGCGCTGGCTCGACCTCGGCATCATCCGCCTCCAGCCATCCGAGCTGATGAAGCCCGTCATCGTGCTGGCCTGCGCCAAATTCTACGACATGCTGCCCGGCGCCGAGACGCGAAAGTTCGGCGGGGTATGGCCGGCGGCGGCGCTGATCCTGGTGCCCGCGGCGATCATCATGAAACAACCCGATCTCGGCACCGCGCTGATGGTGACGATCGGCGGGGTGACGGTGATGTTCCTTGCCGGCGTGCCCTTGCGGTTGTTCATCGGAGGCGCGCTGGCGCTCGGCGCGGCGATCCCGCTCGCCATCAACTTCGTGCTGCACGGTTACCAGAAGAACCGCATCCTGGTGTTCCTCGATCCCGAGAGCGATCCGCTCGGCATCGGTTACCATATCAGCCAGTCGAAGATCGCGATCGGATCGGGCGGGATCCTCGGCAAGGGCTTCCTCAACGGCACGCAGAGCCATCTCGATTACCTGCCCGAGGGGCAGACCGACTTCGCGCTGGCGACGATGATGGAGGAATGGGGCCTGATCGGCGGCGTCGGCCTGATCATCCTGTTCGGCGTCATCGTGCATTGGGGCATCAGCGTGTCGATGCGCGCGCAGAGCCGCTTCGCCAAGCTGACCGCCGCCGGCCTTTCCGCGACGATCTTCTATTATGTCTCGATCAACATGGCGATGGTGATGGGCCTGGCCCCGGTGGTCGGCGTGCCGCTGCCGCTGATCAGCTTCGGCGGATCGGCGCAGATGACGGTGATGATCTGCATCGGCATCCTGATGTCGATCGACCGCCAGAACCGCAATGTGGTGCGCTGGTAGCGCCTTTCGCCCGCACCCGCGCCAAAAAAGGGTTTGCATCCCCTGCCCCTTTTGCTAACGGGCCACCTCCCGACGCGGTCGCGCTTCTCCAAGGCGCCTTCGACATGCCGGTCATGGACGCATAGCTCAGTTGGTAGAGCAGCTGACTCTTAATCAGCGGGTCCTTGGTTCGAGCCCAAGTGCGTCCACCAAACCTACAGCGCCTTTCATCCGAACCCGCTATGGTGCCCGACAGCGGGCGTCGCCCGTCCGCCGCAAAGAAAGACGCCGCCGCACCCGCATGACATCGCCCGAACAGACCCTGGAAGAACTCGGCTGGCGGCCGTGGTTCAGCGCGCAGCTCTCCGACGAAGAGGCCCTGCACTGCCGCCCGGCGCGCGTGATGGCGGTCCATCGCGGCCAGATCGCCGTGGCCGGCGCGGCGGGGCAACACATGGTCTCGCCCTATATTCCCGGCGCCCGCCCGTCCGACGATCATCCCACGGTCGGCGACTGGCTGTTGCTCGACGGCGCCACGTTGCATCCGGTTCGCGTCCTGGCCCGCATGAACCTGTTCAAGCGCCACGCGCCGGGCGATCCGCGCCGCGAGCAGATGATCGCCGCCAATATCGACACCCTGTTCATCGTCGCCTCGTGCAACCAGGATTTCAGCGTGGCGCGGCTGGAGCGCTATCTGGTGCTGGCGCGCGAGGTCGGGGTGAACCCGGTCGTGATCCTCACCAAGACCGACCTGGCCGACGACCCGGAAAGCTACGCCGCGGCCGTCCGCGCGATCGAGCCGGGCCTGCGCGTCGAGACCGTCAACGGCAAGGACCCCGCCAGCGCCGCGCGCCTTGCGGCGTGGTGCGGCAAGGGCCAGACCGTGGCGCTGCTGGGCTCCTCGGGCGTCGGCAAGTCGACGCTGATCAACACGCTGCGCGGCTCGGACAGCATCGCCACCGGCGCGATCCGCGCGGCCGACGACACCGGCCGCCACACCACCACCGCACGCGAGATGCACCGGCTCGACCAGGGCGGCTGGCTGCTCGACACGCCGGGCATGCGCGAACTGCAACTGGCCGATGCCGGCGCGGGCATATCCGAGGTGTTCGACGATTTCGAGGCGGCGGCGGCGGAGTGCCGCTTCTCGAACTGCGCACATCGCAGCGAGCCGGGGTGCGCCGTCAGGGCGGCGATCGCGGCGGGCATGCTGACGACGGAGCGGTTCGCGCGGTGGCGCAAGTTGCGGGATGAGGAGAAGGCGAAGGCCGAGCTGCAGGCGAAGCGGCGGCGGTAGCGCGGCGCCATGCGCCTTGGTTGACAGCGTCGCCAAAAGGGCGATCTGTTACGCTGCCGGAACCGTTCCGCCGAACGGCTGGTCGGAGGGAATGATCATGCGTCGACTGATCGCCACACTCGCCTTGCTTCTGGGAACGACCGGCGCGGTGCAAGCCGCCGCGCAGGACAGGCTGCTCGATCTGCGCCAGCCGACCATCGTCGCCGACGCGCTGCACCAGGCCGGCTACAAGGCCGAGTTGAAGACCAACAGCAAGGGCGAGCCCTATATCGAGAGCAGCGCCAACGGATCGAGCTTCACCATAGAATTCTACAATTGCACCGGGCTGGTGAATTGCACGTCCTACCAGTTCGCCAGCTGGTACAAGCCCGACCCGGTGTTCACCCTGGCGTTCGCCAATGAGTGGAACCTCACCAAGCGCTTCCTCAAGATCGCCGTCGATAAGGACGGCAACCTCAACGAATATATGGATTTCACCGCGACCGGCAAAACCACCTACGCCAATTTCGCCGATATCGTGGACTGGTACCAGACCATGGACAGCTCGCTGGCGAAGTTCATCGCGGCGCATAAGGGTGGGAAGTAGGGGGCGCTGCCGCAGTGCCGTGGCGCGCGGTACAGTTCGGTGTGGTCGGCAATGCGCCTGGTGATCGGGCGCGTATGATCGGTAGCACCCACTTCTATCGCTACCTATTCCTGATGCGGGCGCCCGCCCGGTGCACCGTTCGGGAAACTGCGTTCGCTGACGGAGCAAGCCGAGGGTGCGCAATTCGAGCGTCCGATCGTGAACTACGCCGGTCTTTGGAGGTTCGGTCCACACGCCGCGTCGTAATGCCGTGCGCGGCGATGTCGCGCTGGTTGAGCGGGCGGCGCCGTAACTCGGGGGCCTCGGGTTTTTCCTTGCCCGGCACCATCACCAGCAAGGTCGTGCATCACCGCCGCCGCCCATTTTGGGTAGATGCGAAGGCTGTCAGCCGAAACGTGCATCGATTTGGTAACCGTCGAGGCCGCAAAGCGAACCACGAAGGCGGGAGCGGCATGAGCTACGAACAGTTGCTGTTGGAACACGACCAGATCAACCGCACGCTGGCGCGGCTGTTGCGGCTGACCGAGGCGGCGGTGCCGGACGTGCCGGCGGTCAGCGGTGCGCTGTCACAGCTGGCGGCCCAACTGCTCGATCACCTCGCGCATGAGGACAGCACGCTCTATCCGAAGATGATCCAGAGCAAGGTCGGCCAGGTGGCGTCCATCGCACGCCAGTTCTTCGATGAATTCGAGGAGATGACCGCGGACTGCAAGACCTATCTCACCGAGTGGCTACCCGATTGCATCGAGGGCGACTGGGAGGGATTCCGGCGCGACACCGCGGCGATGGCCGCGCGGCTTCAGGCGCGTGTCCGGGCGGAGAACAGCGTGCTCTATTCGGCTGCGCTGAACCATGGCCTGATCGCCTTGCGCGCCTCAGCCATCGCCGCGAGAGCGACGCCCGCCGGCTGATCGCGACCCGTCAGGCCGCCAGCGCCTCGCGCGGCAGCACCGCCGCGGCATAATCGCTCTCGGCCAGCGCGATCAGCTTGCGGTCGTCATGCTTCCACGGGTGGAAGCCGGGCAGGAAATAGGACAGCCACGCCGGCAGCAGCTTGCGCACCATGCCGGGCCGGCCGAGCGTGTACCACAGGATGCCGGCATGGGCGCGCCAGCCGGTGATGCCGTCCTGCCGCAGCAACTCTACCATGCCCTTGTAGCGGCCGGCGAAGAAACGCTGCGTGGTGGCGAGCATGACCAGCGACCTGACCGTCCAGCGCTTGCGCCGCGGCCAGTCGCGCGTCGCATTGAGCCAGGTGTCGTAGGCGACGCCCTTGTGCTCGATCTCCTCCGCGGAATGCCAGCGCCATAGCGCCACCGCCTGGGGGTGGCCGCCGGCGAGATGGCGCGGGTTGGCGATCAGCTGGTGCGCCAGCATCGCGGTGAAATGCTCCAGCGCCATCGTCGCGGCGAGGCTGCCGATCGGCGGCCGGCCCTTGGTCAGCGCCAGCGCGTCGTCGATATGCTTCTCGAGCAGCGCGACGTCATAGCCCTGATCGGCGACGTGGCGGTTGAACACGATATGCTCGCGGGTGTGGATCACCTCCTGCTTGATGAAGGCGTTGATCTCCTCGCGCAGCCGCGGCGAGGTGCCCTCGCGGAAATTGCGCACGCTGTCGATGAAGAAGGCCTCGCCCTTGGGAAAGGTCACCGACAGCGCGTTGTAGAAGGCGGTGGCGAAGGGATCGTTGGCGAGCCACCAGCGCTTCATCTGCACGCCGCGCCCGAACCGCACGTCGCGCGGGGTGATGGTCAGGTCGGCCGGGGTCGCTGCATTCGCCACGGGGAATCTCCATAGACGCGGTGCCGTTTGCGCCCGCCCATGGCTCTCCATCTATGCTTACTTACATCAATGTCAATAGTGGGATGTCACACCCGCCTTTGCCCCGGACCGCGACCGACCGTTCAGCCGTGCCCGAGCAACCGCGCGGCGGGGATGGCGTTCCCCACCCGCGCCTCATGCTCGCGCGCGATGCGCAGATGGACCATCCGGGCGATCTCGTTGGTCGCCGCCCGCGCCTTGCGCCGCGCCTGCGCCGCCCAGGCGATATACTGCTCCCTGCTCCAATATGGTGCCATCGGACCAAGCTCCCTTGCGGTAACGATGGCGTCGTCTTTGCGCCCGCAAGGTTACCACGCCATGTCCGCGGCGTGACGGTTCCGTGTCGCCGTCGGGCGCGGAGCCGGGTTCAGAACGTGATGGACGCCTGGACATACCAGTTGCGTGGCCGGGCGAAGATCCGCTCGGCGTAACCCAGCGTTCCCAGCGAGGCGTTGCCCTGGATCAGGTAGCGCTCGTCGAACAGATTGTTCACGCCGCCGACCAGTTCGATCCCGTTGCGCAGTTTCAGCGTCAACGAGGCGTCGGCGACGAAATAGCCGTTTTCCTCGATCTCGGGCACACTGCCGGTGATGAAGGTGAGCTTCGACGAATAATTGCCGTCGAACCGCGGGCGGATCTCCATGCCGTTATCGAATTTGAAGGCATAGGCGATGCCGAAATTGGCGGTGAGATCGGGCGTGAAAGGCAGGTCGTCCCCGGGCGCGACGGTGGCCGTGGCGCCCGGCACCGGGGTGATCGTGAGGATCCTGTCCTTGAGAATGCTGGCCCCGGCATCGAGGATCAGGCCCCATGGCGCGCGATAGCTGAACTCGGCTTCCGCGCCGCGGATGCGCGCCTTGCCGGCATTGAACAGCAGCGGCACCACGCCCTGGCGGAAGATCAGCTGGATGTCGTTGTAATTGGCCTGGAAAACGGCCAGGTTGAGGCGGACGCCGCTGAAGTTGGTCTTGATACCGGCTTCGTAACTGGTGACGTTCTCCGCATCGAACGGCAGCGGCACGTTGCCCGCAGGGGCGGCATTGTAGCGGGTGTTGAAACCGCCCGATTTGAAGCTCTTCGCATAGGATATGTAGGTGCTGATCGCGGGGCTCCAGCGATATTGGGCGCTGGCGGAGCCGGTCAGCTTCGAGAAGCTGTCGGTGAAGGGCCGGTGATAGATGTAGAGCGGCCCACCTTCGGGAATAGCGAGGGTCGGCAGCGGATTGGGATCGGGCTGGGTGGACGGAAACAGGTTCATTACCGTGCCCAGAAAGGTCTTGCGGTCCGTTGTGTACCGCAGGCCGCCGGTCAGTTCGAGACCGTCCACCGGCTTGACGCTCACTTCGGCGAAGCCGGCGACCGAGTCGGTCTTCAGCCGCGAAATCTGGAGATCGCGCGACGCCGGGCCGCCCGCCAGAAGCGAACCGATGACGGGCGGGGACGGCGGGAAGGCCAGCGGGACGGTCGCGCGTTCGTCGGTCACTTCGTTGAAATAATAGCCGCCGAAGATCGCGCTCACCGAATGCCAGTTGAGTTGCAGCTGGACTTCCTGGCTCAGCTGCGTCGATTTGGAACCGACATCGGTCGTGATGATCAGGAACGGCGTATTGTCGGCGTCGCGAATGCCGCGCGACTGGGTTTCGCGATAGGAACTGATCAACTTCACCGACGCCACGTCGGTCAGCCTGATGTTGGCGGTAGCGCCCACGCCCCAGACTTTGGAGTTGCTCATGACGGCGGCAGTGCCGCCGTTGACGAAATCGCCGCGCGCCTGAAAATCATTGGCGCAGCGCGTGTCGTTGATCAGCGGCACGTTCGGCGCACCGAAGCGCGGATCGCCGGGCGTGATCGGTGCGAAGGGGATGGTCGCGCCCGGGCAGCCGGCCGCAACGCTGACGATCGCGGGCACCGGCGCCTGCTCGTTGATTCCGGCGAAAACGAAGGGTGCGCCATTCTCGTCACGCCGCGAATAGTCGGCGCGGACGAACAGGTCGAAGTCGGGCGAAGGCACCCATTTGAGCGCAGCATTCAACGACCGGCTATTGTCGTTGCCCAGATCGCGCCCGTCAAAGGCACGGATGACATAGCCGTGGCGCTTGCGAAACCCGCCCGAGATGCGCGCGGCGAGCGTGTCGCCGAGCGGAATGTTGAGCGCGGCAAAGCCTTCGTAGAGCGAGTCGTCGCCCACGCGAAACCGGGCGCGCCCGCCCAGCACGCCCAGCTCGGGCTGGCGGGTGCGGACGAGGATCGCGCCGCCGATGGTGTTGCGGCCGAACAGCGTGCCCTGCGGTCCGCGCAGGACCTCGACGCCGTCAATGTCGCCGAAATCGATCGCGCCGCCGACGGCGCGGCCGAGATACACCTCGTCGAGATAGATGCCCACGCCGGGATCGACCGCGGCCGTCGGGTCGACCTGGCCGACGCCGCGGATGAACACGACGGACGACGCGCTATTGCCCGAAAGCTGCCCGGCCGGTTTGAATTGCAGGCTCGGCGTGACCCGTTCGAGATCCTGCGTTTGCAGAATCTGGCGATCCTGGAGAAGTTCGGCGGTGAAGGCGGAGATCGCTACCGGCGTGTCCTGCAGCTTTTCCGAGCGCCGGCGTGCCGTGACGACGATGTCGCCGCTGTCATGGACGGCGCCGGCATCCGCCTGCTCGGCGCTGGTGTTCTGACCGGCGGTGCGATCCGAGGATTGGGCGGCGGCCGGTGTAATGGTTGCCAGGCCGCACCAAATGGCAAGGGCGACCACACTGCATGTCGACAGGCCGTTCACGCGGAACTTCGCTCGGTTCATCTGACTCCTCCCTCTATCGCGCCGTGACTTTGACAGGTCTCGATCTCGCGTCGATCATCTCATGGAAGACTGTTTTGGTCAATAACAGTTATGCGGTAGAGCTAAACCGGCTCAGTACTTTGCTGATGCCAACAGCGAAGCACGTGCAATGCCCGCGCAAGCTTACCGCGCAACGTCACCGGGGATGACGGTTTCGTCGCGACTTCAGCGAAAGCGCGCCACGTCGATCCCGAGCCGCGCGACCTTGTCGTAGAAGGTCTTGCGCGGCACGCCGAGCTGGCGGAGCACCGCAGTCACCTTGCCGCGATGCGCGGCGAGCGCCACCTCGATCACGTCTTTCTCGAATGCGCGCACGCGCTCGGCCAGGGTTCCGTCGCCCGGCGCGGTGGCGGGCAACCCGCCCTCCCCGCCCAGCACGGTCTGCCAGGCGAAGTTGCGCAGCTCGCGGACATTGCCCGGCCAGTCATGCGCCTGGAGGTGGCGGCGCACCGCATCGGTCAGCGGCGGCGCGGGCCGGTCGAAGCGCGCCCGTGCCTCCTCGACGAAGCTGGCGAACAGCAGCAGCGCATCGCCGCCGCGCTGGCGCAGCGCCGGCACGCGCAGCCGCATCACGTCGAGGCGGTAGAACAGATCGGGGCGGAAATCGCCCGCCGCCACGGCGTCCTCGATCGGGCGCTTGCTGGTGGCGATGACATGCAGGTCGACCGCGCGCGGCCGGTCGTTGCCGATCGGCTGCACCTCTCGTTCCTCCAGCACGCGCAGCAGCTTGGCCTGCAGCGTCAGCGGCATCGAATCGATCTCGTCGAGCAGCAGCGTGCCGCCGCTCGACGCCTCGATCTGCCCGATGCGCGACAGGCGGGTCTGCGGTACGCTGTCGGCGGCGTGGCCGAACAACTCGCTTTCAGCCAGCGCCTCGGGCAGCGCGCCGCAATTGACCGCGATGAACGGCTTGCCGCGGCGCGGGCCCTGGCGGTGGAGCTGTAGCGCGACGAGTTCCTTGCCGGTGCCGGTCTCGCCCTCGACCAGCACGTCGACGTCCGCGGCAGCAAGCTGGCGGATGGTCGCGCGCAGCTGTGCCATCGCCGGGCTGTCGCCGATCAGCGGATCGCTGTCGGCCTGCACGCTGGCGGCGGCGGCCCGCAGCGCGCGGTTGTCGGTCACCAGCCGACGCTGGGCGAGCGCGCGGCGCACCGCGGCGATCAGCATGTCGGCGGCGAACGGCTTGATCAGGAAATCGAACGCCCCTGCCCTCAGCGCACCGACCGCCATGGCGACATCGGCATGTCCCGTGACGAGGATCACCGGCAATTCCGGGTCCATCGCGCGGACGCGCGCGAACAGCTGCAGCCCGTCGGTGCCCGGCATGCGGATGTCGGTGACGACGATGCCGGTGAAGCGCGCATCGATCAGCGGCAGCGCGGCATCGGCCGAGGCGCAGGCGCTGACCGCGATGCCCTCCAATTCGAGCCGCTGCACCGTCGCCGCGCGCAGCTCGGCATCGTCCTCGACGAACAGCACGATCTGGTCGGCCCCGAACAGCATCAGCCGCGCTTCAACGTCAGGCGGAACGCGGCACCGCCGAGCGGCGACGGCACGCGGTCAAGCTCGCCGCCGAACTCGCGGGCAATATCGCGGGCGATGCCGAGGCCGAGCCCGAGCCCGTCGGTCTTGGCGGTGACGAAGGGCGTGAAGATTTCCGCGGCGACGGCCTTGTCGACCCCCGGGCCATTGTCCGCGACGACCAGTTCGACCGTTGCGCCGTCGTGCACCGAGATGACGATGCGCGGCGACGCGATACTCCCGAGCGCCTCTGCCGCGTTCTGCAACAGGTTGAGCAATATCTGTTCGAGCCGCACACGGTCCGCCAGCACGGTAACGCCTGCCGGCACCTCCACGCTCGCCATGTCGCGGATGCGGTCGCCGCCGAGCAGCAACGCGCCGTCGATCGCCGAGGCGAGATCGACCGGCTCGGGCGCGGCGGTGCGCTTGCGCGCGAAGTTGCGCAGCTCGGCGGTGATCGTGCCGATCCGCCCGGTCAGCTCGACGATGCTGGCAAGGTTGCCGCGCGCTGCCTCGGGCTGGTCGCGTTCGAGGAACAGTCCGGCATTCTCGGCATAGGTGCGGATCGCGGCGACCGGCTGGTTGATCTCATGCGCCACGCCGGCGGTGATCTGCCCGATCGAGCCGAGCCGGTTGGCCTGGGTGAGCTCCTCGCGCGCGGCGCGGTAGCGGCGGTCGGCGGCGGCGCGCTGGCGGGATTCAACGCGCAGCTGCTCGTTCGCGTCGCGCAGTTCGGCGGTGCGGTGCGCGACCTCTTCCTCCAGCGCGTGGCGGGCGCGCAGCTGCATGTTGCGCCGCTCGCGGCTGCGGATCACCACGCCGGTCGCGAGGCCGATCACCAGCAACAGCGCAAGCAGCCACAGTCGCACCCGCGTCGTCGCCGCCGCCAGCGCCGGCGCGAGGGGCGTCATGTGCACCAGATGGGCACCGGTCAGCGGCACCGCGATCGTACCGACACGATACGCCACCGGCCGCCCCTCGCCGGTGACCGTCGCGCCATCGCCCGCCAGCGCGAGCGGCGCCGGTTGTAACGGTGCGGCGCCGAACTGCAGCGTCTCGCGGGCATGGGCGATCATCGCCGGGTCGAGCCGGTGGGTGGTGCGAAAGCGCCATTCGGGCTTGCTGGTGATGAGGATCACGCCGTGCGCGTCGGTGACGAAGCTGACGCCGCCACCGCGCGCCCAGCCCTGCTCGAGCGGGTCGAACTCGACCTTGACCACCACCACGCCGCTGCCGTCGCCCAGGCGCCGCGCGAGATACAGGCCGGGCCGCCCGCTGACCGTGCCGAGCGCGAAGAGCTCCGAGGCGCCGCTGCGCATCGCGTCGCGGAAATAGGGGCGAAAGCCGTAATTCTGCCCGACAAAGCTGGTCGGCAATTGCGCATTGCTTGCCGCGACCGTGCGCCCATGCGCATCGATGACGTAGATCGCGGCGGCATCGGTGCGTCGCGCCAGCAGTTCCAGCGTGCGATCGAGCCGCTTGCTCGCCGCAGCCCCGCCGGGCGCCACAGCCGCCGCGACATCGGGATATTCGACCAGCACCAGCGGCAGCAGGCGGAACTTCTGCAATTCGCTCGACAGCAGCCCGGCGCGGTCGCGCGCCGCCTGCACCGCGGCATCGCGCGTTACCGCAGCCGCCTCGCCCGACGCCCAGCGATCGGCGGCAAGCCACAGCAGCGATATCCCCAGCACCGCCGCCAGCGTGGTGAGCGCGATACGCACGATCCGGGGCGGCCAGCGACTCGTCATCTGTGCCGATCTTCGCACGAAACGGTCGGGCAATGTGTGGAAATCCACACAGTCTGACGGCGCGCGCCTGCCGGGCCGTCGCAGGAAAATCGCGGAAAACCGCCATTTTCCGCCACAAACTGCGTGATTTCGCTCGTCCTCATCGGCGGCATTACACATCGTTCCACCGAGCCGGTCGAGAGAACCGGCAACAAGGCGAGGATTACCAGCGGCGATGCGCCACGATCTCAACCCGACGAGCCCTGCGCCCGCGCGCCGCACGCCCTGGTATGCGCATCTCTACGTCCAGGTGCTGGTCGCGATCGCGCTGGGCACCGCGGTCGGTCATTTCTCGCCCAGCGTCGGTGCCGCGCTCAAGCCGGTCGGTGACGGCTTCATCAGCCTCGTCAAGATGGTCATCGCGCCGGTCATCTTCCTTACGGTGGTCAGCGGCATCGCCGGCATGCGCGAACTCGGCGCGGTCGGCCGCGTCGCGGCCAAGGCGTTTGCCTATTTCCTCGTTTTCTCGACGCTGGCGCTGATCGTCGGTCTGGTCGTCGCGCATGTCGTGCAGCCGGGCGCCGGCATGCACATCGACGTCGCGACGCTCGATAAGAACGCGGTCGCCGATTATGCCCACAAGGCGCAGGAAACCAGCGTCACCGGCTTCCTGCTCGCCATCATCCCCACCACCATGGCCTCGGCGCTGACCGACGGCTCGATCCTCCAGACGCTGTTCGTCGCGATCCTGTTCGGCATCGCCGCCTCGCTGGTCGGCGCGCCGGCGCGGCCCGTGCTCGACCTGCTCGACCGCATCGCGCTGATCGTGTTCCGCCTTGTCGGCATCCTCATGCGCGCGGCGCCGATCGGCGCGTTCGGCGCAATCGCCTTCACCATCGGCAAATACGGCATCGCCGTGCTCGCCAATCTCGCCGGGCTGGTGGCGACCTTCTACCTCACCTCGCTCCTGTTCGTGCTGGTCGTGCTCGGCGCCGTCGCCCGGGCGCATGGCTTCTCGATCCTGCGCCTGATCGCCTATCTCAAGGCCGAGCTGCTGCTGGTGCTCGGCACCTCGTCGTCGGAAGCCGCTTTGCCCAGCCTGATCGGCAAGCTCGAGGCGGCGGGCTGCGACAAGGGGGTGGTCGGGCTCGTCGTGCCGACCGGCTATTCGTTCAACCTCGACGGCACCAACATCTACATGACGCTCGCCGCCCTGTTCATCGCCCAGGCGACCGGCGTCGAGCTCAGCTGGGGCCAGCAATTCGCCTTGCTCGGCGTGGCGATGCTCAGCTCGAAGGGCGCCGCCGGGGTGACCGGCGCGGGCTTCATCACGCTGGCCGCGACGCTCTCGATCGTGCCGACCATTCCCGTTGCAGGTATGGCGCTGATCCTCGGCGTCGATCGCTTCATGAGCGAGTGCCGCAGCCTCACCAACTTCATCGGCAACGCCGTCGCGACGATCGTCGTGGCGCGCTGGGAAGGGGCGCTCGACCGCGAGGCGCTCGCCGCCGCGCTGTCCGGCACGCCGCTGGTGCCGCCACCCGATACGATCCCGGCCGAACTGGGCGCGGCCGGCAACTGACAAGATCAAAAAAACAGGGAGAGAGACATGACCGACACCAACCGCACCGCGAAGCTGCTCGCCGGCACTGCGCTCGCCGCGCTCGCCTTCGTCGCGCTGCCCGCTGCCGCACAGACCGCGCCCGCGCCCAGCCCCGACCCCAACCAGGCGGTCGGCGACCAGCAGGCCGATGGCGCCAGGCCCGACACGAGCAAGGACATCGTCGTCGTCGGCTCGCAGATCAAAGGCAGCCGCGTCACCACCGCCCTGCCCGTCACCGTGTTCGACGCCCGGCAGATCGATGCGACCGGCGCCGTCACCGGCGACGATTTGATCCGCGCCATCCCGCAAATGGGCGAGATCACCTTCAACCCGTCGAACAACCCGCAGACCAGCAACGCGGCGCGCGGCGACGTCAACTCGATCAACCTGCGCAGCCTCGGCGTCGGCAACACCCTGGTGCTGCTCAACGGCCGGCGCCTCGTCTCGCACCCGGTCAGCCAGGCCGGCGAGGGCAATGTCCCGGTGCTCGGCTATAATTCCAACTCGCTGCCCGTCGCCGGCATCGAGCGGCTCGAGATCCTGCGCGACGGCGCCGCGGCGATCTACGGCTCGGACGCGGTCGCCGGCGTGGTCAACACCGTCACGCGCGACGACTTCCACGGCCTCTCGCTCAATGCGCGTTACGGCTATGCGCAAGGCACGCACCGCAACGAGTGGGAGGTCTACGGCCTTGCCGGGCATAACTTCGCCGGCGGGCGCGGCAACGTCACGCTGATGCTCGATTACACCCGCCGCACCGCGCAGCTCGCCGAGGACGAGCCCTATACCGCGACTGCCGACCTGCGCGCCTATTTCGCCGACAACCCTGCCTATGCCGGCAACACCTCGGCCGACGGCCGCGCGACGCAGAGCCCCTGGGCCAATCTCACGGTCGTCGGCGGGCCCGGCACGATCCGCCAGGGTACCAAGGCGCTGACCTCGTCGGCCGGCGCCTTCCATACCCAGTCGATCCTCGATCCCGGTTGCGTCTTCACGATCAATGCCGAAACCTGCCTCGGCACCGGCACGCGCGCGACCACCACGACGCTGCGCAACGAGCGTTTCGACGGCGCCGTCGGCACCACCGTCGCGCCGCGCATCAACCGCTTCAACAGCTTCCTGACCGGCCATTACGACGTCAGCGAGACCTTCACGCTCTACACCGAGCTCGGCTATTACCGCGCGCAGAGCCACGCGATCCAGCCGCCGACGATCAATCTCAACGCGATCGTCATTCCCGCGTCCAACTATTACAACCCGTTCGGCCCGGTGACCTTCGCCAACGGTCAGGCCAACCCCAACCGCATCCCGGGGCTGACCAACGTGCCGGTGGCGGGCCTGCCGGTGACGCTGTCGACCTACCGCTTCGTCGACAGCGGGCCGCAATATGTCGACGTCGTGAACTGGC
Source organism: Pseudomonadota bacterium (assembly GCA_040390605.1). Taxonomy (GTDB): domain Bacteria; phylum Pseudomonadota; class Alphaproteobacteria; order Sphingomonadales; family Sphingomonadaceae; genus Sphingomonas. The sequence goes on from JAZJXZ010000030.1 coordinate 73,963, forward strand.
AGTCGCGTTTCCTCGCCGGGGCCAAGGGCAAGATCGGCAGCTTCGATTTCGACAGCGCGATCCTCTATTCGGAAGCCCAGGCGACCGACCGTTCCGACGCGATCAACATGACCAAGCTGCAACAGTCGCTCGCCCTGTCGACGCCCGACGCCTACAACCCGTTCAGCGGCGGCTGCTCCGCCACGCCCAGCGTCGGCGACTGCACGCCCTCCTCGGCGACCTCGATCAACTCCTTCCTGTTCAAGCTCCAGCGCCGCGACACCACGACTTTGCTGCTCGGCGACTTCAAACTGTCCAATGCGCATCTCTTCGCGCTGCCGGGCGGCGATGTCGGGCTGGCAATGGGCGTCGAGGGCCGGCGCGAGACCCAGCGCGACGAGCGCGATTCCAACCTCAATGGCGACATCCCCTTCACCGACGCGGTCACCGGCGCGGTCTCGACCAGCAACGTCGCGGCCGTCAGCCCGACACCCTCGACCAGCGGCAGCCGCTTCGTCGCCTCGGCCTTTGCCGAGCTCGCCGTGCCGCTGGTCTCGCCGGACATGCACATCCCGCTGGTGCGGCGCATCGACGTCCAGCTTGCCGGGCGCTACGAGCATTACAGCGATTTCGGCTCGGTCGCGAAACCCAAGGTCGCCGCCGCCTGGGATCTGTTCGACGGCCTGCGCCTGCGCGGCTCCTATTCGATGGGCTTCCGCGCGCCGAACCTCGAACAGACCCACACCGTGGCCTATTCGCGGCTCGGTTCGAACACCGATTTCTATCGCTGCGAGGCCGATCTCCGCGCCACGCGGATCACCAGCTTCAACGCCTGCAGCCGCGGCATCAGCTATTCGATCTTCGTCAGCGGCAATCCCGACCTGAAGCCGGAGAAGAGCCGGAACTGGACCGTCGGCACCGTGCTCCAGCCGCGCTTCATCCCCGCCCGCTTCGGCAAGATCACCCTCACCGCCGATTTCTGGTCGATCCAGCAGACCGGCATCGTCGGCCAGTTCGGCCCGCAGAACGCGCTGGTGCTCGATTACCTGTTGCGCCTGCAAGGGTCGAGCAACCCCAACGTCATCCGCGCCGCGCCGACCGCGGACGATACGCCGGTATTCGCCGGCACCGGCCTCGCCACGGCGGGCGCGGTGACGCGGATCAACGACCAGTTCGTCAACCTGTTGCCGCAGACCGTGCAGGGCATCGATCTCGCCTTCATCTACCAGTTGCGGCACACCGCGATCGGCGATTTCGATCTCAACATCAACGCGGCGAAGCTGACCAAATATTCGCGCCAGACGCCGCCGTCGGTGCAGGTGCTGTTCGATGCGCGGACCGCGAACCAGATCAACGCCGCCACCCCGCTGACCGACGCCAGCAACCTGATCGGCGTACGCGGCAAGCCACGCTGGCGTGTTTCGGGCTCGCTGACCTGGGATATCGAACAGGTCGAGTTCGGCGCCTTCGCCAACTATGTCGGTACCGTCTATGACACCAACTTCCTCGACGCGAACGGCAACCCGTTCATGCTGGAGGGGCAGACGACGTTCAACTTCTACGGCCAATACAAGGTCAAGGGCGGCCCGCTCGACGACACGCGCTTCCGCATCGGCGTGCGCAACCTGTTCGACAAGCAGCCGCCGATCACTGCCGACGGATATCTCGGCTCGCTTTACAACCCCTATGGCCGCTACTGGTATTTCCAGGTCGGCAAGCGCTTCTGAGGACCTTATGGTGACGATGTCGATGCGGAAGATGATGTTGGCCGGTTGCGCGGCGGTCGCGCTGTTCACCGGCGGCGCGGCAGCGGCGAAGACGATCCTGTTCGTCGGGAACAGCTTCACGCAAGGGGCGCACTCGCCGGTGCGCGCCTACCGCCCCGATCTCGTCACCGATCTCAACGGCACCGGCATCGGCGGGGTCCCGGCGCTGTTCAAGACCTTCGCCAGCGAGTCCGGGCTCGATTTCACCGTCAGTCTCGAGACGGAGGGCGGCAAGGGACTGGAATTCCATTATGCGACCAGACGCCAGCTGATCGATCGCGCCTGGGACGTCGTCGTACTGCAGGGGTTCAGCACGCTCGACCGCAAGAAACCCGGCGACCCGACGATCCATGTCGAGAATGCCGCGTTGCTCGCCGCGATGTTCAAGCGTGCCAATCCCGCGGTCGAGGTCGATCTCGTCTCGACCTGGTCGCGCGCCGATTTGACCTATCTGTCGACCGGCCACTGGCGTGGCCGGCCGATCACCGCGATGGCCGACGACCTCGCCGCCGCGTCGCGCCTTGCCTTGCAGCGTTCGCCCGACATCAAGCAGGCGGTCCCCGTCGGCGCGGCGTGGAACCGCGCCTTTGCCGAACATGTCGCCGATCCGGATCCCTATGACGGCACCAGCTTTGGCCAGGTCGATCTGTGGACCTACGACCAGTATCACGCCAGCGCGGCGGGCTATTATCTCGAGGCGCTCGTGCTGTTCGGCAAGATCACCGGCGTCGACCCGACAACGCTCGGCGCGCAGGAGAAGGGTGCCGATGCGCTCGGCCTGTCGCCCACGCTGACCGTCGCGCTACAGCGTGTTGCGCGCGAGACGCTGGCCAGCGATCGCCAGGGCGGGATGAACTAGGTTCCAATCCCCCTTCAGAGCATTGCCCCTTAGGGCTTGCCGACCTCCGCGATGAACCGGTCGACATAGGCGAGCACCACTTCGCGCGCCTGCTCGACCGACAGGTTCTGCTCGGAGCGCAGCCGTTGCCAGGCGGCAAAGCTGGTCATCAGGTCGAGCATTTCGAACGCGGTCGCGTCCGCCGTCTCCGGCACCAGCGAGCGCAGGCGCGTCCGCATCAGCGCGAGCATGCGCACATTCTCCGCCTCGATCGACGGTGACATGTGGCGATGCGCGTCGCCGGCGCGTTTGAATGGCAACAGCCGCTCGAAGGTCGTCGCGCGCCGCTCGGTCAATTCGACCAGCTTGCCCTGCCAGTCGGGCGCGGTCAGCGGCTGGGCCCAACCCTCATAATATTTCGACAGCCCGCCGAGCATTGCGGCGTACAGCGTCTCCATGTCCTTGTACTGGCGGAATACCGTGCGTAGCCCGACTTCGGCGCGCGTCGCGACCTGCTCGGCGCTCGGCATGATCGCACCCTCGCGGACGAGTTCGATCATCGCCGCGACCATCTTGTCGCGGCTGGCCTTCGATCTCTGGCGACGCCCGTCTTCGGGCGCGTCTGTAGTCGTCATGGAACTCCCGGCGTCAATTCGCCCAATAGGTATAGGTCTCGCCGGGCCGAGGCTTCGTACCTAGCGGTCGATCGATAGCAATCGGCGAACGGATTAGCGATGGCCAGGCTGGCTTAACGCTTTCTTTATCATGCAACTTAAGCAAACCGGTCAACCGCGACACGATATCCGGGTGCAAAGACGCGACGTCCCGTTGTTCCGTTGGGTCAGACTTCATGTCGTAAAGCAGGGAAACGTGCGGTAGATCAAGCGCTTGCAGCTTCCAGTCGCCATCACGGACCACACGATAGGCGCCGTCGCGCCAGAACAGGGTCTGGTGCGGCGAGCCGCCGGCATGGCCTTCGACCCAGGGCATGAGATCGACACCATCGATCGCGCGGTCGCGCGGCAGGGCCGCACCCGCGGCGCGGCCGGCAGTGGCGAAGATATCGAAATGGCTCACCGGCCCGGCGATCGTCATGCCCGCCTTGATCTGCGCCGGCCAGCGCATGAACAGCGGCACCTTCACGCCGCCTTCGAAGAACGTCGCCTTCCAGCCGCGATACGGTTTGTTGATGTCGGGCAGGCCGATATAATGCGCGCCGCCATTGTCGCTGGTGAAGATCACCAGCGTGTTCTGGTCGAGCCCTTCCGCCTTGAGCGACGCCATTACCTGCCCGACGCCGCGGTCGAGCGCGCGGATCATCGCGGCATAGACGCGCGTGCGATGGTCCCGGATCTGTGGCAGCGCGTCGTAATCGGCCTTCGATGCCTGGAGCGGCGTGTGCGGCGCATTGTACGCCAGATACATGAAGAACGGCCGGTTGCGGTTGGCGTGGATCGCGCTGATCGCCTGGGTGGTCAGGTAATCGGTCATGTAGCGATCGGGTGTGAAGTTCGGGCTGCCATTATACTGCACGCTGAACGGCAGATTGGCCCACAGGAAGCGGTCGATCGGGTCGAAATCCTGCTTGGAATTCTCCACGTCGGGACTGTTCTCGGGCAGGTACATCTGCCCGCCGATCATGAAGCCGAGACTCTCGTCGAAGCCATGCTGCTCGGGCCGCATGCCCTTGCCGTCACCGAGATGCCATTTGCCGAGATGCACGGTGTGATAGCCCTGCCCGCGCAACAGGCCGGCGATCGTCACCTCATTTGCCGGCACGCCCTTGTCGGCGGTGGTCGTTGGCTGACGCGCCGCGTCCTCGTCGAAGATCGTCTTTTGTTCCCAGGTCGTCGGGAAATTGGCGATGTTGCGCGCGAAACGTATGTCAGGGCGGATCAGGCCGGTGGGAAACCATTTCGGCGGATGCGTCTCGGCCGGGGTGTATTCGTAACCGAAACGCGTCGGATAGCGCCCGGTCATCAATGCCGCGCGGCTTGGTGCGCACGTCGCGTTGCCGGCATAGCCGTCGGTGAAGCTCACCCCGTCATGGCCGATCGCATCGATATTGGGGGTCTTGAGCAACCCGCCGGCAACGCCACCGCCGTTGAAGCTGATATCGTTGTAACCGAGGTCGTCGCCGACGATCAGCACGATATTGGGCGGGCGCTGTGCGATCGGCAACGATGGCGTCGCCGGCCCCTGCTGCCAGGCCACGGCGTGATTGGGGTAGACGTGCGGCGCGAGCCAGCCCGGCAGGTGCAGCAGGATATAGTCCCGTGACAGCAGCAGACCGCCGGCGAGCGCCGCGACGGTGGCCAGGGTGATCTTGAGCCAGCGTTTCATCGCCGCGTCTCCGCGTCGAAGCTGCGCCAGCCGAGCGCCAGCAGCAGGATCATCACCGCCTCGACGATCATCGGCGGAAAGGCGTGAGATGGGGCGCCATCGGCGACGAGGCTCACCACCCGCCCGACGATCGCGATGCTGAGCAGCGACAGCGGCACCAGCAGCGGCGTGCGCCATGCACGCCATGCGCCGACCAGCGCGAAGACCGCGCCGGTCACGAAGAAGGCGGTAAAGTCGGCGCGCATCGTCGCCATGCCCTGCGTGCCGAGCGAGGTGATGAAGAAGCGCAAGCCTGCCTGAGCCGGATCGAACAGGAAACCCAGCCCGAGGGCCACGTTGAACAGTCCGACCAGCGCGACCAACGCGCGCACCAAGTTCCGCATGCCGATCCGCTCCTCAGTATGTCTCTCGCCAACCAGCTTAACACCAATTAAGGCGCGTGCAATCTTTTGGCATTGCTAATGCCATAATAACATTTATCCTGCATGAGCCGGGAGGGGACGACGAATGCGTGCTCGAGGAACCATCATTGTCCTCGCGTTTGCAGCGCTCGTCGCCGGCGCGGCGTCGATCTCGGGGGAGACCGGCGCCGCGCTCCTCGGCCAGGCCTTTGCGCACCGTGTCGGCGTCGACACGATCAAGGACCTGCCCGATGGCCTGCACGTCGCCCTGTGCGGCACCGGCGCCCCGCTGCCCGACCCGCATCGCGCCGGTCCGTGCAACGTCGTGATCGCCGGCAAGCACGTCTTCGTGGTCGATTCGGGCGAAGGGGCGGCCAAGCATATCTCGCTGATGGGGATCCCCAATGGCCGCATCGAAGCGGTGTTCCTGACCCACTTCCATTCCGATCATATCGACGGCCTGGGGCCAATGCTGCTGCTGCGCTGGACGGCCAATGCCGCGAGCGCCCCGCTGCCGGTCTATGGCGCACCCGGGGTTGAGAGTGTCGTCGCCGGCTTCGACGCCGCCTACCGCCTCGATTCGGGATACCGCACCGCCCATCACGGCCCGGCGATTGCGCCGCCCTCGGGCGCTGGCGGCGTTGCGCGCACCTTCACGGCGCCCCCGCGCGGATCGAACGACAGCGTCGTGGTCTATGAACATGATGGCCTGCGGGTCACCGCGTTCAGCGTCAACCACGGCCCGGTGCAGCCGGCCGTCGGCTACCGTTTCGATTACAAGGGACGCTCGGCGGTGATCAGCGGCGATACCGCGGCCAGTGCGGCGCTGGTCGCCAATGCCAGGGGCGCCGATCTGCTGGTGCATGAAGGATTGCAGCCGGAACTGGTCAAACTGATGACCAGCGCGCTCGTCGCTCGGCAACAGGCCGGTACCGCCCAGATCACGCGCGATATCCTGACCTACCACACTGCGCCCGACGTCGCCGCGCAGGAGGCGCAATCCGCCGGTGTGGGTTATCTCGTGTTCAGCCACATCCTGCCGCCGCTGCCGTTCCGCAGCGGCTACCCCGCGTTTCTCGGCAAGGCACGGCGCCATTTCGATGGCCCGATCATCGTCGGCGAGGACGGCATGATCTTCAGCCTGCCGGTTGGGAATAAGGGCATGGCGTTCGACAGGCTGCCGGTCGATTAAATCCCTCTCCCTTTGGGAGCATCGGGTAAACAGCGCCCCGCGCTGTTTAAGCCATTCCGGGGGAATGGCTGACCCGATGCTGGAGGGAGCCGCGAAGCGGCGGAAGGGTGAGGACAGGGCCTAAGCCGGCGTCACTGACCCTGCCCTCACCCAGCGCTGCTGCGCAGCTTGCCCCTCTCCCAAAGGGAGAGGGGAAGAAGGTCAGGCAGCCGCCTCGATCTGCCGCCGCTTCAAGCCAGCCTTCTCCAACCGCCAGACGAACTGGTCGAAGCGGTCCTGCCCGAAGAACGGCTCATCATCGAACACCATCAACGGCACACCATAATGCCCACCGACGCGCTGCTCCGACTGATTGACCGCAACGACATCCCGACAACGCTCATCATCCTCCGCAATCGCCGCATCCAGTTCCGCGAGATCCAGCCCGGCCCGCGCCGCTGCGCGCGCGAGATGGTCCCCCAGATGCCAGTCGGTCACCGTACCGCTCCAGATCAGCCGGCTGACCTCGTCGAGAAAGGCCAGCCCCCTGCCCCGTTCCGCGGCGGCGACGCCGAGATGCGTCAGCCGGTGGATATAGGGCTGCTCCTTGGGATAGGTCCGCGTCGCGAAATTCATCACCACCGGATCGGGCTGGGCCCAGCGGAACGGCAGACCGACGAACTCGGCGCTGCGCGCGATATCGCGCATGAAATAGCTTAGCCACAGCGGGTCGTTGTTGGCGAAGAAATCGGGCTGACGCACCGCGATCGGATAGACCGGGCAGACATTGGCGCAGACATCGTAGATCCGCTCCAGCGCGACGAGGCGCGGCGTCAGCAGATAGGAATAAGGCGAGCGGAAGGACCAGTAGAGGTCATAGGTCAGCGTCATATGCCGAGTGCCTTGGTACGGATGTTGAGCTGGCCGGCCAGGCCGGCAATGCGATGCTTCTCGATCGCCTGATATTCGGGCGACTGGACCATCGCCATCATCGCCGCGCGCGACGGATATTGCGCCAGCGCGACCATGTCCCACAATTCCTCGACCTCGCCGAGCAGCAGGTCGGTCACCGCGCCGGCAAAGACGGATTTACCGCCGACCGAGGCCAGGCAGGCCTGCACCGCCGCGCCATAGCGCGCATAGGCCTCGCGCCCGGATAGTTCGGGCTCGCTGCCGTCGGGATATTCGGCGCGCTCCTTGAACTTCAGCAGGTTGATCATCACGAACGGCCCGTCCTCCGTGCCTCCGAAGAACGCGGCGATCTGCCCGGCGCCGGGGAACACGGCGTTGACGACGTTCATGCCGACACCGTGTCATCGGCGCGGGTGAAATCGTCGATCAATGCCACCAGCTCCTCGGGCGCGTCCTCCTGCAGGAAATGCCCCCCGCCGGCGACGATGCGATGCGGCTGCCCCCGCGCGCCCGGCACGCGTTCGATAAACGCCTTCTCGCCGCCGCGCGTCACCGCATCCTGATCGCTGAAGGCGGTCAGGACCGGCTTGTCGAAGCGTTCTAGCACCTCCCAGGCGGCGCGGTTCTCCGCGACCGAAGGATGCTCGGGCGTGATCGGCACCAGCGTCGGAAACTGCCGCGCACCTTCCTTGTAGCTCTCATCGGGAAAGGGCGCGTCATAGGCCGCGATCTCGGCCGCGCTCAGGTCGCGGGTCGTGCCGCCATTGACGATGAAGCCGACCGGGAATTGCGGCACGTTCTGGCTGAACGCAAGCCAGGCGTTGAACCCGTCCGAGGATCCGGTCCCGACCGGCAGGCCGGTGTTGCCGATCACCAGACGAGCGAAACGCTCGGGGAACGCCGCCACGAGCCGCAACCCGATCAGCCCGCCCCAATCCTGGCAGAACAAGGTGATGTCGTTCAGGTCGAGCGCAGTGAGCCAGTCGCTCATCCATGCGACATGGCGCTCATAGGTGTAATCGGTGCGCGCCGCCGGCTTGTCGGATTTGCCGAAACCGATCAGGTCGGGCGCGATCACGCGATGACCGCGGGCCACCAGCGCCGGTACGAACTTGCGGTACAGATAGGACCAGCTGGGCTCGCCGTGCATCAGCAGCACGGGTGGCGCGTCGCGCGGGCCTTCGTCGATATAGTGGATCCGCAACTCGGTGCCGTCGGCATCGGTGACGGTGAGGTAATGTGCCGCGAAGGGATAATCGACGAGATCGGCGAAGCGCTCATCCGGCGTGCGCAGAACCTTCATCGATTGTCTCCCGAATGTCGCTATATTGGCATTCATAGTGCCATAATATTAGCATTCGGTCAACGTGGCGCGGGCACCGCATGGTCGCTGACCAGCCGTACGCCGATATGGTCGGTGCCCAGGCCACGCTCCTCGAACTGCCGCGCAGCGGGACGATAGCGTGCGCAATAATTGCCCGCGCAAAGATAGGATCCGCCCTTGATCACGCGGCTCTCGCCGCCGGGACCGGCCGGCTCGCTGGTCCATTCCCAGACATTGCCGATCATGTCGTAGAGGCCGAAGCCATTGGGTCTGAAGCAGCCGACCGGCGCCCGCCCGCGAAAGCCGTCGAAACCGAGGTCGCGCTGCGGGAAGACCCCTTGATAGTAATTCGCCTGAGGCACGCCGTGCTGATCGATAGGCTCGGGCAACGCCTTGTGCCCGGCGAGTGCGGCATATTCCCATTCCGCCTCGCTCGGCAGGCGCTTGCCCGCCCAGCGCGCATAGGCTTCGGCATCCTCATAGGCGATCTGCACCACCGGTTCCTGCCCCCGCCCGGCCACGGTTTCCTCGGGCCCCGACGGATGGCGCCACTGCGCGCCGGTCTTCCAGCGCCACCAGCGCGGATCGTCCTGGCTCGGCACCGCGAAGATCGCCGAACCGGGAACGCGCATGTCGGGCGGCGTTTCGGGGGTGATCGGCGGCATGCGTTCGGCCGCGGTCTTGTATCCTGTCGCCGCCACGAACCGTGCAAACTCGTCATTGGTCAGTTCATGCGTGTCGATCCAGAACGGCCGAACCGTCACGCGATGCGGCGGCCCTTCTTCCGGGTAATGCGGGTCATCGCCCATCGTGAAGGTGCCGCCGGGCAGATGCACCATCGCCGCGTCGACCAGCGGCGCGCAGGTCGGTGCCGGCGGCTTTGCCGAAGAGCAAGCCGACAAGGCGATGGCCAGCAACAGCAGCAGGCCTCGCCCCACCATAACCCTCTCCCCGTCAGCGCGCCGAGGCGGCGTGCTTGTTCTCGCGGCGCCGCCCGACCATCAGCCCGCGTTCGAGCCTTGCGCACAGGGCGGCGTAGTAATCCGACAGAAACTCATAATCATAACCGTCGTCGGGCAGCCCGGCCTTGTTGCGGATCGACCAGGCGACCGTCGCAATGGCGTCCTCGCGCCCGCCGCGCAGCACATCTTCCAGCGTCTGCAGTTCGTACACGCCGTACAGGTCGAGTGCCGCGTCGGGGAAGACGCGGCGCTGGCGCTCGACCGGCGCGACCAGGTCGGCGCCGAGCTTGGCCACGTCGCTGCGCACCACCCAGGTGCCAGCCAGCATGTCGCCGATCCGTAACCTGTCGCGGTTGAACAACGGGAAGAACAGGAAGATGCCGCTCCACAGCAGCGAGAAGATCGTCAGGAAGGCATCGGCGGTGCCGTCGGCGACGCGCCCGATCAGCAGCGACAGCGGCAGGAACACCTCGATCTCGCGCATCGCATTGCGCGCGATCACCGCGCCGCCGGTCAGCCGCGCCCCGTCACGTGCCACCACGCGCAGTCCCATCGCCCGCTTGCCCGGCGTCGCGCCTCGCCCGCCCATCTCGAACAGCGTGAACCAGCCGTTGCGCAGGATGAAGCAGCCGATGAACCACAGGGCGGCCAGCAAGCTCGCTTGCGAGGCGACGAACAGCATGACGATGACGATCGTCACGATTACCAGCAGGGCGATGATCAGCATCGCATCGATCATGAACGCCGCCGCACGCGTCCCCGCGCTGCCCAGTTCGAGCTGCAGATCGACACCCTCGGGTGTGATGAAGCGCCGCCGCAACGAGGCGGGCCCCTTGGGCTTGTCGGGGTTACGTTTAAACCAGGCCATCGCGCTTCCGGGGCAGGTAGAAATAGACAAGCCAGCCGGCGAGCATGGTCAGCCCGATGGCATAGCGCGTGCCGGTGTCGTCGATCACCTGCCGGCCGACACCTTCGAGCATCCCGGCGACCATCAGCATCACGACCGCGCCCGCCATCACCGAAGCCGCTTCCCGTCCGGCACGCATCGCCGAATCGCCGCGCGTCTCGCGCCCCGGAAAGGCAATCGCCGTGCCGATGCGCATACCCGCCGCGCCCGACAGGATGATCGAGAACATCTCGGTCGTGCCGTGAATGGTCAGCCAGCCGACGAATTCGTAACCCAGGCCCTTGGACTGGAACACCGCGATCATCGCGCCCAGCATCAGCCCGTTATACAGGATCAGCAGCACCGTCGGCACCGCAAAGGCGAAACCCAGCGCGAAGGCGAAGATCGCGACGTGCGCGTTGTTGCTGAACAGCATGGTGGCGAACACCGCCAGCCCGTCATCCTTCTGCCGGCCGTGCAGTGTCTTGCGCAGCGCCTCGACCGAGGCCGAAGGGTCGCGCCCCTCCGCCATCCCGCCCGGCATCAGCGTGTAATAGGTCGTCGGATCGTGCCGCACCATGAGATAGGCCGCCAACGCACCCGCGACGGTCAGCAGGAAGGCGATGATCGTCTCCTTCCACAGCTTTTGCACCGACAACGGCCAGCCGCGCGCGAAGAAGCCGCCAATCTGCCGCCACGCCGATGTCTGCACGCCGTAGATCTGGAAATAGGCGCGAGTGCACAGCTGCTCCAGATAGCCGATCAGCGCGCGGTCCAGCGAGGTCTCTCGCGCCACCGACAGCGACGACAAGGTCGAGCGGTACAGCAGCGGCAGCGCGAGCAGGTCGTCGTCGCTCAGCGCACCGATCGAGCGCTTCTCCATGCGTGTGACGAGCTTGTCGAGCCGCTTCCACTCCGCTTCATGCGCGGCGCGGAAGCGGGTCGCGTTGACCAGCACCGCCGATGCGTCGACCAACGGTATGGCGGCGTTCACAGCAGGTTTCTCCGCTTCAGGTCGACATAGCCCGCGACGAGCCGTTCGCCGACCTTGTCATATTCGCTTTCGATGACATGCACCCCGAGATGTTGCAGCCGCGCCAGTGCCAGCCGGCGGTCTCGCAGCAACGCCGCGGCGGTCACCGCGCGCGTCACGTCCTCGGGTGTCTCAGGCATGCGGTCGGCGATCGCCTCGACCTCCTCGTCGCGCAGCACGACGACCAGCAACAGATGCTTCTCGACGATCCGCGCCGCTGCCCGGACCATGAAGTCGGCCGAGGTCAGGTCGGTGAATTCGGTGAACAGCACGATCATCGAGCGCCGCGTCAGCCTCGTCGCCAAGGTGGTCAGCGCGAAGGTGTAATTGGTTTCCTCGGTCGAATAGTCGATCGCCGCGGCCAGCCGCTGCAGTTCGGCGAAGGCCGGTACGCCCGAGATGAGTCCCGAGGCGATGCGCGGCCGCGAGTCGAAGGCGTTCAGTGCCACCCGGTCGCCCAGCTTCAGCGCCACCCACGCCGTCAACAACATCGCCGACACCGCGCGGTCGACGCGCGGCAGGCCGCCGACCGGCTCCGACATCTGGCGTCCGGCGTCGATCGCGAAGACGATCTGGTTGTTGCGCTCGGTGCGATATTCCTTGGCGTGAAGCTTGAAGTGCCGCGCCGACTGTTTCCAGTCGATCGCACGCCGGTCCATGCCCGAGCGGAACTCGACCAGCGCGTCGAAATCGGCGCCGTCGCCGCGATCGACCTGCGCGATCAGCCCGTTGATCGCGTAGCGCTGGAAGATCTGCGCGCCGCGTTCGCGCACCGGACGGATATCGGGGAGGATCGGGAAGCTGCGGTCGAGTGCGACGCGCTGCTGCTTCCACACCAGGCCGAGCGGGCCGCGCCAGCGCAACCACACCGCCTCGAGCTGCGCCATCCCGCGCCGCAACGCGACCAGCGGCATCAGCACCGCCCCCTGCCCCGCTTCCAGCGGAACCCACAGCCGCCCGTCGTCTTCCAGCCCGAGGAGGGCATTGCCCGCCACCGCGACCTGTGCCGCCTGAGGCGGGCCGGATCCGCGGATATACACGCTGATCTTCGCGTCGACCGTCGCGCCGACGCTGGCGCTGCCCAGCGGCGCCAGCCGCGCCTCGCCGCGCCGCGGGCCCGACAGGGCGTCGACGATGGTCAGCAACAGCACCGCGACCAGCCAGGCCAGCCCGGCATACCAGCGCGCCGGCAGCATGACGCCGACCAGCAAGGCGACGGGTGCCCCCGCCGCCGCCGCCAGCACTGCCGAGCGCGTGGGATAGATCAACGCGGCGCCTCGATCGTCTCGATGATCGACGCGACGACATCCTCGATCACCCGCCCGTCGATCTCGGCGGCAGGCGATAGGATCAGGCGATGCCGCAGCAAGGCCGGCGCCAGCGCCTTCACGTCATCGGGAATGACGAAGTTGCGCCCGTCGATCGCCGCCCTGGCGCGCGCCGCGCCGGCCAGCATCGCGCCGGCCCGCGGGCTCGCGCCGCTTTCAAGATCGGCGACATTGCGCGTTCCCCTGATCAGCGACGCGATATAGTCGATTACCTCATCGACCAGCTTGACCGAGGCGACCGCGTCGACCGCGTCGCCGATCGACGCTGCATCGGCCCGTTTGGCGACGCCCCAATCCTCAGGCGACATCGCGGCCTGGCGTCCGCCATGCGTCGCGATGATCTTCCGTTCTTCCTCGGCCGAGGGGTAGTCGACATTATGCTTGAACAGGAAGCGGTCGAGCTGCGCCTCGGGCAGCGGATAGACGCCCTGTTGCTCGATCGGGTTCTGCGTCGCCACCACCATAAAACGATCGCCGAGCGGCAGGCTCTCGCCGTCGATCGTTACCGTCCTTTCCTGCATCGCCTCGAGCAAGGCAGCCTGGGTCTTGGGCGGGGTGCGATTGATCTCGTCGGCCAGCAGCAGGTCGGTGAAGATCGGCCCGCGCGTCAGCGAGAATGTCGAGGTCTGGAAGTTGAACAGGTTCGCCCCGATGATGTCGCCGGGCATCAGATCGGGGGTGAATTGGATGCGCCCGAACTTGAGGCCCACGGCATGGGCGAAGCTGTGCGCGATCAGCGTCTTGGCCGTGCCCGGCGGGCCTTCGAGCAGGATGTGCCCGCCGGCGAACAATGCGACCAGCATCATCTCGACGGTTGCCTCCTGACCGACCACGGCCTTGCCGACCTCGTCGCGGATCGCATCCGCCAGCGCCTTGACCTCTTCGACCGTCACGCATTCTTCTCCCATTGCCACCGGTGCAGCGCCTGCGCCGCGTCGAGTACTTCATGCCGGTCGTGCGCGGTGCGCGCGGCTTCGGCCAGATCGGTGAATTTCGCACCCCGCGCGAGGCGGTCGAGATAGGCATCGAGCGCAGCGTCGCGCAGCCGTGCCGGCGCGCCGAACACGATCGCCGCGCGCTCACGCACGACATAGGCGTAGCGGCCGCCGAGCGTCTTCTCACGCCGTGCCCGTCGCACCAGCGCCGCAGCATTGTCGATCAGCGCCGCCTTGCCGAAGGCGATGGCGCGCGCGCGCCGTCGCGGTGCGCCGAACTGGCCGAACGCCTGCCACCCGGCGAGCAGCAACGCCGCCACGATCGCCAGCGTCATCGGCAGGAAGGGCGGCTGGAACAGCAGCTTGAGCGGGTTCGGCGCATGGCCGAGCCCGTTGAGCGTGACGTCGAAATCGATCTCGCCGGCGCCTTCCGGGTTCATGTAATCGAGCATGGCCAGCGCGGTTTTCGCCTGATCGGCGTCGACCATGCCGCGGTTCGTCAACAGGTCCGGGTCCGACAGCACCCAGAATTTATCGGCCAGCCGCCCAAGGACGACGCCGCCGCGACCGTCGGTAATGATCGGCACGAGGCCCTTGCCGTTCATCACCTGCAGCGGCCGCGGGGCATTGAAGGCGAAGTGCGGCGTCCACTCACCCTCGGTGACCAGCGGACGGCCACCGCTGCGATATTGCCGGATCTTGAGTATATTGGCCGGTGCGAGCACGCCCTCCGGCTCGGAGGCAGGATCGAGCCCGATATAGCGCACCCATCCCGGATGGGCGCGGTCGGGCATGGTCAACCATTTCGGCAATATGACCAGTGTCGGCTTGCCCTTGCGCGTCGTCAGCACGTCGCCCATCGGCGTCGCCGCCGCTTCGGGGGTCAGCACGACCAGCGCATCGCCGTCGAGCCGCTTGTCATCACGGATGATCACCGGGTTGCGGCCGGTCGCTTCCGCCAGTCGGACGATCCCGCTGAAACCGATCGCGGCGTTGGACAGCGCGTGGCCGCCGCCATTGTTGCCGGACCGGAGGTCGGGCGCATAGGCACCCAGCACTACGGTCGCGGCAAAACCGAGAATGCCCACCGCGAGCATAATCGCCACGGTCCGTGCGCGGAATGCGCCCGCCCCGCTCGACACGCCGCTGGCGACGACGTCGCTCATGCGCGCCACGTCCCGGGCAGCGCGAAGTCGGCATAGGCCGCCCGCGCGCCGCTCCAGTCATCCGCGCTTACCGGTCGTCCGCCAAACAGGCTGCGCTCGACCAGCCGCGCGATCCGCGCGAACAGGTCACGCGCGGGCACCGGTACCGCCTCGGCCGCGGCAAGCTCGCGGCTGGTCAGCGCCGGCCGCACCAGGCGGGGCCGGCGCCGCGAGATGTCCTCGATCGAGCGGAACAGCAGATGGTGAACGGCCTCGGCAAAGCGCCCCTCGGCGGCAAGAGCGTCGGCCTCTTTGAGCCAGGCCCGCACGGGCGCGGCATCGGGTGCCCATGCTTCTTCTTCGGGATCGGCCGTCATCACGGTCGTCTTGCGGCGTCGCGGCAACCGCCATTCGCCCTCGCGAAGCCGCACCACGATGGCCCAGATCAACGTGCCCGCGAGCACCGCGAGCAGCAGCCACAACAGCGCCTGCGCCACCGGCGCGCTGGGCAGCAACCCGATCAGCCAGGACAGGAACCGTCCGATCGGCCCCTTTGCCAGCCATTCGAAGAAATTGACCAGCCAGCTCGGAGGCGGCGGCGGAGGTTTCACCGGCTGCATGGTGAACTGAATCGCCGGGTCGCCACGAAGCGCCTGATGCGCCGCAGCGAAACGATCGGCGGCGGAAGCCGCCTGATGCTCAGTTTCCCCGCTCACTTCGCCCCCGGTGACGCAAGCTGTCCCGATCCCAAGGGTTTAGAGCAAGCCGTGAACGGTGCAACGGACAATTACACTCGACTCGCCTCGTTTCGACCGGCACCGTGTCGAAACGACAGGGGGAGGCGAGGCAATGGCGACGGCGCTGGGGAAAGAACGAACGACCGGGCCGGAAATCGGTCGCGTCTGGTCTCGCGGATTTGATGCGCTCGGTCGGCGTCCGGGCGAGATATTGATCGTTGCTTTTATCTTCGGCGGGCTTCCGGTCGCCCTTTTTCGCGTCCTTTCCGCTCATGTCGCCGTCGCTTTTCCCACATCGATGTGGATGACGCTAGGCGCCATGCTGGCGATGTTCGTCCTGACATCGGTATTAGGCATGACGGCCGCTTACGCCCTGATCTCACGACTTGTCGTCTCGACGCTCGACGGCAAGGGCGAATCCGTCGGGCACGCGGTCGATAGCGTCATCCGCCGCTTCTTCATCCTTATCGCGATGGCGCTATTGGCCAATGTCGGCGTTGGCCTGGCGACGTTGCTGCTGGTCATACCCGGCATCATGTTGATGACCGCATGGGCAACCTCCATTCCCGCCGCCTCGGTCGAAATGCTTGGACCGATCGAGGCACTTCGCCGCAGCATGGCCCTCACTCGCGGCGCGCGGTGGCAAGTGTTCGGCGTCCTCCTCGTTGTGGGGATCGCCGGCGGCGGCGGCACCTTCCTTCTCAACCGTCTCACCGATTCATTTTATGGCGGCGCACGCGAATTCGAGGCGAGCCTCTCTCAGGGTTGGCCGCTATGGCACATCGCGGCGACCGCCGTGTTTCAAACTGCCGTCATCGCGATGGCCGGATCCATCCACGGAGCACTTTATGTGCAGCTGCGGGATTGGAAGGACGGCCCGCAAAGCGATGAGCTTATCGAGGTCTTTGCCTGATGCCGCTCTACGCCCTCGACGGAAAACAACCGACCCTCGCCGCCGGCGCCTGGGTCGCACCGAGTGCCGACCTGATCGGTGACGTGCGACTCGCCGAGGATGCCAGCGTGTGGTTCGGCGCGGTGATCCGCGGCGACAATACGCCGATCATCGTCGGGCCGCGCAGCAACATCCAGGAAGGGGCGATGGGCCATAGCGACGCCGGCGTGCCGCTGACCATCGGCGCGGATTGCACCATCGGCCACCACGCCGTGCTCCATGGCTGCACGATCGAGGACCGTGTGCTGGTCGGCATGGGCGCGATCATTCTCAACCGCGCGGTGATCGGCGCCGGCTCGATCGTCGGCGCCGGTGCGCTGGTCACCGAGGGCAAGACCTTCCCGCCCGGCAGCCTGATCGTCGGCAGCCCGGCGCGCGCCGTGCGCCAGCTCGACGAGAATGCCGCCGCCATGCTGCTGCTGTCGGCCAAGCATTATGTCGGGAAGGCGCACGCCTGTGCGAGCGGGCTGACGCGGGTCGGCTGATCGTCCAACATTTTCACCTGCTCCGCCTGCTAAAACAGGTCGGGCATTTTTTGCAGGGATGAAAAGTACATCAAATTTACATATTACCGAGCAATGTTAGGGACTTACCATCCACGCCCAAGTCCAACATAACAGGTGAGGAACAGGTCGCCCGGCACCTGCTGAGCAGGAGCTAGCAGGTCGCCGAGCAGGCGCAGGAATTTCCTACAATCGACAATGAGAAAGAGCGGCCGCGGACACGCCAAGGCGTGCCCGCATGCTCGATCCTGCGCCAAACGGCGCATCGATTGAATCAGGAGGACAACCTGCGCTGAGGGGCAGCGCGCATGGTGGCCCCACCACATCAGAATTCGAGGAAAAGTACCCACCCCGGCGAAGGCCGGGGCCCAGTCGGGATGGTGGGAATAATGAAGCGCACCGTTCCTTTACTGCCCTTCCCCAACTGGGCCCCGGCCTTCGCCGGGGTGGAGAAGCTTCTTCAGCGCGCGCTGCCGCTGAGCCACCCCGTTACCGCCGGCTTCAGCCGCTCGGCCGCCTGGCGCCGCGTCGCGATCAGCGCCAGCGACCGCCTGGCGCCGCCGCGCGAGGCCTCGGCGAGGTTCTTTTCGGCGAAAGCGGTGATCTTTGCCGGCATCGCCGGGTCGTTCGACCCCGCCGCCAGGCCGACCACGAAACCGGCGCGCGTGCTGGTCTCGAGGAAGCCGTTGACCAGATCGAGATTGGCGACCGCGAAATCGAACGCCATGTCGGGATGACGCCCGGCGATCGACGCCAGCAGGCTCGCCTTTTGCGGCGTGGTCAGCTCATTGCCCTTGAGCAGTTCCAGCGCCCGTGCCGCGATCGCATCGTTCCTCGCCGCGCCGAGCAAACGGACATAGCCGTTCTTCGCCACCGGATTCTTCTCCGCCCTGGCGACCGCCAGCAGCGCATCCCACCCGGCCGCGGTCGCATTGCGCGCATAGGTGCCGAGGATCGGCCCGCGAATCGCCGGCGGGATGGCATTGGGGTCGCGCTGCAGCTTGCCGAAATAATCGCGCGCGTTGGCCAGCACCTCCGTGTCGCCGGACGCGCCCAGGCTGGTGATCAGCGTCTCGCGCAAATTGGTCACCAGCGGCGATTCGCCATCGACCGCGGCAAAGCCGACCCGCGCCATGACGGGTGCCAGCATCGCGCGTTGCTTCGCGCGCAGCGGCTGCTCGAGCGGCGTGCCGTTGTACAACACAACCATATCGCCGAGATGGTCGGCGACCGACGACCATAGCAGGGCATTGCCGTCGACCGGCACCCTGTCCTGCACCGCGAGATAACGATCGAGGCTCTGGTCGCCGCTCATCGCCAGCGCGAAATCGTCGCCGAGCGTGCCGAGCTGGTCGGCCAGTTCGAGTTTTCCGAAATCGCGCACCAGCGCCGCATGGCTGGCCTCGTCATACATCACGCGGACATAGCTTTGCTTGCCCTGGTTGAGCACGACCGTCCCGCAGCCCTGCACCGACACCGTCGACGGCGCCGCGCCGGAAATGATGGCGCTGGTGGCGGGGGCGCCGACGACACCCAGCTTCAAGGGCACATGCCAGATCTGCGGCACCTTCGATGGCGCGTCATAACCGAACCGCCCCTGGGTCATCACCGCGCTGGTCGCCCCATTGACGCAGCTGGCACCAGTCAGCGTGACCAGCGGCACCCCGCCCTGCAGCGTGAAGTCATGCGCGACCTGCGCGACCGGCTTGCCCGCCGCCGCGGCCAGCTCGTCCCACAGCTGATCGGTGTCGGTGTTGCCGTGATTATATTTCGCCATGTAGCTGCGGATGCCGGCACGGAACACATCGGGACCGAGCGTCGACTCCATCATGCCGATCACCGCCTGGCCCTTCTGGTAGGTGATGCCGTCGAACGCCTCGCCCAGCTGGTCGACCGTCTCGACATGGCGGATGATCGGGTGCGTCGCGGCGGTGGCGTCGAAACCGAGCGCGCCCTCGCGATCCTCCGACACCGCCGTCGCCCGCGCGTTCCAGGTCGGGTTGAGGTCGCCGCTGGTCTTGTTCTCCATCCACGAGGCGAAACCCTCGTTGAGCCACAGATCGTCCCACCAGCGCATCGTCACCAGGTCGCCGAACCATTGATGCGCCATCTCGTGCGCAACAACGATGAAGATGCGCTCGCGCCCGCTCTGCGTCGCGCGCTTGGGGTCGAACAGCACCTCGGGCTCGAAATAGAAGATCGCGCCCCAATTCTCCATCGCGCCGAAGAACTGGCTGGAGCCCGGCGCCGCGATCATATCGAGCTTGGGCAGCGGATAGGGCTGGCCGAAATAGTCGTTGTAATAGGCCAACAGCTTCTGCGCCTGGCTGAGCGCATAATCGCCCTGGTCGACCACGCCACGCCGGGTGATGATGCCGATCTCGGTCTTGCCCGCCATCACCGTCTTGCGCTCGACATCGCCCATGCCGAGAAACAGCAGGTAACTCGACATCACCGGCGACTGCCGGAAGCGGTAGAGTTTGGTGCCGTCCTTCTGCTTCGTCACCTGCGTCGCCGGCATGTTGGAGAATGCGGTCTGGTTGCCCGGCGCGACCGCGCTCAGCGTGAACTTCGCCTTGAACGCCGGCTCATCCCACATCGGCGCGAAGCGACGCGCATCGGGTGCCTCGAACTGCGTCGCCAGCATCCGGGCCTTGGAGCCGTCCGTGTTGGTATAGTCGATCGCGAAGAACCCCGCCGCCGAGGTGTTGATCTTGCCGTCCCAGGCGAAGGTCAGCTTGTGCGTGCCGACCGAGGCCGCTGACGGCAAGGTTATCGTGAGCAGCTGGTCGGCATCGTTCAACGTGAACGGCACCGCGGCGCCGTCGAAGGTTACGCGGGAGATCTTCAGTTCCGCGGCATTGAGCTGGATCGTCGTGGTCGGCTTCCTGACCGCGACCGTCACCATCTCGCGGCCGCTGAAGGTCATCGCCTTGGCGTCGGGCTTGATGCTGATGTCATAGTCGAGGGGTGCGACATCGGTGGGCAGGCGGCCCTGCGCGGCGAGCGCGGGCGTGGAAACGGTCATCAGCAACAACGAGGCGAACGCGAACTTCATGGGGGGCGACTCCGGGAGTAAGTGTGTTAGCGCAATAAGGCATTCCCGTGCGGGTGCAAACGGCGCCGCGCTGGACACTCATTTCGGTTTCGCTATGAAACCTTGCATGAGCCTTCCCGCCCTGTTCGATCGCCTGCGCCTGCCCGTCATCGGGTCGCCGCTGTTCATCATCTCCGGACCCGAGCTGGTCATCGCCCAGTGCAAGGCGGGGATCGTGGGCTCGTTTCCCGCGCTCAATGCGCGCCCTCAGGCGTTGCTCGACGAATGGCTGCACCGCATCACCGAGGAACTGGCGGCGCACAATCGTGACCATCCCGATCGGCCGGCGGCGCCCTTCGCGGTCAACCAGATCGTGCACAAGTCGAACGACCGCCTGGAGGCGGATCTCGCCACCTGCGCCAAATGGCAGGTGCCGATCGTCATCACTTCGCTTGGCGCGCGGGAGGAACTCAACACGGCCGTCCATGGCTGGGGCGGGATCACGCTGCACGACATCATCGACGACCGTTTCGCCCGCAAGGCGATCGAAAAAGGCGCCGACGGGCTGATCGCGGTGGCTGCCGGTGCCGGCGGCCATGCCGGGCGGCTGTCGCCGTTCGCGATCGTCCAGGAAATCCGCCAGTGGTTCGACGGGCCGCTCGCGCTGTCGGGTTCGATCGCGACCGGGGGCGCCGTGCTCGCCGCCCAGGCGATGGGTGCCGATCTCGCTTATATCGGGTCGCCGTTCATCGCCACCGAGGAGGCCAATGCGGCGCCCGAGTACAAGGACGGCATCGTCGCCGGCAAGGCAGCCGACATCGTCTATTCCAACCTGTTCACCGGCGTGCACGGCAATTACCTGCGCCAGTCGATCGCCGCCTCGGGGCTCGACCCCGACAATCTGCCGGAAGGCGATCTCAAGACGATGGACTTTGGCGGCGGCAACAGCGCCAAGCCCAAGGCGTGGCGCGATATCTGGGGCTCGGGCCAGGGCATCGGCGTGGTCGAGAAGGTCGAGAGCGTCGCAGTGCGGGTCGACCGCCTGGAGCGCGAGTATCAGGCGGCACGGGCGCGCCTGGCGCTTTGAGGAATGCGCTGTTCGCCTGCGAAAGCAGGAGTCCAGCATTCGAGACGCCGCCTGTGACCCTGGGTTCCTGCTGTCGCAGGAACACGCTGAATTGGGCGAACCTCGATCCAAGCAAATGGCGGCCAAAAAAAAGCGGCGAGCGGGTCACCCCACTCGCCGCTCGCGTGCCGCCGCAGCCCCCCGCGACGGCCTCCCCCAACCTGAAACTAGAAGGCCATGGCCAATCGATCGAGCATCGTCCGTGCCGGACTCGGCGTGGCCATCTCGCTGGCCTGGGCATGATCGAGTCGCTCGACGCGGCGATAAAGTTCGGCGCTCGCCGCGATCAGCGCCTGTGCGGTGTGGGGCATCGCCAGCACCGCGCCTGCCTCGCTGACCGGCGCAGGGCCGAGTCGCCGGGACGGATCAAGCGCCTCGCGCGGCGCCATTTCACCGGCGTCGACCGCGCGCTGCGTCAGCAGCCAGGCAATCACGTGCATCAGCCGCGTCGTCACCTTGAGCGACTCGCAGGAAAAGGAAACGCGCGCCATCGGATCGAGCGCCTCGCGATCGGCACGACCGCCCACGTCGAAGTAACTGCGCGCCTCATCGGCAAGCACCATCGCGTCGACATACAGCGTGTCGATCAAGCGGCGCTGAAGCCGTGATTCGGCGTTTGTCCCCTTCATGGGAAAGAGAAGTGACATAAACGGCACGTTAACGACAGAGGCGATGCGCGTGGTTTTCGTAACGCGCCCGTCCCAATCCGGACCACGCGCCTTGCCGCGCGACTCGGCCCGATCGGGCTCATGCGATGATGTCGGGAATCAACTGGTCTTCAAGCAACGTCATCTCGTCGCGCAGCCTGAGCTTGCGCTTCTTCAGCCGCGCCAGCTGGAGCTGATCGGTCGACCCGGTCTCGAACAGCGCGGCGATCGCCGAGTCGAGATCGCGATGCTCGATCCGCAGCATTTCCAAACGCTTGGCGATCTGCGTTTCGTCCATCATGTCCCCGTGCGACGCGGCTTCGCGTGATGCTGCTTGGCCGTCCCGGCGCGCAAAAACAAGCCGCCGCGAAAATCGCCTCGCTACGTCGCGATTCGTGACAAAACGGGGGAGACAATTAACCCCGATGGTGTTCTACTCATTCCCCCCAGCAATGCAGGAGAACGCATCCATGCAGCAGACCTCGCACTACTCGGCCCTCGAAGCCAAGCATGCAGTCCTGGACCGGCAAATCGCCGACGAATCGCATCGACCGATGCCCGACCCCGTCGCCCTGGCGGCGCTGAAAAAGCAGAAACTTCGTATCAAGGAAGAGATGGTCGCACTCTGACCATCTGACCGCGCGATACGATCCCGGCGCAATGCGCGCCGGGGTCGTCAGCGGCGCGGCATGATCGGTTTGACGAACACCGGCGTCTTGGTGCCCATGCCGACCGGCTTGCGCGCCAGCATCGGGTCGATCTGGCGGTCGAAGGCGACGCCGATGCGGCCCGCGGCAGACCATGCCACCTTGCCGGTGATCCAGCCGATCCCGCGCACCTCGAACTCCACGGCCATGCCCTGATCGAGACCGTCCGAATATTCCGCCATTAGCCCGCCCGATGACAGGTTGCGGACGCGGATCGGCTTGACGTCCTTGGTGCCGGGCACGCGCATATCCGCCATCAGGAACAGGCTGTCGCGCGAGTCCTGCCGGTTGTGCGCGCCATCGTCGCTTGCGACGCCGCTAAAGGGATCACTGGGAAACTGGTCCATGGTCAGCTCTGAAACGACCTCCGTTCGGCCACGATTAGCCGCCAAATCGTATCGAACTGCTTAAGGAACCCGCCGCGCGAACGGCGAAATGAACCTTTACGTCAATCTTCGCGCGAGACTTTTTCGTTGCGCTCGTGCCGCTCCTGCGCCTCGACCGTCATGGTCGCGATCGGCCGCGCCTCGAGGCGAGCGAGCGAGATCGGCTCGCCGGTCACTTCGCAATAGCCATATTCGCCTTCCTCGATGCGACGCAGCGCGGCGTCGATCTTGGAGATCAGCTTGCGTTGGCGATCGCGCGTGCGCAGTTCGATCGACCAGTCGGTCTCGCTCGATGCGCGATCGGTCAGGTCGGCTTCGCGCAGCGAATCGACCTGCAATTGCGACAGCGTGCCCGCCGCCTCGCGCAGGATCGCGTCCTTCCACGCCAACAGCTTGTCGCGGAAATATTCCTGCTGACGCGTGTTCATGAAGGGCTCGTCGGCACTGGGCCGATAGCCGTCGCCGCCCGGTGGCGGCATGAAATTGCCAGAGTCGCCCAAGTGATTCAAAGCCGTCGCCATCCCCACTCTCCCCAGGTGGTCGCAGTTCCTTGCGGATATCTTGCGATCAACCTCATGTCGCGGCCCTATAGCCATGCCGCCCGGGCACCACAAGCAACCCGCGCAACCATTTGGCACAACGTCGCTTTGCCTTCTCGTATCGTTCCGGGCGCTCCGCCGGCGACCTGCCTTCCCAGAGAAATACATTCGCTGTTGCCATGAACAGTTCAATATTAACCATGAAATCGTACCATCACGGAACATTAACCAAGAAGCTGACTGCGAGAGATTGAAATTTCGCAACAAGTACGGCGCAAGCTTGGTTAACGAACTTGCACTTAACGGTTTATTGGGCAGTTTGGACCGATAGCGGCTTAACGGCGGCTATGGGTTTACCTCCGGCCACGGGAATAATGCCGGTAGCGAAAGAGCGACGTCATGTCAGTGCGGATGGCCTTAGCAAAACTTTGCGCATGTGCATGCGGCGGCGCCCTGGTGGGCGGCGGCGCGGTGCATGTCGCTGAAGGCGCCCAGACCCGTCATTACAGCGGCCACGCGGTCAAGCGAGTCGTCCGGCGCACCACCACGGTGGCGAGCCGCGGCGGATCGCGCGTCCGCCGAGTCGTGACGCAGACCCGGGCGGCCTGCCCGCCCGCCGTGGTCACGGTGACCAGCCAGGGCGCGCCGATTCCCCTGCCTCCTTCCTACGCTGAGCGCGGGACGCCGTTCGTCTCGGGCGGCGGCGGCGGTGGTGCCGCGGCTGTCGTCGGCGGTAGCGGCGGATTCAGCGGCGGCGGCTTCTTTGCCGGCGGTTTCTTCGGCGGCGGATCGAGCGGCGGGAGCGGCGGTATCGTCATCTCCTCGACGTCGAGCAGCAGCGGCGGATCGACCAGCTCGACGGGCTCCACCGGCTCCTCGACCTCGTCGAGCACCGGCGGTTCGTCGACCAGCACGGGTGGCTCGTCGACTTCGTCGAGCACCGGTGGCTTTTCGTCGGGCAGCACCTCGTCCAGCTCGAGCGGCAACGTCTCGTCCTCGTCGAGCGGCAATGTGTCGTCCTCGTCCAGCGGCGACGTTTCGTCTTCCTCGTCCTCGAGCGGCAACGTCTCGTCCTCGTCGTCGTCGAGCGGCGATGTCTCGTCCTCCTCCTCCACCTCGAGCTCCTCGAACGGGTCGTCGACCAGCACGAGCAGCTCGTCCAACGGATCGAGCACGAGCAGCAGCAACTCGTCCGCCAGTTCGGGCTCGTCCAGCTACGGTTCGAGCAGCCACGGCTGGAGCAGCAACGGCGGCTGGAGCTCGAACGGTGGCAGCAACGGTTCGAGCGGCAGCACCGGCTCGACCGGCGGCCCGCCCGCCCCGGTCCCGGCCCCGCCGATGGTCCTGCTGTTCGGCGCGGCCGCAGCGGCGCTCGTCGCACGCAAGCGCTTCGCCAAGCCGACCGCGGTTTCCGCCTGAGGCCTCAGGCGGCGTTGATCGCCGCCTCGATATCCAACATGCTATGGCCGGTGAGATCCTTGTGGATTTCGCCGGCCAGTTTGTCGCTGACCGAGGCGTGATAATGTTTGCGCAGCTCGCCCAGCGTGCGCGGCGGCGCCACCACGATCAGCGACTCGAACGACCCTGCCAGGGCACGCTGCTTGAGCAGCTCGGCCGCGTCACCGGCGAAGCGATCTTCCGCCATCTGGTGAAAGTCGCTCTCGTCGAACGAATTCTGCCCACGATGCGCCATCGCGCCCGAGCGACCGGCCGAGTCGGTCTTCTGCTCCCGATCCGCCGGGTTGTTCAATTCCTCGGCATGTTCGACGACCAGATGCAGATGGACCGCATCGCCTTCGTTGCGCAGGAACATCATCTTGCGCCCGTCGGCGACGAGCACGCAGGCGTTGTGGGAAACTTTCATCGGATGGTCCTTTCGAAAACCCGTCCTCCCAACGCCTGACGACAGCCACGGGTTGCGCCAGGCATGGCCCGCCGCCATAGCGCGGCGCATGCATGATATACGCCTGATCCGCGACAATCCCGAAGCCTTCGATGCAGGACTGGCCCGGCGCGGGTTGTCGCCCGCGGCCGCGACCTTGCTGGCGATCGACGAGAAGCGCCGCGCGCTGATCACCCGGGCGCAGGCCGGCCAGGCGCGGCGCAACGAGGCATCCAAGGCCATCGGCGCGGCCAAGGCGGCGAAGGACGAGGCCACCGCCAATGCGCTGATGGCCGAGGTTGCCGAATTGAAGCAGGAGCTCCCGGCGATCGAGGCCGAGGAGGCCGCGCTGGGCGAGGAACTGCACGGCCTGCTCGCCGCGATCCCCAACCTCCCGCTGCCCGACGTGCCCGACGGTGCGGACGAGGAAGCCAACGCGCTGGTCCATGAACGTGGCGTGCGGCGTAACTTCGCGTTCGACCCGCGCGAGCATGACGCGATCGGCCCGGCGCTCGGGCTCGATTTCGAGACCGGCGCGATGCTCGGCGGCACGCGCTTCACGCTGCTGCGCGGCCCGCTTGCCCGGCTCTACCGCGCACTCGGCCAGCATATGCTGACCGTGCTGTCCCGCGACCATGGCTATGAGCAGGTCGTCCCGCCGCTGATGGTGCGCGACGAGATCATGTTCGGCACCGGCCAGCTGCCCAAATTCGCCGAGGATTCGTTCCGCACCACCGATGGCCGCTGGCTCATCCCGACCGCCGAGGTGAGCCTGACCAACATCGTCCGCGAGCAGATCCTGCCCGAGGGCGAGCTGCCGATCCGCTTCGCGGCATTGACGCCGTGCTTCCGCTCCGAGGCGGGATCCGCCGGGCGCGACACGCGCGGCTTCATCCGCCAGCATCAGTTCGACAAATGCGAGATGGTCTCGATCGTCACGCCCGACCAGAGCGAAGCCGAGCATGAGCGCATGACCGCGGCGGCCGAGGGCATCCTGACCGATCTCGGCCTGCCCTTTCGGCGCATGAAGCTGTGCACCGGCGACATGGGCTTCTCCGCCGCGCGCACCTATGATCTCGAAGTATGGCTGCCCGGCCAGGGCCGCTATCGCGAGATTTCCAGTTGCTCGACCTGCACCGACTTCCAGGCCCGCAGGATGAACGCGCGCTTTCGCCCCGAGGGCGAGAAGAACACGCGTTTCGTCCACACGCTCAACGGCTCCGGCCTGGCGGTCGGCCGGACGCTCGTCGCGGTGATCGAGAATTACCAGAATGAGGACGGCTCGATCACCGTGCCCGACGCCTTCGTGCCGTACCTCGACGGGCTGACGCGCCTCGAGCCGGCGCGCTGATGCGCATCCTGCTCACCAACGACGACGGCTATCATGCGCCGGGGCTCAAGGTTCTCGAAGCGATCGCTGCCACCCTGTCCGACGATGTCTGGGTCGTCGCCCCGGCCGAGGAGCAATCCGGCGCCGGCCATTCGCTGACGCTCAGCGTCCCGGTGCGCGTCCGCCGCCACGGCGAGAAGCGCTATGCCGTGGCCGGCACGCCGACCGACGCGGTGATGATGGCGCTCGCCATGCTGATGAAGGAAACGCCCCCCGACCTGATCCTGTCGGGGGTCAATCGCGGCGCCAACCTGGCCGAGGACGTGACCTATTCGGGCACCGTCTCGGCGGCGATGGAAGGTGCGCTTGCCGGCGTGCGCTCGATCGCGCTGAGCCAGGTCTATGCCCGCGAAGGCATGGGCGATGCGGTGCCCTTCGCCGCGGCCAGCGCCTGGGGCGAGCGCGTGCTGCGGCCGATCCTCGCCACGCCGTACGAACGCGGGACGTTGGTGAACATCAACTTCCCCGCCCGCGCGCCCGAGGATGTCCAGGGCATTCGCGTCGTCGGCCAGGGCCTGCGCGATTATGGCCGGTTGCAGATCGTCACCAACCGCGATCCGCGTGGTTACCAATATCACTGGTTCGCGCTCGGCCCGACGATCGAGACCCCGGCGCACGCGACCGATCTCGAGGCGGTCGCCGACGGCTATGTCGCCGTCACCCCCTTGCATCTCGACCTGACACATCGCGACTCACTTGCTATGCTCGACGCTGCGTATCGCTGAGCGAGGGGGGACCATGCGACGCAAGCTCCTGCGGCCCGGCGCCGCGCTGATCGTCGTGCTGTTGGCAAGCGGCTGCATTCCGCAGGATTCGCGCCCCGAACCCTATCAACCGCGCGATTATCCGCCGCAGGACAACCCGCCCGAGCGCTACGAACCGCGCCGCATCGACGAAGATGTCCGCACCGTTCCGGCGCCGCCGCCGGCCTGGCAATCGCGTGCCGTCTCGCCCGACGCGCGGACGATCGGCGACTCGACCTATGTCGTGCAATATGGCGACACGCTGCGCCACGTAGCCGACATCACCGGTTCGGGCTCGGAAGCGATCGCCCGGGCCAACAACCTCGCCCCGCCCTTCACCATCCGCGCCGGCCAGCGCCTCATTATTCCCGGCGGGCGCTATCACCTCGTCCGCGCCGGTGAGACCGGCATCGCGATCGCGCGCGCTTACGGCGTCGACTGGGCCCGGATCATCGCCGCCAATGACCTGAGCGAGCCCTATGTGCTGCGCGTCGGCATGCGCGTGCTGATCCCCGGTGGCAGCGCCGCCGGCGGGGCGAGCACGGCGGCCGAACGCGCCGCCGCCTTCCGCCTCGATATCGACGATATCGTCACCGGCAGCCAGCCGGCGATCGCCGAGCATCAGCGCCCGGCCCGCCCGACGCAAACCGCCAACCAATCAGTCTCGCCCTTCACCCCTGTCGCCGATCCGACCTCCTTGCGCGGCGGTTTCGCCTGGCCGGTGCGCGGCCGCATCGTCGCGCGCTTCGGGCCCGGCGCGACGGGCGAGAAGTTCAACGGCATCAAGATCGCCGTGCCCACGGGCACGCCGATCACCGCCACCGCCGATGGCGTGGTGGCCTATGCCGGAAGCGAGATCTCGACGCTTGGCGGGCTGGTCATCGTCAAACACGGTGATGGCTGGACCAGCGTCTACGGCCATGCCAGCCAGCTGCTCGTCCAGCGTGGTCAGGCAGTGAAACGCGGGCAGAGGATCGCACTGTCGGGCGATTCCGGCTTTGCCGACCGGCCGGAAGTTCATTTCGAACTGCGCAAGGGGCGGACGCCGGTCGATCCGCTGGTGGAATTGCCGCGCTGAGGTAGCCTCGCGGCGCGCGGCCGTGCTAAGCGCCCGCCCGCTATGACCGAACACACATCCGACCTGCTCCGCCTGCTCGCCGCGCGCGGGTACATTCACCAGCTCACCGATGCCGCCGGCCTCGATGCGCTCGCGAACAGGCAGGTCGTGCCCGGTTATATCGGCTTCGACGCCACCGCGCCCTCGCTGCACATCGGCAGCCTGGTGCAGATCATGATGCTGCGCCGCCTGCAGCAGGCGGGGCACAAGCCGATCGTCGTGATGGGTGGCGGTACGACCAAGGTCGGCGATCCATCGGGCAAGGACGAATCGCGCCGCCTGCTGTCGGATGCGGACATCGCCGGCAACATCGCCTCGATCCGTCGCGTGTTCGAACGGTTCCTGACTTTCGGCGACGGCCCGACCGACGCGATCCTGGTCGATAATGCCGAGTGGCTCGATGCGCTGGATTACATCCCGTTCCTGCGCGACGTCGGCCGGCACTTCACCATCAACCGCATGCTGGCGTTTGATTCGGTCAAGCTGCGGCTGGAGCGCGAACAGCCGCTGACCTTCCTCGAATTCAACTACATGATCCTCCAGGCATACGACTTTCTCGAATTGTCGCGTCGCGTCGGCTGCCGCTTGCAGCTCGGCGGGTCGGATCAATGGGGCAATATCGTCAACGGCATCGAACTCACCCGGCGGATCGACAGCGTCGAGGTGTTCGGCCTGACCACGCCGCTGATCACCACCGCCGACGGCGCCAAGATGGGCAAGACCGCGAGCGGCGCGGTGTGGCTCAACGAGGACCAGCTCTCGGCTTACGACTATTGGCAATTCTGGCGCAACACCGACGACCGCGATGTCGGGCGCTTCCTCAAGCTGTTCACCGACCTGCCGCTCGACGAGATCGATCGCCTGTCGAGCCTCGAAGGCGCCGAGATCAACGCCGCCAAGAAGGCGCTCGCCGATGCCGCGACCGCTCTGTGCCGCGGCGACGCTGCCGCGGCCGAAGCGGCGGAGACCGCGCGCCGCACCTTCGAGGAGGGCGCCGCCGGCGACTCGCTGCCGACGCTGACGGTCGCGGGCAGCATCGGCATCGTCGATGCGCTGGTTGGCCTCGGCCTCGCTGCGTCGAAGGGCGAGGCGCGCCGGCTTATCAAGGGCGGCGGCGCACGGGTCGGCGCCGAAAAAGTCACCGATGAGGCGCTGACTGTCAGTGTCGGCGCAGAACCGGTGCGGATCGCGGCCGGAAAGAAACATCATGGCCTGCTTGTAAGCGCCTGAATTCGCCCGACACCGCTGCACAAAATTTGCGCCGCAAGCACTCGTTAAGCAGGTTTCTTTCGACCCGCTTCATAACCCCTGCCGTAGCGTAAAGAGACGCCGCAAAGGGGCAGTGCAAATGGGGCTGGCGCAGGCCGCGATTACCGAAGACCGGGCAATACCGCGCGACGAGGTGCATTACCGCGCCCGCGCGATTGGGCCGGACATGCGGCCCGTTACCCTGCTGATCGTCAACATGTCCGCGCTCGGCCTGATGGCGCGGTGCGATGTCGAGTTCGCCGTCGGAGACCGGTTGCGCGTCTCCCTCCCCGTTGTCGGAACGGTCATCGCCGAAGTGCGCTGGTGGCTCGGCGGCCGCATGGGCTGCGAGCTGGAGCGCACGATCGACCTGGCCGATTATTACGAACTGCTCGCGGCGCTGCTCAAAGGGCGCTGAACAACGTCCTGCCCTGTACCGTGGAATCCCTGAGTATTGCCCCGACGCGCCATTAAGCGCGTTTCCCCACAGTCCTGTACGCCCCGAGTAACCGCACAGGGGCATCAAGGACGTGCATATGGGCCTGGAACGCCACTCCTTTCACGAAAAGCGTGTCGACGACCGCGTTGCGGTGTTCCATCGCACCAGGGCGATCGGCCCGGAAAGGCAGTCGCTGGCGCTGGTGATCGTCGATCTCTCGATCAGCGGCATGATGGCACGGTGCGACATCGCCTTCATCCCCGGGGTTCACATCCAGGTGAAGCTCCCCGTGCTCGGCGAGCATCAGGCACGCATCTGCTGGTCGCTCGGCGGGCGGGTAGGCCTCGCTTTTTGTCCCGCGCTCGGCGTCGATCAATACGCCGCCTTGCTGGCGGCACTCGATCGTCTTGGCTGACCTATCCGGATCGTAGCAGCGCGACGCCGGCATCGCGTTCGAACAGGTACAGCGCGGTCCGCGCCGCCTGCCCGCGCGGCCCGTGCAATCCGCCATCGCGGTCGATCAGCAGGCGCGCGTCATCGGTTGCCACCGGCAGCAATTCGCCGAGCATCTCCGGCGTCGCCAGCCGGAACCCCGCTTCACCCGATTGCCGCGTGCCGAGCAATTCGCCCGCGCCGCGCAGCCGCAGATCCTCCTCGGCAATACGGAAGCCATCATTGGTCTCGCGCATCAACGCCAGCCGCGCGCGCGATGTCTCGCCAAGCGCGCTCCCTCGGATCAGCAGGCAGTTGGACTTGCCGCTCCCGCGTCCGACCCGTCCGCGCAACTGGTGCAGCTGGGCCAGCCCGAAGCGATCGGCATGCTCGATCACGATCAACGTGGCATTGGGCACGTCGACGCCGACCTCGATCACCGTCGTCGCCACCAGCACGCTGGTCCGCCCGGCCGCGAAAGCGGACATCACCGCATCCTTCTCCGGCCCCTTCATCCGGCCGTGGACCAAGGCGATGCGCTCGCCGAATCTTGCTTGCAGTGTCGCCGCCCGCGCCTCTGCGGCGGCGAGATCGCTTTTCTCGCTCTCTTCGACCAGCGGACATACCCAATAGGCCTGCCCGCCATCCGAAATGTGGCGCGCCAATGCGTCGACCACGGCATCGAGCCGGTCCTCGGAAATTACCCGCGTTTCGATCGGCTGGCGCCCGGGCGGCATCTCGTCGAGCCGGCTGACGTCCATCTCGCCATAATTGGCCAGCGTCAGCGTGCGCGGGATCGGCGTCGCAGTCATCACCAGCAGATGCGGCGAGGTGCCCTTGGCCTGCAGCATCATGCGCTGCGCCACGCCGAAGCGGTGCTGCTCGTCGACGACGACCAGCGCCAGATCCTTGTAGGTCACCGCTTCCTGGAAGATCGCGTGCGTGCCGATCAGGATATCGATCGTGCCTGCGGCCAGCCCCATCAAGGTCGCCTCGCGCACCTTGCCCTTGTCGCGCCCGGTCAGCACGGCGATCTCGATCGGCAGACCGGCGAGCTGGCGCCGCAACGTCTCATAATGCTGGCGTGCGAGGATTTCGGTCGGCGCCAGCAACGCCCCTTGCGCGCCGGCCTCTACCGCGATCAGCAACGCCATCGCCGCGACCAAAGTCTTGCCTGACCCGACGTCGCCCTGCAGCAGCCGGAGCATCGGCTGGGTCTGCGCCAGATCGCCTTCGATCTCACATACGGTCCGTGCCTGTGCGCCGGTCAGCGCGTAGGGGAGCTGCAGCTGGCCGCGCAGTTTGCCGGTCCCGGCGAGCGCCCTGCCCCGCCTTTTGCGGTTATCCTGCCGCACCAGCATCAGCGCGAGCTGGTTGGCGAAGATCTCGTCATAGGCCAGCCGCTGCCGCGCGATCATATCCGACGGATCGGCATGCACCCTCGCCAGCGCGGTGCGCCATGCCGGCCAGTCATGCTTGGCCAGCAAACCCGGCTCGATCCATTCCTCGAGTTCCGGCGCCCGCTCGATCGCCTGTGCCGCCAGCTGCCCCATACGCTTCGAGGTGATCCCCTCCGACAGCGGGTAGATCGCCTCACGCTCCGGCGAGGTATCCGCCTCGTCCAATGGCAGGACATGGTCGGGATGTACGATCTGCAATTCCTGCCCGTACATCTCCAGTCTGCCCGACACGCGGCGCGGCTCGCCCAGCGGCAGCAGCTTCATCGCCCAGCCGGGATGCCCGCCGAAATAGACCAGGCTGACATAATTACCCTTGGCATCGACCGCCTTGACCCGGCTCGGCCCACGGCCATTGCCCGAACGATGCTCTACCGCGGTCAGCGTGATGGCGATCGTCCGCCCCGCGTCGGCCATGTCGAGTTCCTCGCGCGGCACGCGGTCGATCCAGCCGGTCGGCAGATGGAACGCGACGTCGACCACCCGGTGCAGCCCGAGCTTGTCGAGCGGCTTGGCGAGCGCGGGCCCGATGCCTTTCAGCGCCGTGACTTCGGCGAACAATGGATTGAGGATATCGGGTCGCATGACTATCTGGGCTTCCTACCCTTAGCCGACGGTCGCCGCCAGCGTCCGCCGGCCAATTCCGTTTGGAGCGATATGGACCGCGAGACCCGATTGAAGCGCCTCCGCTTCCGCGCCTGGCATCGCGGCACCAAGGAGGCCGATCTGCTGATCGGTGGTTTCTTCGACGCACACTCGGTCGGCTGGAACGACGAAGAGATCGCGCTGTTCGAAGCACTGCTGGAGGAACAGGACGTCGACATCATGGCCTGGGCGATCGGCACGGAACCCGCACCCGAACGCTGGCAAGGCACCATCATGGCCGCCCTGCACACCCTGAACTACGTGCCGATAGCTACCTAATTTTCGTCACCCTGAGCTTGTTTCAGGGTCCATGCGCGGCCAGAAGCCACAAGAGCGACGCTCCTGTTTCAGATGACCGCGCATGGATGCTGAAACAAGTTCAGCATGACGGTCTTTATTCGCAACGAACCGCCTCGCGCCGATTCCGGAACCCCATGCCCGACCTGAAACGCATCCTCTCTACCCCAACCCCACTCACCCTCGCCGGCGTGCCGACGGGGTTCGAGCCGTGGCTGCTCGCCGACCTCGCCCGCGCCGCGAAGACCCGCGCCGTGTTCATCGCCCCCGACGAGGCCGCGATGCGCGCCATCGCCGCCACCGCGCCGATGTTCGCACCCGAACTCGACGTGCTGACCTTTCCTGCCTGGGACTGCCTGCCCTACGACCGCGCCTCGCCGACCCTCCAGGTCATGGCCGAGCGCATGGCCACGCTCTACCAGCTCCAGCAGTCCGTAAAGGGCCCGCAACTCCTGATCACCACCGCCAATGCGGCGATGCAGCGCACGCTGACGCCGTTCCGCATCCGCCAGCTCGTCGCCCGTCTCGCGCCGGGCGAGCGCATCGGCCGCGACCGCCTCGCGGAACAGCTCCAGGCCAACGGTTACATGCGCACCGAAACGGTCGCCGATAATGGCGAGTTCGCGGTACGCGGCGGCCTTGTCGACCTGTTCCCGAGCGGCGAGACCCAGGCGCTGCGCCTCGACTTCTTCGGCGACGAGATCGAAAGCGTCCGCACCTTCGACCCCGCCGACCAGCGCACCACCGGCCGCGTCGATGGCTTCACCCTGCTCCCCGCGTCCGAAATGCTGCTCGACGAGGACAGCATCAAGCGTTTCCGCAGCCGCTATCGCGAGCGCTTCGGCGCGACCGCGACCGGCGACCCGCTCTACCAGGCGATCTCCGATGGCCGCCGCCTCGCCGGCATGGAGCATTGGCTGCCACTGCTGGAAGAAAAGCTCTCGACGCTGTTCGACCATCTCGGCGACGGCACGGTGATGGTCCGCGACGCCGGCGTCGTCGCGGCGGCCGAGCAGCGTTTCGAGGCGATCACCGACTATCACGCCAACCGCGTCCGCGCCCAGTCGAGCGACCCCGGCAGCTATCGCCCGCTCCCGGCCGACTCGCTCTACCTCAAACCCGACGATTTCAACGAACGGCTGGAAGCCGCGCCGGCGCACCGCACCACGCCCTTTCATGAACCCGAAAGCGCCGTGGTGCTCGACTTTCATGTCGATGGCCCGCGTGACTTCGCGGCCGAACGCGCCAGCGGCGTCAACATCTACGAAGCCGTGGTCGAGCATCTCGACAAATTGCGCCGCGACGGTCGCAAGCCGGTGCTGGCGAGCTATTCGGTCGGCGCGCGCGAGCGCCTGACCGGCCTGCTCAAGGATCATGGCCTGAGCGGCGCGCGCCATGCCGAGAGCTGGCAGGAGGCGCTCGGCGCTGCGGCGTCGTCGGTCGCGCTGATCGTCCTGCCGCTCGACCATGGCTTCACCACGCCCGACGTTGCGCTGCTTACCGAGCAGGACATGCTCGGCGACCGCCTCGTGCGCCGCCACAAGCGCCGTAAATCGGCCGACGCGTTCCTCGCCGAACTCGCCGCGCTGACTCCGGGCGACCTCGTCGTCCATGTAGATCACGGTATCGGCCGTTATGAGGGGCTGACCCAGATCCCGGTGCAGAAGGCGCCGCACGACTGCGTCGCCCTCTCCTATGCCGGCGGCGACAAGCTCTACGTGCCCGTCGAGAATCTCGAAGTCTTGTCGCGCTACGGCTCGGATGCCGAGGGCGCCAGCCTCGACAAGCTCGGCGGCGAGGCGTGGCAGCGCCGCAAGTCGCGGATGAAGGAGCGCATCCGCGAGATCGCCGGCGAACTCATTGCGACGGCGGCGGAACGTGCGCTGCGCCCGGCCGATGTGATGGAGCGCGACAGCAGCGGCTATCCCAGCTTCGTCGATCGTTTCCCGTACGAGGAAACCGACGACCAGGACCGCGCGATCACCGAGACGCTCGAAGACCTGTCGGCCGGCAAGCCGATGGACCGCCTCATCGTCGGCGATGTCGGTTTCGGCAAGACTGAGATCGCCCTGCGTGCCGCCTTCGTCGCGGCAATGGCCGGGCACCAGGTCGCGGTGGTCTGCCCGACAACGTTGCTCGCCCGCCAGCATTTCCAGAATTTCGTCGCGCGCTTCGAAGGCTTCCCGCTCAACATCGGCCGCCTATCGCGACTGGTTACGGCGGCGGAAGCCAAGACCACCAAGGAACGCCTCGCCGACGGCACGATCGATATCGTCGTCGGC
Source organism: Pseudomonadota bacterium (assembly GCA_040390605.1). Lineage (GTDB taxonomy): Bacteria > Pseudomonadota > Alphaproteobacteria > Sphingomonadales > Sphingomonadaceae > Sphingomonas. The sequence continues at coordinate 109,552 of JAZJXZ010000030.1, forward strand.
ACCCACGCCATCCTGTCCAAGGGCATCGAGTTCAAGCGCCTCGGCCTCGTCGTGGTCGATGAGGAACAGCGCTTCGGCGTGACCCACAAGGAGCGGCTGAAAGCACTCAAGTCCGACGTCCATGTCCTCACCCTCACGGCGACGCCGATCCCGCGCACCCTGCAGATGGCGATGTCGGGCCTGCGCGAGCTGTCGGTGATCCAGACCCCGCCGGTCGATCGCCTCGCGGTGCGCACCTATGTCATGCCTTGGGATCCGGTCGTGCTGCGCGAGGCGCTGCTGCGCGAACATTACCGCGGCGGCCAGAGCTTCTTCGTCACACCGCGTGTGAAGGATGTGCCGGATATCGAGGAATTCTTGCGCGAACATGTCCCCGAGGTGCGTTACGTCGTGGCGCACGGCCAGATGGCGGCAAGCCAGGTCGAGGAGCGCATGTCGGCCTTTTACGACAAGAAGTTCGAAGTGCTGGTCTCGACCACCATCGTCGAGAGCGGGCTCGACATCCCCAGCGCCAACACGATGATCATCCACCGCGCCGACCGCTTCGGCCTCGCACAGCTCTATCAGCTGCGCGGCCGCGTGGGCCGGTCGAAGACGCGTGCCTATGCCTATCTCACCACCGCCGCCGACCGCATCATGTCGGAGACGGCGGAGAAGCGACTCAAGGTGCTGAGCGACCTCGACACGCTCGGTGCCGGCTTCCAGCTCGCCAGCCACGATCTCGACCAGCGCGGCGCCGGCAATCTGCTCGGTGACGAGCAGTCGGGCCATATCAAGGAGGTCGGCTACGAACTCTACCAGTCGATGCTCGAAGAGGCGATCCTCGATGCCCGCGCCAGCGGTGCCGCGATCCGCCCGCGCGATTTCTCGCCGCAGATCACCGTCGATGCGCCGATCCTCATCCCCGAGGAATATGTCCCCGATCTCGACCTGCGCATGGGGCTCTATCGCCGCCTCAACGACGTCGACGGCAAGGCCGGGCTGGAAAGCTTTGCCGCCGAGATGATCGACCGCTTCGGCCCCCTGCCCGATGCGACCGACAACCTGATCCGCGTCATCGAGATCAAGCTCGATGCCAAGAAGGCGTGCGTGTCGAAGATCGATGTCGGTCCGCGCGGCGCGGTGGTGTCGTTCCATGACGACAACCCGCCCAACATCGCCGGGCTGCTCGCCTGGGTCGAACGGCTGGGCGGCGTCGCCAAGCTGCGGCCCGACAACAAGCTCGTCGTGTCGCGCGCCTGGAACGATCCCAAGGCGCGGCTCAACGGGGCGTTGCAACTGGCCAAGGGGCTGGCGCGGGCTGCGGGTTAAACGCGGTGCTCCTGCGGAAGCAGGAGCCCAGGGTTACAAGGGATTGCGCTCGTGGCTCTGGGCTCCTGCTTCCGCAGGAGCACACGGAAATCTAGCTGCTATGGTCCGCAATGATGTGCCAGCCACTGCGTTCTTTCGAGAAGATCAACGTGGTCGGTCCGCTCGCCGTCTTGCCGCCCGGATAAGTCAGCAGATAGCGCCCGATATACAGCGCGTGGGTCGGGTCGAGCTGGCGGAAATCGAGTGTCGTGAAGGTGAGCGTGCCGCGCTTCGCCGCGTCGCCGAAGTCATATTTTTCGCGGTAGCGCGCGATCATTGCCGGCTTGCCGCGGATCAGCCCGTCCTTGACCACGAAGCTGGTTTGCGGCGTCGCCGAATAGATCGCCATGAAGCGCTCGACATCGCCCGCGTTCCATCCCGCAGCGCTCTCGGTCATCGCTCGCTCGATCGCGCGCTGCACCGATGGCATCGCATGACGCGCCATTGCCGGGGCACCGAAGGCCACAAGCGACAAGGCCAAGAGAATCCGCCGCATCTTTCGCTCCCTTTGTCATTGGACAAGCACCGTTACGCTGCGTAGCACGCCGCCGGGGCGTGGGGATCAAGCGACATATGGCAAGCATGCGCAAGGCCGGACATTTCACCGACCTCGACGGGATGCGCGGCATACTCGCCTGCATGATCATGTTTTTCCATCTCGGCCTGAACGGGATGATTCTACGCATGACGCATGGTTTGCTGCCGGGCGGGCTGTGGACGTTGAGCGTCGACTTCTTCTTCATCCTCAGCGGCTTCGTGCTGTATCGCTCGCTCGAACGCACCCGGCCCGGCCTGAAAGCCTATTTCATCAAGCGCATCCTGCGCCTCGCCCCGATGCTGTGGATCGGCACGCTGGCGATGCTGGCGTTGAGCGACGGCGCGTTCGGGGCAGCCGCCATCGCCAAGAACCTGGCGATGCTCCAGCCGCTGAACGGCATTCTGCACCCGTCGCGTCCGGGGGTTCACGCGATCTCCATCGATCCGCCGGCGTGGAGCGTGCCCTTCGAGCTGTTCCTTCCCGCGCTTGTCCTGCCATTGCTGCCGGGCCTCGCGCGCATGGGTCGGACGCCGGTGCTCGCGCTGATCGCGGGCCTGACGCTCGGCGTTGCGGCATGTGCGTTGTTGCTGGCGCGAGGCCATGACGTGCAAATCGCCCGCGCCGCCTGCGGTCTCGGGCTGGGTTTCGCGCTGGGGCGCCTATGGGCCATCCAGCCAGCCACGAGCGCGCGACCGATGCTGGTCCTCGCCCTGTTCGGCGGCACGCTCGCCGTCATGGCGCTTTCGCTGCGCCTGCCATGGCTGGCCGTCCTGTTCCCGCTTTTTGCGATCGGCTGCATCATGCTCGGCGCGCAAACCCGTACGGTGCTCTCGACCGCACCCTTCCAGGCGATCGGGCGCTGGTCCTATTCCATCTACCTGCTGCATTTCCCGGTCCTGACCCTGGTTGGGCTGACGCTCGGCAATCCAGCGGGGAGCGTCGCGCTCAAGGCCCTGGTCGTAATCGTCACGGTGGCGTTGTCCGCCCTCACCTACCGCTATGTCGAACGGCCGCTGATGGGCGGCAAGGAAGCGCCCGCCGCCACCGCTCCCTGACGGCGACATGACAAAATTCGGACGACCTCGCGCTCACCCCCTCTCGTGACGGCGAGAGCCACGTGCGATAATATTGTCAGGGGTCCTTGGCCGCGCCGTCAGGCCGCGAGCAGTTCCTCGAGCGCTGTACCCGTCACGGCGCCGGAGCACAGATAGCCCTGGTAGATCTGGCACCCTTCCTTGGCGAGCAGATCGAGTTGCTCCATCGTCTCCACGCCCTCGGCCACCACCGTCAGCCCCAGTGAGCGCGCCATCTCGATCACGCCGCGCACCACCACGCGGTCGCGGGTCGTGCCGGTAATGTCCTGCGCCAGTTTCTTGTCGATCTTGAGATAGTCGAGGGGCAACGCCTTGAGATAGGCGAGGCTTGAATAGCCGGTGCCGAAATCGTCGATCGCGACCCGGCACCCCGCGCCGCGCAAGGTGGTGAGCAAGGCCGCGGCATTGCCGAGATCGTCGATCAGGCCGCTCTCGGTGATCTCCAACGTCAACCGGTTGCGCGGGAAGCCGCTGGCGTCGACCCGGTCGAGGAACAGGTCGGCGAAGCCCGGCCGGGCGATGTCGGCCGCGGTAAGGTTGAGCGACAGCCGCAACCCCGACAGAGCAGCGGGCCATGCCGCGGCCCGCTCGAGCGCGAGGCGCTGGATATGGTCGGACAGGCCGATCTCGAGGTCGGCGCGGGCCGCAGCGGCGAACAGCGTTTCGGCGCCGATCGTGCCATGCTCGCCATGCTCCCAGCGCGCCAGCGCCTCGACGCCCAGCATGATACCGGTCGAAACCGATACCTGCGGCTGGAACAATATCTCGATCTCGCCCCGATCGATCGCGCGGTGAAGCTCGACCGACAGCCGGTCGATCGTCCCGTCGCCGCCATCCTGCCCGGCAACGCGCATCGTCGCACTGTCCGAATCGCGCGCGTCGGCCAGTGCTTCACTGGCGCGGCGCAACAGGCTCGCCGCGTCGTCGCCGCTCACCGCCTCGGCCAGGCCGATGCGGCAGCCGAGCACGGCGATCGATTCGCCGACGACGAACGGCCGCGCGAGCTCCCTCGCGATGCGCTCGGCGACGAGGTCGACTTTCGCACGCTCGACCCGTGCCGCGACGAGAAATGACGATCCGCCGAGGCGCGCCGCGCGCGCCTGCTTGCCGAGCAAGTCATCGACCACCTCGGCAATCCTGCCCGAGGTGGCACGCAACAGCTGGTCGCCGGCGGCGCGGCCGTAAGCGGTGTTGACCACGTCGAAACGGTTGAGCGCGACCATCATCGCGAACAACGGCAGGTCGCCGGGGGCTTCGATCTGGCGGTTGATCCAGCTGCGTGCCGCCGCGCCGTCGCGCCCGTCGTCGAGTGTTTCGTCGATCTCGGAATCGGGCGTCGGCACCGCGCCGAGCATTTCGACGACCGCGCCGACCCGGCCGCTCTCCGGATCGAACTGCAGATGCTGGACGACGCGGCCATGGCCGACCATGTCGTGCGCGAAGGCGGTAACGGGCCGCGTGGCCGACAGGCGACGCAGCGCAGCGATCGCCGTGCCGCGCTCCGGGCGATCGATGTGGCACAGCAGGCTCGCCACGCCAACCTGCCCTTCGATGCCGAGCAACGCCGCCAGATCCGGTGACAGACGGACCCCGCCGGCAGGATCATAACGCCAGCCAAGCTCGCGTTTTCGGCCGCCTTGCCGCCATTCGCCGGCCAGCCGTTCGGCGTGGCGCGCGGCAAAGCGGAGCATTTGAACGAATTCTCCCTCGCTCGACGGGCTGGCGAGGAAGTGCGTCGCGCCGGCGTCATGGAAATCACCGAGCATCGCGATGTCGCCGCGCGACACCAGCACCAGCAGTGCGCCGCCATTGGCCTCGATCGTGTCGCTCAACGCCCGTGTCGCGGCCAGGCCGTCGTTCGCCGCGCCCCGCGCATCGATCACCGCGACCGTCGCGCCGCTCGACAGGAACCGCCGTTCGGCGCCCGCGGCGCGACGCGCCGCGACCACTTGCCAGCCGGCTGCGGCGGCGAGCGCGGCCAGTTCGTCACGCTGACGAAAAGACAGGATGAAGAGCGAGGCCGGGACAGTCACGCCGCCAGTCTTACACCGTTCCCCTTACCAAGCCATGCCGGCCTTACCCGTAATCCTCTTGTGAGCGGCCCGATGAACGCCTAGCTCCTGCGAGATGGCTTCCGCCCCCGCCTTGATCGACCGTCACGGCCGCACGATCAGCTATTTGCGGATCTCGGTGACCGATCGCTGCGATCTGCGCTGCCGCTATTGCATGGCGGAGGAAATGACCTTCCTGCCGCGCGACCAGCTGCTCAGCCTGGAAGAGATTGCGATCATCGGCGAGCGCTTCATCGCTCGCGGTGTGCGCAAGATCCGCCTGACCGGCGGCGAGCCGCTGGTCCGTCGCGATGTCGCCGAACTGGCACATCGCCTTGGCCGCCACGTCGGTGCCGGGCTCGACGAGCTGACCATGACCACCAACGGCAACCGCCTGGCGGACTATGCCGCTCGGCTGGTCGATGCCGGCATGCGGCGCATCAATGTAAGCCTCGACAGCCGCGACCCCGACCGCTTCCGCCACATTACCCGCCACGGCGACGTGGCGCGCGTGCTGGGCGGGATCGATGCGGCGGCGCGGGCCGGCCTGGCGATCAAGATCAACATGGTGGCGCTCAAGGGCCTCAACGAGGATGAGATCGCGCCGATGCTAGACTGGTGCGTCGCGCGCGGTTTCGACCTGACGCTGATCGAAACGATGCCGCTCGGCGCAATCGATGAAGACCGCATCGACCGCTTCCTGCCGCTTACCGGTGTGATGGACGATCTCCAGGCGCGTTTCCCGCTGGTGCGCGACTCGCACCGCACGGGCGGTCCGGCCCGCTACTGGCGGGTCGAGGGTAGCGATATCAAGCTTGGGCTGATCTCACCGTTGACCGCCAATTTCTGCGACACGTGTAATCGCGTCCGGCTGACCACCGAAGGGCTGCTGTTCACCTGCCTCGGCCATGACGACAAGGTCGACCTCAAGGCGGCGTTGCGCGAGGGCGGCGTGGCCGGTCTCGATGGCGCGATCGACGCCGCGATGGCGACCAAGCCGGCGCGTCATGACTTCGATATCGCTGCCACCACGCCGGCCGTGACACGGCACATGAGCGTGACCGGCGGATGAGCACGCCGCGCTGGGCGCTGGTCGCCTCGCCCACCCCGCCCGCCCAGGCCGCCGCGCGCGAGCTGCACGACGCCTATGAATGGGTCGATGTCACCCAAGCCGACCTGATCATCGCGCTGGGCGGTGACGGCTTCATGCTGCAGACGCTTCATGCCATGCTCGAACGGCGCCAGCCGATCGTGCCGGTGTTCGGGATGAACCTCGGTACCGTCGGTTTCCTGATGAACGAGTGGCAGCGCCACGGCCTGGCCGAGCGCCTCGCCTTGACCAAGCCGTTCAAGGTCACGCCGCTCGGCATGGTCGCCGAGACGATCGACGGCGAGACCTTCGCGCTGCCCGCGATCAACGAAGTCTCGCTGCTGCGTGAAACGCGCCAGACCGCCAAGTTCGAGGTGACGATCAACGACCGCGTCGTGCTGCCGGAGCTGGTCTGCGACGGCATTCTCGTCGCCACGCCGGCCGGGTCGACCGCGTATAATTTCTCCGCCCAGGGCCCGATCCTGCCGCTCGGTTCGGCGCTGCTGGCGTTGACACCGATCAGCCCGTTCCGTCCGCGTCGCTGGCGAGGTGCGATCCTGCCTGACAAGACGCGAATCGGGCTGCGCGTGCTGGAGGCCGCGAAGCGCCCGGTCAGCGCCGTCGCCGACCAGCGCGAGGTCCGCGACGTCGCCCGGGTCGACATCATGATCGACCGCGCGCGAGAGCTGACCCTGTTGTTCGACCCCGATCACGCGCTCGACGACCGCATCACGATGGAGCAATTCATCGCGTGACGCGCAAGGGTTGCATCTGAAAATCTCGAAGCTATAGAGCGCCTCTGCCTAGCGCATTCCCTGATAGCTCAGCGGTAGAGCTCTCGACTGTTAATCGAGCGGCCGTAGGTTCGAATCCTACTCAGGGAGCCAGGCTTTTCCTCATCGACGTTGAAGCCGCCGCGGGCGCCCTTATGTGGCGCGCGCCAATTTCGTTTCGGCCTAGTGAAACCGATCAGCGCTCCATCGGAACATACCGCTGTGTTATGGGAGCATTTCCGTTCATCGCGCGTTCCACTAACCATAGCGATAATAGGGCGGTTCGCCGCACGGGTCGCACGGAGGCTTTGAAGACAATGTCCAGGAAATCGAATCGTTTATTGCTGCTTGGCGCGATCGCGTCAGGGGCGTTGCTGCTCGCGGGCTGCGCCACGGAAACGGCCTATCGCCCGGCAACGGGAACCGGCTTCGCGCGGGTTGGCTATAGCGATCACCAGATCGAGCCGAACCGTTTCGAGGTGACGTTCAGCGGCAACAGTTACACCTCGCGCGAAACGGTCGAGAAATACCTGCTCTACCGCGCAGCCGAGCTGACCGTGCAGCAGGGCGGTGACTATTTCATCATGGTCGACCGCAACACCGACCACAGCTCGCGCACCTACACGACGCCGGGCTTTGGCGGCCCCTATGGCTATGGCGCCTGGGGCGGCTATTGGGGGCCGAGCTGGCGCTATTATGGCCGCGGCTTTGGCTGGCGCAGCTGGGACCCGTTCTTCGGCGACCCGTTCTGGGATCGCAGCGTCGACGTCCAGACGGTCGACAAATATGAGGCCAACGCCGAGATCATCATCGGCCATGGCCCCAAGCCGAAGGACAATGTCCGCGCGTTCGATGCTCGGGCGGTGATCGATCACATCGGGCCATCGGTCGTGATGCCGAAGTAAGACTCTATCCCCTCTCCCTTTGGGAGAGGGGCAAGCTGCGCCAGCAGCGCGGGGTGAGGGCAGGGTCGGTGACGTTGGTTACCGCCCTTGCCCGCACCCCAATTCTTTACGTCGCAAAGAGAGGGTAGTCGAAGCGGTTAGTGCCCTGCCCTCACCCTTCCGCCGCTGCGCGGCTCCCTCCCTCTCCCAAAGGGAGAGGGATTTAGCTCACACAGCGCCGTGGCAGTGCTTGTATTTCTGCCCAGAGCCGCACGGGCACGGGGCGTTGCGACTGACCTTGCCCTCCCACTCCTCCGGGTTCGAACCGAAGTTGATGCCGTCGGGCTGCGGGATCGACAGCGGCGGCAGGCGCGTGGTCACAAGCCCCAGCGAACCGCCATCGATATCGGCCGAATCATCATCGCCGGTGAATGGATCGAAATGCTGCGTGATGAACGACGGCAGATCGGGCAGCGGCGGCGGCGGCTCGATCTGGAAGCGGGCATAGGCGATCGTCCGCGTGACATCGACACGGATCGCCTCGAGCATGCGCTGGAACAGCGCGAACGCTTCCTGCTTATACTCGTTGATCGGCGTCTTCTGCGCATAGGCGCGCAGGTGGACGACCTGGCGCAGCGCATCGAGTGTCGCCAGATGCTCCTTCCAGTGATGGTCGAGATTCTGCAGCAGGATCGATTTCTCGACCTGGATCCAGGTCTCCGGCTCCAGCTCCGCGGCCTTCTGGGTGATCGCCGCATCGGCGATCTCGCGCACGCGGGTCTCGACCAGTTCGGGGTCGATCGCCTCTTCCTTGAGCCAGTCCTCGATCGGCGCCTCGATATTGAGCGTCTCCAGCAGCGCCGCCTTCATACCCTCGATATCCCATTGCTCGGGATAGGAGTTGGGCGGGCAGGCATCGCCGACGATCGCGTTGACGGTCTCGGCGCGCATGTCCTCGACCACTTCGCCGACCGTGTCGGCATCCATGATGTCGGAACGCTGCTCGTAGATGACCTTGCGCTGGTCGTTCATCACGTCGTCATATTCGACGACCTGCTTGCGGATGTCGTAGTTGCGCGCCTCGACCTTCTTCTGCGCGGTCTCGATCGCCTTTGAGAGCCATTTCGAGCCGATCGCCTCACCATCGCCGATGTTCGAGCGCATCATCTTGGCGAACATCGTATCCGGCCCGAAGATGCGCAGCAGATCGTCGTCAAGGCAGAGGTAGAAACGGCTCAGGCCCGGGTCGCCCTGACGGCCCGAACGGCCGCGCAGCTGGTTGTCGATGCGGCGGCTCTCATGTCGCTCGGTGCCGAGCACGAACAGACCGCCGGCGGCGAGCACTTCCTGCCGCTCGGCCTCGACCTCGGCCTTGATGCGAGCGATCGCCGCATCGCGCTCCGGCCCATCGGGCAGCTCTGACAGCTCGTCATTGACGCGGAACTCGACGTTGCCGCCAAGCTGGATGTCGGTACCGCGGCCGGCCATGTTGGTGGCGATCGTCACCACGCCCTTGCGCCCGGCCTGGGCGACGATGTGCGCCTCGCGCTCATGCTGGCGCGCGTTGAGCACCTCATGCTCGACCTTTTCCTGCTTGAGGAATTCGGACAGCAATTCCGATTTCTCGATCGACACCGTACCGACCAGCACCGGCTGGCCCTGCTCGGCATGGATCTTGATCTTCTTGGCGATGGCCTGGAACTTGTCCTGGGTCGACTTGTAGAATTCGTCCTCCTCGTCGACGCGCTTGACCGGCACGTTGGTCGGGATCGTGACGACGTTCATCTTGTAGATGTCGTAGAATTCCGCCGCCTCGGTCGCGGCCGTACCGGTCATGCCCGACAGCTTGGGGTACATGCGGAAATAATTCTGGAAGGTGATCGAGGCCATGGTCTGGTTCTCGGGCTCGATCTGCACGCCCTCCTTGGCTTCGACCGCCTGGTGCAGGCCGTCCGACCAGCGCCGGCCGTCCATCATGCGCCCGGTGAACTCGTCGATGATGATGACCTTGCCATCCTTGACGATGTAATCGGTATCGAGCTTGAACATGACGTTCGCGCGCAACGCCTGGTTGAGGTGGTGAACCACCTGGGTGTTCTCGAAATCGTAGAGATTGTCGCCCTGCAGCAAGCCGGCGGCCTCGAGCATGCGCTCGACCTTCTCGGTACCGTCCTCGGTCAGCACGATCGACTTCTGCTTCTCGTCCTTGTCGTAATCCTCAGGCGCGAGCTGCTTCACCACGATATCGACGCTGCGATACAGATCGGACTTGTCGTCGGTCGGACCGGAGATGATCAGCGGCGTGCGCGCCTCGTCGATCAGGATCGAATCGACCTCGTCGACGATCGCGAAATTGAACCGTCGCTGCACCATCGAGGCGCGATCATACTTCATGTTGTCGCGCAGATAATCGAAGCCGAACTCGTTGTTCGTGCCGTAGGTGATGTCGGAATGATAGGCGTCGCGGCGCTCCTGATCGGACAAATTGGGCACGATCACGCCGACCGTCAGGCCGAGGAACTTATAGACCTGCCCCATCCAGCCGGCGTCGCGTGCGGCAAGATAGTCGTTGACCGTGACGACATGCACGCCGGTGCCGGGCAAGGCGTTGAGATAGGTGGCGAGCGTCGCCACCAGCGTCTTGCCCTCGCCGGTGCGCATCTCGGCGATCTCGCCACGATGGAGCACGATGCCGCCGATCATCTGCACGTCATAGTGGCGCTGGCCGAGCGTGCGCTTGGCCGCTTCGCGCACCGTGGCGAAGGCCTCGGGCAGCAGGCTGTCGAGCGTCTCGTCATTGGCCAGGCGCTCACGGAAGAGCGCGGTCTGGTTGGACAGCTCGGCGTCGCTCATCGCGGAAATGACCGGCTCGAACGCATTGATCTTGTTGACCAAACCGCTGAGCGACTTGACGTAGCGATCGTTGGACGAACCGAAAATGGTCTTGGCAAGGCCGCCGAGCATGCAGAATTCCTATGTCATATGGGATCGGCGCCCCCGCGCGCGGGCGGGCACCTTGAAGATAGCGAAAGGGTGACGCGGCCGACGCCGCGACGTCCGCTAGACGCGCAGGCGGCTCACATAGAGCGGCACAGCGGCGATGAGGGTGAAGGCGCGCGAGACGCCTGCATCGACATGGTTCGGCAGCGCGATATCGACGGCCGATGGCCGCTCTGCAGCCACGGCGACGGCAACAGGCTGCGTGGCACGGATCGTGCTGCTCGCGACGACGACCTGGCCTGGCCGCAGATCGGCACCACGCACGCCGGTGATGGCGCCGGTCAGTGCGCTGAGAAACGCGGACAGGAGGAGCAGGAATTCCATGGTTGCGCGCGATGTAGTGCGTCGCAGGCGGCGCGTCCAGACGCGCTATTCGCCCAGCGGCGACAGGTCGGCTTCGTTCGGCATGCCGATCGGCACCGATTGCGACAGGTTGCCGCCGTGCGACAGGATGACGTTGGCGATCGCCCGGCATTTCGCGGGCACGATGTGTCGGGCAACCTGGCTGACGGTGACCGAACAAACCGGCGCGGCGGCTGTGCCGCTGAACGTGATGACCGCTTGCTGATCCTGCGGCTCTTCGACGGGCAACACCCAGCGAACGGGGAGCGTGTAGCTTCCCGCAACGGCACGCCCGCGCGAATCCCGCGCTGCGACATAGTGAAGTTTCGTCATCGCGATCGAGCAGGTTGTGGCGTCCAGCGATGCCGAGCCGCTCGATACCGCGGTGGTGCATCCGGTTGCGATGCCATTTGCGTCGATGGCGACCTTCGCGACGGACCGCCCCTGCTCCTCCGCGCGAATCGCTTCCGGCGGATAGGCGTCTGCTCCGAAAAAGCTGCCGGCATTGCCGAGGACATGGGCCGGTTCCGACTTGTCTTTCGCCAGCGCGCCGGTCGGCACGATTGCCAGCACCAGCATCAATCCATATTGCCCGCCAAACCGCATCATGCTCGCTCCCCAAAACAGCGAGCCATCCTATCACGGACGCCGCTCATGTCATCCGCCACTTCGCCCCTCGCCCTCCCCTTTCCCGACGCCCCGCCGGTTGCCGGCGTGACGCTGCGCGTGGCGCGGGCGCGCTACAAGACGTGGGATCGCTGCGACCTGACCTTCGTCACGCTCGCTCCGGGCACGGCAGTGGCCGGCGTGCTGACGCGGAGCAAATGCCCCTCGCCCGAAGTAGAATGGTGCCGCGATGCGCTGGTGCTCGGCCAGGCGCGCGCGCTGGTGGTCAATGCCGGCAACTCCAACGCCTTCACGGGCAATCGCGGTCGCGCGGCGGTCGAGGCGATCGCCGCGCGCGCGGCGGGGCATCTCGGTTGCCAGCCGTCGGATGTGTTCGTCGCCTCGACCGGGGTGATTGGCGTGCCCTTGCCCATCGACAAGGCCGAGGCCGGGCTCGACGCGGCCTTCGGCGCCGCGCCATGCGGGTGGGAGGATGTCGCAGCGACGATCGGCACGACCGACACCTACCCCAAGGGCGCGGTGACGACGGCAGTCGTCGATGGCAGGACGGTGACCCTGGTCGGCATCATCAAGGGGTCGGGCATGATCATGCCCGACATGGCGACGATGCTCGGCTTCATCTTCACCGATGCCGCTGCGACGCCGGTTTTCCTGCAGGCCGCGCTTTCGGCCGCCAACAAGAAGACCTTCTCGTGCATCACCGTCGACAGCGACACCTCGACCAGTGACACGGTGCTGGCTTTCGCGACGGCCAAGGCCGGCAATGCGCCGCTGGAAGATCACGACAGCGCGGGTGCCGATGCCTTCCGCGCCGCGCTGGGCGATCTGTGCCACCAGCTCGCCATGCTCGTCGTGCGTGACGGCGAGGGTGCGCAAAAGCTGATCGAGATCCAGGTCAGCGGTGCCGAAAGCGACGCCAGCGCGCACCGCATCGCCATGTCGGTAGCCAACTCGCCGCTGGTCAAGACCGCGGTAGCCGGCGAGGATGCCAATTGGGGCCGCGTCGTGATGGCGGTCGGCAAGGCCGGCGAGCCTGCCGAGCGCGACAGGCTGTCGATCCGGTTCGGCAACACGCAGGTGGCCGAGCATGGCGTGGCGGTCGAGGGTTATGACGAGGCGCCCGTTGCGGCGCATCTCAAGGGGCGCGAGATCGAGGTCGGTGTCGATCTCGGGCTGGGCGAGGGCAAGGCGACGGTTTGGACCTGCGACCTGACGCACGGCTATATCTCGATCAACGCCGACTATCGCAGCTGAAGGCTTGCTCGATGCTGACGATCTGGGGCCGGCTCAACTCGCATAATGTGAAGAAGGTCGTGTGGTTCGCCGAGGAAATCGGGCTGACTTATGTACGACACGATGTCGGCGGCGCGTTCGGCATGGACGCCGCCTATCTCGCCCTCAACCCCAATGCGCTGATCCCGACGATCGAGGACGAAGGAGTGGTGCTGTGGGAATCGAATGCGATCCTGCGCTATCTCGCTGCGCGTCATGCGCCGGAGCGCTTCTGGCCGGACGACCCCGCGGCGCGGGCGCAAGCCGATAAATGGATGGACTGGCAGTTCGACTACGCCGCCGCGCAGGGGCCGGCGTTCCTCAACCTGATCCGCCGTGCCCCCGCGGAGCGGGATGCCGACGCCGTTCGGCGGTCAGCCCAGCGCTCCGGCGAGATGATGACGAAGGTCGATGACGAACTGTCCAAACGCCCATGGCTCTCGGGCGAGCAATTCGGGATCGGCGACATTCCCATGGGTGTTTACGCACACACCTGGTTGACGCTGGCAATCGAACGACCGGTGCTGGCGCATGTCGCGGCCTGGTATGATCGCCTGAAAGCGAGGCCAGGCTTTGCGAGCCGGGTGATGATACCGCTGACCTGAAACGTGAAAAGGGCTCGCGGCACCTGCGCCGCGAGCCCTTTCATCAGACGGATTATGCTTGCGCCGCGCCCGGAGCGGTGCCGAGTTCACCCTCGAGCCAGGCCTTGAGGCGGCTCTTCGGCTCGGCGCCGACCTTGGTCGCGGCCGGCGAGCCGTTCTTGAACAGGATCATCGTCGGGATGCCGCGCACGCCATATTTGCCCGGCGCGTCGGGGTTCTCGTCGATGTTCAGCTTGACGATCGAAACCTGCTCGCCAAGCTCGTTCGAGATCTCCTCGAGGCTCGGCCCGATCATCTTGCACGGCCCGCACCACTCCGCCCAGAAATCGACCAGCACCGGCTTGTCGGCGCTGATCACGTCTGCGTGGAAGCTGTCGTCGGTAACCTGCTTGGTGGCCATGGGGAATCTCCTGTGTGAACTGCAATCTAGTGACGGTGAGCCCGGCACTCAAGCGCGCGTGTCGAAGCTTTGCTGTTCGGGCACGAAGCCGGGCTTGTGCGCGTCGAGCAGCGCCGCGGGTAGCGTGAACAGGGTCGGCCCCGCGGTGTAGAGCAGCATCGTCTCGATGGCGCGACCAGGAAAGATCGTGCCGAGCGCCTCACGATAAGCCGCCATCTGGCGCAGGTGATAGGCCGGGAGGTCGTCGAGCGATGGCGGAACGGCCCGGCCGGTCTTGAAATCGACCAGCGCGACGCGGTCCGTGCCGACCAGCAGCCGATCGACCGTCCCCGACACCACCACGCCGCCCCGCACGACCGCTGCGATCGGTGCCTCGGCCAGTGCGTCCGGGCCGAACAGGTCGGCGAAGCGCGGATCGTCGAGCACGGCGAGCACGGTCGCGATGATGTCATCGCGCAGGCGCTCGTCGCCGACGGCGCCGACCTGCTCGAGCCATCGCTCCGCTGCCTTGCGTCGTGCTTCGGGTGCAATGTCGGGCAGGCGCTCGAACAAGGCATGGATCAGTCGCCCGCGCTCGGCGGCATCGCGCATCGCCGGCGTCGGCGGCGGATCTGCCACCGCGTCGTCGCCGAGCGACGAGGGCGCGAGCGGTCGCGGCGGCCGGGCCTCGATCGGCGCGCGCTCTCGCGTCCAGGCCGGAAGCGGCGCGGGTGGTTCGGAGGCTTTCGTATCACGCGCGCGCACGACCACCGGCGCCGCCGGTCTATGGCCCCGAAAATGCTTCTCGCCGGCGGCGTCGGGCTCGCTGCCCAGTCCGGTAATGGCGCGGTCGGCGATCGCATACCAGCTGTCGGGTGGCGCCTCGCCCTGCGCCATCTGGCCAAGCGAGCCGGCGATGACCAGCCGCTCCTCGGCACGCGTCGCCGCGACATAGAAGAGCCGCCAATGCTCCTCCAACTCGCTCGCCGCCTTCTTCGCGGCGAGTTCCTCGAGCTCCGCGCCGCGCTCGGCGGCACGCGGGGCGAAGATCGGGATATTGTGGTCGAAATCCTGCGGCTGCCAGTCGAGTGTCGAACGTGGCGAGCGCGTCGGGTCGATTGCCGCATCGGCGAGGATGACGAGCGGCGCCTGAAGGCCCTTGGCGCCGTGCGCGGTCATTACCCGGACCGCGTCGAGCGGCGCCGAGGGGTCGCGCTTGATCTCGACATCGCCGCGATCGAACCAGTCGAGGAAGCGCTGCAGCGAAGGTGTGCCGAGCGATTCGAACTGCAACGCCGCGCCGAGCAGTTCCTCGATCGGGTCGCGCGCTTCCTGACCGAGGCGGTGCAGCAGCTTGCGGCGGCCGTCGAGCGCGCCCGACAATATCTCTTCGAGGAACTGATAGGGCGTGGCGATGTCGGCGCGACCGAGCATTGCACGGAGCGGCGCCAACGCGTCGTCGCCCTGCGTGCGCTGGAGATGCTGCCACAGGCTGCCCGAACCGCGGGGCGCCGCCTCCATCAGCCGGTCCTGGCTCCACCCGAGCAGCGGCGAGACCAAGAGCGAAGCCAGCGACAGATCGTCGTCCGGTTGCAGGACGAAGCGGACCGCGGCGAGCAGATCCTGAACGCTGAGCGGAGCATTGAGGCGAAGTCGGTCGACGCCAGCCACCGGCACACCCTCGGCATAGAGCCGCGCGACGATCAGCGAGGCGAGTTCGCCGCGCCGCTTGACCAGGATCATCACGTCCTCGGGTCGCAACGGGCGCCCCTTGCTCTCCAGCATCAGCCCCTGATCGAGCCAGGTCTTGATCGAGCGGGCGATCTTCATCGCGAGTGCGCGCGTCGCATCCGGCACCCAGCTCTCGGCATCCTCCTCGCTGCCGCCCTCGACGACCAGCGGCCACAAGGTCACCGTGCCCGGTCCCTTGACCTCGCTGGCATGTTGTTCGAGTGCCGCCACCGCACCGAGCCCGGGCGGGGGCACCACATCGAGCGCGGCATCGACGAACTCGAGTACCGGCATGGTCGAGCGGAAAGAGTGCGTCAGCGACAAGCGGCTGAAGGGCAACCCGCGCATATCATCCGAGGGGAAATCGCGATCGTCCCCGCGAGCATCCAGCGCCAGCTTCGTGAAGCGTTGTTCGGCGGCGAGGAAGTAAAGCGGATCCGTGCCCTGGAAACCGTAGATCGCCTGTTTGAAATCGCCAACGGTGAACAGCGTGCGCTTGCGCTCGCCGCCAGAACCAAGGCCGGCGAAGAATTCGTCAGCCAATGCGGCGACGATCCGCCACTGTCTCGGGTTCGTGTCCTGCGCCTCGTCGATCAGGACATGCTCGGTACTCTGATCGAGCTTGTAGCGGATCCACTCGCCCATGCCGGGCTGGTTGAGCAACTCGATCGTCGCACGGATCAAATCGTCGAAATCTACCGCGCCGAGGCGGCGCTTGGCGCGCTCGTAGCTTGCGGCATAATCGCGCCCGACGTCGAGTGCCGCGGCGAGCAGGTCGGCATAGGCGGCGCGGGTGCGCAGCGCGAGCAGGCCGGCGCAATAGTCGTAGAGGCCGGTGGCGAGACCGGCATAATCCTCATCCTGCGGCGCCTGCCCCTTGCCGAAAGAACGCATGTCGAGATCGGCCTTGGCCCAAATCCTGTGCAACTCGTGCAAAGACGCAGCCCGCGCTGCGGGATCTCGCTCGAGCCAGGCGGACGCGATGGCGGAGCGCTCCAGGCCGCCCTTGGTGCCCCAGCTCGCGTTCATGCCGCCGATCGCGTCGAGCGCCTCATGATCGAACGCGTCGTCGCCACAGGCAGCAACGATCGCCTGCTCGACATCACCGCCCGGCAAATCCAGCTTGCGGCGCACGAAGGGCTGGATGCCGTCGCCGATCGGCAGCGCAGCCATTGCTTCCGGCGCGCGGGCACAGGCGAGCAGGAAATTCTCCGCGCCCTGTTCGCCGAGCCTCACGCTCAGGGCACCGATCGCCTCGACCGGCCGTGCGCGGCCTTCGCGGTCGGCTTCAAGCAACAGGTCGGCCAGCGCCTCGCGCGCCATCACCGCTTCCTCGCGCGCCTCGATCGGGCGGAAGCCGGGAACCAGCCCTGCCTCGACCGGAAAGGCCGAGAGCAGGCTCTGGCAGAAGCCGTGGATGGTCTGGATGCGGATGCCGCCGCCCGGCGCGTCGAGTACCTTGGCGAACAGGGTGCGTGCGCGGGCGACCAGCTCGTCGTCGGGTTTCTCGCCCAGCGCATCGAGATCGGCGAACAGCTCCGTCTCGGGCATACGTACCCAGGCGGCGAGCCGCTGGCTGATCCGCGCCGACATCTCGGCCGCGCCGGCCTTGGTGAAGGTCAGGCACAGGATCGCTTCCGGATCGACATTGCCGAGCAACAAGCGAAACACCCGCGCGGCGAGGACCTGGGTCTTGCCGGTCCCGGCCGATGCCGACAGCCAGACATGGCCGTGGGGGGCGCTGGCCAGGCCTTGCTGCCCGGTCAACCGGGGGAGAGCACCCTTATCGCCGCTCACGGCCATACCATTCGTCGCGCCGCATCAGCTGGTCATATTCGGCATAGGGCGCGAAATCGGGATGGAGTTTGGCGGTGAAGGGTTCGCCGCCGGTCAGCCAGCGTTCGATTGCCGCGACGAGATGTGCCGCCGCGCGGCCGGTGAATTCCTCCGGCAGGTCCTTGCCGCCCTTCCCCGTCGGATCGACCGGCGAGGTGACATAACCGAAGCTGTCGGCGCGCTTGCCGAGCGACCAATATTCGAACGCCCGCACGGCACCACCAATGCCATCATAGCCGCCTCGCTCGGCAATCAGCCCGAGCAGGCCGAGTTGCAGGCTGAAGCCGGCGCGCACCGCCGCCGGGCTCGGCGGCATGCCGGTCTTGTAGTCGATCACCGCAAGCGTGCCGTCGGGCAGGCGATCGATCCGGTCAAACTTTCCGGTCAGCTTGACGCCGGCGATCTCGATATGCCCCTCGCGCTCGACCGCGAGCACCGTGCGCCCCAGCGCCGTCTGCTCGGCGATGCGCGTTGCGATCCAGTCGATCGCCTCGATCAGGCGCGGCCGCCACAGCGCGCGCATCATCGGGTGGGTGCCCTCATCGTCAAGCATGGCGAGCGCGCGGGCGTGCAATGCCTCGGGCACGCAGCCATCGACCTTGGCCCACTCTTCGAGGATCGCGTGCACCGCCGTGCCACGCCACGCCGCGCTGGCATCGGCATCAACGGGGTCGAGCGGCATCAGCCTGAGGATACGGCGCGCGTAAAAGGCGTAGGGATCGGCCTTGAGACGGTCGACATCGGTGACGGCGATACGTTTCGGCCGCAGCTCGGCCGGCGGCAAGGGTGCCGGCCGCTCCACGGGTTCGGGCGCACCGGGGTCGTCGAGCATGCGAGTCCAATGCTCCAGGGCGGAAGCGCGCTCGAACCGCTCGCCGGCCAGTGCCTGAAGGCGCAACCAGAAACGCGAGGCAATCGCCGGCTGGGTGGCATCACGGCGCGCGCGGGTGATCAGCGCGCGCGGCGCACCGAGCGCGCCGGCCAGGTCGTGCGCCGACACGCCGACCCGCCGGTCGAGGCCGGGCAGGCCCAGTTCGCTGCGGATGCGCGGCGCGAGCCAGGGGTTCGGCGCGGGCTGGCCGGGCCAGACGCCTTCGTTGAGGCCGCCAAGAATCATCAGGTCGGCGGTCTGCAGCCGCGCTTCGATCAGACCGTAGATCGCCAGCCGCGGATGGCCACCCTGCGGCGGGCGCACCGCCTGTTCATCCATCAAGGTGCGTAACAGGCCCGACAGGCTGGCGGGGTCGATCGTCGCCGGGCCACTGGCGGCGTCGGCCTCCAGCCCTGACAGCAACGTCGCCGCCGCGCGCCCGGCGGGTCCGCCCCACAACTGATCGCCGCACAGCGCCTGCGCGGTCTCGCGCAAGGCCGCGATCAGCGCGGCGAGGCCCTGCTCGCCGGCCGCGAACACCGTCTCGATCGGTGCCAGCAGGTCGCGCGCTTCGCTCCACCAGGCCAGTGCGCGACCTCGAATGTCGCGCTCGCGCTCGGGCGGATTGGCAAGGTGTGCGTCGATTCCTGCCAGTCCGGCAGCCGGACGCGGCCCGCGCAGCGCCCGGTCGAGCGCGCGAACGCCATCGAGCCACCGCAATCGCTCCCCGCCGTAGCGCACCAACGGATGCTTGAGCAGGGTCAGCAAGGCGAGCGGCGCGAAACGTTGGGCCGCCGCTTCGGCGAGTGCGGTCAGCAGCGTGCCCGACGGCAATAAGGACAGCGGCCGGCCGGCCGAATCGTCGATCTCGATCCCCCAGCGCGTGCAATGTACAGCCACGCGACGCGCCAGCGCGCGATCGGGCGTGACCAAGGCGGCCGTGCGGCCCTCGATCTCCAGCGTTTCGCGCAATGCCAGCGCGATCGCCTGCGCTTCCTCGGCCGGGGTCGCCAGTTCTGCGGCAGCGATACCGCTGAGGCGCCGCTGATCGGCATCGAGCGTGGTCCATTTGCCGGTGAACTCGGCCGGCGCAAAGGCATTGGCGATGGCGCGGCCGCGCGCGATCGTCGCGTCATGGCCGCCGCCCTCGCGCCAGATCTGGAACTCCCCGCGATTGACCCCCATCCGGTCGAGCAGCAGCTTCAAATGGAATTGCGGATGCGTCTCGATCGACGGGCGCCGCCGGCCGGTCGCCGGGTCGGGGGCATGCGGACCGAGCGCCTGCCATTCGCGCTCCTCCATCTCCGTCGCGAGGCCTGCAAGCACGACCATGCCGTCGGGCAGTTCCGACACGCAGCGCATCAGCCTCGCCACCGCGGGCGCGGAATCGGTGATGCCGGCGGCGCAGACGAACCCCGCCGGCGAGCGCAACCGCCAGCGCTTCGCCGCCCGATCGAGCAGCAGCCCGCGCCGTGCCGCGGCGTCGACCATGCCGAGCCGCGCCAACTCGCTGGGCCAGCGATCGAGCACCGCGCTGAACAGTTCGAGCGAACGTCGCCAATGCGTCGACAATTCCTCGGCCAGTTCGATCGCCGCGAGGCGCGACGGCGCGACATCCTCGACCAGCAACTGATCGAGCGTCCGCGCCAGTTCCCCCGCCAGTCGTACCGCCTCGGCCGCGTCGACCGGTTGCCCGCTGCGGACGCGCTCCTCGCTGACCAGCCGCGCGAGGATCAAGCGCCGGCGCAGCGGATCGATTGCCGGCGCCACAGGCTCGGCATCATCCGCGGGGTCGAGCATCGTTCCGGCCGCCTCGTCGAACGCCGGGTCACCGATCGCCACCAGGCGCGGCAGCAGCAACCCGCCGCCGCTCGCCCGCACAAAGGCATCGGTCACCGCGCGTTTCGCGCGATTGTTCGGCAGCAGCACGAGCCCGCGCGCCAGCCCGAGCGGATCGCCCCCGAAACGCTTTATAAGTCCCGCGGCGAGCGCATCGGCAAAGGCCCGATGAACCGGGATGGTGTAGAGCGCGGGCCGGGGTCGACCGGGGTCGCGCTCAGCCATCCGCGATCAGCGCCTCGGTTGCGGCAATCGCCTGGGGGGTGCCGACATCGAACCACAGGCCCTGATGGACCAGGCCATAGGCGCGGCCCGCCGCGATGGCGCGTTCCCAGAACAGCATCGTCGAAAAGGGGCCGTCGGGCCAGTCGGCGACGACCCGGGGCGACAATATCTGCACGCCGGTATAAACGAACGGCGCAACCCGGCCCGGCTTTCGTCGGCTGGTAATGCGACCGTCCGGCGAGAGGGTGAAGTCGCCCTGCCCGCCATGATTGTGCGCGCGCGCCAACGGCACCACGAGCAGCAGCGCATCCATTTTCGCGTCGTCCCAGCGTGCGGCGAGCATGCGGATCGCATCGGTCGGCCCGTCGATCCACAGATTATCGCTGTTGACGACGAGGAACGGCTTGGTGCCGAGCAGATCCCGCGCCTGGACGAGACCGCCGCCGGTTTCCATCAGTTTGCCGCGTTCGTCCGAGACCACGACGTCGATGCCTTCGACACGGTTCTTCAAATGCGCTTCGAGCGCATCGGCAAGATAATGAACGTTGATCACGGCGCGCTTCACACCGGCTGCGCGCAGCCGGTCGAGTACATGATCGAGCAAGGTGCGCCCCGCGACCTCGACGAGCGGTTTGGGCCGGGTCGCGGTGAGCGGGCGCATGCGTTTGCCCAGCCCGGCGGCCATGACCATCGCCGTTTCCGGCACGTCCGCGCCGGGATCCGGCCTGATCGACAGCGTACGCTTGGCGGTCATGCCTGGCCGATGACCATCGGATCGCCGCGCTTGTCGCCCGGAATGGTCGCGTCGAACCACGCAGCGACCGGGGCCAGCGCCGGATGCGCGAGGTCGCGGTTGAGATAGCCCCACACGCGCGGGCACAAGGTCGGATAGCGCGGCTTGCCGTCGCGCTGCCACAGCCGCGTGAAGACGCCGATGATCTTGCTGTTCCGTTGCGCGCCGAGCACATGATAGGCACGGTCGAAGTCGGGGTCCTCGCCGACGCGCGCGTGGTAATGCGCAAGCATCGACGTCTCGAGTTCGGGTGACACGTCGCGCCGCGCATCCTGGAGCAGCGAGACGAGATCGTACGCGGCATGACCGGCCAGCGCGTCCTGAAAATCGAGCAACCCGAGACCAGCCCCGGTCAGCATCAGGTTCTCGGCGTGATAATCACGCAGCACCGTAACCGGCCTCCGGGGCAGGGCGAGATCGAATACCTGATCCCAGGCGGCGTGATAACTGGCGAGATCGGCTTCCACGCCGATCGCCGGGCAATACCATTCGACCAGCAGATCAGCCTCGCGTCGGAGCACGGGATGGTCATAGGGCGCGGCAGGCACCGCGTCCTCGGCATGCAAGGCGACGAGGATGTCGATCGCCGATTCATACAGCGCGCGCTCGCGCGACGGATCGGCATCGACCGCTTCACGCATGCGGTCGTCACCGAAATCCTCGATCAGGACGAGCCCCCGATCGAGATCGATGCCATGGATCGTCGGCGCGGCGAAGCCGTGCGCCGCCAGCCACTGCGCGATCTCGATGAACGGGCGCGGGTCCTCGTGCGGCGGCGGCGCATCCATCAGCACGGCGCGGCGCGCGCCATCGACGACGCGGAAATAACGGCGGAACGAAGCGTCACCGGCCAGCGGCAGGATCGTCGCCCCGCCCCAGCCCTGCGCCGCGAGAAATTCGGCCGCCCCGGCCGGTGGAATCATATCTGGCGCCATCGTGCTTCCCAAGCCGGGGGCACCACCGCTGTCAAGGCGCGCGCGCCATCCGGTAGCGGTGCCAGGGTCAACGCCAGCGCGTCGGGCCAGCGGCCGGGAGCGTGTTCGGGCCATTCGATCACGGTGACCGAATCGCTGCGCGCCTCATCCAGGCCGAGTTCGTCGAGCTCTTGCGGGTCGTCGATGCGATAAAGGTCGACATGCAGCACCGGCAGACTGACCTCGGGCGGCGCATAGGGCTGAACGATCGCGAAACTGGGACTCGGTGCTTCGCCAGCCAGGCCAAGCGCCGCGAGCAGGCCACGCGCGATGCTGGTCTTTCCCGCCCCGAGCGGACCCGACAGGGTGATGACGTCGCCCGGTACGACGCGCGCCGCGAGCGCCGCACCGAACGCCTCGCTGGCAGCAGGATCGGCAAGCCTGCGCATCAACAACCGGTCAACAGCATGTCGAGTGCGCTCATGATCGCCGCCTGTTCGTCAGCCAGATGCGCAATGCGCTCCCCCAATTGCTTGCGGCGGATCGCCGAAGCGTATTGCGTCATCATGACATAGCGATCGCCGTCGATCACGAAGATCGGGTTCAGCCTGCTCGCCAGCGGCAATGGCGCCTTGGCGTAAGGGAAAAGCGGAACCGCCAGGCAGGTTTCGAGGTAACGCAGGATATCGGCCTGGCAATCGAGCAGACAGTCGCTGCTGCCGTGTTGCCGGTAGACGTCGAAGCGCGCCATCAGAAGAGGCGATAGCGCTCTAGCGGCAAGCCGTGCTCGGCGACATAGGCGTTGGACGCTTCGAACGCCGCCTTGTTCTCCGCCAGCCAGCGGGCACTCTTTTCGGCGCGGATCTGCTCGCGCAACCCTTCTTCGCAAGCGCGCGACATATTGATGTCGAGCGCCTTCGCCTCATCGATCAAAGCGGAATCGATCGACAGGTTGATCGGCCGCCGAAACGGCGCACCGGGTTCACGAACACGGGATCGCGGCATGGCAATCTCCTTATGCGCATTGTTTATGCGCATATTCTTTACCGAGCAAGTCAGCGCCGCGGCAGCTCGATGGTAACGAAGGTTCCCTCTCCCGGCTCCGACACCAGGGAGATCGTGCCACCATGTGCTTCCACGAACTGCCGGGCGAGCGGCAGCCCTAGCCCCAGCGCGCGCTCGCCGTCGCGGGTGATACCCGGCTCGGCAAAGCGATCGAATGCCCGCGCCACCGCCTCAGCGGTCATCCCGGCGCCGTCATCCGACACCACGATCCGCGCCGCAGCGGCCGTGCCGTCGCCATGGAGCAATACGCGCCCGCCCTCGCCGGCACCGCTGATGGCGTGGCGCAGCAGATGCTCGACGACCTGGCGCAAGCGCTTGGCGTCGCCGCGCACCGTGCCGATCGACGGCAACAGTTCGATCGCAAAATCGATCTTCTTGCGCTTGGCGGCGGACGCCAGCGTGTCGGCTGCGGCCCGCGCCACGCTCTCAAGATCGACGTCGAGCTTTTCCAGCACCGGCGTGCGCCCGTCATGCTGGGTCAGGTCGAGCACCTCGTCGACCAGGATGCCGAGCCGCTCGACCGAATCGAGGATCGCGGTGACGTAGCTCTCAGCATCCTTGCTGAGCTTGCCGGCATAGCCCTCGCTCAACATTTCGGCGAAACCGCTGATCGAGGTCAGCGGCGTCCGCAGTTCATAGCTCATATTGGCGACGAACGCGGTCTTGACCTGATCCGCCGCGACCAGCGCCTCGTTGCGGTCGCGCAGCGCATGCTCGATCTTGCGGCTGTCGGACACGTCGAGCATCGTGAACAGCCCGTTGCCGTCGGGCAGCGGCACGGCGGCGAGATCGAAGTGCCGCCCGTCGACAAAGGCCGCGCTACCCCCGCGCGCCTGGCGCTCGACCGTCGCGGCGCGAACCAGATCGGCGATCAGGCTCGCCCGGCCCGGCTTGACCAGGCGCGACCCCACCGCCGCGACCAGCGAATCGACGCGCGGATGGCCGACCAGGAAGTCCTCTTCCAGTCCCCACACGGTGCGGAACTTGTTGTTCCACAATTGCAACCGGCCATCGGCGGCGAACACGCCAATCGCCTCGGCGAGATTTTCGAGCGTCGCGGTGCGCACGCGCAGCAGCGTATCGCGCGCGCTCGCCAGTTGGACCTGCTCGGTGCGGTCTTCGAAGATCAGCAACAGCCCGCCATCGGGCAGCGGCTGGGCGACGACGCGCAGATGCACGCCGCCGGGCAAATGCCAGTTCTCCTCGATCGCACCACCCGCGGCCAGGAACCAGTCGCGCCGCTCGGCCTTCCAGCCGGGGAAGTCACGCACCTCGGGCAGGCGGTTGGTTTCGCGCATCCGCTCGAGCACGCGGTCGAACTCGGGCCGGTCGGCGAGCCATTCGCTCTTCATCGCGAACAGCCGGCGGAACGGCTGGTTGCAGAAGATCAACGCGCGGTCGGGGGCGAACTGCACCACGCCGGCCGAGAGCCGGTCCAGCATGGCGCGCTGCGCGTCGCCGAAGCGCTTGATCCATGCACGCGCCTGTTCGAGATCCTCGATATCGACCGCAAAGCCGGCCACGCCGCCGGTCGGCATCGGCACGTCGAACACGCGCAGCATGCGCCGTTCGCCCTTGATCGTCGCCGGCATCGCCTGCATCTGCAGCACCCCGGTATCGCGCGCGAGCACCGCGCTGGCCAGCGGCCCGCCAATCCCCGACCCCTCGACCAATTCCAGTCCGCGCTTGATGACATCCTCGGCGTCGGCGCCGTCGACCGCATCGACATAGCGGCTGTTGACCATCGCCAGGCGCATGTCGTTGCCGCGATACCACATCGGCAGCGGCGTCGCCTCGATCAGCCCGGTCAGCACGTCGAAGGCATGGTGCGCCTCGGTCACCTCGTCTTTCAGCCGGGCGATCTCGGCCTCGCTTTCGCTGGCATCGAACCACCACAGCACCACGCCGCCCGGCGCCTGCACGTCACGCGGCGCACGCTGGCCCTTGATCATCAGCGCGCGGGCGGACCCCTGCACACGCACCGGGCGCGAGAAAGCGCGGCCCGCCTTTTGTGCCGCGGCCACATCGGCCGACAGCGCAGCAAGGTCATCTCTGGTCAAGCCGGCGGCGCTGCCGGAAAGATCGTCGAAGAAGCGCGGCGGCGGGCTCTGGCCCAGCCAGTCGGCAAGGCGATCGGGCATTTCGATCCGCCCGTCGGCGCGCACCACCATCGCCAGCGCGGGCGCCCCGGCCATCAGCGCCTCGAGGCGGGCATTTGCCACACCCGTCGCAGCGGCGGTCCGTCGCGCGCGAAGACCGACAAACAGGATCCAGCACCCGCCCGCCAGAACCAGCGCGAGCACAACCCCGACCGCAACGATGCCAGGCACGGAAAGCTGGATCAACAACGCACCCTGCAACGGTTCTCGGCCCGCGGCCCCTGATCGTCCGCCATCCGGTCCTAGGGCAACGCCGCGGGAATATCAAAGCAGTGTGCGATGAAGATGCCGGGTGGCGGCGCAGCGTCTTCGCCAGACACGAAAGGAGCGCGCCCGGCGGACCCGGACGCGCTCCCTTCAATCACGGATCGCGAGATCAGTAGCGATAGTGATCCGGCTTGAACGGCCCTTCGACCGGCACGCCGATATAGCCGGCCTGCTTCGGCGTCAGCTTCGACAGGTGCACGCCGAGCTTTTCGAGGTGCAGCGCGGCGACCTTCTCGTCGAGATGCTTGGGCAGGACATAGACCTGGTTCTGATACTGCTCGCTCTTGGTCCACAGCTCGATCTGCGCCAGCGTCTGGTTGGTGAAGCTGGCCGACATCACGAACGACGGGTGGCCGGTCGCGCAACCCAGGTTCACCAGCCGGCCCTTGGCGAGCACGATGATCTGCTTGCCGTCGGGGAACTCGACCAGGTCGGTGCCCGGCTTCACTTCGGTCCACTTGTAGTTGGACA
>JAZJXZ010000031.1:0-28948 GCA_040390605.1 Pseudomonadota bacterium
CCAACTATCTCAGAAACTCAGGATACGCCTCAATCTAATCACAACATGCTCTAGCGCGGCGCCACATTACATCTGCCACCCAAACTGGGCCCCGGCCTTCGCCGGGGAACAGCAGGTTACCGAACCTCAGTGATATGCCCGCCAGAAGAACACCGCCGTCGTCACCGCGGTCACCAGCAGCGTCCACATCCGAATCGCGGCAGGCGGTAACACCCGACCCACACGGGTCCCGAGATAACCCCCGGCGGTCGCGCCGACCAGCATCGGCAGGCACGACAGCCATTGCACCATCCCGCTCAGGATGAAGATGATCGCCGCCGCGGCATTGGCCATGGCCAGCATCAGCGTGCGCGGTGCGGCTAGCCGGTGCGGTTCGGTGCCGGCGAGCAGGCCCCAGGTCGCCGTCATCATCAGCCCGACGCCGCCGCCGAAATAGCCGCCATAGATGCCGAGCAGGATCTGACACGCGACCAGCGTCTTCACCCCGATCCGCACCCGTGCGCGCAGTGCCGTCGAGGCGCGGCGGCCGAACGCCAGTGCCAGCGTGGCGAGCAGCAACAGCCAGGGGATGATGATGTCGAACACATGGGTCGGCGTCGCGACCAGTAGCAGCCCTCCGGCGAGGCCGCCGACAAAGGCGATTCCCGCGAGGACACGCA
Source organism: Pseudomonadota bacterium (assembly GCA_040390605.1). Taxonomy (GTDB): domain Bacteria; phylum Pseudomonadota; class Alphaproteobacteria; order Sphingomonadales; family Sphingomonadaceae; genus Sphingomonas. The sequence continues at coordinate 660 of JAZJXZ010000031.1, forward strand.
CGCTGATGCCTTCGATCGGCTCGAGCCCGTCGCGATAGGCCCAGGCGCTGGCGATCGCGCCCGGCTGGAGTGCGACATTGCTGGTGGCATTGGCGATCGGCGAGGGCAGGCCGAGCGCGATCAGCGTCGGCATGGTGGCGAAGGTGCCGCCGCCGGCCAGCGCGTTCATCGCCCCGCCGAGCAGTCCCGCGCCCGCGGCGAAGGCGAGCGCCGACAGCTCAGCCAAGGGCGGCGAGCTTCTCTTCCGCCTGGCGGTCGAGCTCGGCGCGGCTCTTCTTTTCGGACGCGGTCTTGAGCTGGCCGCACGCCGCGTCGATGTCGCGTCCGCGCGGCGTGCGCACCGGCGCCGAGATGCCGGCCTCGAAGATGATGTCGGAAAAACGCCGCACCCGATCAGGGGTCGAGGTGTCGTAGGGTGCGCCGGGCCAGGGGTTGAACGGGATCAGATTGACCTTGGCCGGCAGCTTGTACTGCTTGATCAGCCGGACAAGCTCATGCGCCTCGGCGTCGCTGTCATTCTTGTCCCTGAGCATGACATATTCGAAGGTGATGCGCCGGGCGTTGTTGGCGCCGGGATAATCGGCGCACGCCTGGAGCAGTTCCTCGATGCCGTATTTGCGGTTGATCGGCACGATCTCATCGCGCACTTCCTTGGTCACGGCGTGAAGCGACACGGCGAGGTTGACGCCGATCTCGGCCCCGGCGCGCGCCATCATCGGCACCACGCCCGAGGTCGAAAGCGTAATGCGACGCTTCGACAGCGCCAGGCCGTCGCCGTCCATCACGAGCTTGAGCGCGTCGCGGACATTGTCGAAATTGTAGAGCGGTTCGCCCATGCCCATCATCACGATGTTGGTCAGCATGCGTCCCTCGGGCTGGCTCGGCCATTCGCCGAGCGCGTCGCGCGCCAGCATGACCTGGCCGACGATCTCGGCGGTGGTCAGGTTGCGCACCAGCCGCATCGTGCCGGTGTGGCAGAAGCGGCAGTTGAGCGTGCAGCCGACCTGGCTCGACACGCACAGGGTCCCGCGATCGGCGTCGGGGATGAACACCATCTCGTAATCCTGCGCGTCGTCCGACCGCAGCAGCCATTTGCGCGTGCCGTCGGTCGACACCTGCGTCTCGACCACTTCCGGCCGGCTAATCACGAAACGCTGCTCGAGCCAGGGCTGCATCGTCTTCGAGATGTCGGTCATCAACGAGAAATCGGTAACGCCGCGATTATAGATCCAGTGCCACAACTGCTTGGCGCGCAGCTTGGCCTGCTTGGCCTCCAGCTGCGACGTCTCCAGCGCCATGCGCAGATCGAGCTTGGACAGGCCAAGCAGGTCGATGCGGCCATCGGCGCGCGGCACGAAACTGCGCGGCACCGGCACAGGATCGAAATGCCCGGGAAGGGGCATGGGCGGAGCAACGGTTTCGAGCATGGCGGACCCGTAGCAGAATTCGCGTACCTTCGCCAGCGATGTGCATTGCATGATGACAGGCAGGCTCGCCATGTCGCGCATCAGGCACCGTTCGGCCACTTGATTGTTGCTTCCAAGCCTATGAAAATGTGACGCTAAAACGCGTTAGATGACATTTATGTTGCGCTGCAACAAAAAGCTTGCATCCGCCCCTGGCCACAATTATATTGCGGTGCAGCATAGGATGACAGGAGGCCTGTATGGCCAGCAAGGAACCGAAGACAGTGACGGCCGGGACGTCCGCCAAGCCGGCGGCGACGAAGCCCGTTATCGCCAAGGCACCCAAGCCTGTTGTGGCAAAGCCCGCAGCCGAGCCGTTCGTCGCGACCAAGGCGACGTTTCCCGAAACCGTCGCGGCCCCGGTTGCCGAGACGAAGCCGGTGACGCCCGTCGTCGCCGACATCGAGCAGCCCGCACCCGTGACCCCCGTCGAGACGGTGGTGGCGGCGATCGAGAAGGCCGCCGAAACCGCAGTGAAGACCGTGACCCGGAAGATCGAAGAAACCCCGGTGGCAGCCGATGCGCTCGCCGCCCTCAAAAAGGAAGTGACCACCATGGAAGCCACCCTGAAGACCGCCGCCGAGAAGACCCAGGCCTATTTCGCCGAAGCCAATGATCGCGCCAAGGCAGCGATGGAAAAGAGCGCCAAGGCGTTCGAGGACATCAACGAGTTCAACAAGGGCAATGTCGAAGCCCTGGTCGAGTCGAGCAAGATCGCAGCCAAGGGCTTCGAGACCCTCGGCCAGAGTGCTGCCGACTATGCCCGCAAGTCCTTCGAAGGCGCGACCGCCACGCTGAAGAGCCTGTCGAGCATCAAGTCGCCGACCGACTTCTTCAAGCTGCACAGCGACTATGTCCGCACCTCGTTCGACTCGATGGTCGCCGAGACCTCGAAGACCACCGAAGCCGTGCTGAAGCTCGCCGGCGAGGTTGCCCAGCCGATCTCGAACCGCGTTGCGGTTGCCGTCGAGAAGGTCAAGGTTGCCGCGTAACGCTTTTCGCGACGCGATAACGTAAGGAAAGGGCGGTCCCGTATGGGGCCGCCCTTTTCGTTTATCAGGCCGAAACGCATCACTAACCGTGTCGACCCCTTGCCCTTAAGGCCGGACGTGCCATATTTTCGCACTCACATGATCGAACAAACCACATTCACCGCAATGGCCGAGCGCCTGGGCGACGAGAACGAAGGCGGGGGCGACAATGAGCCGCCCGGCACCGGCCTCGGTCTCGCCACGAGGACGCGCACGCGCACCAAGCAGCCGACGCCCTATCGCGTGCTGCTGCTCAACGACGATTACACACCGATGGAATTCGTCGTGCTGGTGCTGCAGCGTTTTTTCCGCATGAACATGGAAGAGGCAACGCGCGTGATGCTCCACGTCCACCAGAAGGGCGTCGGGGTATGCGGCGTGTTCAGCTACGAGGTTGCCGAGACCAAGGTCAGCCAGGTGATCGACTTCGCCCGCGAGAACCAGCACCCGCTGCAATGCACGCTAGAAAAAGCGTGAGTTAGCGTTCCTCCCCGTGCCGGGAGGAATTGGGCCGCGCGTTATCGCGCCGCCGGCAGCCACCCCAGATCGAGTCCCGCATAACGGTCGACGAAGTTCGCCTCGCGCGCCAGCGAACGCTCGTCGGTAAAGGTGACGTGGCCGTTCTCGCGGCTGATCATGCCCTCATCCTCCAGCTGGCGGAGCATGCGGTTGACGTGCACCGCGGTCAGCCCGGTGGCATCGCCGATCTCCTCCTGCGTCAGGCCGAGCGTGAAACGCGTGGTGATCTCGCGGTCGAGCGCACGCCGCCGGTTGCGCAGTTCGATCAGCGCCGCCGCGACGCGCGCCTTGGCCGAGGTGCGGCCGATGGCGGCGAGCCGGTCGGTCAGCGCCACATGCTCGATCTGGTTGGACACGATCACCAGCGCCGCGATGCGCGGATGGTTGGCGATCAGCGTGCTGAACAGGCCGCGCTCGAACGGGCAGACCGTGCATGGGCTGAGCGCGGCGATCGTCTCGGTCGACTCGTTGTAGACCAGGCTCGCCACCGCGAGCATATCGCCGGCGAAATGGAAGCGCAGGATCTGCCGGCTGCCATCGGCAAGCATCACCGAACTCATCATGATGCCGGACTTGAGGATGAACATCTCGCCAACGGGGTCGCGCTCGCGCAGCAACACCGCGCCGCGCCGCAAGTGGCGCTCGCGCTCTTCCAATCGTTCGAGCGCTGCCTGCTCGGCCGGCGTCAACATCACCATGTCGCCCAAACGCGCGGCGAAGCAGCTTACAGACACTCTTACTGATACCCCTCACGTGCCCCTGCGGCGCTAAAGAGCAAATGCAGGGAACCCCCGCATTAAAGTCGATCAAGCAATGAGATATGGCCGCCGGCCGGGATTCACCTCGCCGCCGCGCGCCCGAGCACGAGGCAGGTTGCGTCGTCCGACGCCTTCAGCCGCGGAAAGGAGCGGCATTGTTCGTCGGATCGCTCGATCGCGCGAACCCGCTCCAGCACCGCATCCGCGCCATCGCGTGAAATGGCCTTGATCATGTCGCGATCGTCGCCGAGCGCATATTCGGTGGCGTAGCGCTCGAAGCCATCGCTCATCAGGATGAGGGCGTCGACTGCGGCGAGATCGATCGATCTCCCCACGCCGGCGAACGACGCGTCGGCGGCGGGTGTGGAGATCGGGCAGGGGCGGGCGCGAAGCTGCATCTCGCGCCGCTCTCTGAGCCAGGGCTTTTGCACCGCCATGATCGCCTTGGGCGCGAAGCCATGCGCGGATTGCGACGCCATCACCCGCGCCCGCACACGGTTTTCGGCCTCGACATTGTCGCTGTCGGTGATTCGCGTCACGTGCCCGTCGCGCGCCATGGTGAAAGCGGGGCAGTCGGCGAGATGGAACAGGTCTCCGCGGCAGCCATCCGCCGTGCCGGTGATCCTGATGATCGTGATCGCCGCGATCGGGCAGGCGTAAAGCGGCACGGTCCCGGTCCGCGTGCGGAGCGCCGCCGCATAGTCCTGCGCCACCGCCGCGGCAGCCAGCGCGTGGAGGTCGCGTGCCGACAACTCGCGCCCGGCATGGCGTGCGATCGCGTCGGACAGCGCATGGGCGAACCAGGCGACGTCCCCCAGCGCGGCGCCGACATAATTCTCATCGGCCAGCGACGTGCCGCCGTCGATTACCCAGGCATAGGTGCTGGCCTTCGTGCGCACCGCGCCGGCGGCATCGTCATTCTCGACATTGCCGAGACAGGCCCGGCTGGTCATCTCGACCAGATGGAAATCCATAACAACCTTTCGGGCTGGGCTGCCGATCGGGGTGCCGCATAGACGGGAAAGCCGGCGACCCATGACATGGATTTGACGATTTTTCGCGCACGCCGCGTGAATTTTCAGCGGATATGCCGACAAGCAATCCGCGGCGGGCCGTGCCTATTCCCCGGCGAAGTTCGGCGGTCGCCGCTCGATGAACGCATCGATCGCTTCGTCATTGTCGCGCGTGGCGTGTGCCAGGCTCTGCATCGCGGCAGACAGTTCGAGCGTATTGGCCAGCGTCGCGGTTTGCGCCTCGCGCAGCAGGCGGCGCGTCATGCGCACCGCGTGCGGCGGGTTGGCAGCGATCTTGTCGGCGACCGCCCGTGCGGTGGCGAGCAGCTCGGCCGCCGGCACCACGCGGCTGACCAGGCCGATCTCCAGCGCATAAGCCGCGTCGAAGGTCTCGCCGGTCAGCGTCAGCTCGACGGCGCGGCTGAAGCCGATCACGCGCGGCAACAGCCACGCCCCGCCATCGCCGGGCACGATGCCGAGCTTGACGAAACTCTCGGCGAACACCGCGGTGTCGGCGGCGACGCGGATATCGCACATGCAGGCAAGGTCGAGGCCCGCGCCAATCGCCGGGCCGTTGATCGCTGCGATCACCGGCACCTCCAGCGCGTGGAACATCAGCGGCAGACGCTGGATGCCCGCGCGGTAATTGCGCCGCGTCTGTGCCGGCAGGGCGGCGCGCAGGCCGGTCCCCTGCTTCATCGCCTTCAGGTCGCCCCCGGCGGAAAAGGCGCTGCCCGCCCCGGTCAGGATCACGCAGCGCACGCCGATATCGGCATCGGCCGCCTGCATCGTCTCGATCAGCAGGTCGATCAGGCCGTTGTCGGAGACGGGGTTGCGTTTCTCGGGCAGGTTGAGCGTGACGGTGAGGATGGCTCCGTCGCGGCTGGTGAGGATCGCGCTCACGCTCACTTTGCCTCGGCGAGCAACTGTTTCGCGGTCTCGGTCGTCCAGTCCATGCCGCCCGTCATTCGCCACACCTCGTGACCGGTCGAATCGTACAGCACGCTGGTCGGCAGGCTGGCATTATAGGCGACGCTCAGCTTCGTCTCGGGGTCGGCATAGGATTGCAGGTGCGACACGCCGTGATCCTTCAGGAACTTCGCCGCCTTGGCCGCGCCCTCGGCGCCGAGATCCTGGCTTACCGCGACGACCGTGATGTCGGCGGCCGCCTTGTCGAGCGTCGGCATCTCGGTGACGCACGGGCCGCACCAGGTCGCCCACAGGTTGAGCAGGATCGACTTGCCGGCAAATGCCTGGGCCCCGCCTGGCTTGCCGACCAGGTCGGTAAAGGCGGCGGGCGCGGTCTCGCCCTTGTGGCTGCGGTCGAGCGTGCCGATCACATCGACCGCGACCTTGTCGCCTTTCGCCGGCGGTGCCTCGGCCACGGTGCCGGTGCCTTCGACCGGCAGCTTGCTCGGCGTCGCTTGCGGGGCGGCGGCGTTGTGCTTATCGCACCCGGCGAGGGCGCCCAGCAGCAGGAGCGGCACGATTACCGAGCGTAAGGACAAGGAAGAAGCCATGGGGCACGCATCCAATGCGATGTGGGGCGGCCGCTTCGCCGAGGGTCCGGCGGCGGTGATGCGCGAGATAAATGCCTCGATCCCGTTCGACAAGCGATTGTGGCGGCAGGACGTGGCCGGCTCGCAGGCGCATGTCGCGATGCTGGGCAAGCAGGGTATCGTTTCGGCCGAGGATGCGGCGACGATCGGCACCGGGCTCGATCAGGTCGCTGCCTATTATGAAGCGCATGGTGTCGCCGAGGACATGACCCTCGAGGATATCCATATGCAGACCGAGGCGCGCCTCGCCGAGGCGATCGGCCCGGCGGCCGGGCGGCTGCACACCGCGCGCTCGCGCAACGACCAGGTGGCGACCGACTTCAAGCTGTGGGTGCGCGATGCGATCGACCAGGTCGGGAGCGCGCTGGCCGGCTTCCAGCAGGCTCTGCTGACCCGCGCCGAGGAACATGCCGACAGCGTGATGCCCGGTTTCACCCATCTCCAGAGCGCCCAGCCGGTGACGCTCGGCCATCACCTGATGGCCTATTATGAGATGATCGCGCGCGACCGGAGCCGCTTCGCGGATGCCCGGGCGCGGCTCAACCTCTGCCCGCTCGGCTCTGCCGCGCTGGCCGGCACGGGTTTCCCGATCGACCGCGAAGCGACGGCGAAGGCGCTCGGCTTCGGCGGCCCGACGCGCAACTCGCTCGACGGCGTGTCCGACCGCGACTTCGCGATCGAGTATCTCACCGCCGCCGCGCAGTGCGCGCTGCACCTCAGCCGCCTCGCCGAGGAGTTCATCCTCTGGGCGTCGCAGCCCTTCTCGTTCGTCGCGCTGTCGGATCAATGGTCGACGGGCTCGTCGATCATGCCGCAGAAGCGCAACCCCGATGCCGCCGAGCTGGTGCGCGGCCATTCGGGTCGCATCATCGGCTGTCTCACCGCGCTGATGATCACCATGAAGGGCCTGCCATTGGCCTATTCGAAGGACATGCAGGACGACAAACCGCCGGTGTTCGAGGCGCATGACCTGCTCGGTCTGTCGATCGCCGCGATGACCGGCATGGTCGAGAGCGCGACCTTCCGCACCGATCGCATGCGCGGCGCGGCAGAGGCCGGCTACGCTACCGCCACCGATCTCGCCGACTGGCTGGTGCGCGAGGGCGGCATCCCGTTCCGCGAGGCGCACCACATCACCGGCCGCGCGGTGAAGCGCGCCGAGGAACTGGGCGTGCCGCTGGACAAGGTGCCGCTCGACGATCTGGTTGCGATCGATGCGCGAATCGACCAACGCGTCTATGGCGTGTTGACGGTCGATGCCTCGGTCGCCAGCAGGACCAGCTTTGGCGGCACCGCGCCGGCCAATGTGCGCGCCGCGATCCGTGCGGCGCGCGAAGGAGACGGGCGATGAAGGTTGTGATCGGACTGATACTCGCGCTGCTGCTGGCGGCCTGCGGATCGATGTCCGGGCTCAAACCGGCGCCGGGCAAGTCGCTGCCGGTGGCGCCCTATGGCGCGCGCGCCACGCCGACGCCGACGCAGCTGCTCACCCCGTCCAACCAGGCGCGGCCCGAGCGCAGCGACGAATTGCTGACCAACTCGGATCAGCGGCGCAGCGACGAATTCGATCTGCCGCCGGCCGCCTGATGGAACATTTCACGTTGATCGACGGGGCGCTCCACTGCGAGCGTGTCTCGCTGGAACGGATTGCCGCTGAAGTCGGTACGCCGGTCTATGTTTATTCGCGCGCCATGTTCGAGCACCAGGCCGACATCTTCCGCGCCGGCCTGGTCGATGCCGGTATCGAGGGCGCGCACTTCGCCTATGCGATCAAAGCCAATCCCAACCGTGCTGTGCTCGCGGTGCTGGCACAGCGCGGTTACGGCGCCGACGTCGTGTCGGGCGGCGAGATGCAGCGCGCGCTGGCGGCGGGCATGCCGGCGCACGACATCGTCTTCTCCGGCGTCGGCAAGACGCGCGGCGAGCTGGCCAGCGCGCTCGATGTCGGGATCGGCCAGTTCAACCTCGAGTTGGAAGAAGAGGGTGAGGTACTCGCCGCCATCGCCGCAGCCGGTGGCACCTCGGCCGATGCGGTGCTGCGGGTCAACCCGGATGTCGATGCCGGCACGCATGCCAAGATCTCGACCGGCAAGGCCGAGAACAAGTTCGGCGTGGCGATAGACCAGGCGGTGGCGATGTACGGCCGGCTGGCGGCGCTGCCGGGTCTCAACATGCGCGGCGTGGCGATCCATATCGGTAGCCAGCTGCTCGACATCACCCCGCTCGAAGCCGCCTATACCCGCATCGGCCAACTGGTCGCCGAGCTGCGCGCGGCGGGCCACACGATCGAGCGCGTCGATCTCGGCGGTGGTCTCGGCGTGCCGTACAAGGCCGGCGACGTGCCGCCGAGCACGGCTGCCTATGGCGCGATGGTCGCGCGGGTCACGAAGGGCTGGAACGTCCAGCTGATGTTCGAGCCTGGGCGCTTCATCGCCGGCAATGCAGGGGTGCTGCTGACCCGGGTGATCTGGGTCAAGCCGGGCGCGGTGAACCCCTATGTCATCGTCGATGCGGCGATGAACGATCTGGCCCGGCCGGCGCTGTACGATGCGTGGCACGACTTTGTCGCGGTGCGACCGAACGGGGAGCGCATGATCGCCAACATCGCCGGGCCGGTGTGCGAGAGCGGCGACACCTTCGCCATGGGTCGCGATATCGACGCGGTGAAATCGGGCGACCTGGCGGTGTTCCGCACTGCCGGTGCGTATGGCGCGACCATGGCCTCGACCTATAACAGCCGTGCTCTGGTGCCCGAAGTGCTGGTCGATGGCGACCGCTATGCCGTGGTCGCCGACCGCATCGACCCCCAGACCATCCTCGCGGCCGAGCGGCTGCCCGACTGGCTGGCCGCATGACCTGGCCGAGCCTGCCGCTGTTCATGACGGTGGCGGGCCGGCCGGTGATCCTGCTTGGTGAAGGCGAGACGGCGGACGCCAAGCGCCGCTTGCTCGAACGCGCCGGCGCCGTGGTCGTCGGCGAGCAGGCCGATGCGGCGCTCGCGATTGTTGCCCTGGAAGGCGAAGGCGAGGCCGTCGCGGCGGTGGCGCGGCTCAGGGCCCGCGGCGTGCTGGTCAACGCTGTCGACCGCCCGGCCCATTGCGACTTTATCTTGCCGGCGATCGTCGACCGCGATCCGGTACTGATCGCGATCGGCACCGGCGGCGCCTCGGCCGGCCTCGCCGCGGCGCTGCGCCAGCGGCTCGAGGCGCTGCTCCCGCCGCATCTCGGCAAGCTCGCCACCGCGCTGCATGCCGCCCGCGATGCCATCCGCGCGCGCTTCCCCGATGGCGCCGACCGGCGGCGGGCGATCGGCGCGGCGCTGGCGCAGGGCGGTCCGCTTGATCCGCTCACGGCGGCGCAGGACGTGACGGCGTGGCTTGCTGCGACGGATGACGCGCCGGCCGATGCACTGGTGACGATTCACCCGCGCTCGCCCGACCCCGACGATCTCACGCTGCGCGAGGCGCGGTGGCTGGCGCAGGCTGATCGTGTGCTGCATGCTCCCGGCGTGCCCGCCGCGATCCTCGCCCGCGCCCGTGCCGACGCGGCGCGGATCGTCTGCGACAGCCCACCCGCCGCGCCGGGCCCGGGACTGACACTCTATATGGAGATGGCATGAGCGGCTTTGCCTATCGCGTGGACAAGGGCCGCGCCGAACGTGTCGAGATCAAGGACGCGCTGACCTGCGGCGCGGCGCTCGTCTGGGTCCATCTCTCGACCAACAATGAGGAAGCCCAGGCGTGGCTGACCGACGAGGCCAAGCTGCCGGACCATATCGTGGAGCCGCTCACCGCGACAGAGACGCGGCCGCGCTGCGATGCGCTGGGCGATGGCGCCTATCTCAACCTGCGCGGCCGTTCGAGCGAGGCGATGACCTCGTCCGATCCGCTCGCCTCGGTGCGCATCTGGGCACAGGCCGGGCGGGTCATCTCGGTGACGCGCAAGCCGTTGATCGCGGTCGATGAGGTGGTCAAGACAATCGAGCAGGGCAATATCCTCGATCCCGGCGACCTGATCGCCGAGTTCGCCAGCGCCATCACCGCCGATCTCGACCCCGAAGTGGCCGACCTGGGTGACCAGCTCGACGATTGCGAGGCCGATCTCGATGCCGACAAGGTGTTCGAACTGCGCCGCAAGGTAACGCAGGTGCGCGTCGCCGCGATCGGCTATCGCCGTTTCCTGACGCCGCAAAGGGCTGCGTTGGAGAAACTTGCTGCCCTGCCGTGCGACTGGCTGCAGGATGACGATCGGTTGCATCTGAACTCCGCAGCCGACCGGGCGGCGCGCATGGCCGAGGAACTGGAGAGCATCCGCGAGCGCTCGGCGCTGGCGCATGAGGCGCTGACCGACCTGCGCGCCGAGCAGATCGACTCACGCGCGCTGCTGATCGCGATCGTTGCGATGATCTTCCTGCCGCTGACCTTTCTCACCGGCCTGTACGGCATGAACGTCAAGGGGCTGCCTTATGCCGAGGAACCCTGGGCGTTCGACGCGATCGCCGGCATCTGCCTGCTGATCGCGTTCGCGATCATCGTCTACTTCATGCAGCGCCGCTGGTTCCGGGGGTAGGGTTGCGGTTGCAGCGAAGCTGAAACGGCGCTGGCGCCGTTTCAACGTCAGTGGATCATTGACTCAGCCGCTCGATCTGGTCGTTGAGCGCCTGGATCGAAGCCACCAGGCGCTGGCGGTCGGCCCGGCTGGCGGCGAGTTCGGTCTTGGTCTCGCCCAGTTCCATCGCGCGCGCGGCGATGCGGGCATCGAGCGTGGCGTTGGAGCGCTTGAGTTCGGCGATGCGCTTGGCCCGCGCGAGCACCCGCTCGATACGGGCCGTCAGTACTTCGAACGCAAAGGGTTTGGCGACATGGTCGTCGGCGCCTGCGGCAAGCGCCTCGACTGCGGCGGCAGGATCACTGCGTCCGGTCAGCATGATGACCGGCAAATCGGCAGTGTCGCGACTGCCGCGGATCTCGCGCAAGACGTGGATGCCCGACATGCCGGGCATGACCATGTCGAGGAGCACCAGGTCGAAGCCGCGCGCGGCGATCAGATCGAGCGCCTCAGGGCCGTTGTCGCATAGCACCGCGAGATAGCCGAGATGGCCGAGTCGCTTGCCGATCACGGCGAGGTTGGTGCGGCTGTCGTCGACTGCCAGCACGGTACGCACCGGCCCGCGGCGCGGGGTGGGCGTGTCTTGCTCGCCGAAAAGCTCCATGACGTGTCGTCCCGTTTGAATAACCGGAGGATGCTACGCCCGGTAACCTCACCGAAAGGTTAACGTGTCAGCAACCATGTTCTCGTTAGCCCGAGCGCACCGTGCGCCAGGCATCGGCGATCTCGGCGAGGGTCGCGGCGACATTGCGAAACGGGGCAGGGTCATTGCCCAGGCTCGCCGAGACGATGGTGTTGCGCGCGCCATTGTAGAGCCGTGCCAAGGTTACGGCGACGTCGCCGCCGCTTTCGAAGTCGAGCCCGGATTCGAGCGCGAAGAGGATCGCGGTGGCACGGGTCAGCTTGTCGCTCTTCATCGCATGCTGATGGTTCTCGGTCGCCCAGGCGGCGGTACGCAGCGTGCGGATCGCCTCGTCATAGAGCAACTGGACGAGCGCCGGGCCGTCCGCCTCGGCGGTCCGGCCGGAGGCGTCGATCTGACGGTAGGTCTCTTCGGGATCGCGCCCGAACATCGAGGCATAGGCGGCCATGATCAGTTGTTCGGCTTGTTCCAGGCGGCGATCTGCGCCGTCAGGAAGCTCTGCGTCGACTTGTAGGCGGCGACCTGGGCGTCCATCGCCGAATATTGCTGGGTCAGGCGCGTCTTGGCCGCCGCCTCCTGCGTGTTGATCTTGTCGGTCTGATCGGCGAGGTCGGATTTGGCGGCAGTGTAACGCGCGGTCGCTGCGGCAAGGCCGGTCTTGGTGTCGGTGGCAGCGCTGCTGATGGCACTCAGCGCTCCGCCCAGGCCGTGGCCGCTGGCGCCGGTGCCGTCGGCGAAGATCGCCTCGACCGCGTCGGGATAAGTGTTGAGCATCTTCTGCAGTACGTCGGCGCGCAGGCTGAGCGTGCCGTCGCGGTTGGTGGCTACGCCGATCTCGGCCAGCGTCGTCGGCGCGCCCGTGGCGGCGCCGGTGGTCAGGCTGGTCAGCGACAGCGTCTTGAGCGACTGGGCCAGCACCGCGGTCGCACTGTCCTGGTTGAGCGTGCCGGTCTGCACGTCGGTCGCCTCTACGACGACGGCGTGAAGCTGGTTGTAGGTCTCGACATAGTCGCTCACCGCCTGGGTCAGCGCGGCGGTCGGGCGGCTCGAGGTGAGCGCCGTGGTGCCGGTGCCGGTCAGATCGATCTTCACGCCGTCGATCAGGTCGGTGAAGCTGTTCGACGAACGCTCGACCGCGACGCCGTCGAGCGTCACAGCGGCGTTGCTGGCAGACGCACCGATCATCGTGCCGGCTTCGCCGACCCCGACGTTGAGCGTGGCCAGCGCGGGCGTGTCGCCCGACATGGTAAAGGCCTGGGCACTGCCCGTCGCGCCCTTGATCGACAGCCTGGCGGTGCCATCGACATCAGTGATGATCGAGGCGGAGACGCCGGCGTTGGCGGAGTTGATCGCGATGGCGATGCCCGTCAGCGTCTGGTGCGCGGAATCGATCGCGATCGTCACTGGCGTCCCGCTGCCGGCGGTGAAGTCGCTCATCGCGCCGTCGCTCACCGTCGCGGTGCCGAAGGTCAGGGTGAGATTGCCGGTGCCGATCGTGGTGGTTTTGCTGGTGACCGGCGTCGCGGTCGTCGCGATCTGGGCCGTGGCGAGACGCGAGACGGTCAGCGTGCTGTTGAGGCTGCCGATCTTGCCGCCCGACGCGGGCGAGACGCCGGCCACCGCGCCGTTGGCGCTGCTGGGTTGTTTGACCAGCGTGCCGCCTCTGATCAGCGAGGTCAGCGCCGAGGCGAAGCCGGTGATGCCGCTCTGCAGCTTGGCGACCTCGGAGATCTGCGCGGTGGTGGCGTCGGTCTTGGTGCTGAGCGCCGAGAGCTTGCCGGCGAACTGCGCTTGGATCAACGCGTCGACGATCGCCGTAGTGTCGACACCCGAGCCCGAACCGAGCGTCTTGACGATCTGCGATGCGGCACTGGGCGTCGCCGTGGTCGAACTGGTCGTCGTCATGGCCTGTGTCCCGGCGAAGTGGTCATCATATAGAACGGCAGCACGTGCATGATTTTTACCCCTGCACGCCGTTTTCGTCGAAGCGCGCGGTTGGCGGCACCGGCACGACCGGCGCGGTCCCGCCGGCGTCGGCGTTGACGCCGAAGACGAAGGCCAGAATCGTGGCGATCGCGATGTAGAGGTCGTCGCGGATCTCCTGCCCTTCGCGGCTCGTATAATAGAGCGCACGGGCGATCGCGGGATATTCGAGGATCGGCACGCGGCCTTCCTGGCCCAGTTCACGAATCGCCGCGGCGACCACGCCGCGGCCCTTGGCGACGACCACCGGCACCTGGTCATTGTCGCGATCGTAACGCAACGCGACGGCGAAATGGGTGGGGTTGGTGAGGATGACGTGCGCCTCCGACACGGCCTTGCGCATGTTGCGCTTGGCCATGGCGTGCTGGCGCTGGCGCATCGCACCCTTGGCCTCGGGCGAGCCTTCGCTTTCCTTGTGCTCGTCCTTGATATCCTGCTTCGACATCCTGAGCTTGCTCAGCAGGCGCAGGATCTGGACCGGCACGTCGATTCCGGCGATCAGCACCAGCCCGAAGGCCATGGCGAACATGATGCCCATCAGCGTGCCGCCGAGCGAGCCGATCGCGCTGTTGAGGTCGGACGACATCAGCCCGAGCGTGGTGCGCGAGGATTTCCACAGCACATAGACGCCGATGCAGCCGAGCAAGACGACCTTGAGCAGCGACTTGCCGAGCTCGATCCAGCCCTGCGGTCCGAAGATGCGCTTGAGCCCGGCGGCGGGGTCGATGCGCGATGCCTTGGGCGCGAGCAGCGAGCCGTTGAATTGCAGCGCGCCGAGCCCGGCCTGGCTGAGGATCGCGGCGATGATGGTGATGACGAACAGCGAGCCGATCGACGGCACCAGCTTCCACCCCGCCTCGGCGAGCGGGCGGAACGGCGAGAAGTCCTCGATGTCATTATGGTTGAACTGGAAACCGGCCGCCATCACGCCCTTGCACGCCGCGACGAGCGACGGGCCGAATAGCGCCAACCAGCCGCACCCTGCCATCACCACCAGCGCCGTCGCGAACTCGCGGCTGCGGAGGATGTCGCCCTTTTCGGCGGCGTCCTTGCGCCTTTTGGCCGTTGGCGCTTCTGTCTTTTCGCCGAATTCGTCAGCCATCAGCCGAACACCAGATGCTGGGTCGCGGCGAGACCCTCATTGATGATGACGAGCATGTAATCGCCCATTGCGGGGAACGACACGGCGAGCGCGAGGACGCCGACCGCGAGGCTGACCGGCAGGCCGACCGCGAACAGGTTGAGCGCCGGCGCGGCACGCGAGATCATGCCGACGACGATGTTGAGGCACAGCAGCAGGAAGCCGACCGGCAAAGCGAGCAGCAACCCTGCGAGAAAGGTGTAGCCGCCGAACATGGCGATGTTCTCGAGCTTGTCGGCACCGAGCCAGGCCTGGCCGGGCGGCAGCGCCTCATAGCTCTTCACGATCATCTCGACGAGCATCAGGTGGCCGTTCACGCTGAGGAACAGCAGGGTGAGCAGCATCGAGAAGAACTGGCCGAGCGCCGGCGTGGAGCGGCCGTTCTGGGGGTCGATCGCCGAGGCGAAACCGATGCCCATCGACGTGCCGATCACCTCGCTCGCCACCATCGGCGCGGCGAAGGCGATCTGCAGCACGAAGCCGATGGCGAAGCCGACCAGCGCCTCGGCGGCGACCGACATGATCGTGGTGAGCGAGAAGATCTGCGCCGGCGGCACGATCGGGTGGACGGCGAGCACCAGCACGCCGATCGCGCCCGACAGCGAGACGCGCACCATGACGGGTACCGACACGCCGCTGAACACCGGCGCGGCGACGAACGCCGCGCTGATCCGCACCATGACGAAGACCAAAGCCCAGAGCTTGGGCTCGATCGAGAGGCCGAAGCCCAGCATCAGGCCGCCGCTGTGGAGGAAAGAAGAAGGTGGTTCACGCGGAGGCGTCGCGCTTCTGGTGAGCGTGGCGCTTGGCCACAACTGACAACTCGTCACCCCGGACTTGTTCCGGGGTCCACCGTGCCGGAAAACCGATCCCTTGCGCGCTTGCGGAACGGTGGATGCCGGAACAAGTCCGGCATGACGAAGCTCTGTAGCAAGGTGACGCCTGCGCCGCAGGCACGAATCCTCCGCGCCTCCGCGTCTCCGCGCGAACACCCCTTTTCACCGTCATCGAACCAGGTCGGGAATGCGTTCGAAGATGCCCAGCGTGAAGTCGCTGAGCAGCCCGAGGATCATGCTGCCGAACACCATGATCGAGATCGCCACGACGATCAGCTTGGGGATGAACGAGAGGGTCTGCTCATTGATCGATGTGGCCGCCTGGATCATGCCGATGAACAGGCCCGACAGCAAAGCCGGGATCAGGATCGGCGCGGCGGCGAGCGCCAGCACCCACATCGTCTGGTTGGCGATGGTGAGGAAATAATCTGCGTCCATGCCGGCTAACTCACGAAACTGTTGGCTAGGCTGCCCATGGTCAGCGCCCAGCCATCGACCAGCACGAACAGCAGCAATTTGAACGGCAGCGAGATGATCGTCGGCGACATCATCATCATGCCGAGCGACATGAGGACGGTCGCCACCACCAGGTCGATGACGATGAAGGGCAGGAAGACGAGGAAGCCGATCTGGAAGGCGGTCTTCAACTCGCTGGTGACGAAGGCCGGCAGCAGCACCGAGAAGGGAATGTCGTCCGCCTTGGTATAGGGCCCGCTCTTGGCGAGGCCAGCGAACAAAGTGATGTCGGCCTTGCGCGTCTGCTTGGCCATGAAGCTGTGCAGCGGCACCGCGGCGGTCTTGATCATCTCGGTCGCGGGCATGGTGCCGGCGGCATAGGGCTGGATCGCGGTGGTGTTGATCTGGCTGATCACCGGCGACATGACGAAAAAGCTGAGGAACAGCGCGAGGCCGACCAGCACCTGGTTGGGCGGCGTCTGCTGCAGGCCGAGCGCCTGGCGGACGATCGACAGCACGATGATGATGCGCGTGAAGCTGGTCATCATCAGCAGGATGCCGGGCAGGATCGTCAGCAGCCCCATGATGATAAGGATCTGCAGGCTCAGTGCGAGCGGCGCCTTGCCGCCGCCGAGATCGCCCAGCGCATGGTCGACCGCGTCGCCGGCGCCCGGGGTCGCGGGTGCGGCGACGTGCGGCGCGGCGGCTGCCGGAACGGCAGCGGCGGTCTGGGCTAGCGCGGGATGGGCAACGATCAGCGCGAAGACGATCGCCAACACGAGCAGCGCGATCTTGCCCCAGGGCGACGCCTTGACTTTGGGTGCCCTGATCAGCGCAGGGCCGGTGCCCTTGCGGGTAACCGTGATGGTCATTTCGGCGCGTCCAGCTTGTCGACCAGGGTCACGCCGCCGCGACCGACCGAGATGAGCAGCTTCTTGCCCTCGAATTCGAGCACGGCGAGGCGCAGGCCGGGCGAGATCATCATCGTCTCGACCACCTTGAGCATGCGGTTGGCGGGCTGGCCGGGCAGCCGGCTCTCGAGCTTGCGCCACAGCCACAGGCAGCCGATCATCAGGCCGCAGACGAGCGGCAGCAGCACGACCAGCTTGAGGACATAGGACCACATCATGGCGCGTCAGGCCCGCTTGTCGGGCGAGACGAGCTCGGTCATGCGCACGCCGAAGCGGTCGCCGACCATCACCACCTCGCCACGGCCGATCAGCGTGCCGTTGACCAGCACGTCGAGCAGTTCGTTTGACTGGCGATCGAGCTCGATGACGCTCGATTCACCCAGCGCAAGCAATTCGCGCAGCGTCAGGCTGGTCGAGCCGATCTCGACGGTCAGCTTGACGTCGACGTCCTGGAGCAGGCGAAAATTCGCCGCCAGGCTGGCGTCGACGGGGAATCCCCCGGTCATGTCGTTCATTGATATTCCCCAAGTTCACGGGTGATCGAGTTGAGCTTGATCGCGGCCTTGCCGTTCGAGGTGCCGACGGTGCCCGAGCCGAGGCGGTCGCCCCCGACCATCACGGGCACGTCCTTGTCGACGCTGATCGGGATGACATCGCCGATCTTCAGTTCCATCAGCGTGGCGAGCGAGATGACCGGTTCGGCCAGCACCGAGCGGATCGGGAAGCGCACGCCCATCACCGCGCGGGTCAGGCCGGTGCGCCAGGCGGGCTCCTGCTCGGCGGTCTTGGACAGCACCTTGCCGGTCAACGACGGGGCATAGGGCTTGAGCGCGGTGACGGGGTAGAGCAGGTCGATGAAGATCGGCTTGGCATGACCCGCGGCGATGCCGATGCGGGTGACGACCAGCGCATCGTCGCCATCGAGACCACCGAGCATGGCGGGGTTCGATTCGGCGTGGCCGGGCGCGAACTTCAGGCGCGCCAGCGGTTCCCAGGCGACGCGCATCGGCTCGGCGAGCATGCCGCCGAGCCGCGCGACGATCGCCTCGGCCGAAGGAGAGAATTCGGTCGGCAGGTCGTGCGGCGCATGACCGGTGCCGCCGAAGAACAGGTCGAGCATCTCAAGCACGAAGCGGCCGTCGAACACCGCCAGCGCGGTGCCGTTGCCCGGCGTGATCTCGAGCGGCAGCCAGGCGGTCAGCGCGTCTGCGCGCTCCGCGCGGTAATCGGCGAAGCGCTGCACGACGAGCGGTTCGGCAAAGGTACGCACCTCCTGGCGCAGCAACGGCTCGAACACGCTGCGCAATGAACGCGCGAGACGTGCCGAGAGATGCTGCACCGTATGCAGATCGCCGAACGGATTGAGATTGGCGACGCCCAGCGCGACGTGATCCGCCTGCCGGGTGCGCTCGCGCCGTTCGGGCGCATCTGGTGAAGGGCTGTTAACCATGCCCGTTCACTGAACGATGAAATTGGTAAAGTAGACGTTACCAACGCCGCCAAAACCCTCTTTTTCTTTCAAAACGGCGTTGATTGCCTGGGTCAGGCGGGCCTGCAGCTGTTTCTTGCCGTCGGTCGAGAAGACCTGCTCCTCGGACGTGTCGCTGAGCGTCAAGAGCACCGCCGAGCGCACCGCGATCTCGTTGGTCTTGATATTCTCGATGACGGTGTCGTCGTACGGCGTGGAAATGGCGATGCCGACCTGCACGAAATGAACGCTGTCCTGCAGGTTGGAGGTGAACTCCTTTTCCATGGCATAATAGTTGGAAGCGTATTTCTCGCCGCCGGTGCCGACGGTGCCGGGCTTGCTCGCGCCCGCGCCGCCGCCTTCGCCAGTGCCAAGGCCGACGCGCTTCTGCTCGCTCTTGGGGACGAGGCGCGGTCCCGTCATCGCCGCGAGCGTCTCGCCGGGGTGCGCGAACGGGCCGACGCCGGCGGCATAGAGCCCGCCGGCGGTACCGCCGCCGACCAGCACCAGGCCGATCAGCAGGAACAGCATCTTCTTGCCTTTCCCCTTCTTCTTTTTCGGGGCGGCGGTGTCTTCCACAAGGTCACTCATTGACAGGCTCCTTCAGATTTCAGGCGAGGCGTTGATCGGTGGGAATGTCGGTGTCTGTCGCCGCAACCGCGCGCGGCGCGCGGGCGGGGCGGGATGATTCGGTGCGCGGCTGGGGTTGCGGCTGGCCGCCGCCGCTCGCGCCACTGTCGATGCTGCTGCCGGCGATGCGCACGCCGCGCGCCTCGGCCAGGGCGGCGAGGCGCGGCTGGGCGTCGTTCAGCAAGAGCCGGGTCGCCTCATTGGCCGAGGAGAAGCGGACATGCACCGCCTCGCCGTCGCGGCGCAGCGCTACATCGACCGTGCCGAGCGCGTCGGGGGTCAGGCGGATACGGGTGTCGCGCGCATTGGCGTCGTCGCGCAGCATTTCGATATGGTCGATCATGCCGTGGAGCCCGCGATCGTGGCGCGGATCGAGCGCCGCCTGATCGCCCGCGGCGACCTGCTGCACGGCGGTCTGTAGCAAGGTGGTGGCGGTCGGCGCGGCAAGGCCGGAGATCGGTTGATGCGGATCGCCGCTATCGTCATCGTGCACCAGGGCGCGTGCCGAGAACGCGGCGAGCGCGGTGGCGAAGGCCTGGTGCGAGGGCTGGACGGCGAGGATCGCCGGATCGGCGGCGACGGTGGCGGCGGCGATAGCGAAGCGCGGCGTGTCGCCATGCGCCTCGATGCGCGGCGCGGTCACGCCGGTCGGGTCTGTCGGGGCGTTGGCGTGCTTCGCCGGCATGCCGGGGTCGAGCAGCTCGAACCCGACAGGGAGTGCGGTGGTGCCGGTCGGCGCCGGGGTCGCGGCAAGCGCGACCGGTGCTGGCGTCGCGGCGAGGCTTGGGTCGGGCGCGACAGGTGCTGCAGGCGACGAAGCACCGACGAGTATCGACGCCGCGTCGCGGGGCGCGAGCGTCGGCAGGCTCGACGGATCGACCAGGATCGGCGCAACCGACATGGCCATTAATGCCATGATCGGCGCGGCCTTGTCGGTGTCCGTGTCAGTGTCGGCCGCGCTGTCATCGGCGGATGCATCGTCGGCATCGGACGACGAGGATTTTGCGGTGGTCGGCGCGATGGGTGCCGCGTCGCCCGGCGGCAGCGGTGTGGTGATCGCCTTGGCGTTACGACGCGTCGGTGCGAGCTTCACTGGCGCCTTGTCCGCCGCATTGGCCGCGTCGGCCGGCAAATCCTTGCCGTCGGCGGCATCGCGCTGCCGTGGCCCGGCGGGTCGCGGCGCGTCCGTGAACGCCTCGAACGCGCGAGCGAATCCGCCCGGCGCCCCAGCCGAGACAGGCGTGGCGAGCGGCGGCGGTGCCGTGTTCCTGGTCGTGATGGACAGTTCGATCATGGACCCCCCACTTGGTCGAGCTTGCGCCCGTCAGGGGTTCAGCAAGGATCGTGCCGAATCTTTCGCACCGATGGCGCTTTTTCCATTTCGCGGATCGCCTTGATCAGCGCGTCGGCGTCGGCGCGCTCGATCAGCTTCTCGATCGCGGTCTGGTCGCGCTTCGCCGCGCGGGTCGCTTCGGCGGCGCGTTCGACCACCGCCTGGGCCGCGCCGAGCCGTGCCTCGGCCGCCTCGGCGGATTGCTGGAGGCGGTCGCGAAAATGCGCCGCCGCGACCAGCGAGAAGGCCGCCGTCTCGGTCGAGGTCGGGGCGACCGCTTCGGCAAGCTGGCTGATACGGCCCTTGAGTTCGGCCTCGCCGGCGAAACGCTGCTGCGCGCGTGCTTCCTCGGCGCGGGTCAGGCCGAGTTGCAGCGTGCGGACGCGCAGCAGCCGGGCGAGCGTTTCGTCGCGGTTCCGCGCCATCGCGCTCTAGCCGCCGAACACGCCGACCAACTCGGCGACGGCGTCGTCGAGCGAGACCATCGAATCGGCGTCCTGGCGGATATATTCCATCACCGCCGGGTGGCAGGCGATCGCCGCGTCAATCGCGAGATCGGCGCCGGGGCGATAGGCGCCCATCAGCACGAGATCGCGATTTTCCTCATAGGTGGCGAGGTGGCGGCGAAGGATCTGCGCGGCCTGCATGTGCGGCTTTCCGACGATATCGGTCATCACCCGGCTGACCGATGGGCCGAGATCGATCGCGGGATAGACACCGCGCTCGGCCAGTTGGCGGCTGAGCACGATATGGCCGTCGAGGATCGAGCGCGCCGAATCGACCACGGGATCGTTGCCGTCGTCGCCATCGGCGAGCACGGTGTAGATCGCGGTGATCGAGCCGCCCGACGACACGCAGGTGCCGGCGCGCTCGATCAGATTAGGCAGCATGGCAATGGCGGACGGCGGATAACCGCGCGCCGAGGCGGGTTCGCCCAGCGCCAGGCCAATCTCGCGGCCGGCATGCGCGACGCGGGTCAGGCTGTCCATGATCAACAGGACCTTCTTGCCCTCGGCGCGGAAGCCCTCCGCAATCGCGGTGGCGCGCAAGGCGCCACGGATGCGCAGCACCGGCGAGTGGTTGGCGGGGACGGCGACGACGACCGAGCGTGCGCGCGCCGCGCCGGCGACCTTGGTTTCGAGGAAGTCGGCGACTTCGCGGCTGCGCTCGCCGATCAGACCGATGACAATGACGTCGGCCTGCGCCGCGCGCACGATCATGCCGAGCAGCACCGACTTGCCGACGCCCGACCCGGCCATGATGCCGATACGCTGGCCCTGGCCGACGGTGAGCAGCCCGTTGATCGCGCGCACCCCGACATCGAGCGGCTCGCGCACGCGGCCACGGTCGAGCGGCGATTGCAGCTTGCCGGCAAGCGGCCATTTGTCCGCGCCGCGGATCGGGCCGAGACCGTCGATCGGCTTGCCCGCGCCATCGACCACGCGGCCGAGCAGGGCGGCACCGACCTCGGCTTCGCCGGGAGGGCCGAGCGGGCGCACCGGCGCGCGCGGCAGCAGCGGCGCGGGGCCACCGAGATTCATGAGGAGGGTGCGGCCGTTGCGGAAACCGATCACCTCGGCCTCGACCTTGCCCGCGCCGTCGCCGACCTGGCAGACGGTACCGACCGGCAAGGTCAGGCCGATCGCCTCCATCAGCAGCCCGTCGAACGAGGCGAGCCGGCCGGAAACCTTGGGTTTGGGCGAGAAATCGAAGCGGCCAAGCGCGTCGAGATAGTCGCCGGTGAAGCGGTTGAGCATGGGATCGTTCAAGCCTGCGGCAGCGCGATGCGGTCGATCGCCTGGGCGAGCTGTTCGAGCCAAAGATCGGGGCCGTCCTCGACGATGGTCGAGGCGGATTCGAGCACGAAGCTGCCGCGCGCCACGGCGGCATCGCCGACCGCGAACACGGTTCGGGGCAGCTTGCCGTCCAGCAGCGCGACATCGTCGGGATGGACACGCAGCATCGCCGATTCGGCGGCGTCGGCGAGCAGGTCGGTCGCTGCGTCGATGCGCGTGGTCAGCAGGTCGGCATGAATGCCGGTCTCGCCGACCACGCGGGTGACGAGGAACATTACGGTCTGGCGCATCTGCCGGGCGAGCCGGGCGCGGTCGAAGCGGTCGTCGGCGCGCAGTGCTTCGCCGAGGCGCGTCAGCAGGGTGGCGTCGCGGTCTTCATCACCGCTCATCTCGGCCAGCGCGGCGGCGCGGCCCTCGGCAACGCCGCGGGCATGCGCTGCGCTGACCGGATCGGCGAAGCCCGGCGACGGATCGGCGGTGGCGGCGAAAGGGTCCCAGCCGGCGGTCGGGTTGCTCGACGCGTCGGCGGGGTGGAAATGCCTCGGCTCGCTCGCTTGCGACGAGAAATGGGTCGGGCGGCCGCTGACGCGTTCCCTGATGTCGGCCGGTGCGAACCCGGCCGGCTGGATCGCGAATGCCGCCTGCAATGCCTGGGCGACGCCCTCGTTGCGCGTGGTAAACCCGACAACAAACTCAGACATAATCGTCGTCGCCCCCGCTGCCGCCGAGCATGATCGTGCCGTCCTTGGCGAGGTTGCGGGCGATCTGGATCATGACCTTCTGCGCCTCGAGTACTTCGCTCAGCTTCATCGGGCCGCGACCTTCCATCTCGTCGCGGATGCCATCGGCCGCGCGGCTCGACATGCAGCCGAGGAAACGGCTGCGGACGCTCTCGTCGACGCCCTTGAGCGAACGGACCAGGATGTCGCTGTCGACATTGCGGATGAGCGTGCCGAGATTCTTGTCGTCGAGGTCGAGCAGATTGTCGAACACGAACATGGCTTCTTCGATCGCCTTGGCGGTCTCGCGGTCGATCTTGAACAGCTTGGGCATGACGCGCTGCTCGGTCGATTTGCGCGCGCCGGACAGGATCTTGGCTGCCTCACGGGTGCCCCCCATCTTCACCCCGGCCGACTTGGCCGGTTTGTTGACGCGCCCGGCAAGCACGGTCCGGAGCGTCTCGACCGCTTCGGGCGTGACCGGGCCTAGCCGCGCGATGCGGTGGAGGATGTCGGGCTGCATGCCGTCGGGCAGCAGTTCGAGCACCTTGCTGCCGATAGCGGGATCGAGATTGGCGATCATCACGGCGGCGATCTGCGGATGCTCCTGTTCGATCAGCCCGGCGATCTCCTCGGGTTCGAGCCAGTCGAGCATCTCGATCTGGCAGGCCTCATCGGCCGGCACGATACGCGAGAGGATCGAATCGGCTTTTTCCTGGCCGAGTGCGCGGGTCATCACCGCCTCGATCTGCGGGCGCGGATCGAAGGTGATGCCGGTGCGCTCGCGCGCCTTGCCGACGAAATCGTCGAGCACGAATTCGACATCGCTTTCGCTGACGTCGGCGACGGCGAACATCGCCTTGCCGAGCTGGCGCACCTCTTCGGGGTCGAGCTTCTGGAGGATCGCCGCAGCTTCCTCCTCGCCGACCAGCATCATCAGCACGGCGGCGCGTTCCACGCCGGTATAGCTGCGCAAAGGGGCGTTCATTTGGCGTCGGCCTTGATCATGTCGCGCACCGCCAGGGCGGCGCGCGCCGGATTGTCGCGGGTGAAGCCGCGCACCATACCGATGCGATCGTCATAGTTGCGCGCACCGGCCATGGCGTCGACGCTGACCGGCGGGCTCCCGGCGCCACCCGGTGCGCCGCCGTTCGCGCCGCCCGTGTCGCGACCGAGCGCGAGGCGCGGGCCGGCATCGTTGCTGCGCTTCATCAGCACCTTGGCCAGCGGGCGCACCCCCATGACCAGCACGAGTAGCGCGATGACGATGGCGGTGACGTTGCGCGCGATCACCGCGACCCAGCCGGATTCGTACCACGGCTGGGCCGAGCCGGTTTCGGGCGCGGCGGCGAATTTGCGGCTGATCACGGTGACCTGGTCGGCGCGGCTCTGGTCGTAACCGACCGCCGACTGGACCAGCTGGGTGATCTGCTGGATTTCGACCGGGCTGCGCGGCTTTCCGGTTTCCGGATCGCGCAGCAGCACGGCGACCGACAGGCGCTTGATCGTGCCGGGCGCGTTGCGGGTCACCGAGACCTCGCGGCCATTGTCATAGGCGCGGGCGAACTGGTCGCTCTGCTTCATCGCGTCGCCGACGGCGCCGACGAGTGCGGTCGCCGCGCCGGCGGCGGTGCCGGGCGTCGGCGTCGCGCCGGGTGTCGGTGTCGGCGCGCTCAGCGTTGATGCGGCGGGCGGGGTGTTGGACAGCGCGCCGGGGATGCCGCCGGGCGCGCCGGTCTGGCCGGCCGGCTGGTTGCCGGTCCAGTTGCCCTGCTCGGCGCGGGTCGGGCCCTGCTTGTCATAGCTCTCGCGCGTCGCCTGGGTCTCGTCGAGATTGACGTCGGCCTGGATCTCGGTCGAGAAATTGCCGGCGCCGACCAATGGCGTGAGCAACTGGATGATCTGCTGGCGGTACTTGTCCTCGATCTGGCGCTGGAAGGCGATGCGCTGGTCGCCCGAGGCGCCGAGGCCGGACTGGCCGCCGGCCTTGCTCAGCAGGGCGCCGAGCTGGTCGACGATGGTCACGGCATCGGGCTTCATGCCGGGTACCGATGACGCAACGAGATTGACGATCGACGAGACCTGCGCGTCGCTGAGCGAACGGCCGCCCTGCAATTTGAGGATCACCGAGGCGGAGGGCTGGGCATTGTCGCGGACGAAAACGCTGGCCTCGGGCGTGGCGAGATGCACGCGCGCCTCGGCCACTGCGTCGATCTCCTGGATCGAGCGGGCGAGTTCGGTTTCGCGCGCCTGGCGCAGGCGCTCGCCTTCCACCGCGCGGGACACGCCCATCGGCAGCTGGTCGAGGATCTGGTAGCCGGCCGGCGAGCCCTTGGGCAGGCCTTGCCCTGCGAGCAGGATGCGGGCGCGGGAATAATCGTCCTCGCCGACGGTCAGCGCGCCGGAGCCACTGTCGATGCGGGCCTTGATATTGCCCTGTTCGAGCGCGGCGGTGACCGCGGCCTTGTCGCTGTCGGCAAGGTTGGCGAACAGCACCTTCTGGGTCGGTGTCGACAGCGCCATCCAGGCGAAGGCGGCGGCCGCGATCAGTCCGAGCATCAGCACCATCGGCAGCGCGCGGCGTACCGCGGGCTGGGCCATGACGTCGCCGATCTGGCGCAGCGGGTTGGCGAAACGCTCGGGAACGAGCGTGGCGTTGCTGGGGGTGAGAGCGTTGCTCATCGCATTACACCGGCATGCTCATGATGTCCTTGTAGGCGGACAGGAGTTTGTTGCGGACCTGCATCGTCGCCTCGAAGCCGACCGAGGCTTCCTGGCGGGCGAGCATGACCTTGGCGATGTCGATCGTCTCGCCGCGCTCGTACGAGGCGGAGAGATCGGCGGCACGCTGCTGCCCGGCATTCACGGAATTCAGCGCGTCGCTCATCGACTGGGCGAAGCTGGCCGGCTGGGACGGGGCTGCGCCGCCGATCGTGTTAGGCGCGGCGACGCCGGCGCCATCGCTGGCACGGCTCAACGCCTGGTTGCGTTCGAGGATCTGCGCGCGGAGCGCCATCACCCGGTCGACGCTCATCGCGCCGCCACCGATTCCGTCGATGCTCATGCCGAAGCCACCCGGTTATGTGCCTGTGAGATGTCGTCGCCCTGTTCGCGCGCCTTGGCGAGGCGATATCGCAGGGTGCGTTCGGAAATGCCGAGGCGCTTCGCGGTCTCGATGCGGCTGCCGCCACAGGCGCGCAGCGTCTCGCGGATCGCGGCGAACTCGCTCATCTGGACGATGTTGCCGAGCGTCGAAGGCTGGTCGTTGGCGGCGGGGCTGGTGATCAGCGCCGGAGCCGGGCGATCGAACACGATATGCTCGGCGGAGATGGTGTCGCCGGCGGCGAACAACAACGCGCGTTGCAGGACGTTTTCCAGCTCGCGGACATTGCCGGGCCAGTCATGCGTCATCAATGCGTCGATCGCGCCGGCGTCGGGCCAGGGGATGATGTTGCGGTTGCCGGCGTGGCGCAGGATCAACGTCGCGGCGAGCGCGGGGATATCGAGGCGGCGCTCGGCCAGCGGCTTGGTGGTCAGCGGGAAGACCGACAGGCGGTAATAAAGATCGGGGCGGAAGCGGCCGGCGGCGACTTCACTCTGCAGATCGCGGTTGGCGCAGGCGATGACGCGCACGTCGATCTTCTCTGCGGTAGTGGCGCCGATCGGGATGACCTCGCGCTCTTGAAGGGCGCGGAGCAGCTTGGCCTGCAGCGTCAGCGGCATCTCGGCGATCTCGTCGAGCAGCAAGGTGCCGCCATTGGCGGCGCGGAAGAAGCCCTCGCCACCCGACGAGGCGCCGGTGAAGGCGCCCTTCTGGTGGCCGAACAGCAGCGCCTCGAGCATCGTCTCGGGCAAAGCGGCGCAATTGATAGCGATGAACGGGCCGTCTCGGCGGGTCGAGCCGTTATGGATCGCGCGGGCCAGCACTTCCTTGCCGGTGCCGGTCGGGCCGTTGATCAGCACGGTGATGTCGGCCTGGGCGACGCGTTCGGCGAGTGCGAGGAGGGCGAGGCTCTCGGGGTCGGCGGCGGTCGGCGCGCCGGGCTCGGCGGCCAGCGCTGCGACAAAGCCGTGTCCGACGGCATTGTCGGCGCGATCGAAATCGACCCGCGCCGGGCTGCCGTCGCGCGAGGGCACGATGCGGCGGGGGCCGTCGCCGAGCACGATGGTGCGTGCCGGTGCCGGCGGCGTTTCGCCATCGGCAACGAGGTAGAGTTCGCCGACCTGGGGGCGGCCACCGGATGTGCCGATCGCGAAACCCTGTGCGCGAAGATGCGACACAAGGGCATAACGGTCGCGCAGCAGCGCGGCTGACGGAACGATCGACGGCATTGAATTCCCCCTTTGGACGAGGGGTGAATGCGGCAAAGAAGGTAAATGACCAGTTAAGCATATTGCCGGCCCGGCAGAATATTTCCGCTTTCCTGCCGGTTTGCCGCCCTGGCGCTACCCGAATTGAGCAGATGTGCTTCAGGCGCGCGAGGGCGCCGGCAATCTGCTCAACAAAAATGCTTAAGCCCGGAATGACTCTGCCGTTCTGTGCTGTTGACGGCTCGGCCCTCCGCTTGGGGGCGGCGGGGATCGTCAGAGCAAAACGGAGATACAGACATGACTGTTATCGGTACAAACATCGCTTCGCTGCGCGCCGGCAATGCCGCCAACGCCGCGAGCAACCAGCTGCAGAGCGCCATGCAGCGCCTGTCCACCGGCAGCCGCATCAACTCGTCGAAGGACGATGCCGCCGGCATCGCCATCGCCTCGTCGATGACCGCCTCGATCCGCGGCATGAACCAGGGCATCCGCAACGCCAATGACGGCATGGCGATGGCCCAGACCGCCGACGGCGCGCTGAACGAAGTTACCAACATGCTGCAGCGCGTTCGCGAGCTGGCGGTACAGTCGGCATCGGGTACCTATAGCGACGCGGACCGCACCAACCTGCAGACCGAAGTCACCGCGCTGACCGGCCAGATCACCAGCATTCTGAGCAACACCAAGTTCAACGGTGTTGCGCTGTTTGACGGTACCGCCGGTACGAGCGGTGCGGTGAAGGTCCAGGCCGGTTCCACCTCGGCGGACACGGTCTCGGTGTCGTTCGCCAAGATCGACCTGTCGGCAGCAACCGCCGCCAGCGTTTCCTCGGCGTCCAACGCGACCACGGCGCTCGGCCTGGTCGACACCGCGCTCACCACGGTCAACACGGCCCGCGCCGGCTTCGGTGCCGCTTCGAGCCAGCTGCAGTCGGTGGTCAACAACCTGTCGTCGAACGTGGAAAACCTGAGCCAGGCACGGTCGGGCATTCAGGATGCGGACTTCTCCTCCGAAACGGCGAACCTCGCCAAGGCGCAGATCCTCAGCCAGGCTTCGACCGCGATGCTCGCCCAGGCGAACCAGAGCCAGCAGGGCGTGCTCTCGCTGC
>JAZJXZ010000032.1:0-45662 GCA_040390605.1 Pseudomonadota bacterium
CCTGCGGGCTGATGATGTCGATGACCCGCGCCGACTTGTCCTTGATCGTCGGATCGGCCGGATCGAGCGACAGTTTCTCTTCCGGATAGAGCGGCGTGAGGTTGTCGAAATTGACCCGGTGGCGCACCGCGTCGGGATCGTCGAAATTGACTGCGGTGAGCTTGGTCAGCGCGAAATAGCGTTCGCCATCCTTGGGGCCGCGAATCTCACCTTCGACCGTATCGCCGGTGCGCAGGCCGAACTTGCGAACCTGGTTTGGCGAGATGTAGATGTCGTCCGGGCCGGCGAGATAATTCGCCTCGGGGCTGCGCAGGAAGCCGAAACCGTCGGGCAGCACCTCGATCGTGCCCAGCCCCATGATCTGCTCGCCATTCTCGGCCTGAACCTTGAGGATTGCGAACATCAGGTCCTGCTTGCGCAGCGTCGATGCACCTTCGACACCCAGCTCCTCGGCCATGCTGACCAGCTCGGCCGGGGTTTTCTTCTTGAGGTCTTTGAGATGCATTTCGGGCGTTCCCGGGTGTGATGATGGTGGTGTTCTGCGTCTGTCGGCGGGTGAAATCGCGACGATGCGGGAGGAAAGTACCGTGACAGGGCACGAGGCCGCGCATCACGATATGCCGGCGAGGTAGGTCGCTGCCTCTCTCAAGTCAAGCAGTACGTCTTGTGGTTCAGCAGGGCTGAACCAGGCGGTACCGCGACAGAGCTAAAAAGGCCGCACGATCACCAGGATGATGACCAGCGTGACGAGGATCGCCGGAATCTCGTTCAACATGCGCAGCTGCTTGCCGGTCAGCGAAGGCGGCTTTCCCGCCGCGAGCTTCTTCGAATAACTCACCGCCCAGCCATGATAGCCGCTGAGGACGACGACCAGCGCCAGTTTGGCATGGAGCCAGCCCAACCCGCTTGCGCCCGATGTCAGCCCGATATTGACCGCCAGCATCAGTCCGAACAGCCACACCAGGCCGATCGCCGGGGTCAGGATGATACGGCGGATCTTCGCCTCGCGATCGACCCAGGCTTGCGCCTCGGGCGAACCCGGCACCGCTTCCTGATGATAGACGAGATAGCGCGGCAGCATGAACAAGCCGGCCATCCAGAAGATCACGAAGATGACATGGCCTGCCTTGACCCACAGATAGGCGTTGCCGAGAAAACCCATCATCCCCTCCTGACGCGCGCCAGCAGCGCCTCGACATGTGAGATCGGCGTGTCCTGCAGGATGCCGTGGCCGAGATTGAAGACATGGGGTCGATCGGCAAAGGCGGCAAGCACCCGGTCGATCGCAACGTTCAGTGTGTCGCCGCCGGCGATCAACGCCAGCGGATCGAGATTGCCTTGCACCGGCATGCCCGCCGGCAGATTGGCGGCCGCCCATTCGGGATCGATCGTTTCATCCACGCCGACCGCATCGGCCCCGGTACCGCGTGCATAGGCAGGCAGTTTCTCGCCAGCCCCCTTGGGGAAGCCGATCACCGGCACGCCGGGGTGCCGCTCGTGGATCGCCGCGACAATCCTGGCGTTGGGTACGATCACCCAGCGTTCGAACTGCGTCGGCGAGAGGCTGCCCGACCAGCTGTCGAACAATTGCACCGCCTCGACGCCGGCCTCGATCTGACGCGAAAGATAATCGATCGTGCAGGCACCGATCGCATCGATGATCTCGCCGAACGCCTGGGGATCGGCATAGGCGTAGCGCCGGGTCTCGCTCTGGTCGCGACTGCCGTGACCGGCGACCATATAGGTCGCGACCGTCCAGGGGCTGCCGGCGAATCCGAGGAAGGTCGTCTGGGGCGGGAGCGCCCCCGCGACGCGCGCGACGGTCGCATAAACAGGATCGAGCCGCGTCAGGTCGGGCTGGAGGCTCGCCAGCGCATGGTCGACCAAAGGTGGGGCCAGCGCAGGCCCCTCGCCGACACCGAAGCTCAGCGCCTGTCCCAGCGCACTGGGGACCATCAGGATATCGGAGAACAGGATCGCACCGTCGAAGCCAAAGCGGCGGATCGGCTGCAACGTCACCTCGGCCGCTGCCACGCTGTCGTTGACCAGAGCGAGAAAGCCACCCTTCTCGGCCCGCAACGCACGATATTCCGGAAGATAGCGCCCTGCTTGCCGCATCAGCCAGACCGGCGGGATTTCTTGCCGCTCACCCTTCAACGTGGCGAGAAGCGGCTTCGCTTCGGTCATTCGGATCGCTCTTCCTACTAAAGAATAGAAGAATCTAAAAAGGCTGTAGATGCTGTTGGCGTGTGCAAAGCGGGGCTTATGCGTTCATCCCGGAAATGCCAACAGGGGGCCGCCGACGCCGCCTCGTAAATCGCGCGTCTGTCCCCGTTATCCACAGTCTGTGCATGGGAACCGATGCTGTTGGCGGGCGTGTGGATAGATCATCGCTTTTCCACCGCCATGCCCTCGCTTGGCGACCCGGTTGAGTTGCGCTAGCGGATATCCCGATGTTGTCCACAGATCCGTCCAGCCGATGAGATTGCACCTCCATCTCCTGTCGGATTCGACGGGCGAGACGCTGGAGAACATCGCCAAGGCAGCGCTGGCGCAATATGACGATGTCGAGACGATCCGCCACTTCTGGCCGATGGTCCGCACCGAGGCGCATCTCGAACGCATCCTCGGCGAGATCGCGCAGAATCCGGGGCTGGTGATCTTTACCCTGGTCAACAGCCAGGCGCGGGCGACGCTCGAACAACGGTGCCGCGCGCTCGGCCTGCCGGCGGTGGCGCCGCTCGATGGCGTCAACGATGCGCTGTCGGGCCTGCTCGGCCAGCAAGCGAAGGCGCGGCCCGGGCGGCAGCATATGCTCGACGCGGCCTATTTCGCGCGCGTGGACGCGATCCAGTTCACCATGGCGCATGACGACGGCATCGGGGCGGAAGATTGGGAAGAGGCCGATATCGTGCTGGCTGGCGTATCGCGCTCGTCGAAGACGCCGACCTCGATCTATCTCGCCAATCGCGGTTACAAGACCGCCAACATTCCGATCGTGATCGAAAGCCCGCCGCCGACGTGCCTGTTCAGCCTCGAACATCCGCTGGTTGTCGGGCTAACCACCAGCGCCGACCGGCTGATCCAGGTGCGGCGCAATCGCCTGTTGTCGCTCAACCAGGCGCCGGAGACCGACTATGTCGACCAGGAGGCCGTGTCGCGCGAGGTGGCGTTCGCGCGGCGCATGTTCGCCGATAACGATTGGCCGGTGATCGACGTCACGCGGCGCTCGATCGAGGAGACTGCGGCGGCGATCATCGCGCTGGTGGTCGAGCGGCGGGGCACGGCATGAAGCTGGTGCTCGCTTCGGGCAGCGCTTCGCGCCGGGCCATGCTGGAAGCAGCCGGCGTGCCGTTTAGCGCGACATCGCCCGGTGTCGACGAGGATGCCGCCAAGGCCGGCCTGCGCGCCGACGGAGTAGCGCCGCGCGACTTTGCCGATGCTTTGGCCGAACTCAAGGCGCTGCGGGTGTCGCAACGCGAGCCCGATGCGCTGTCGCTCGGCAGCGATTCGCTGGTGGTGCTCGCCGATGGCACCATCCTCGACAAGCCGACCAGCCGCGCGGAGGCCATGGCGCATCTGCGCGCCATGTCAGGCGGTCGCCACGCGATCGTCAGCGCGGCGGTGATCGCGGAGCAGGGCCGTCCGGTGTGGCGGCATGTCGACCGTGCGATGCTCCATGTCCGCCCATTGTCCGATGCGTTTCTCGAACAGTATCTCGACGACGAATGGCCGGCGATCGCGGGGTGTGCCGGTTGTTTCCGGATCGAGGGCCGCGGCGCGCAATTGTTCGCGCGGATCGAAGGCAGCCAGTTCACCGTGCTCGGCATGCCGCTACTGCCGGTGCTCGATTATTTGCGGGTGCGCGGGGTTTTGACGTCATGACGCACATCTATGCCGAGGTGATCGGCGATCCGATCGGGCACAGCAAGTCGCCGCTGATCCACCGCTTTTGGCTCGATGCGCTGGCGATCGACGGCGACTATCGCGCGACCCATGTCACACCTGAGGCACTCGCCGACTATTTCGCCGCGCGCCGCGCCGACCCGGCCTGGCGCGGTTGCAACATCACCATCCCGCACAAGGAGGCTGCGCTCGACCATATCGAGGATCGCGGCGGCGTGCGTGGGACGATCGGCGCGATCAACCTCGCGCTGGTCGCCGAGGATGGCGCACTGATCGGCACCAATACCGATGCCGGCGGATTCTACGCGCCGATCGCCGATCTCGACCTCGCCGGCGCCCCGGTGGTGGTGATCGGCGCCGGTGGCGCGGCGCGCGCGGTGCTGTTCGCGCTGTCCCGGGTCGGCGTCGGCCCCGTGACGATCCTCAATCGCAACGTCCTGAAGGCGGCGGCCCTGCTGGGTCATTTCGGCCTCAAGGGGCAGGCGCTGCCGCTCGGCGCACCGTTGCCGGCCGCCAGCCTGCTGGTCAACACCAGCGCACTGGGCATGGTCGGCCAGCCGCCGCTCGTCGTCGATCTGTCGCCGCTGCCCGAACACGCCCTGGTCTATGATCTGGTCTACGCCCCGCTCGAAACGCCCTTGCTCGCCGCCGCGCGCGACCGCGATCTCGATACGGTCGACGGCCTCGAAATGCTGATCGGCCAGGCCGCGCTGGCGTTCGAGCTGCTGTTCGGCACCGCGCCGCCACGCGAGCGCGACGACGAACTGCGCGCGTTGCTCGGCGGATGACCGGCAAGCCGCTCATTCTCGGGCTCACCGGCTCGATCGGCATGGGCAAGTCGACCGTCGCGGCGATGTTCGCGGAACAAGGCGTGCCGGTGTTCGACGCCGATGCCGCGGTGCACCGCCTGCAGGGGCCGGGCGGGCGGCTGGTTGCCGCGATCGAGTCGCTTCATCCCGGCACCACCGGCCCCGATGGCGTCGACCGGGCCAAACTTTCCGCCGCCGTGCTCGGCAATCCGGCGGCGCTCCGCGCGCTCGAGCAGCTTGTGCATCCGGCGGTCGGCGAGGATCGCGCCGAATTCCTCCGTCGTCACGCCGATGCGCCGCTGATCGTGTTCGACATACCCTTGTTGTTCGAAACCGGTGGGGAGAAGAAGGTCGACAAGACCGTGGTGGTCTCGGCCGGACCCGAGGTGCAGCGCGCCCGCGTGCTCGCCCGCCCGGGCATGAGCGAGGCGAAATTCGACGCGATTCTCGCGCGTCAGCTCCCGGATGCGGAAAAGCGCGCCCGCGCCGATTTCGTCATCCCGACCGACGTTCCGCTCGCGGAAACGCGGGCGGCGGTAATTGCGCTGATCGCTTGCCTATCGCGGGATGAATGCCGATAATCAGCGCATGCGTGAAATCGTGTTCGACACCGAAACTACCGGCTTCAGCTTCGAAAGCGGCGACCGGATGGTCGAGATCGGCTGTCTCGAGCTGGTCAACCGGGTCGAGACCGGTCGCACCTACCATGCCTATTTTCACCCCGAGCGCGCGATGCCGGCGGAGGCGCAGCGCGTCCACGGGCTGAGCGACGCGTTCCTGTCGGACAAGCCGCTGTTCGGCGCGCAGGTCGATGCGCTGCTCGAATTTCTCGGCGACGCGCCGCTCGTGGCGCACAATGCGAGCTTCGACTTCGGCTTCCTCAACGGCGAGCTGCAACGCTGCGGCCGCCCCAAGGTGTGCATGACCCGGATGGTCGACACCATCGTGCTCGCCCGCACGCGCCATCCCGGCGCCAAACACAGCCTCGACGCCCTGTGCACGCGCTACGGCATCGATCGCAGCCACCGCGTCCATCACGGCGCGCTGCTCGACGCCCAGCTTCTGTCGCAAGTCTATGTCGAGCTGACCGGGGGGCGGCAGATCGGGCTTGGCCTGGTCAGCGAAACGGTCGAGGAAGTCATCGACCTCGCACCGACGGTCGTCGCCCAGGTGCGGCCGCCACGAGTCTTTTCGGCCAGCGAGGCCGAACTCGCCCGTCACGCGTTGTTTCTGGCGGGAATAACCAAGCCCTTATGGGGGGCCGAGGCGTCCGGGTGACGCCGAAGCGGGACGAGGGTCAAAAGGCTCCGGACCGTCAACAAGATGGAGACTGCTCATGGATATTCGGGTTTCGGGCCACCAGGTCGCAACGGGCGACGCGCTCAAGAACCATGTCGAGGAGCGGCTTCAAGGCATCGCCAGTAAATATTTCGCGCGGGCCATCTCCGCCACGGTCACCTTCGGCAAGGGCCCGCATGATGCCGGCTTCACCTGCGACATCGTCGCCCATGTGATGCACGGCCTGGTGCTCAAGGCGACCAATAACGGGCAAGAGGCGCATGGCGCGTTCGATGGTGCCGCCGACAAGATCGAAAAGCAGCTCCGTCGCTACATGCGGCGCCTCAAGGATCGCCATTCTGCCGGTGCCGCCAACGGCGGCGCTGTCAATGGCGCCGATCTCGATGACAATGCCGGCTACACCGTGTTCCTCGAAACCGATGCCGAGGAAGCCGAGGACTTCCCCCCGATCGTCGCCGAAACCCGCGTCGACGTGCCGGAGGCCACGGTGTCCGATGCGGTGATGATGCTCGATCTGCGCAACACCAATGCACTGATGTTCCGCAACAGCGGGTCGGGGGCATATAACATGGTCTATCGCCGCGGCGATGGCACGATCGGCTGGGTCGAGCCGCACCGCGCTTCCTGACCTTTCCTAGATCCGCAATTGCCGTTAAGGGCGCGCGCCGGTGCGTGCGCGCCCGCCAAGGACGAACATGATCGATTTGAGTGACCTGCTGCTGCCGCAGACCGTGATCGAACGGCTCGCAGCGGCCAACAAGAAATCGCTGTTTCAGCAGCTCGGGGCGATTGCCGGCGAGGCGTATGGCCTCGATCCGGCGGCGGTGACCGAGTGCCTCGCCGAGCGCGAGAAGCTCGGCTCGACCGGGTTCGGCGCGGGCGTCGCCACGCCGCACGGCAAGCTTGCCGGGCTCGACCGGGTTGTCGGCGTGTTCGCGCGCCTCGCCCAGCCGATCGATTTCTCGGCAGTCGACGACGTCGCCGTCGACATCGTCTTCACGCTGCTATCGCCACCCGATGCCGGCGCGGAACATCTCAAGGCGCTGGCGCGGGTCTCGCGCCTGCTGCGCGATCGCACCGTGGTCGCCAAGCTGCGCGGCGCGGGATCTCAGGATGCGATCTACGCCTTGCTCACCGCCGACGATGCGCGTGACGCTGCCTAGCACGGGGCCTGACGCCGGCCCCGACACGGCCGAGCGCGGCGAGTCGGCACATTTCCGCGCGCTTGAATCGCTCTACGCCGCCGCGCCGATCAATCAGCTGTTCACCTCGGTACTCGAAATTCCCGCGCCGGGCATGTCGCGTATCCGCTTCACCATCGACGAGCGTTATTTCCACGCCGCCGGTGCGGCGCATGGCACGAGCTATTTCAAGATGCTCGACGATGCCGCCTTCTACGCCGCCAACAGCCTGGTCACCGATCGTTTCCTGCTCACCACCGCGTTCAACCTCTTGCTGACCAAGCCGCTGAAGGAAGGGCCGGTGATCGCCGAGGGACGCTGGATCAGCGGTCAGCGCCGCGTCTACGTCGCCGAGGCGCGGCTGATCGACGCCACCGGCGAAGAGGCGGCGCGTGGCACCGGCACCTTCATGCGCTCGCGCATTCCGCTCGCGGGGCTGCCCGGATACCGGCCGCCGGCATGAGTGCGCGTTTGCCCAGCGGTGTCCTGGTCTCGGCACTGCTGCGGCGCGTCAACGATGCTGGCGGCATCGGCACGATGCTGGCGCGCGGCGATGCCCAGGCCGGTGCGATCCTCATCGTCACGCTCGATCGCGGCGTCATGCCCCGCCTGCTCGAGCGCGGCATCGGGCCGGACGGCAAGTCGGCGCTCGTCCCGGCGGGGCCTGCCGATCCCTCGCCGGGCGAGATCGCCGACTATTGGCGCAAACGCCGTCAGCGCGACCCGGATCTGTGGGTGATCGAGTTGGACATCCCGGCGGCGGAACGATTCGCCGCAGAAACGATCCTCGCCGATTGACCGACTCGTAATCCGGCCGACAGATGGCCGCCGTCGTTGCAGCGCGTTGCGCCGCGCCGGGTGCGATCCGGATCGGTGACGCAGTCGGGGGGCTGTCCGGGGGATCATCTTATTGATCGTCACCGTGCGCCAACCGCCCTTTTGTGTTCTTGATGCCGTTTTCACCACGCCTCGCTCTCGTCTCCCTCGCCCTGCTCTTCGGGATGATCGCGGCACCGGCGATGGCCCAGGACGACAGCGAGGTTCAGCCGACGCGGCTCGACGCGATCATGCGGACCATCAGCCCCGACGAGCAGCCCGTGCGGAACGGCTATGCGAGCCTCGCCGACGCGGTCGCCGCGCAGTCGTTCGATGATCCCCTCGATGAGGAATCGCGCTGCCTGGCCGGGGCGATCTATTTCGAATCCAAGGGCGAGCCGCTGACCGGCCAGCTCGCCGTTGCCGATGTCATCCTCAACCGCATCCGCTCGGGCCGATTCGCCGGCACCATTTGCTCCGTAGTGACTCAGCCGGGTCAATTCTCCTTCGTTCGCGCCGGACGCGTGCCGGATGTCGCCGATTGCGCCTATTATCGCACCGCAATTGCAGTGGCGCGGGTCGCCATGACCGACTCCTGGCAAAGCCCGGCGCATGACGCCTTGTTCTTCCATGCCCGCCGCATCTCGCCGGGCTGGCACCGTGAGCACATCGCGACCATCGGCAACCAGGTCTTCTATCGCTGAAGATACGGGCGGGGTTTGACCCGTTCCCCTGATGTTCTAATATCGCGCGATGCTCCAACCGCCCGATTCATGCCGTGACAATCCCGAATCGCCGCTCTGCGCGATCGATGTCGCGCGGGGCGTGACGCGCATGCTGCTGCGCCACGATCTTGTCGCGATGAGCGAGGTACCGCTCGACGGGAACCGCCGCGCCGACCTGATGGCGATCGATTCGCGGGGCCAGATCGTCATCGTCGAGATCAAGGTGTCGCGCGCCGATCTGCTCGGCGACGGCAAGTGGACCGATTATCTAGGCTGCTGCGACCGCTTTTACTGGGCGATTCCCGCCGGCTTCGATGCCTCGCCGCTGGACGGCACTGCCTTTCTGCCCGCACGCACGGGCGTCATCGTGGCGGATCGTTATGACGCCGCGATCGTGCGCGAGGCCCATAGCGAGCCGCTTGCCGCAACGACGCGCAAGCGCGCCACGCTCGCCTTTGCGCGCCGCGCCGGGCGCCGCCTGATCGGGGTCATAGACCCTGACGCGGAAGCCGGATTTCTCTAACGCGCGTTGCGCTAGACCAGGCTCTAAAAGTGCGGCCCGGCCACGGCGCGGCGTGGCTTTTTCGGCGTTTCGTCGATCACCTTGGCCAGGGCCGGGGTGCGCGTGTCCTGATGGGCGTAATCGCGCGCCGACAGGCCGGCGATCCGATCGGACTGATCGGGGTCAGCGCCGGCGGCGAGAAGGATGCGCACCAGCGACAGGTCGCGGCGCTGCACCGCGCGGATCAGCGGCGTCTCGCCGCTGCCATTGCCGAGATTGACGTTGGCGCCGCCCTTGACGAGTAGGTCGATCACCCCGCCGGCCCCGTTGTTCACTGCGACCAGCAACGGCGTGTTGCCCTCGCCGTCCTTGATGTTCGGGTCGGCGCCGCGCGCCAGCAGGTAGCTGACATAGGTGGTGTCGCCGCGCTTGGCGACGATGTGCAGCGCGGCCTCGCCGGTCTGCCGGTCGCGCGTGTTGACGATCACCGTGCCCGGCTTGTCGAGCAGCTTGTTGACCTCATCGCCCTTCGATTCACGGATCGCCTGGAGAAACTGATAGCTGTCCGACTGGCCCAGCTGCGCCGCGGCGGGTGCGGCGGTAACGATCATCGCAGCGGCGATAAGGCCGCCGAAGATTCGGGAATTCATGGTGCGACCGGGTCCCTGTCATGCGTCAACTTGCGCGAGCGGCGATATCAGATCATGGCTGGCGGCGCCATGAACGAGATTGTTCGCGCGATCGCAGCTTTGCTTCTCGCGCTTGTCCCCGCCGCCTGCTCGGCCCCGGCCGATGCCCCGTCCCGTCCGCCGCTGCAGGGCGCGCGGATCGGCGGTCCCTTTGCGCTGGTCGATCAGGACGGCCGTACCGTCACCGATCGCAGCTTCGCGGGCAAATATCGCATCGTCTATTTCGGCTATACCTTCTGTCCCGATGTCTGCCCGACCGACGCCCAGCATATCGGCGCCGGCCTGCGGCTGGTCGAACAGGCCGACCCGATGCTCGGCGCGAAGATCGTGCCGATCTTCATCACCGTCGATCCGGCGCGCGATACGCCGGCGGTGCTCAAGGCGTTCACCGCCGCCTTCCACCCGCGCATGGTCGGGCTGACCGGCAGCCCCGATGCGATCGCCGCGGCGGCCAAGGCCTATGCGGTCTATTACAAGAAGGGCGAGGTCACGCCGAACGGGGGCTATATGATGGATCACAGCAGCGTGGCCTATCTGATGGACCCCGACGGCAAACCGCTTGCCCTGCTGCCGGTCGAGCAGCCGCCCGAAGCGGTCGCCACCGAGCTGCGAAAGTGGGTCAAATGAGCGAGCGCTTCTGGGAATCCACCCCGATCGAGGCGCTCGACCGGGCGCAGTGGGAAGCCTTGTGCGACGGCTGCGGCAAATGCTGCATCCACAAGCTCGAGGACGAGGAGACCGGCGAGTTGCTGCCGACCAACGTGTCGTGCCGCCTGCTCGATCGCGACACCGCTTTATGCTCGGATTATCGCCATCGCCACGCTTATGTCA
Organism: Pseudomonadota bacterium; assembly: GCA_040390605.1. Classification (GTDB taxonomy): domain Bacteria; phylum Pseudomonadota; class Alphaproteobacteria; order Sphingomonadales; family Sphingomonadaceae; genus Sphingomonas. The sequence goes on from JAZJXZ010000032.1 coordinate 10,759, forward strand.
GCGAGTGCGTGCGCTTGAGCCGCGACAATGTGCGCACGATCGACTGGCTCCCCTCGACCTGCGCCTATCGCCTGCGTGCGGCCGGCGAGGCGCTGCCCGCATGGCATTATCTGGTGTGCGGCGATCGTGAGGCGGTGCACCGCGCCGGCCAATCGGTGCGCGGCTGGACCATCTCGGAAGACGATGCCGGCGATTTCGAATTCCACCTGATCGATCGCGAACTGTGAGCGCTGCCGGCGAACCCGGTTTCGACGTCGTCCGACACGCCCGCGCGCGCCGCGCGAAATTGTCGGTCGACCCGGCAAGCGGGCGGATCCGCCTCACCTTGCCGCCGCGCGCCTCGGTACGCGAGGCGCTGCGCTGGGCGGAACAACAACAGGGCTGGATCGACGCGCAACGCGCGCGGCTCCCCGAGGCGAGGCCGTTCGTGCCGGGCGCGGAAATCCCGTTCGATGACGCGACGCTCACCATCGACTGGGATGAGGTAGCCCCGCGCCGCGTCGACCGAATCGGCGAGCGGTTGCGCGTCGGCGGCCCGGCGGAACGCGTGCCGGCGCGCGTCCTCGCCTGGCTCAAGCGCGAGGCATTGCGCGTGCTGAGCGACGAGACGGCCGAATTCGCCGCGCGTGCCGGGGTGCGGGTCAGCGGCGTCGGGATCGGCGACGCGCGCGGGCGCTGGGGCAGCTGCGCGTCGCACGGCATGATCCGCTACAGCTGGCGGCTGATCCTCGCGCCGCGCTTCGTGCGCCGCGCCACTGTCGCGCATGAGGTCGCGCACCGCATCCACATGAATCACGGCGCCGCCTTCCAGGCGCTGGTCGGCGAGCTCGACGAACGCGATCCCGCCGAGTCGCGTGCCTGGCTGCGCCGCAACGGCGCGGCGCTTCACTGGTTCGGGCGCGCGTCCTGAGGCTTTTCCACCGGCCGCGTCGGCGGTGCGAGGCCGGGGCGGTCGTCGCGCGGCGGTGGTGGCCGGCGCGGTGAATCGCGGCCGATCACACGGTCCATCCATTCCTGGTCGAGCCGTTCCTGCTTGCCCGGCGGTGCTTCACCCTGGCCGGGCAGCGGATTGCCGTCGGCATCGACCTGCTGCCCGTCCTCGCTCGGCACCGGCTGAACGGTGCCCGGCTCGACCGGGTTGCCGTTCTCGTCGACATAGGTGGCGTTGTCGGGCACGCCGAAATAGCTCTGCTCCTCATTGTCGAGCTGCAGTTCGGGCAGCGTAACCTGGGTCGAGAATTGCTCGATCGGGCGATTGGCGGTGGCCGGCTTCATGAACGCGGCAAAGGCGCGCGCCGGCGCGGTGCCGCCATGCAGGCCGGGGATCGGCTTGGCGTCGTCGCGGCCCATCCACACGCCGGTGGTCAGCCCGCTCGAGAAACCGAGGAACCAGCCATCCTTGTTCGAGCTGGTCGTGCCGGTCTTGCCGGCGACCGGGCGGCCGATCTGCGCCGCGCGGCCGGTGCCGGTATTGACCGCGGTCTGCAGCAGGTCGGTCATCTCGGCGGCGACCTGGGGTGCGACCAGCACATGACTCTGGTCGGTCGACTGGGCGTAGATCGTCTCGCCCATCGTCGTTACCTTGGTGATGCCATAGGGCGTCACCGCCACGCCCTTGTTGCCGACGCTGGCAAAGGCCCGCGTCATGTCGATCAGCCGCACGTCGGAGGTGCCGAGCACCATCGACGGATGGGTGTTGACCGGGGTGGTGATGCCGAAGCGCCGCGCCATGTCGGCGACGGTCGAAAAGCCGACCTCCTGGCCGAGCTTGGCCGCCACCGTATTGAGCGAATAGGCGAAGGCGGTGCGCAAGGTGACGTTACCGCTGTTGTGCCGCGAATCGTTGCGCGGGCTCCAGCCGTTGATCGTCACCGGCTCGTCGACGATATTGTCCTCCGGCCGATGCCCCGCCTCCAGCGCCGCCAGATAGACGAACAGCTTGAACGACGATCCCGGCTGGCGCACCGCCTGGGTGGCGCGGTTGTAGATCGACGAGACATAGTCGGTCCCACCGACCATCGCGCGCACCGCGCCGTCGCGGTCGATCGACACCAACGCGCCCTGCGCGCCCGGCGGCGCATTGGCGCGCACCGCGGCATCGGCGGCGCGCTGCATGCCCAGGTCGAGCGTCGTCCACACCTCGAGCGGGCGCTGCGTCTCGTCGATCAACGTTTCCAGCTGGGGCAGCGCCCAGTCGGTGAAATACCGCACGCTGTTCTGCTTGGGCTCGGGCGTGAACTGCACCGCGGCGATATTGGCGCTTGCCGCCTGGTCCGGCCCGATCTTGCCGGTCTCCTGCATCAGCTGGATGACCACACCGGCGCGGCCCTTGGCCGCCTCGATGTCGGCGCTGGGCGAATAATGCGACGGCGCCTTGACCAGGCCTGCGATCACCGCCGCCTCGGGCAGCGTCAGATGGTCGGCGCCGTGCCCGAAGAATTTGCGGCTCGCCGCGTCGATGCCGTACGCGCCGCCGCCGAAATAGACCTTGTTGAGGTAGAGTTCGAGAATCTCGTCCTTGCTGAACTTGCGCTCCAGCGCGAGCGCCAGAACCGCCTCGCGGATCTTGCGGCCGAAATCATATTTGTTCGACAGGAACACGGTGCGCGCGACCTGCTGGGTGATGGTCGAGGCGCCCTGCAGCCGCTTGTCGTCACCATGATGCTGGAACGCCAGCTTGACGGCACGCGCCACACCCACCGGATCGACGCCGATATGCGATCGGAAGCGCCGGTCCTCGGTGGCAATCATCGCGTCGCGCATCACTGCGGGGATGCGATCATAGCTCAGCCATTCGCCATAGCTCGGCCCGAGCGAGACGATCACCGTGCCGTCGGCGGCATGGACGCGAATCATCTGGCCGTTGGGCGAGGATTTCAGCTGATCGAAGCTCGGCAGCTGTGCCTTGGCGACATAGACCGCGATGATCAGCGCGATCAGGCCGAGAAATGCGAGCGCCGCCGATATCTTCGCCGTCAGCGAGACGCGGCGCTGCCACTTCGGCGGCAGCGAGCGCAGCAAGGGCAGGGAGGATGTGGAGAATTTTGCCATGGGGCTATCTTTGCCGAATACGGCTTAAGCTGACGTCAAACAAGCGCCGCGGCGCGTTTGCATCAATCCTCCACGGCGCGTGGACGGAAATCGAGACTCAGCGAGTTCATGCAATAACGCAGGCCGGTCGGCGGCGGACCGTCGGGGAAGACATGACCGAGATGCCCGTCGCAGCGCGCGCAGCGCGCCTCGGTGCGGGTCATGCCATGGCTGACGTCGCTATGTTCGGTGACATGGTCGGCGGCGATCGGCTGGGTAAAGCTCGGCCAGCCCGAGCCCGAATCATATTTGTCGGCGCTGTCGAACAGGTCGAGCGCGCAGCCGCCGCAGCGATAGACGCCGTCCGCCTTGTTGTTGTTGTAGCGCCCGGTAAAGGCTGGCTCGGTGCCCGCTTCGCGCAGCACATGATAGGCTTCGGGGCTGAGGCGCTTGCGCCATTCGCTTTCGGACAGGGTCAGGTGATCCATGACGATCAGCTTTCCTGCCCGGCAAGGCTCGCGTCAAGCGGCGAGTGCTTAACCCGGGTAAGCCGCGCCGCCAGCCCGACCAGTGACGGGGCGAGCCTGGCGATAACGATCAGCGCCGCCGCCATCGCCGGCGATTCGGCCGCGTGCCAGATCATGCCGGCAACCGCGAGCGGTCGCGCCGCCGCCGCGGCGAAATCCGTCTGATAGCCAGGCGCCGCGTCGCCGCCGCCGCGCCGATAGACCGCCGCGGCACGCGCACCGCTTTCCAGCGCCAGGCCGATGCCCTCGCCGGCGAGCGACGGAATGACCGCGGCCTGATCGCCGAGTCGGAACAGACCCGCCGTTCCGGCCTGTTCGCGCCAGCCATAGGGAACGTTGGCGATGGCGTCGATCGCTGCATCGCTGGCGCGGAACGCCAGCCGCTCGCCGAGCTGCGGCGATTCGTTGCCCAGCACCGCCAGCAGCGCTTCGGGCGAGCCGGCCTCGTCGAGTCGCGAGCGATGCACCGCCATGCACAGATTGACCGTCCCGTCTTCCTGTGCCGCGACCCCGGCATAGCCGCGGTCGAACAGGTGCAGCTCGATCGTGCCGCCGACCATCCGGTCGAGCGCTCCTGCCGGCCCCAGTCGCGTGCGCAGGCCGAGCACCGGATCGCCGCCGCGCGCCTCGGGTGGCCGCGCCAGCCCGCGCAGGTCGTGCTTGCCGCTGGCGAGGAACAGGGTCTCGGCGCTCAATGTCGCGCCATCGGCGAGATGAATGACGTCGTTCTCATGACGTCGCGCCGTCACGCCGGTCTCGATTGCCGCGCCGGCGGTGCGGGCGTGCTCACCCAGGATCGTGTCGAGCCGCCAGCGCGATACCGCAAGGCCCGGGCGCGGCAGCGAGGCGATCGCCTTGCGCATGCCGCTGTGCAGGCTGACGCGGCGGATGTGATCGCGGTTGAGCGCGCTCGCCCGTACTCCGAGCCGGTCGAGCATCGCCAGCGTGCGCCAGCTGAGGAAACCGCCGCACAGTGCGTCGCCGGTCTCGACCTGCCGCTCGATCAGCAGATGCGGGATTCGCGCGCGCGCGAGCAGCAGGGCGGTGGTCAGCCCGGCCGGCCCGCCGCCAACGATCAGCGCAGATGTTCGACGCATAGCCGATAGGGGAAAGCACGATAGACGCGCGCCGTCACCCCCGCCTCGGCCAGGATCGGCGGCCACTCGGCCGAACGATAGGAACGCGCGATCGACAGCGTGCCGTCGAGCCGGACGATGCGGTGCCAGCCGAACAATCGGGCGAGGATCGGAAAGCCCCAATGCGCGAAGCGATGGCGATGCAGGTCGTTGACCAGCCAGCCGCGCGCCGCCTCTTCTTCCATGAAGCGCAGGAAGGCGACCAGCTGCGCATGGGTCATATGGTGCGCGACCAGGCTCGAGATAGCGAAGTCCCAGCCCTGCCCGGCGAGATTGGCATAGTCCCCGGTGCGCCAGTCGATTGCCATGCCCGCCGGCGTATGCGCCCGGGCGGCAATCTCGCTGCGCGGGTTGAGGTCGACGCCGACCAGCTCCGCCTCCACGCCGCGCCGTGCCGCCCAGCGCGATATCCGCCGTAGCATGTCGCCATCGCCATAGCCGACATCGAGCAGCTTGAAGCGCTTCATGCCGACCGTGCCACGCGTGAGAAAGTTCAGGGTCGGTCGCGCCGCCATCGTCACGACATTGACCGTGGCGAGGTCGCCGACCACCTCGGTATAGGTCGCCGCGTCGAGATCGTCGGCGTCCATCAGCTCTTCCGCGATGGCGCGGACGGCAAGTGACGTCATGACGCACTCGCAAAGGTGAAGCCCTCGGCGGCAAGGCCGGGGCCGAACGCCAGCGCCACGCCCTTGTCGATGGACGGGCCCTTGAGCAGGCGTGCCAGCACGAACATCAGCGTTGCCGACGACATGTTGCCGAAATCCGCCAGCACGCTGCGCGATGCCGTCAGCGCGTCGGGGCCGAGCTTCAGCGCATGCTCCACCGCATCGAGGATCGACCGGCCGCCGGCATGCACCGCCCAGGCATCGATCGCCTCCGGGGCATGGCCGCCGGTCGCGGCATGCGCCACTACGGGGTCGGCCAGCGCGGCGGCGATGCGCCCGGGCACCTCGCCTGAAAGATGCATGGCAAAGCCGGTGTCGGTGATGTCCCAGCGGATCAGCTCGGCCGAATCGGCCAGCGTGGTGGCGAACGGTACGCCGAGCGCGAAGCCGGCGGGTTCGCCGGTGACCAGAGCCGCGGCGGCGCCGTCGCCGAACTGGAGCATCGCCAGCAAGGGCTCGATCTCGCCGGTTTCCTGCAGATGCAGCGTCGACAGTTCGACGCACAGCACCAGCACGCGCGCCTCGGGTTCGGAGCGGACGATGTGCCGCGCCGTGCGCAAGGCGGACACGGCGGCGTAGCAGCCCATGAAGCCGATCAGCAGCCGCTCGACCGACGGCGGCAGGCCGAGCGCGCGGGCGATGATCTGGTCGATGCCTGGTGCGACGAAGCCGGTGCAACTCGCCACGACGAGATGGCTGACGCCGTCGAGCGACACCTGCTCGGCCAGTGCGGCGATCGCGGCCAGGCCCAGCGCAGGCGCGGCCTGGGCGTAAAGCTGCATCCGGGCCGCGGTTCCGGGCAGCGCGCCGGCATAGAAGCCGCCCTCGGCGATCGGCGATCCGCCATCCGGCGCACGATCGAGCACCGACCAGCGATGCGCGATTCCCGAGCGCCCGGCCATGCGCTCGAACAGCTTGACCGCGCGCGAATCCGCGATCTGGTCGCGCGCCCAATCGACGAAGGCGTGGTGGATATCGTGATCCGGCACGGCGGTGCCGATAGCGTTCACGTACGGCATGACAGGCGGCAAGGGCGACTTTCGGGGCGCGCCCGGATCAGGCGCTTATATATTCGGAAACGCAGCTATAGCGTATCCGGGTCCGTAGCATAGGTACGGCCCCAGCCCTTTCCGGTTCAATGACCGGGCTCTGTTCTGCTGGTTCTCTGGTGCGGCCGAGAAGACTCGAACTTCCACGGGCTTTCGCCCACAACGACCTCAACGTTGCGCGTCTACCAGTTCCGCCACGGCCGCACGTGAATCAACCGCCGGACGGGCCGGCGGCTGGTAGGCGAGCGCCCCTAGCAACTCCCTTACCCCGTGGCAATGCCCCTTCACGGACAGCGGGTCGCGAGGGTCCGCATCGCGATTCAACTGCGCCGCGATCGCCGTCATGATCACCCCATGACCCCGGTCTTGCGCCGCGGGTTTCTTTCTCATCGTTGATTATCGAGGAAACGGCGGACCGCCAGGCGCTGTTCGGCGTGAAGCGCCGATTGCGGTCAATCTGACCGTCATGCCGGACTTGTTCCGGCACCCACTGTGCCGCGAACTTGCTCATGCGATACGGTGGAGCCGAACGAGTCGGCCCATGCCGTTCAACAAATACCACCCCGGCGAAGGCCGGGGCCCAGTTGGGAAGGCAGAAGTAACAGTGCGCAACGCGCGTTTACCGCTGTTCCCCGACTGGGCCCCGGCCTTCGCCGGGGTGGTACCTCTTTTCCTTGTTTGAACGGGATAGGCGCCGAACGAGTCCGGGCGACGCTGGATAAAGCTGTCGGGGAAGGGCTTTGCTCGCGTCCCTGTTATCGTCTCTGTTCCGCCCCTGTTATCGCTCCCGCTCCCCCTGTTACGGCGCTCTGTTCCTTCCCTGTTTTTCCCTGTTATTTTTCGCGCGCGGAAACGCCGCAGGGCACGCAGGCAATTGTAAAATGGCGATAAAACACCATCATTACCGGCGCACGCCGTTCACAAAAATTTTCTTATCAGAAGGAACAGGGGATAACAGGGAAGGTCGCTGCAGCCCTTTGGCCCTCAGCTCCCGCTATCGGCCGCGAAGCTCAGCACGAGGTGCTTGGAATTGACCGGCACGTCGAGCTTGGCGCTGTTGAACTCGACGCTGCTCTTGGGCGCCAGCGTCGTCGCTTCGGGGCGGATCGTCCAGCTATAGACGATGCGGTCCTGGGCATCCTTCAGTTCGGCGCGGATGTCGGGCACGCGCTGGCGTTCGTTGGTCGGGTTGACCACCTTGCCGCTGATCGCGAACATCTCGCTGCCGTTTTCGAGCGAACGCCGCTCGATCGGGTTGTCGATCAGCGTCAGCGGCGTCGTCTCCTGCGCCAGCGACAGCCCGACCAGCGAACCGATCCCGCCGGGGCCGAACGACACGATCGCGCCCGCCACGGCGACCATCGCCACGCCGGCGGCGATCGCGGCGATCGTCCAGCGTTTCGCGGGATTGCGTCGCGGGCGGAACGGCGGACGGTGGGCGAAGGCGTCATAATCCTCGCCACTGTCCGTCGGCGGCGGGACATAGCGCTCGGGCTGGGGCGGCGGGGGCGGTGCGGGCACCGCTGTCGGCTGGGCTTCGGCGCGGGCCACCAGGTCGAGCACCGGCGGTCCCTGGAACCAGCTATGCTTGCAATTGGCGCAGCGCACGGTCCGGCCATCGGGACCGATCGCGCTGTCGGGCACGAGATATCGCGTACGGCATTCGGGACATTCGAGGATCATCGCGGCGCTTCACGGGACCGGCCGTGAAACTCGCGGCCTTCCACGCTTTTGTAAACACGCGCGGACGCCCGGTGGCAAGTCTTTCGGCGTGCTGCCCGTTTCGGGACCGCGGCGAAGCACACCCCCGGCTTGAAGCGTCGGGGGGGAACGTGCGATGGCGCTAGGGGGCATCGACAGAAAGAAGAGCGGGCGCGCGCCGGCATGGCCAATATCGTGCAGTTCGAAAATGTGGGGCTGCGCTACGGCACCGGCCAGGAGACGCTGAGCGATCTCAGCTTCACCCTGTCGTCGGGCTCCTTCTATTTTCTCACCGGGGCGAGCGGCGCGGGCAAGACCTCGCTGCTCAAGCTGCTCTATCTCGCCCAGCGGCCGAGCCGCGGCTCGATCCGGCTGTTCGGCGAGGATGCGGTGACCTTGCCGCGTGCGCGCCTGCCCGGCTTTCGCCGTCGGATCGGCGTGGTGTTCCAGGATTTCCGGCTCGTCCCGCACCTCTCGGCCTATGACAATATCGCGTTGCCGCTGCGCGTCGCCGGCGTGCCGGAGAGCGATATCGAGGCGCCGGTGCGCGAGATGCTTGCCTGGGTCGGCCTGTCCGACCGGGTCGAGGCGCGCCCGGCGACATTGTCGGGCGGTGAGCAGCAACGTGTCGCCATCGCCCGCGCGGTGATCGGCCGGCCCGAGATCCTCGTCGCCGACGAGCCGACCGGCAACGTCGACCCCGACATGGCCGAGCGGCTGTTGCATCTGTTCGACTCGCTCAATCGGCTCGGCACGACCGTGGTCGTCGCGACGCACGATTTCCACCTGCTCGGGCGCATCACCGGCGCCCACATGATGCGGCTCGACAAGGGGCGCCTGCTCGACCCGACCGGCTCGCTGCGTTTCCCGCCGCCTCCGGGCGAGGGCCAGCAATGAGCATCCGCCTGATCGCCGCCGCTGCCGACCGCCGCCTGCTCGACGAGAAGCGCGGCACGCGCGCGATGATGTGGATCATGGCGATCATGCTGTTCCTGACGCTGCTCGCCGCGGCGCTCGGCCTCGGTACGCTCGGCGCCGCACGGTTGCTCGAGCGTCAGCTGGCCGGGCGGCTGACGGTGCAGATCGTCGAACCGGTCGAGCAGGCCCGCGCCGACCAGACCGCCCGCGCGCTTGCCGTGCTGCGCGCCGAACCCGAAGTGGCCCGCGCCACCGAGGTCGATCGCGCACGGCTCGCCGAGCTGATGCGTCCCTGGCTCGGTGAGGAGGGAAGCGATCCCGAACTGCCGGTGCCGTCGATGATCGACGTCGACCTCGGCAGCGGCACCGATGCCGCGGTCGGGCGCGTCACCCGCGCAGTACAGGCGGTGGCGCCGGCAGCGCGGATCGACCGCCACGAGAGCTGGATGTCGCCGGTCAGCGACTTCATGAACCTCGTCACCTGGCTCGCCGCGGCGCTGGTGATGCTGATGGCCAGCGCGACGGCGGCGGTGGTGATCCTCGCCGCGCGCGCCGGGCTCGACACCCACCGCGACACGATCGAGGTACTGCACATGCTCGGCTCGACCGATGTGCAGATCGCCCGGCTGTTCCAGCGCCGCATCGCGCTCGATACCCTGCTCGGCGGCGTCATCGGCGCGGTGCTGGCGACCGGCGTCGTGTTGCTGATCGGCGCGCAGATTGCCGCGCTCGGTTCGGAGATGCTGTCGGGGCTGGCGCTGGCGCAGCGCGACTGGACGCTGCTTGCGTTGCTCCCGATCGGCTTCGCCCTGCTCGCCGCCTTCGCCGCGCGCATCGCGGTGCTCGGTGCCTTGAGACGCACGCTGTGATCCGGCGCTTGATCGGTCTGCTCTTGCTCGCCTGGGTGCTGGGCTTCGGCCTGTTCATGCTGCTGCTGCCCAAGGCGGGCGACGATACGAAGACGGACGCCATCGTCGTGTTGACCGGTGGCCCGGGCCGCATCGATCGGGGGCTCGATCTGGTCGAGCGGCATGTCGCGGGACGGCTGCTGATCAGCGGCGTCGCGCCCGAAGTGCGGCCGCGCGAGCTGGCGGTGAAGTATCACAAGCCGATGTCGCTGTTCAGCTGTTGCGTCGATCTTGGCCATCAGGCGATCGATACCCGCTCCAATGCCGACGAAACGGCCAATTGGGTACGCGCGCATCATTACCACACCGTGCGGCTGGTCACCTCCGACTGGCATCTCGCCCGCGCCCGTCTCGAACTGGTCGCCGAGCTCGGCGATGACGCCACGGTGATCGGCGACGGCGTGCCGAGCAGCCCGCGCTTCGGCCTGCTGATCGCGGAGTATAACAAGCTGCTGATCCGCTGGTTCGCGGTGAAGCTGGGGATCGGCGCATGAACCGGCTGCGCAGCTGGGCGTTCGCCGCGGTGTTTTACGGCTTGTCCGCGCCGATCGTGCTGTGCGCGCCGATCGCCGCCTTGTTCGGCCGGCCGATGCTGATCGGCTATGCCATCGGCTGGGCGCGGTTCCACGGCTGGGCGGCGCGCACCATCATGGGCGTGCACAGCCGGATCGAAGGTGAGCGGCCGCGCCCCGCGCTCTACGCCGCCAAGCACCAGGCGATGTACGAGACGATCGAGCTGGCGTTGCTGCTCGACGCGCCGGCGATCGTCATGAAGCAGGAGCTGGCGCGCATTCCGATCTGGGGCTGGGTGGCACGACGCTATGGCGTCATCGTCATCGATCGTGCTGGATCCGCCAGCGCGCTGCGCCAGATCATGCGCGAGGGCAAGGCGGCGCTGGCCGAAGGCCGCTCGATCCTGATCTTTCCCGAGGGCACGCGCGTCGCGCCGGGCCAGCAGCCGCCCTTGCTGTCGGGATTCGCGGGTCTCTACCGCGCGCTCAAGCTGCCGGTCGTTCCGGTCGCGCTCGACAGCGGCAGGCTGTGGCCGCGCCGCGGCGTTGCCCGTCCGGGGATCGTCACCTTCCGCTTCGGCGCGCCGATCCCGCCGGACATGCCACGCGCCGAGGTCGAGGCGCTCGTCCACCGCGCGATGAACGAGCTCGACACCTAGCCCTATTCGTGGCTGCGCCCGAAATCGGGCGCGGGGTCGTCCTGCCCCTCGTCGATGATCCCGCGGCGGATCGCGCGGGTCTTGGAGAACAGCTCGAACAGCTCGTCGCCCTTGCCCCAGCGGATCGCGCGCTGCAGCGCCGATAGATCCTCCGAGAAGCGCTGCAGCATGTCGAGCACCGCCTCGCGATTGGCGAGGAACACGTCGCGCCACATCGTCGGATCGGACGCGGCGATGCGGGTGAAGTCGCGGAAGCCGCCGGCGGAGTATTTGATCACCTCGCTGCGTGTGACCTCCTCCATGTCCGAAGCGGTGCCGACGATGGTGTAGGCGATGAGGTGCGGCAAATGGCTGGTGATCGCCAGCACGCGGTCGTGATGGTCGGGCGCCATGGTCTCGATCTCGGCGCCGAGCCGCTTCCAGAACTCGCCGACGCGCGCGGTGGCGACGGGATCGGTGCCCTCGCTCGGCGTGAGGATGCACCAGCGGCCGTGGAACAGCGTGGCGAAGCCGGCTTCGGGGCCGCTGCGCTCGGTGCCGGCGACAGGGTGCGCGGGCACGATCGTCGCGCCGGGCAGCGCCTCGCCCAGCGCGCGGGCGACCTCGGCCTTGCACGACCCGACGTCGCTGACGATCGCGTCGGCCGGCAGATCGGCGGCGAACTCGGCCGCTGCGGCGCCCATCGCGCCGACGGGGACGCACAGGATCACCAGGTCCGCATCGATCACCGCCGCGCCGGCGGTGTCGGTGACGTCATCGAACAGCTGCAGCGCATCGGCGGTGGCGCGGACGTCGGGGTCCATGTCGTAGCCGGTCAGCCGCACCGTCGGCATGTGCACGCGCACTGCGCGGGCGATCGACGAGCCGATCAGGCCGATACCGATGATCGTGACGCGGGCGAAAGGCAACATGGCGCGCCGCATGGCGGAAGGCAGGGCGCAAGGCAAGCTGGCGCCGAGTCGGGATTCTGCTAGCAAGCCGAAAAAGGGGGTGCTCGATGCGGGGCAGTGAGGCAATCTGGCGCGCGCTCGAAGAAGCGCGACGGCTCAATCTGGCGGAAGCCGGCGAGGCACCACCCGTCGCCGGCGAGAGCGGCATGACGCGCCGCGCGCTGCTGCTCGCGCTTGGCGCGACGGGCGCGAGCGCAATGCTGCCGCGCCCCCTGCACGCCGCGCCGATCGCGCCGGGGCCGGTGGCGATCATCGGCGGCGGCATCGCGGGCTTAAGCGCCTTGTGGCACCTCACCCAGGCCGGGATCGACGCGCATCTTTACGAGGCGCGGGCGCGCTTCGGCGGGCGCATCTACACAGCGCACGCAAAGGGACAGCCGTCGATCGAAGTCGGCGGGCAGCTGGTCAATACCGACCATGACGACATGCACGCCCTGACCAGGGAGTTCGGCGTTTCGCTGATCGACCGCAAGGGCGGCGCGCATCGTACGATGGTCCTCGCCGGCGGCAGGGAGATTCCCGAGGCGAAGCTGGCGGCGGCGCTACGCGGGATCGCCGGGCAGATCGACGCCGATTCGGTCCGGCTCGACCAGAACTATGCCAGGGTCGCGGCCGAGCTCGATCAGATGTCGTTCACCGGCTATCTCGACAAGCACGCGCATCTCATGCCCGAGCCGTGGGTGCGCGGACTGATGGAGATGACGGCGCGCACCGAATATGGCTGCGAACCGGGCGAGGCCTCGGCGATCGAACTGGTGTTCAACCTCCCCTCGATCCAGGGTCACCGCATCGACGTGCTGAGCCGCAGCGACGAGCGTTACCTGATGGCGGGCGGCAGTTCGTCGCTGATCGACGCTATGACGTCACGCCTCGCCAATCGTTTGACCAACAACAAGAAAGTAACGCGGATCGATCCGCTCGGTGCCGGCGTGCGCCTGTTCTTCGCCGATGGTTCGACGGTGCAGGCGTCGGCGGTGATCGTCACGACGCCGGCCTCGATCACCCGCAAGATCGACTTCCGCGTGCCCCTGCCGCCGCTGTGGCGGCGCTTCATCGCCGAGGTTGGCCTGGGACGTAACGGCAAGGTCCAGGCGGTGATGTCGGCGCGGCCGTGGGAGAAGCCGATCGGGCGCGGCGGGGAGATCTGGCAGAGCGCCAAGAGTGCCGGTGTGGCGCTGGGCTGGGATGGCGGCGTTCGGCCCGCGGCAGGCCCGGGCAGCGTGTGGACCTGGTTCCTCGGCGGCGACGAGGTCACGGCGGCCGATCTCGACGAGCCGCTCGCCTTTGCGAAGAAGTTCGCCGCACAGGCCGAGAGGGGTGTGCCGGGGATGATGGCGGCCACGACCAACGTCGCGCGCCGCACCAACTGGCACCGCGATCCGATGGCGATGGGCGCCTATGTCAATTTCCGTCCTGGCCAGCTGACCCGCTTCGGGCGCCTGATCTGGAAGGAGAGTGACGGCGCGGCCTCGGCGCCGCCCTCCGCCGCGCCGGTCTGGTTCGCCGGCGAGCACCTCTCGGATGCCTATCCCGGCTATATGAACGGCGGCGCGCAGACCGGAAGACTTGCCGCGAAGGCGATCATCGCCGCCCGCGCCCCGGCACGCCGCTTGAGTTGATGCGAGTGCGCGCCTAACCGCGATGGCGATGACCGAGGACACGCGTTTCGGACTGGCCCGCCACGTCACCCTGCCGGGGCCGCTGCGCCTCGACGGCGGTGTGCTGCTGTCCCCGGTCGACATTGCCTACGAGACCTATGGCACGCTGGCGCCCGGCGGCGGCAATGCGGTCCTGATCTGTCACGCTCTGACCGGCGACCAGCACGTCGCGAGCGACCATCCCGTCACCGGCAAGACCGGGTGGTGGACGCGGATGGTGGGCCCGGGCAAGCCGGTCGATCCGGAACGCCATTTCATCGTCTGCGCCAATGTGCTGGGCAGCTGCATGGGCTCGTCGGGTCCGGCGACGATCAACCCGGCGACGGGCAAGCCCTGGGCGATGAGCTTCCCGGTGATCACCATTCGCGACATGGTGCGGGCGCAGGCGATGCTGCTCGATCATCTCGGCGTCGGGACGCTGCTGGCGGTGGTCGGCGGCTCGATGGGCGGGATGCAGGCGCTGAGCTGGCCGGCGACCTTCCCGGATCGCGTGCGGGCGGCGGTGGTGATTGCCTCGACCGCGCGCCACACCGCACAGAACATCGCCTTTCACGAGGTCGGTCGCCAGGCGATCATGGCCGATCCGAAATGGCGGAATGGCGACTATTATGCCGCGGGCGACCCGCCCGCTGCGGGCCTCGCCGTCGCGCGCATGGCGGCGCACATCACCTATCTGTCGGAAGCCGGGCTGACCGAGAAGTTCGGCCGGCGGTTGCAGGCGCGCGAGGCGAAGAGCTTCGGCTTCGATGCCGACTTCCAGATCGAGAGTTACCTGCGCCACCAAGGAATCAGTTTCGTCGACCGCTTCGACGCCAACTCCTACCTCTATATCACGCGCGCGATGGACTATTTCGACCTTGCCGAGGAGCATGGCGGGCACCTTGCGGGCGCGTTCCGGCCAAGCAAGGCGCGCTTCTGCCTGATCAGCTTCGATACCGACTGGCTTTACCCGACCGCCGAATCTCGCACCATCGTCCATGCGCTCAACGCCGCCGGCGCGCCGGTCAGCTTCGTCGAACTGTCGAGCCCGTTCGGCCACGACGCCTTTCTGCTCGATGCGCCTGAGATGAACCGCGTGGTCGATGGTTTCCTGAGGGCTGTGCCGTGATCGACCTGAGCGACGACAAGGCGCTGCTGCAGGTCGAGCGTATCCATGGCTGGCTCGCGTCGAGCTATTGGTCGCCGGGCATCGAGCGCTGGCGGGTGGAGAAGGCGATCGCCAACGCGCATTGTCTCGGCGCCTACCGCGATGGCGAACAGGTCGGTTATGCGCGCGCGATCACCGACCACGCGACCTTCGCCTGGATCGCCGACGTGTGGGTCGACGCGCCGGCGCGGGGCCAAGGGCTCGGCCGGCGCATGGTGCAGTGGTTTCTCGACCATCCCGATATCCGCGATCTGCGCCGCGTCGCGCTTGCCACCGCAGATGCCCATGGCGTTTATGCCGCGCTCGGCTTCCACCCGCTGCTCCGTCCCGATCGCTATATGGAGCGGTTGGCGTCGGACATGGCCGCCATGCTGAAGGCGGCGCCATGAGTCTGCGCCCCGATCTCGCGATCATCGCCGACAATATCGCGCGCGGCACGCGGGTGCTCGACGTCGGCTGCGGTGACGGTGCGCTGATGGCGGCGCTGCGCGACAATCGCCAGGTCGATGCGCGTGGGCTGGAGATCGATGCCGGCAACGTCGCCGCCGCAGTGTCGCGCGGCCTGTCGGTGATCCAGGGCGATGCCGATTCGGATCTCGCCGGCTATCCCGACGGCAGTTTCGATTATGCCATCCTCAGCCAGACGCTGCAGACGACGCGCGCCCCCGACGTGGTGCTCGAACAGTTGCTGCGGATCGGCCAGCGCGCCTTCGTCTCCTTTCCCAACTTCGCGCATTGGCGCGTGCGGCTGTCGCTGTTGTGGGGCGGACGTATGCCGGTGACGCGGCTGTTGCCGGTCGCGTGGTACGCCACGCCCAACATCCACCATGTGACGATCGACGATTTCCGGGCGCTGGTGCGCGAGCGGAACATCACCGTCGAGGGCGAATGGTTCCTGTCGGGCGACAAGCGCACCACGTCGGCGGCCGCCAACTTCCTCGCCGAGCACGCGATTTTTCTGCTGCGACGGAACAATTGATTTCGATCAATCATTATATCGCCGACATGGGGAAGACAGCCATCATCGTCGAAGACGAGATCTTCGTCGCGCTCGATCTGGAGCGCATCCTGACCGACGCCGGTTACAGCGTGGTCGGGATCGCCGCTGATCGCTCGACCGCCTGCGAAATCGGACGCGATTGCGACTTCGCTTTTGTCGATGTCAATCTGCGCGACGGGCCGACCGGCCCCGACATCGCCGCCACGCTGGCGCGCGACCATGACGTCAAGATCGTGTTCGTCACCGCGAACCCCGCGCAGATCGCCGGACACGCCGAGGCGCTGGGCTATGTCCGCAAGCCGTTCAGCGAGGCATCGATCACCGCCGCGGCGGCGATCGCCAGCGGCGGCCTGCCGATGCACGAGGCGGCGAACGACGTCGTGCTGTTCGGCGATCGGCGCGGCGAGATGCGCGCCTGATCCTTCTCGCGCGTCTGCGCGCGAAATTCTTCCTTTCGACGGATCGGCGCACGATGGCGTCGAGGGCTACCTCAGCGCGTCATTGCCGTATGGGGTGTGCGAATCGTCACCTGCAGTCCCTCGGGCCGCCAGTCGCGGTCGACCTTGCCGCCGAGTTGTCGCACGGCGCTCAACTCGATGAGCTGGGTGCCGAAGCCGTCGGCCTGTGGCGGGTGCGTCACCACCGGGCCACCCTGTTCGACCCAGCTTAGCACCATGTTTTCGCCGTCGCGGGCAGCGGTCACCGTCACCCGGCCATCGGGCACCGACAGCGCGCCATATTTGGCCGCATTGGTCGCCAGCTCGTGGAACAGCAGGGCGAGCGGTGTCGCCGAACGGTCATCGATCATGACGTCATCGCCCTCGATCGTCAGGCGCGGCGCGTCCTTTTCCTGATAGGGCACGAACAGTTCACCGAGCAGGCCCTTGAGGCTGTCCTGCCGGTGTGCCGGCTGCGACTGTGCGCTGTGGGGGCGGACGAAATCATGCGCCCGACCAAGCGCGGTGATACGATCGCGCAGATCATTGGCAATGCCGGCGAACTCCGGACGGCCCCGCGCGCTGAACGTCACCAGGCCGGCGATTACCGAGAAGATGTTCTTGATGCGATGGCTCAGCTCCTGGCTGATCACCTCACGTTCCTCGAGCGCCAGCTTCTGCTCGTGGATGTCGGTGCAGGTGCCGAACCAGCGTGTGATCGCGCCGTCGCCATTGCGAATCGGCAATGCGCGGCCCAGCACCCAGCGCCAGGTGCCGTCGGCATGGCGCAGGCGATATTCGATCTCGTACGGTTCGCCCGTGGTCAGCGAGTGTCGCCAGGTCGCCCAGGCGCGCTCCCGATCCTCGGGGTGGAACATGCCGTTCCATGCCTCGCCGTCGGTCGACCGCTCGGGCACCCCGGTGAACTCGTACCAGCGGGCATTGTAATAATCGTGATAGCCGTCGGGCAGCGTCGACCAGACCATTTGCGGCATCGCATCGGCCAGCGTGCGGAAGCGGCTCTCGCTGTCACTCAGCGCGCGTTTGGCGTCGCGTTCGGCGTGACGCCAGGCTGCGGCATCGCGCGTGTCGCGCAGCCGCGTCATGACATTGGCGGCGAGCACGCTCAGCCCCTGACGCTGCACCGCGGTCAACCCGGCAGGGCGCGGTACGGTATCGATCACGCACAACGCGCCGAGCGGCACGCCATCCTCGTTGACCAAGGGTGCGCCGGCATAGAAGCGGATGTGGGGATCACCCGTCACGAGCGCATTGCCGGCGAAGCGCGGATCGGCGGTGGCGTCGGGCACCTCCATGATCGTGTCGCCCAGCATGGCATGGGCGCAGAACGAGGTCTCGCGCGGCGTTTCGGCGACGTCGGTCCCGGTGCGCGCGATGAAGGTCTGGCGTGCCTCTTCGACCAGGCTGATCAGCGCGACCGGCGTCGCGCAGAGCGTGCCGGCGAAATCGGTGATCGCGCGCAGTTCGGGTGTGTCACGCAGCACGGCGAGATCATAGCTGTCGAGAACCGCCGCACGCGCGTTCTCGTCGATCTGCCAGCCGCGCGCGGCTGCGGGGTACGCTTCACTCATCGACTCACGATCCGGCCCTAGAAGGGCACGTCGTCATCCAGATCGTCGGCGAAACCACCGCCGCCCTGGTTGAACCCGCCGCCACGGCTCGCGCCGCCGCCCGACGCGCCGCCGGAGGAACGGCCGCCGCCGAAGCCGCCGCCGCTGCCGCCGCCGAAATCGTCATTGCCGCCGAAATCGTCGCGCGGGCCCGCACCGCCGCCCCCGCCGCCCGGTGCGCCGTCGAGCATCGTCAGCACGGAGTTGAAGCCTTGCAGCACGATCTCGGTGGAATATTTGTCCTGGCCCTGCGCGTCGGTCCATTTGCGGGTCTGCAGCGCGCCCTCGATATAGACCTTGCTTCCCTTGCGCAGATATTTCTCGGCGACGTTGGCGAGACCCTCGTTGAAGATCGCGACCGAATGCCATTCGGTCTTTTCCTTGCGCTCGCCGGTGTTGCGGTCCTTCCACGTATCGGACGTGGCGATGCGCAGATTGACCACCTTGCCGCCGTTCTGGAACGCGCGGCTCTCGGGGTCGCGCCCGAGATTGCCAATCAGAATGACCTTGTTGACGCTACCCGCCATAAACTTCTCCATCGCCCCCGTCAGAGGCCGACGGCGACCGCCAGCCAATATGTGATTCCGGCCATGATGTAGGCGGCGGCGAACAAATAGCCAACCATGAAGGCGGGCCATTTCCATCCATTCGTCTCGCGTCGCGTGACGGCGATGGTCGAGATGCATTGCGGCGCGAACACGAACCACATCAGGAAGGCGAGCGCGGTCGGCAGGCTCCAACGCCCGCGCAGATTCTCGGCCAGCTTATCCTTGCTGCGATCGTCATCGGGATTGTCGATCGCGTAGACTGTCGCCATCGCGCCGACCGCGGCCTCGCGCGCCGCCATGGCCGGCAACAGCGACAGCGCGATATCGTGGTTGAAGCCGATCGGTTTGACCACGACCTCGATGCCCGAGGCGATATGCCCGGCGATCGACACTTCGCTCTGCTTCTGGCCCGGCCCTGCGACCGGATAGCTCGACAATATCCAGAGCAGGGCGACGGTTGCGGCGATCGTCGTGCCGGCGCGCTTGAGGAAGATCATCGCGCGGGTCCACAGGCCGAGCGCGACGTCCTTGAGGCGCGGCCATTGGTATTTCGGCATTTCCATCATGAAGCCGGAGGACGGCCCCTTGGTCACCGTGTTGCGCAGCACCAGCGCCGCGACGAACGCCGCAACGATGCCGAGCACGTAGAGCGCGAACATCACCAGCCCCTGCAGCCCGATCAGCGGCGCGACGCGGCTATTGGGGATCAGCGCGCCGATGATCAGGGTGTAGACCGGCAGCCGGGCGGAACAGGTCATCAGCGGCGCGATCAGGATCGTGGTCAGCCGGTCCTTCTCGTCGTCGATGGTGCGCGTCGCCATGATGCCCGGCACGGCGCAGGCGAAGGAGGAAAGCAGCGGGATGAAGGCGCGGCCCGACAGGCCGACCCCGGCCATCAGCCGGTCCATCAGGAAGGCGGCACGGACCATATAGCCCGACGCCTCGAGCACGAGGATGAAGGTGAACAGGATCAGTATCTGCGGCAGGAAGACGATCACCGCGCCGACGCCGGCGATCACGCCGTCGCTGAGGAAGGAACGGAGGAAACCGGCGGGCAGCGTGTCGCCGATCCAGCCCTGCAGCGCGGCGAAGCCGGCGGTGATCGCCTCCATGGGCGCCGCGCTCCAGCTGAACACCGCCTGGAACATCACGAAGAGGATGGTCAGCAACAGGATCGGGCCGCTCACCGGATGAAGCAGCACGGCATCGAGCATGTGTGTCCAACGCCGTGCCGGCGTCTCCGCGACGGTCGCCGCAGCCGACAGGGCGCGGGCACGACGTTGCAGCGTGACGATATCGTCGTCGACATGGCCGGTACTGGCGCGCAGCCGCACCGGACCGCCGACCAGTCCCGACAGCCGCGCCTTGAGATCGTCGAGTCCGCGCCGCCGCACCGCGACGGTCGGCACCACCGGGACGCCGAGTTCGCGCTCCAGCACCATCGGGTCGAGCTTCAGCCCGTCGCGCTCCGCCATGTCGATCATGTTGAGCGCCACCACCACCGGCAGGCCGAGTGCGATCAGCTGCAGCGTGAAGCGCAGGTGATTGTCGAGATTGGCGGCGTCGACCACCACGATCAGCGCATCGGGCAATCGCTCGCCATCCTGCGTGCCGGTGACCACGTCGCGGGTCACGCGCTCGTCGGGGCTCGACGGGTCGAGGCTATAGGCGCCGGGAAGATCGACCAGCTCGACCGGACGGCCATCGGCGAGCGCGAGGCGGCCGCTATGCCGCTCGACCGTCACGCCGGGATAATTGCCGACCTTTTGCCGTGCGCCGGTCAGGGCGTTGAACAGCGCGCTCTTGCCGGCATTGGGATTGCCGACCAGCGCCACCAGCGGAATGCCGGTCACCTATCTCGCGATCGGGGAAACGTGGATCGAGCCGGCCACCGCGCGGCGCAGCGCGACGGTCATCCGCCCGATGCGGCAGGCGATCGGCCCGGTGCCGAAGGCGGCGCGGTGCAGCACCTCGATGCCGACGCCTTCATCGACGCCCAGTTCGCGCAGCCGCCGCGCCTCGGGCGCGGTCAGTTCCGCCCAGGCGATGCCGGCAACGGTCGCGCGCTGGTGGCGCGGTAACGAGTCGAGGCGGATCGGCAGCTTCATCGCAGTCGATCTAGCGATACTGCGATTAATTATCAATAAGGAGGTTTACGGATTGATCGGTCGCGTCACACCACCGGATAGCGCAATCGGCCGACGAAGCGCGACAGGCTCGGGCGGTGGCTGGCGCGGCCGAGGAACTGCGCCTTGGTCTTTTCGAAACGCATGATGCCCTCGATTCGCCGCGCGAGGAACGCGCTGGTCGCGGCATGCCCCTCGCTCTCGTCGTCGAGCAGCACGGTGACCGTCGCGCCATAGACCCCGGCGAGGATCGCGCGCTTGGAATAGTGATTGTAATCGGTCGCGGTGTCGCCGGCGGCATGCCACATCAGATCGGCGGCGCGCCAGCCGAGCCTGGCGGCGCGCACCAGGTTGTTCGGCATGGCGAGGATCGCGAGCGCGCGTCGCAACGCCTCGCGCTGCGGCGCGAGCAGAGCGAGCCGTGCCTCGACCAGCGCGGTGATCTTCTCGCGGATCTTCATCGTCGCCAGCTTGTCGGGCGGCAGGACGGCGAGCATCGCGGCATCGATCGCGGCGAACCATGCATCGATCATGTCGATCGCGCCGCCGGGGTAGGCCAGCCGGGCGACATCGACATCCACCCCTTCCGCCTGCGCCGCCAGTATGAGCGCCGCGTCGCTCCAGCCGTCGAACCCGGCATTGGCGGCGATCGCCGGGGCGAGCACGGCGCGGATCTCGTCCAGCGTGGGGTCGGGTGGGAGGGTCATTCGTCTTATCTAGTCCCCTCGGGCTCCGCCGCAAGCTGATCCGGCTCTTTCGGCGCATCGCGCACCAGCACCAGCGCCACCGCAACGAGTGCCGCGCCGACCAGATCGGCCAGTCCGAGCCGCTCGCCATAGGCCAGCCAGCCAATCGTCGCCGCCATCACCGGCTGGGTGAGCAGCGCGATGCCGACCACCAGCGGCGAGAAGCGGCCGAGCGAATAGATCATCAGGCCCTGGCCGATCACCTGGCTGACCAGCGCGAGGCCGAGCAGCGGCGCCCAGTCGTGCGGGATGATCCGCTCGCCGGCGACGATGGCGAAAAGCAGTAGCGGCAGGATGCTGGTGATCGTCGACAGCGCGAGCGCCGGAAAAGGCGCCAGCGTGTCGCGTGCGCGCGCCATGCAGATGAAATAGACCGTGTAGAGAATGCCGGCGAGCAGGCAGAGCAGGTCGCCGGTCAGGTTGCGCGGGTTCAGTTCGTAGGATCGCCCCATCAACAATGCCGCGCCGACCAGGGCGAGCAGCAACGCAACGCCCTGCGAACGCGTCGGCCAGCTGCGCGCGACCAGGAAGCCGTAGATCGGGAAGAACAGGATCGCCGAATTGCCGAACAGGGTCGAATTGGCCAGCGTGGTGCGCAGGATACCGAGATGCCAACTCGCCAGGTCGGCGGCGAAACACACGCCGCCAAAGGCCAGCATGATCCATAAGGAGCGACCGATACCGACCGGCCGCCAGCCGCCGCGCAGTGCCAGCAATGTCAGCAAGGGCGCTGCCAGCGTGATGCGCCAGAAGCCCGCCGCGATCGGGCCGGTATCGGCGAGCCGCACGAACCACGGCCCGATCGCCAGCGCCATGTTGGCGCCGATCAGCGCGGCAAAGGCCCAAAGCGAGGCGCGATTTGCCGCCACGACAGTTTTTCTTGGAGGCTTTGGCGCGTGCATGCGGCCCCTTAACCCCCTATCTGCGCGGTGTCAGGTAGCAAAGGGAAACTGATTTCCATGCCGAGTCTCTTCGATCCGATCCAGCTTGGCGCCATCACCGCGCCCAACCGCCTGCTGATGGCGCCGCTGACGCGCGGCCGCGCGACGCGGGAGCATGTGCCGACGCCGATCATGGGCGAATATTACGCCCAGCGCGCCTCGGCGGGCCTGATCATCACCGAAGCCACGGGCATCAGCCGGCAGGGTCTCGGCTGGCCGTTCGCGCCGGGGCTGTGGAGCGACGAGCAGGTCACGGCGTGGAAGCCGGTCGTCCAGGCGGTGCATGATGCCGGCGGACGGATCATGGCGCAGCTGTGGCATATGGGCCGCCAGGTACATTCCTCGGTGACCGGCGAGCAGCCCGTGTCGTCCTCGGCCACCACCTCGCCCGGCAAGGTGCACACCTATGAGGGACGCCAGCCTTATGAGGAGGCGCGTGCGCTCGGCATCGACGAGATACCCGGGCTGCTCGACAGCTATGCCCGGGCGACCGAGAACGCGCTCGCCGCGGGTTTCGATGGCGTGCAGATCCATGCCGCCAATGGCTATCTGATCGACCAGTTCCTGCGCGACAACGCCAATTTCCGCAGCGACGCCTATGGCGGCCCGGTCGAGAATCGCGTGCGACTGCTGCGTGAGGTGGCGACGCGCGTCGCCTCGGTGGCCGGTGCGGATCGCACGGCGGTGCGGCTGTCGCCCAATGGCGAATCCCAGGGGGTCGACGACAGCGATCCGGCGAGCGTCTTCCTGCCCGCCGCGAAATTGCTGTCCGATATCGGTATCGCGTTCCTCGAACTGCGCGAGCCCGGGCCGGAGGGCACGTTCGGCCGTACCGACGTGCCGCGGCTGTCGCCCGAGATCCGCAAGGTGTTCTCCGGCCCGCTCGTGCTCAACTCGGATTACTTCACGCTTCAGGCCGCACAGGAGCAGATCGATGCCGGCGTGGCCGATGCGATCAGCTTCGGGCGCAGCTTCCTCGCCAATCCCGACCTGCCGGTGCGGCTGGCCAAGGGCGCGGCGCTGAATGAGGCCAATATGGCGACCTGGTACAGCCAGGGGCCGGAAGGCTATGTCGATTATCCGACGCTGGAGAGCGCGGCGGCGTAAATTCCCGCTCCCAAAGGGAGCGGGATTTAGGCCAACGGCACGAACCTCACCGGCAGTCCGTCCTTGGGCCGCGGAATCGGGAAATACTGCCACGCCTCGCCCGCGCCTTCGGCGAGCTCGATCCGGTACCGCGACAGCAGATGCGCGATCAGGATGCGTACCTGCATCGTCGCGAAATGCAGGCCGAGGCACATATGCGCGCCGCCGCCGAACGGGACCCAGGCATATTTGTGCCGGCCGCGGGCATTCTCCGGCGCGAAGCGCATCGGGTCGAAGCTGTTCGGGTCGGCCCAGTGCTCGGGCATATAATGGGTGTAGCCGACATTGAGCCCGACGAAGCTGCCAGCCGGGATGTCGTAGCCGCCGAAATGGAAATCCTTCAGTGCGCGGCGCGGCAATGACGGCACCGGCGGCACCATGCGCAGCGCTTCCTTGAAGGCATAGTCGGTCAGCACGAGCTTATCGAGATCGCCGTAAGCGACGCCCTGCACGGGATCCATACCGGTGGCAGCGATCTCGGCGCGCAATTTCTCCTGCCATTCGGGATTGCGGCCGAGCAGCATGATCAGGCTGGTCGCCGACGAGGTGATGGTGTCGTGCGCCGCCATCATCAGGAAGTTCATATGGTCGGCGATCGCCTGGTCGCTGAGCGGCGTGCCGTCCTCATCGGTGACGCGGCAGAATTGCGAGAAGAAATCCATGCCGCCGACATGGTTGGAGCCGGCGCGGCGTGCGGGAATTTCGCGGCGGAAATAATCGATCAGATATTGCCGCGCCTTCACCCCCTTGCGCATCATCGTGCCCGGCAGCGGCACGCGGATCGGCGACACCGATGCCTGCACCTCGTCGACGAACGCCTGGTTGATGCGGGTCGCCTCGTCGCCCAGCGCGACGCCGAGAAAGCTGGTCGCGGCGAGATCGAGGCTGAGCTTCTTGATCGCATCGTAGAAGCGCAGTTCGCGATTGGCCCAGCCGCTGACCTGCGCGGCGATGCCGGCGTTCAACTCGCCGGCATAGTGCCGCATCGGCTCGGGCTTGAACGCGACCGACATCATCTTGCGGTCGGCGCGGTGATGGTCGAAATCCATCAGCATCAGCCCGCGCGGGAACAGCAGGTTGAGCATCGGCCCCCAGCCCTGTTCCGACGAGAAGATCTTCTCGCGATCGAACAGCACCAGCTCATTGGCCTCGGGGCCGATCAGCATGACGGTGCGGCCGCCAAAGGCGTGATTGCGGTAGATCGGACCATAGGTGGCGACCATCCGGCGCCCGAACGTCACCGGGTCCTTGAGCATGCGTAGCGTGTTGCCGAAGAACGGAATGCCGTCCTCGCCCGGCAGGTCGTCCAGCGCGCGCGGCGGGTTGCGCGGCAGCCAGTGCGGATTGGCTTCGAAGGTGTGGGCGAGCGCCATGATTTGTTCCTTACTTACATCAGTATAAGTAAGCGACGCGCCGGGCTCAAGCCGTGCTTTGCGCCTCGAGCCCGTCGAGCCAGCGCGTCACTGCGGGTTTGGCGGCAGAGTCCAGCGCTGCCGTGCCGAACCAGAAACCGCCGACCAGCAGGATCAGCAAATAGGGGAAAGTCCACAAAAGCACGGCGATGACCGCCAGCGCGATCGCCGCGCGCGACAACAGGCGGCCGAGCCGTCGTGCCGCCGGCGGCGAGAGGATGATCTCGCGCGGGCCCTTGGCGTCATAATATTCCATGGTCGTCAGGATCGGACGGCTCTCGCCATCCGCTGCGCCGACACAGGCGAGGTTGACCAGCAGGGGGCCGACGCCAGACGACGGTCTGGCTGCGATCACGCCGCGTTGCGCTGGCCGCGACACAAGAGGTGCCGCGGGCGACCCGCCCTTATCCCAGGTGTCGATCACGACGAGCCGCCGGTCCCGCTCGACCACGCGATAGCGCGAGGGCGGCGGCGTGCTCATGACGTCAGGCGAAGCGGGCTTTCAGGTCGAGCATGGCGAGCGCGGCCTTTGCCGCCTCGCCGCCCTTGTCCTTTTCGTGCTTCTTCGCGCGGGTCAGCGCCTGCGCCTCGTTCTCGGTCGTCAGGATGCCGTTGCCGATCGTCAGATTGTCCATCGACAGCGCCATCAGCCCGCGCGCGCTTTCGCCGGCGACGATCTCGAAATGATAGGTCTCGCCGCGAATCACCACGCCGAGCGCGACATAGGCGTCGTACAGTTCGCTCTCTGCCGCCAGCGAGATGGCGCCGGGGATTTCCAGCGCACCGGGGACGGTGATCGTCTCGTGTTCGTGGCCGGCTGCCTCGATCGCGCTGCGTGCGCCGTCGAGCAGCAGGTCGTTGAGATGGTCGTAGAAACGCGCCTCGACGATCAGGACCTTTGCCATGCTTACTCGCCTCCGGTGCCGGGAATGGCACGCTCGCCGACGATCGACAGGCCATAGCCCTCGAGCCCGACCAGCGTGTGATGGGTGTTGGTCAGCAGCGTCATGTCCTGCACGCCCAGCTCGGCGAGGATCTGTGCGCCGACACCGTAATCGCGCAACTCTTCCACCTCGGGGGCGCCGGCGCCCTTGCCCTCGGCGCGCAGCTTGATGAAGCGCGACACCGAATCCTTCATCGGCCGGTTGATCACCACGATCACGCCGCCGCCTTCCTCGGCGATCAGCTCCATCGATTTCGACAGCAGCCCCGAACGCTCCGATTCCTCGCCGAACGCATCGACGAAATAGGACAGGGTGTGCATGCGCACGAGCGTCGGCTGGTCGGGGTCGATGCGGCCCTTGACCAGGGCGATCTGCTCGTCGCCGGTGGCCTTGTTGTAGAAGGTCATCGCCTTCCAGTCGCCGCCCCATTTGCTGTGGAAGGTCATCTCGGCGCGCTTCTCGACGAGATGGTCGTGGCGCCGGCGATAGGCGATCAGGTCGCGGATCGTGCCGATCTTCAGATTGTGGAACTGGGCGAAGGTGACGAGGTCGTCGAGCCGGCTCATCGTGCCGTCCTCGTTCATGATCTCGCAGATCACGCCCGATGGGTTGAGCCCGGCGAGGCGGGCGACGTCGACCGCCGCCTCGGTATGGCCGGCGCGCACCAGCACGCCGCCGTCGCGCGCGACCAGCGGAAAGACATGGCCGGGCGTGACGATCTCGTCGCGGCCCTTGGACGAATCGATCGCCACCGCGACTGTGCGGGCGCGGTCAGCAGCGGAGATGCCGGTGGTGACGCCGTCGCGCGCCTCGATCGAGGTGGTGAAGGCGGTCTCGTGCCGCGTGCCGTTGTTGCGGCTCATCAGGTCGAGCCCGAGCTCGTCGACCCGGCGCTTGGTCAGCGCGAGGCAGATCAGACCGCGGCCATATTTCGCCATGAAGTTGATCTTCTCCGGCGTCGCCATCTGCGCCGGGATGACCAGGTCGCCCTCATTCTCGCGGTCCTCGTCATCGACCAGGATGAACATCCGGCCGTTGCGCGCCTCGTCGATGATCTCCTCGGGGCTGGACAGGAAGCCGTGGCGCAGGCGCGACAGCTCAGCGGGTTTTGGCACGATAGGCCTCCATGCGTTGCAGATAGCGGGCGAGCACGTCGATCTCGATATTGACTTGGCTGCCGGGCGCGAGCGCGCCGAGCGTGGTCACCGCCTGGGTGTGGGGGATCAGATTGATCGCGAAATGAGTGGTGCCGTCATCCTGGTCGACCACCTCGTTGACGGTCAGCGAGACGCCGTCGACCGTCACCGATCCCTTGGGCGCGAGGAACGGCGCCAGCGCGGCGGGGATGGAAAAGCCGATCTTCTTCGAATCGCCCTCGGCGCACACGCCGACGACCGAACCGACGCCGTCGACATGCCCGGTGACGATATGCCCGCCCAGCTCGTCGCCGAGCTTCATCGCGCGCTCGAGGTTGAGGCGGCGGCCCTGTTTCCATTGATCGGCGGCGGTGCGCGCAATGCTCTCGCCCGACACGTCGACCGCGAACCAGCCGGGACCCTTGTCGACGACGGTCAGGCACACGCCCGAACAGGCGATCGACGCGCCGAGATCGACGCTGGCCATGTCGAAGGCGGTCTTGACGACGAGGCGCGTATCGCCGCGCGCCTCGACCGAGGCGATCGTGCCGATATCGGTGATGATCCCGGTGAACATGCTGGCCCTAACTCTCGCTTCGACGGCGCTCGTAGACCTCGACTCGGTCGCTGCCAAGCGGCCGCGAATCGAGCAGGCGCCAGCGGCCATGCGCGTCGGCGAGGTTGGTGAGGCCGATATCCGGCAGGGTCCGCCCGCCACCGACGAGAATCGGCGCGCGATAGAGCAGCAGCCGATCGACAAGGTCGGCCGCCAGGAACGCGGCGGCGGTCGTCGCGCCGCCCTCGACCAGCACATGATCGACGCCGTCGAGCGACGCGATCTTCTCCGGCGCGTCGATCACCGTCACCCCGGCGTATGGTGTCGCCTGGGTCGACAGCAGCACGCGGCGTGGCGCGCGACGTTCCAGCCCGGCCAGTCGCACATCGAGGCGTGGCTCGTCGGTCTGCCACGTGCCGCGCCCGACCAGGATCGCCTCATGCCGGCTGCGTTCGATATGGGCGTGGGCGCGGGCTTCGGTGCCGGTGATCCACTGGCTCGATCCCGACGCCAATGCGACCGCACCGTCGAGCGACAGCGCCAGCTTCAGCGTGACATGCGGCCGGCCCCTGGCCCTGCGGGTCAGGAAGCCGGCGATGGAGCGCGCCGCCGCTTCCGCCCCGACGCCCCACTCGACGGCGATTCCGGCATCGCGCAAACGCGTGAAGCCGGCGCCATTGGTGCGCGGATCGGGATCACCGAGCGCCGCGACGACCCGCGCCACGCCCGCTGCGACCAGCACATCGGCGCAGGCGGGTCCGCGCGGCGAGACATGGGCGCAGGGTTCGAGCGTGACATAGGCAGTTGCGCCGCGCGACTTTTCGCCTGCCTCGGCCAGTGCCATCGCCTCGGCGTGCGGGCGTCCGCCCGGCTGGGTCCAACCGCGTCCGACGACCTTGCCGTCGGCGACGACGATGCAGCCGACGCCGGGATTGGGTGCGGTGCGCCCGCGGCAGCGCTCGGCCAGCGCCAGCGCCGCCGCCATCCAGCGAGCGTCGCTGCGAAGCGCGTCCTTGCTCAGCGTGGCCCCGGCATCAGTCGAGCCCGACTGCCTTGAGCTGGTCTTCCATATGCTTGAAGGCGAGCCGGCGCTGCGCGTCGGCCCTGGCCTGGGCGTCGCGCGCCGCCTTTTCCTTGGGCAGGTCGATCAGCTGCTGCGCGCGAATCTGCGCATCGGTGCGGTCGGCGCGCCATTGCTGGAAATAGACGATGTCACGCGTGTACGGCCGCACGATCCGCGTATCGATCATGAACAGCTGGAACATGCCGAAGGTCAGCGCGAAGGACAGCGCCAGGAACACCATCTGGTGCGGCCGCCGCCTGCGCACATAACTGTACAGGTCGTTCGAGGCCTTGATCGGCGAGACGCGGCGAAAGAAATTCATCGACGCCAAGATAGGCGCGACCGCGCGCGGTTGCCAGTGCCGAGGCAAGGCAACCGCGCGGGACAACTTACTGTTCCTGGTTGAGCACGAAGCTGACGTTCATGGTTTTCCATGTCTCGTACGGTTCGCCGTCGCGCGTCGCGGGCTTGAAGCGCCATTTGGAAAGGGCCTGGCGCCGGGTCGCTTCCCAGAAGGAATCGCTGGGGGCGCTCACCTTCTCGATGTCTTTCACCCGGCCATCGATGCCGATCAACACCCTGACGGTGACGCGCCCCGTCCTGCTTTCGCGGATTTCGTCGGGCGGATAGGTGGGTTGAAAGTTGTTTGCGTAACGCGGATCGATATCGGCACCGATCATTATCGGCGGCCCCTTAACCTGTTGGGGGATGACCGTGCCCGCGCCGCCATCGGCCGGCGGAAAAATCACCTCCGTGTGATCGGTAAAGTCGATCGGAGTCTGATCGACCGGTTTGACGTCATTGTGGGTCTCGGGAACGACCACCCGCTGCTCGATCTGAGTCTTGGGGTGATCCACCGGCTTCGGCGTCGGCTGGGGTTTTGGCTTTTCGATCGGGATGTTCCAGGCATCGAGCACGGTAGTCGGTTGTCGCAAGATCTTGGGATTGAGAAAGAACAACCCGGACACAAACAGACCGGTGGTCAGCAGGGTCAGGCCCAGGCTGCCGGGGCGCAGGCGCGATGGAGGGGTATAGCCTTCGACAAGACGCATCGTTTGCATGGCAAGTCTCCCGTTCAACTGCAGGGTTCAGCCGGCCGGCTCTGACGTCCGACTCGATGCAATGTTACAACATCACCGACACTATGCAAGAGAGATAATGTATCATCCGCCGGAAAGGCGCGCGAGGGCGCGGTCGCGGCCGATCAGCGGCAGCAGCGCGGCCATGTCGGGGCCGTGATCGAGCCCGGTCAGCGCGCGCCGCAGCGGCAGGAACAGCGCCTTGCCCGTGCGCCTGGTCTCGGCCTTCAGCGCCGCCGTCAGCGCGTGCCACGGGTCGGCCGACCAATCGATCGCCGCCGCGATCTTCGCCGCTGCCGCGAGGAAATCGGTGTCCTCGGCTGCGACTGGCGTTGCGATCGGGCCGGCAATGACTCGCCACCAGACGGACGCATCGGCGACGGTCGTCAGGTTCGGGCGCACGGCCTCCCACTCGGCCGCGCCCATGCCCTCGGGCAGGCGATCGGCGACGGCGGCGAAATCGAGCCGGTGGATGATCTTGGCGTTGAGCGCGGCAAGTTCCGCCTCGTCGAAGCGTGCCGGCGCGCGCCCGAAACGCGCGAAGTCGAAGCTTGCGATCAGCGGCGCCGCGTCGGCGATCGGCTCGACCGGATCGCTGGTGCCGATCCGCGCCAGCAAGGCGCGCACCGCCTGGGGTTCGATCCCGATTTCGCGGAAATGATCGACGCCCAATGACCCGAGCCGCTTGGAAAGCTTGCCCTCGCTTCCGGTCAGCAACGCCTCGTGCGCGAAGCTTGGCGGCTTGACGCCAAGTGCGGCGAACATCTGGATCTGCAGCGCGGTATTGGAGACATGGTCCTCGCCCCTCACGACATGGCTGACGGCCATCTCGGCATCGTCGATCGCAGAGGGTAGCATATAGAGCCACGAACCATCGGCGCGGCGCACGACCGGATCGCTCATCGTCGCCGGATCGAACTTCTGGTGACCGCGCACCAGGTCGTCCCATTCGATCGGCGTGCCGTGGTCGAGCTTGAAGCGCCAGTGCGGCTTGACGCCATCCGCCTCCAGTGCGGCCCGATCCGTGTCGGACAGCGCCAGCGCGGCGCGATCATAGACCGGCGGCAGGCCGCGCCCCAGCGCCACCTTGCGCTTCAGGTCGAGCTCCTGCGCCGTCTCATAGGCGGGATAGACGCGGCCCGCCGCGTGCAGCTCGGCGAAGCGTGCCTCGTAGAGCGCGAAACGCGCCGACTGGCGCTCCTCGCCATCGGGCGCCAGGCCGAGCCAGGCGAGATCGGCGCGGATCGCCTCGACGAAGCGCTCCTCGCTGCGTTCGGCATCGGTATCGTCGATCCGCAGCATGAATTTCCCGCCGCGCGACCGCGCGAACATCCAGTTATGCAGCGCGGTGCGGATATTGCCGACATGCAGCTGGCCGGTGGGTGAAGGCGCGAAACGGGTGAGGACGGTCATCGCCGCGCTCTACGGTCTCGGTCCCGGAGCGGCAATGCCTCTTCCCGTAACGGAACACCGCATCTAAGGGGACGCGAAGCAATCGGGGACCGTCCATGAAATTGATGACCGGCAATTCCAACCTGCCGCTGGCCAAGGCGATCGCCGATTATCTCGAGATTCCGCTGACCAAGGCGCTGGTCCGCCGCTTCGCGGATGAGGAAGTGTTCGTCGAGATCCTCGAGAATGTCCGCGGTGAGGACGTCTTCGTGCTCCAGTCGACCGGCTTTCCGGCCAACGACAATCTGATGGAGTTGCTGATCTGCATCGACGCGCTGAAACGCGCCTCTGCCAAGCGCATCACCGCCGTCGTGCCCTATTTCGGCTATGCCCGGCAGGACCGGAAGCCAGGCCCGCGCACGCCGATCTCGGCCAAGCTGGTCGCCAACCTGATCACCGTCGCCGGCGCCGACCGCGTGTTGTCGGTCGATCTCCATGCCGGGCAGATCCAGGGGTTCTTCGACATCCCGACCGACAATCTGTTCGCCGCGCCGGTCATGTCGGCCGACATCCAGACGCGGTACGGCGGCCGCAACCTGATGGTCGTCTCGCCCGACGTCGGCGGCGTGGTGCGCGCCCGCGCGCTGGCCAAGCGGCTCGACAACGCTCCGCTGGCGATCGTCGACAAGCGCCGCGAGCGCGCCGGCGAGTCCGAGGTGATGAACATCATCGGCGAGGTCGAGGGCCGCTTCTGCATCCTGATCGACGATATCGTCGATTCGGCCGGCACCCTGTGCAACGCCGCCGCCGCGCTGAAGGAAGCCGGCGCGGCGGGCGTCGCCGCCTATGTCAGCCATGGCGTACTGTCGGGCGGCGCGGTCGCGCGGGTCGAGGGCTCGGCGCTCGAAGAACTGGTCATCACCGACTCGATCGGCGCGCTCGAACCGGTCGCGGCGGCTTCGCGCATCCGCCACCTGACCATCGCCCCGCTGCTCGGCGAGGCGATCAAGCGCATCGCCGACGAGACCTCGGTGTCTTCGCTGTTCGACTGAGGTCGAGCCAGGCCCCAAAATACGAACGTCATCCTGAACTTGTTTCAGGATCCATGCGCGACCATTCGAACCAGGAGCGACGTCCGTGGGGCCGCTGGTCGCGCATGGATGCTGAAACGAGTTCAGCATGACGATTGGGTAGGTGGTGGCCTAAACCACCGCGTCCCACACCAGTTTCGCGCCGACGAGCACCATCAGCGCATAGATGGCGGTATAGAATCGCTCCGCCGGCACACGCCGCACCAGCCACACGCCCGCCAGCGTCGTGGCGATCGCCAGCGGCACCAGCATCGCCGCGATCGTCAGGTTGGTGCGGGTGAACTGGCCCAGCGCGTAATAAGCCGGCACCTTGAGCCAGTTGGTCGCGGCGAAGAAGATCGCCGTGGTGCCGACCAACGTATCGCGCGGCAGGCGGCGCGGCAGCACCCAGATCTGGAACGGCGGCTGGCCGGCATGGGCGATCTGGCTGGTGAAGCCCGAGGCAATGCCGAGCAGCGTGCCGAGCCAGCCGGGTGAGCGCGCCGGCGCGCGGATCGCGCCGCCGCGGTCGAGCCACAGGCGGTAGAGGCCGAAGACGATCGAGATCGCCCCGACCAGCCCGAGCACCGCGCTTTCCGGCACATAGGCAGCGAAGGCCCAGGCGAGCGCGATGCCGATGACCGATCCCGGCAGCATCCAGCCCAGCACATAGCCGTCCCAGCTATGCCGAAACGCCCAGACCCCGACCACGTCCTGCACGATCAGCACCGGCAGCAGGATCGCCGCCGCCTGCACCGGCGAGATCGTCAATGCGATCAGCGGCAGCGCGAGGGCGCCCATCCCGGCGAACCCGCCCTTGGACAGGCCGAGCATCGTCACCGCGATCGTTGCGGCGATCCAGAAGGCTACAGGCAAGTTCAGCGCGGGGCCGGGTCGCCGCCGACCGGCGCGCGTACGCCGGCATGGCCACGGCGCTTGAGCTCGGCCTTGAGCGCCTCGGGCTTTGGCGCCCAGATGAAGCCGAAGCTCACATTGCCCTCCCGCGTCTCGACCACATGATGGAGCCGGTGCGCTTGGATGATGCGTTTCATATAGGAGGAGCGCGGCAGATAGCGCGTCGCGATGCGGCGATGCACGATGACGTCATGAAAGCCGAAATAGATCGCGCCATAAGCGGCGATGCCCGCGCCGATCCAGGTGCAGCCCGGCCACCAGCCGAGCTGAACGCCGCCGAGGATCAGCAGGAACGACGGCACCGCGAAGATCGCCGCGTAGAGATCGTTCAGCTCCCAGTTACCCTGGCGCGCGCGATGATGGCTCTCATGCAGAAACCAGCCGAAGCCGTGCATCACCCAACGATGCGCGACATAGGCGAAACCCTCCATGCCGATCACGGTGACAAGGAACAGGGGAAGGCCGGTTGTCCAGGACATGGGGCGCGCTATAGCGACCTCCGACAAGGCTTGCGAGGCATGATGGTTCACCTCCTCCGTTCGTTTCGAGCGCAGTCGAGAAATATGGTTTGCGCGAAGGCTTCTCGACTTCGCTCGAAGCGAACGGTGCTGGGTGTCGGCGTTGCACTGCTGCTTGCCGGCTGTACCACGCCGCAGGCCCCGGTCCGTGCCGGCTTGATGAACGCCGGAGTCGACGAGCGCACCGCCACCTGCATGGCCGATCGCATGGTCCACCGCCTCTCGCTGCTCCAGTTGCGCCGCATGGCCGGGCTCGGCAAGGCGAGCCGCTCGCGCGACCTCGATCAGCTACTCTACCGGCTGCGCTCACTCGACGATCCGGAGATCGTCACCGTCACTGCCAGCTCGGCGGCGCTGTGCAAACTCGGTCTCGGCTGACCCGCGCAAAGCCGAACTACACGCCTGCACAGTGAAGCAGGGTGGATTCACGCCGGAAGCTGTGCTTAGGGCCTGTGCGTCCCGATCCCAAAAAGGCTTTTGGCGCATCCCATGAACATTCACGAATATCAGGCCAAGGAATTGCTCGCCAAGTTCGGCGTGCCCGTCCCTGCCGGCTTTGCCGCGCTTACCGTCGAGGAAGCGGTTGCCGCTTCGAAGAAGCTTCCTGGCCCGCTCTACGTCGTGAAGGCGCAGATTCACGCCGGCGGCCGCGGCAAGGGCAAGTTCAAGGAACTCGGCCCCGACGCCAAGGGCGGTGTCCGTCTCGCCCGCACCGAGGATGAGGTCCGCGCCGCCGCAGCCGACATGCTCGGCAACACGCTGGTGACGATCCAGACCGGCGAGCATGGCAAGCAGGTCAACCGCCTCTACGTCACCGACGGCGTCGACATTGCCAAGGAATTCTACCTCGCGCTGCTGGTTGACCGCGTTCACGGCCGCGTCGCGTTCGTCGTCTCGACCGAGGGCGGCATGGACATCGAGACCGTCGCGCACGACACGCCGGAAAAGATCCAGACCTTCGACGTCGACCCTGCGACCGGCTTCATGCCGCATCACGGCCGCGCCGTCGCCAATGCGCTGGGCCTCAAGGGCGATCTCGCCAAGCAGGCCGCCAACGTCGCGTCGAAGCTGTACGACGCGTTCCTCGGCACCGATGCCGCGCAGATCGAGATCAACCCGCTCGCCGTCACCGACGACAACAAGCTGCTCGTGCTCGACGCCAAGGTCGGCTTCGATTCGAATGCGCTGTTCCGCCACAAGGACCTGATGGAGCTGCGCGACGAGACCGAGGAAGACCCTTCCGAGCTCGAAGCCTCCAAATACGACCTCGCTTACATCAAGCTCGACGGCGACATCGGCTGCATGGTCAACGGTGCCGGCCTCGCCATGGCGACGATGGACATCATCAAGCTGAACGGCATGTTCCCGGCCAACTTCCTCG